>JBMNRV010000032.1:0-27320 GCA_050944835.1 Kiritimatiellia bacterium
GGTGATTTCCAATGAAGTTTCGGGGGGGGACAATATTGGTGGTGGCGGAGTATGTTTTAACTATGCCGCCAAATTGCTGAACAGCACGGTGGCTGATAATAAAAGCGTCGGTAGAGGCGGTGGGATTCAAGTTTACGCACCATCCGGCACCCTGTCCGTCATCTCCAACTGTCTGATCTCCGGCAATCAGCATCTTGGAACCGACACTAGGCGCGGCGTTGGTATTGTTGTCGCTGGTAGTCCCGGACACCGCGTCCATATCCATAATAGCGTGATCAGTAATAATTCCACATATTCCCTTGTCGGTGGGATTAGCGTAGAAAACGGCAGTGTGGTGGAGCTAATCGGCAGCGCTATCACGCATAATAAAGGCTCTATGTGCGGCGGGCTGGCCACTTGGACGTGCAACAGCGTGTTGATCAGCAATTGTACATTTACATGCAATGAATCTTTGAGCTATGCCGGGGGAATATTCCACGGTTATCTCTCGGGCAATGTCGGATCCATGACGGTGACACACTCACGGATCATCGGCAATCTGGCGACCAACTATTACGGCGGCGGAATTTATTTCAAGAGTAATGGAGTGATGGAGTTTTGCGAAATTGTATCCAATAGCGCCATGCGTTCCGGCGGGGGAGTTTATATTGCCCCGCAGACTCAAACACGCATCCGCAACTGTCTCATCATGGGCAATGCAACAACAGGGAGCGTCTCAACATACCACCGTGGTGGTGGAATTTACATTGACGTTGACGGGACCAACACATTGGAGTCCTGCACATTAGTCGGCAATCAAACTATGCGCTCTGGCGACGGACTAGCCTTGATGGCGGCGGCTAGTAATCGCATTCTTAATTGCATTGTTTATTCCAACTCCGCCGATTATAGCGATGCTGACTTGTATCTGACCGGGAATGACAGCACCAATGCATTTCACTTCTCGTGCAGTCCGACGCTGCCTAGCGGGGTGCAGGGCAATCTTCCTGATTATCCCATGTTTGTCGCTCCGGGCGAGGGTTACGGTTTGAGCCTGGCGGGCGGCGATTACCGGCTGGCACAAGGCTCGCCCTGCATCAATACCGGAACCAATTGCTCTTGGATGGCTGACGCCGTGGATTTGGATGGGCACATCCGGATTGATAGGTTTTCCGGGTTAGCCGACATGGGCTGCTATGAACATATGCCGCAGGGAATAATTTTCCACTTGCGGTAATCCGCTGTAAACCCAATAAAATGGATGTTTTATAATCAATTCCCATATACAGGGAAAATGAAGAATATAACGAATCAAGCGCTATCCCACAGGCTAAATATCTATTCTGGGGGATGATGCTGATTATTAACCATGAGTGATTTTAAGCGCAATGCATCCTACATACGTTTGTTTACATATTTTTTCCCGCTGGCGTTACATGTTGTTCTTCAGTCACTGACCTATCCGCTGGTGGCTATCGTAGCCTCGCGTGGCGAAGGGGGCGCGCTGAATTCCACCGGTTTGGCGCAATGTTCGGCGATAATCGGACTGTTATGGTCCTTGGGCAACGGTCTGATCACTGGGGGTATGGTTTACGCGCGTACCCATGTCGGTTATCGCAGCTTCCGTGAAGTCAGTAATTGGATTTGTGGCGGCATGACATTGATTTACATGGTTATGGTCACTCCGCCGGTCAGCCATTTCATTTTCAATGTGCTGCTGGGATTGCCGGACTCGGTGGCCACACCGGCTAAGCGGGCGCTGCTTTTCTCTTATCCCATGACCGCGACGTTTTTTCTGCGCACGCCTTACACGGTAACAATGTTCATCCGCGGCGCCGGCAACCAAGTTTTGATGGGCGGCATAGTGCGAGTGTTGTTGACGCTTCTATTGACGGCGGTTTTATGCCGGATCGGAGCTGTAGGAATATTCTGGGCGGTTTTCTGTCTGACCATACCTATCGGCATAGAGACACTTGTCCTGCGCTATTTTGCCACCCGCCATATAAGGCATTTGCCTAAGGGCGATGTTCCGCCGCGTCGGCGCGAAATTTTTTCGTTCTCCATGACATTATCCATAGGCAGCGCAATGCTTTCGCTCTCGGGATTCATGTTGGGCGCATTCATTGCCCGGGCGCCCAGCCCGGAACAAATGCTGCCGGTGTATTATATAGTTTTTACAGTCGTCAACACTATCGCCTCCAGCGCAATTCGCATCCAAACTATGACACTCGCTTTTTACGGCAGGTCCTCTGATGGCAACCGGCGGATATTTATTTTTACACTGACGGCAGGCATCATCTTGGGGCTCTCCCACTTAATCCTGCTGCATCCTTCTCTGCTGAACTGGTATTATATCGGCCTGCAAAATCTGCGCCCGGCGGATTTGCCGCTGGTGAAAATCACTTCCTTAGCCATGGTCCTCTTTGCGCCGGCCGTAGCCTTGCGAGCTTATGCGGAAGGATTGGCGGCTTATCATAAAAAGCCGATGATCGTGCTGACAGGTCAGGCGGTTTATCTAGCCATGATCGCTGTCGTTGCCTTTTTTGCATTGAATATCCGCGTGCCAGGCAACCTGATCGGACCTCTGGCATTGTTTGCCGCAAATATACTGGGCGCTCTGGTGATCTTCCACACCATGCATTGGGATCGCCGCACGGACCTGCCGGTGCCGGAAACCAAACTATCCCAAAATCCGCGCTGATATTGCCGACGGGAATTTTGCCGTATTTCAACTTGGACGCAGATGGATGAACCACAGACACACGGATGGACACAGATGGGGAAAAGGGAGGGGAAAATAAACCGTAGATTAGTGTGGACACAGAGGTTTAATTGAAGCAAGGGAGTTTATTAGAGAATTATGCCAGTAAGCGTATTCCCCAAAAAACGGAAAACATTGTCAGGTGCGTAGATGTAACGGCGATGAAAAGCGCTCTTCTCCTGCTGTAGAACATGCTTGACTTCACGGATTCAATCTATAAATCTGAATGCAATGGAGACGCGCATATTTCTCAAAGTGGTTGCCTTATGCTTGGTGATGGCTCTTGTCGCAAAGGCGGAGCCGGTTTCCAGCACGTATTATACCCGATGGCAAGCCGCTGCGGCGCTGGCGCTGACATCAAAGAGCTCGGCTCAGGCAGAACGCGCGTTGGATGACCTGGCGGAATCCGGCGCCGGCCTGCCGGAAGCCGAGCGCCCCGCCGCGACGCAGTTCCTGCACGCTGCCATTTACCATGCGGCGCGCCTGCCGGCCACTAACACCATGCATATTTTTTCCGCCGATATGGCCGCTCGGCGCGCGTCTTTCTTTGATGTTTTAGAGCGTCTGCCTTGGTCCGGCGGCCGACGCGCCGTTTGGAACGGTTTGCAGCGGGACTTGGTGGATAACGGCATCTGGTATGATTCCGCCATGCTGCGACTGCCGGGTTTTCTGGAGCTTTGCCGGGAAGAGCGTGCGACTCCGGAACAGTTTTCGGCGCTGATAGCCGCTCTGAGCTCGGCGCCAACAGGATTATTGGATGCGCTTTGGTTGGCGCAGAGTTTATACCCGCGACAGTCAGAGCAATGGCGCGCGTTGTTTATAGCCCGCCTGAGCGACGAGCGTGATCCGGAGTTTTTGTCAGTGTTGTTTGCCGGCTTGGATGCTGAGCATTGGCGGCAATTTCCAAAGTTGCAGGCGCCTTGCCGGTCGGCTATATCGGAGCATTTTCTGGAACATATTTCCGCTGCCAAGTGGCCAATGCTGGATCAGGGTCTGTTGCCGGCAATGGCACGCGCCGGGCGCGCGCCGTTGGGGGTGTGGGAGCAGAAATTGGCGGCGGCGCTGGCGGCTGCTCCGGAAGATACCTCCATTCGGGGATGCTTGGACGCATTGGTCAAAAAGCATGCGACGCCGCGGGAGACTTTTGCGGCCATTGCGCCTTTATTGGCCGCGCACCAGTCGCTCTTTTGTCTGCTGCATCTGCCAACCAACGGTGTGATGGACACCTTGAACCGGGACCAACGCAACCGTGATGCGGCCTGCCGCCTGCTGAAGAATTTTTTGATGCCTGAACGCGAATCGGAATGGGATGTGCGTTTGGCCGATCTGCTGCCGTTTTATTATCAGACGGCGTCGCGCCGCGTGCAGGATGATTTGTATTTGACAGTAGTGCGCCCAATTATAGGCGCGCGGCTTTCACAAGACTTCGATCAGGACCGCGCCGCTAATCCAGTCCGCCGTCAAATGACTTCTGCGCTAGCCGCTCCGGGCGGGTATCTGGCGCCGCGCCATAGTCTGGATTTGGCCGTTGCTTTTCAGGAAGGCTTGGATTGGGAAGCCGGGATTGCGCTGACGGACGGAACGGCGCCGAATTATCGCTTCGTTGCGGAATCCTTGTTGGCGCTGGGGCCGCGTTGGCTTGACGATGATGCATCGCGCCATGACGGCATGTCATATGCCGCCGCTCTGGCGCGTTGGACGGATTGGATGCTGCGCGGTGGGATAAAGCGTCCGACGACATTGCGATTTAACGTGCCAGAGGTGGACTCTGCCTTACGCGAAGTGGCGCGCACCTGGCGCGAAACGCGTAATCGCTTCAAATTGCGTCAAAAAGAAGCGGATTTGCAAACTTTGTTTGCAAGTGTGGCCGAAGAATTGTCGGTGGCGGCGGAAGATTTCCGGCGCAAGGGCGGCGACTATGATGCCGGGCGCGCTCGCCGGGAACGGCTGGTGCAGGCCGTGCGGTTAACATTGACTGTCAGTGCGTTGATAGAAGACACCTCGCAATTGGAGACCGTTTTGGATGTTATGCGCAGCCGTATATTTGAGCTGCCGACCGGTGGCGCCGCGCCGATGCGTGTCCGTCCGATAAGTGTGTTGTGGGAGGAAGTGGAACTTTTCCGGATGCTGGATGACGACTTGGCAGGATGCATACAAGGCTTGGCGCAGGCGCCTGACGTTACGCGCGAGCTGCGGGATATGTTACGCGGGTTTGTGGCGCGTTATCATTATGAGGTGCAACTTGGATTGCTGGCGACGGACGGGTTCCTCGCCCGCCTATATGACATGGATGAGCATTTAACCCCTTTTCGCCGCCTGCTGCATGGGGAGCCGGTGTCGAATCCATCGGTCCTATCCGGTGAGGCAACGCGGGAATCATTTATTAAACTGGCCGAATTGCTGGATCGCAGCCCGTTTTTAAATGCCGGCGCCGGCTTGCCGGAGCTGATAAATCTTTATCGCGCCCGCTTGGAGATGTCCTTTTGGCGCAATCCGCTGCTTTGCGGCTTGAACGCAAACGTTGGATTGGCAGCATTGTTTCAACTACTGCGAGATGAGACGTTGCCATCTACGGCGGATGTGCCGTTAGCGGAGGCCGATGACTGGCCGACGCCGGTGTTTCTCCCTGTGCTGGATGCGCTGCAGGCCGGGTTGGCCGCCGGGCCGGAACGTGTATTGATCAGAGAGGTGCGGTATAACGATTCCGGGCGCGTCATAAGCGCGGAACTGGATGACTTACATGAATATGTTCGACGCGCTGACTACCTGCTGCGTGCGCAGGAACTGCTTTCATTCCCTTGCGTTCGAGACGACGGCTCGCCGATGGATGTGCCGGACACTCTGGCCTTAGCCTGGGCCAGAACTGCGGTTTCCTCTCGACTGAGCGGTGAGCTTCCGGCGCTGACATTGCCCTCCGGCATTGTGCCATGCCGCCGTTTGGATGGGGCGCGCCGCGCGGAATTATGTCGGGTAGCTCTGAAACATGCCCGGACGCTTGATGACAGCATTGCCGCTGCGGAATGCGCCGTCATGCTGCCGAATTCGCCGCAAAACGCGGCGAATCCTAAGCGGCTGGCGGAGTATGACGAAATACGCCGTGCGGCATTCAAGAAATTGCAGGCGGCTATGGAGGCTGAGGCTTATTCCGAGCGTACGACAGACGGCTTAATTGCTATGCTGCGTCTGGAAGTCTGTCTGCACGGTCGTGGCCAGATGCTGGGCGCGTGGCAGGCGGCTGGGAAATGGTCATCCCGACTTGCAGACGATGGCCGGTTGCGTCTGCTGGTGGAGCAATGGTCTCTGCAGAGTCGTTTCCCGGTTTCTGCGGCTGTTGAACGCTGCAAGGAGCATGAGCTACCTTCGCTGGAATGCCGCGCTTGCCGGGATACTGTGGCGGCGGCTTTGGATGTGCGCGGTGATGAGTTGGAAGATTTACGGCGGTTCTGCGTCGCTCAGACCGGCGCCGCGCCGACGGCGGCGCCGCGCGACCGCTGGGAAGCCATTGCGCAATTGGCGGTATTCCTGCGCCGGTTGGATAACGTGGCTGAGGAAATCGCCGCGATTGGTCCGGATACGGTTAAGTCGGCCTGGTATTTGTCATCACAGGTGCGCCGCGCCATGGGCGCGATCCCATCGCATTGGACCGTCAGCCCTTCCTGGACCAAGCTAATAGAGCCGGAGGAACCGTTGGCTTCCGCGATGGTGCGGGTGGCCCGTTTTTATGCCGTCACTTTCAGTGAAATGTTGCCGATTCATGGTAATATTTCGCAGGCCGACTTGCTTGGAGATGCGGCTGGCCGGCCGGCCAATGGCGATGCTTTAGCGGTTTTCAGTATGTTGGATGCCGAAATTAAATCATTTCTGTTGGATGTTGCGGCTTTGGAGAGGCGCTTGCCAACGGCGTCAAGCAGTGGCGCCGGATTTGCTGCGCCTGTTGGCACACTGTCGCCGCGTGAGTTGGTGGCTGTGCATTCGGCCATGCAGCCGCTGTTGGCGCTTGGGATATGGACACACGGCACGAATACCGTGCAAGGGGGCGATACGCTGATGCAGTTTGTGGCGGAAGGTCGGCAATATGCGGAAATGTATTTTGACCCGGATTTGATTATGGAGACTGGTGGATCGTTCACCCTGGCGCCGCACAGCATGTTGGATGAAGCCCTGCGATCGTGGGACCTGTTGATGGCGGCAGCGGA
Organism: Kiritimatiellia bacterium; assembly: GCA_050944835.1. GTDB lineage: Bacteria > Verrucomicrobiota > Kiritimatiellia > JAAZAB01 > JAAZAB01 > JAXGPF01. Next base: position 6,937 of record JBMNRV010000032.1, read on the forward strand.
CCCGGTAAACGGCGATGAGTTCGTTTATAACACTTGGTTTGGCGACCTGCGCCGAACCATAGGCGGCACGGGCGGCAATCTTTCGGATCAATACAATCTGGACACTTTTTTGCTTGCAGCCTCAGCGATGCTGGATGATACTCGCTATGAAACAGTAGGTTCAGCGCCTCTGCGGGCGATGGCAACTACTTTTCAAGGGGAATTATCCGCTTGGTTGTCCAGTGTCGGCGGCGCGGTCATGGGGCGCGGCTTTACCGCTGTGCGTACTCCGATGGTCCTTACAGCGATTGCGGAGCGGATCGCGGATCGTCTTGGATTGTATCGCCCGGAAAGCTTGGATGGATTGGCGGCGTTGGAAGGTCAGCAGCGGGAGGCTTACGCCGGATTCTGCCGCCGCTGCCTGTTTGATACCGGCGCCGGCCGCCCGGTTTTCCCGATGGTTATGCGCGAGCCGCTGGTGTCCGGATTCGCTGCTGGGTTGGCGGCGGAAATTGCCGGCGCTGCCAATGGTCTTGAAATTGCCCGCGCCGGATTTACCGCGTTGTTTGACCCATATGCGCCGCCGGATGCCGTGACAGAGTTGCATTCCGGCGGTTTAATCGGGTTGTATCGCCGGGCGTTGGCGATGAATGCCGCCGATAACCCCGGTTATTGGTTTGCAGGAGATTTTTCACAGGCCTATATGCAATTGGTATCGGAAATATATTGGCATGGCGCATGGGGTGGGGATGCTGATGACGACACGGCGCTGACGGTGAGTCATCCCTGGCGCTTGGATGAAAATGGGCGTGTTTATATTAAAGCAGCCGTTCCGGATGATCCGTCAACGGCCGCGGCCTTGCACACTGCGGAAATTCGTGCGAACCTGGCTTGGCGTGCCGCTTGTGCTGAGCGCTATGCGGAGGTTCCGTTTATTCGCCGGTTTTTCGGTGGCCGACCCTTGCCGCCCGCGCCGGAGAATACATTGCCGTGAGAGGTTCTCATAAACGTGGAGACAGAAAGAAATTAGCCACAAAAATGCAAACACACAAAAAGGAAAATCTGATGCGGAGCTGGTGTGTCTGCGTGCTGTTGATGTTGGGGGTGGCCGTCGGCCATTCTCAGACAATCGTAGGGCTGAATGGCACAGAACTTGGCGGGGTGGAGCCATGGGACATTCCGCTTCCGGAAGCGCCATTGGATACAGGGTTGGCGCGTCGTATCGCGGCTGTGGCATATCCGTATCTTATGCGTATGGACGCGCGCGAGACGCTCTTAAGCGCTCTTGCTACCAACGTCTGGGTTGATCCGGCCAATGCGTTGAATTTGCTTGAGGAGATGCAGCCGGAATTGACACGGGATATTTTGGCGATTGCCGCCCTGGTTGATAAACATGCTGCGGAAGTCAGTGGTTGGGAAGCTGGGATTGCCTCCAACTTGATTGTCGGCGCGCCTTGGACCGATGCCGCATTGGGATATGTATTGAATCTCAAACAGGATGGGACGGTCTCGTCTGATCCCGTTGCCCGCCGACATTGGTTGGCCGCGGCATGGGCGCCGGTGGCGGCAGGGTTGAATTTGTCGGCTTCGGCGCGGCAAACCGTCGCCGCGCTGGGCCTTTCTCCCGCAGCGCATGCCGCTGATCCGGCCTGGTCCTGGCTGGCTTTTCTGGCTGTTTTACGCCGGAGTGCGGCGGATGCTGATGCCAGAGTTTATGCCGCGCCGTCATTGCAGACCTTGCTGGGTGAATTGCAGTCCGCCGTCCTCGCTCCGCATGCCGTCGGTGATTTGGCTGATGCGGAGACTTTCCATAATTATATGGAAGCCCTGATTGGTTGTAATTCGATTGCCGGACTGTTCCGCCCGGAATTGTTGGACCGCTGGGCGCTGGAGGGCGGCGACTTTATTTATGATGTTTTCTGCGCGCAGGCCGGCGGCGCGGTGCGCGCTACGTTGGGAAACGCTGTCTTGTCCGCCGTTTTAGGAGATGGATTTGTCTGGCAGGAACACACGGCGGAAGCAGTAATGGGGGGGTATGAAATCCGGGCCGCCCGTTACGCGGCGCTGGCGCGGGAACTGAGTCTCAGACTTGCCGCGGACAATGCGGATGTGGACGGAGCGACGCGGCTTTATGGATATTACCTGAAATTGCTGGCGCGTTTTCCGCCTTGTCTTTCGCCTTTCCGCGCTGAACAGGTAAACGATCATTGGTTGAAGTTTGTCGAAGACAACTCCGCCTTTGGCGCGGATGTGCCGGTTTCCCAGCCGGAGACGGACGCTGCTAAGAGTGCGTCACCGCCTATACCTGTATTGTGCCTGCTGCAATCCGATGCCTGGCAGGATGAGGACGGTCTGTGGCAGTGGCGACCGCGTGCCGCCGGGCGGAGGCATCGCTTGGATCAATACTTGAAAAAGGAGTAATGGGAGAGGGGATAACTGCGTAATCTGCGGTTTCATTCTGTGATAGATATGCGCATTTTTTTACAGTCAATCTTCGCCGCCGCATGTGTGGCATTACTGGCGCTGGGATTTCAGCGCGGCTGGTGGCAGGCGCTCGCTGAAATGCCGCCCGCTGACCGCCAGGTCTGGCTGCAGGGGATTTGGCCGGTGCAGGATCAGCTTGCATCGGAAATAGGCGCGCACGCCCAAACCGCCGGCGCCGATGCTGACCATCCACTGCGTGTGGCTCTGCGGATGGATACCTCCGCTATAGCTGCTTGGCAATACGCGCCATTGCGTCAAATTGACTGGGAACACATGCTGGAACATGCCGATTCAGTCGGTGGCGCAGTTGTCATGGTCGCTCCGGATGCAACGCCACCGCCCGATTTAATAGTGGATTTGATTTGGCAATCATATGCCAGAGGTGAAGAGTCCGACGAGTTGACCGGCGTCATACGCTACACCGATGCGGCGTTTGACGGTGCGCCGAGCGCCAAAGACAGTTCGACTTTCCGGGCGGTATGCCCGGTGCACGCCCGGGATTTGTTTGTGCGCCCGGCCCGCCGAACGCCAGGGTGGTTGATCATAGCTGCAGTAATTGTCATAACCATCGTCAGCGGACTGGGGTGTTGGGCGGCGTGGCAGACGTTTACCGGCAGGTTTGACCGGTCATTTTATATGAATATTTGCGCCGGATTGTCATTAGCCATCTTTCTCGTGCTTATGTCAGTGGAAATCGCTCCTGCCGGTTATGGCCGTTTCGGCATTCCGCGTTGGAGTGTGCGGGTTGTAGTGGATACCAGTGATGCTGTGCGTTTCCTGCCGCCGGACCGGGCGCTCCGGCCGGATACGCCCGCTCCGGATGCCGCGCCGATGAATGATGTTTGCCGGTTTGTGGAGCACAGCATCCGGAGTATTGCGCAGGCTGTGCAATCTGACAGCGCCCCGACGGGCGCGGGGTTCAAGGCTTGGCTGCGTTATCTGTGGCGTAATCTGGGCCGGGAACATATGCGTTCCGGGTTGCTGCGATCATCGGAAACCGTGCGAGTCTTTCACGGATTACCCTTGGCCGGGCCGGCACAGGATACCGCCGGGAGCTCTTGCAGGGTCGCCGACTTGAGCAACTTGTCAGACTTGTTGCGCGCCGGACAGCGCGGCCATGCGCCGGGATTCTTTCTGCCGTGGTCGGCGGCCTCTCCCGGCGCGGACAAGGAATTGATTGTGGCCTTTTGTACCGGCGAGCCGGTTTCGATGCGCCAAGCGGAATGGCTGGCATCGGAACGCGCGCGACTGCGTGCGGAAAAACCTGAGGGATTGCGCGTGTTGACGGTGCTGCTGCCGTCCTTGCCGCGCAGCGAGCATCCCGGCTGGAGCTTGGAAGACCGGCTGCGCAATGCGGCTGCGGTGAGCGATGTGGTTTTGGCGGCTTGCTCATCTGATGGTCAAGAAGATAAAACACCGGCTGGATTGCCAGCGCCGGTGGAATGGCTGCGGGTGTTCACCGCCGCTGAGACCAACTCGCTGGCGCAAGCCGCCGACCTTGATGCGTTGCGTTCGGACAAATTTCGCGCCGACTCCACCCTGGCGCGCGTGGCAGCTGAACGAATTGCCGAAAGGGCACAGGGGTTGAGTGACGTGCGTAGCAGCGCGACTTTTCAAACGTCGCCGACAGTGATATTCCTGGCGGTATGTATTGTAGCCGGCATACTGCTCTTTTTGCGGTTGCAGCGTGAAATACGGCTTTTGGATCGGCGCCGCCCAACGGGTAATCTGGAATGGCTGGGCGCTTTGTTGGGCGGAGGCATAGGGTTGTGTGTGGCTTTGCTGATTGCTTATATGGTATCTGAACCATTGCGTTGGCGCACACTAGCAAGGCCGGGGTCGGCGCTGTGGGCGGTAGTGTGCATCTGGTACGCGGCGGTTTGGTTGCCAATGCTGCTGGGGCGTGGACTGGGTTTTTTGCCGCCGCCTGAAGAGATGTTACGTGTGCGGCGCCTTGCCTGGTGGTTTGCAGCATTGATGGTGGCGATGCTGATAACGGCCGGCATCGGCTGCTGCTGGGCGCTGCTGCCGGGCGGAGACCCTCCTATGTGGGTGGTGTCACTAGGCATGGGAGTTGTGTCCGCCGCCGCCTTAGCCTTAGCATTGCGTTACCAGTGGGTCAGCTTCTGGCGCCGATCACGCCGCCGGACTTGGTGCTTGGGAACATTTGGCTTGGCTTTGTTGCTGGGATTGCCGATTTTGAGTGTCGCTGATGGAGAAACAGGCATTCTGACGCCTTGGTGGTGGGCGGCTGTTACGATAGCCGCATGTTTATTGCCGGCTGTGGGGGCGTTGTCCGTCCGTCGGCAATATGATGACGGCGAATTTTACCGAAAGTTAGGGTTGGGATGGTCAGGCTTGGTTTACGGCTTGCTGATAGGTGTTTTGGCGCCGTTGGCGTTGCTTTGTCCATGGCCGAATTAACGCTGGCTTTTCGTTGGCTGCACTGGAATTGAATGATTAATAAGGAATATACTTTATGTCGAATGTAACTATCATGCCATGCTTGGATATGCGGGATGGACGCGTGGTAAAAGGGGTGCGCTTTGTGGATATCCAGGACGCTGGCGACCCGGTTGAGTGCTGCCGGGCATATTGTGCCGCCGGCGCCGATGCCATTGCCATGCTGGACATCGCCGCCACTGTGGAGAATCGGCCGACGCTGCTGGAAGTTGTACGCCGAGTTGCAGACGTGGCCACTGTGCCGCTTACGGTCGGCGGCGGTATCCGGGATACGGCTTCCGCCGCGGCCGTGCTGGCAGCCGGAGCGGACAAGATTTCCATCAGCAGCTCGGCTTTCCGGCGTCCAGCCGTCATGGGCGAGATTATCCGCGAATGCGGTCGCGATGCGGTGGTCGCAGCTATTGACGCCGCTATTAATCCCTCCATGCCATCCGGTTACGAGGTGTGGATAGATGGGGGGCGAACCGCTACCGGAGCGGATGTGGTTGAATGGGCGCGTCGTCTGGAAGATACCGGTGTGGCGGTCATTCTCCCCACCAGTAAATCTGCGGATGGCGTCCGCTCTGGATACGATCTGCCGCTGCTGCGCGCCTTGCGTAAGGCCGTGCGGGCACAGTTGGTGGCTTCCGGCGGCGCGGGCAAACTTGAACATTTTTACGAGGCGGTGGATGCCGGCGCCGATATTCTGTTGGCGGCATCGGTCTTTCACTTCGGTATCATCGGTATCTCTGAGTTGAAACAATATCTGCGCAGCCGCGGAGTGGCTGTGTCTTAAAAAAAAGGATGGGCATATGAATAAATCACAATCTCACGCATTGTTGATCAAAAACGGACGCGTTTTGCTGCCGGACGGCAGTCTTAAAAAACAAACTGTCTTGGTTAGAGATAGAGTCATCGCAAGCATTGGGCCGACTGGCCGGAACGCGGCTGGCGCAGAAATTCTGGATGTAGATGGCGCGCTGGTGCTGCCGGGACTGGTTGATATCCATCAGCATGGCGTACTGCGGGCCTCGACTGAGGCCGGTGCGCTGGCGGACTTTGCCGCTCAGGAAGCCGCCTGCGGCGCCACGACGTTTCTGCCGACGTTTTTTGGCCCGCCGGAGGAAACCGCCGCCCGGATGCGGGAATGGCGGCGTGAGACCGACGAGCTGAAATTAACACCGCAAGTGGCTGGATTCCGTCTGGAATCGCCTTACCTTTCGGACCCCAGCGCTGGATTGCGGAAAGATGTGGCGCCTATAAGCGATGAGCTCACGAACATGCTTCTGGAAGCCGGCGGTGGGCATATCCGCATCTGGGATATTTCCCCTGAATTGCCCGGAGCTGTTCCAGCAATCCGTAAACTGTCACGCAAGGGCGTCATTTGCAGTATGGCGCATACCCGCGCATCCATAGAGCAAGCCCGCGCCGCCGTAGATGCGGGTATGAGTTTGGTAACTCATTTGTTTGACACCTTTTTCCAGCCGCCGCCACGGCCGCCGGACGAGGACGTTTACCCCGACGGCTTGGTGGATTACCTGCTGGTGGAAGATCGCGTGGCTTGTGAAATCATTCCCGACGGGACGCATGTCTATCCGCTCCTCGTGGAAAAAACATTCCGTTGCAAGCCGCCGGACAAGTTGATTTTTATCACCGATAGCAATTACGGGTCAGGCCTGCCGCCCGGCGAGTATGTTTTGCCGCAAGGCTGGGGCCGGGTGCTGATACAAGGTCCCAACCAAGGCATACGCCTGATGGACCGGGGGATGGGATTGGCGTCCAGCGCTCTGACGCCCATTGACGCCTTCCGCAACGTTATCAAGTTGTTTGGCAAGGATTTAGGGGTGGCCGCCAGAGTGTGCGCCTTGAATCCAGCCCGCCTGCTCGGGTTAAATAAAGGCGCTTTGACCACTGGAAGCGATGCGGATTTTGTCATCCTCGACGATGAGCTGAAGTTACTGCACACTATCAGCGCCGGCCGGATTGTTTACTCTCACTGTGCCGATCCATCCGGTCTGTCCGATTCGTCCGATATAAATTAACCAAAAATTTTTTAAAAAAAAGTTGACGGAAAATCAATCCTGTGCTAGTTTGCGTAAGAATTGAATATTAGGTGAGGAGGAAGTTGGGCCTTTTTTAGGTAGTAATTTTCTGAAGAATTCGAATGAAAGTTTTATTAGCAGCAATAGGAGAATCAAGATGAAACATTCGATGATGCTCAAGTGGCGGTATGCGGCGACTATGTTATTGTGCACAATTATGGCTTCGTGGTCATTCGCAGATTTAAGCATGTTGCCTTTTGCTGATGACTTTGAGTCATACGTTATCGGAACGCCGTTGATTGACGGCACTAATGGATGGTATGCGTCTGACACTAACGTTCTGGTGCAGGGTGATGTTGTTTATGAAGGCACGCAAGCCGCGCAGATACCGATGGATTGTTTGTTGTCTAATCGGTTCGATACAACTTCCACCGCCGATGCAACCAACCTTTGGATGGGTTTTTGGGTTCAGCCCGTGCGATACACCGGCGCCAATGATCCGGAATGCGAGACCAATATCGCCACCGCGTTTTACCTTAACAGCAATGGATACTTCGTTTTGCGCGATGCCGATCAGTGGATCGTTGCGACCAATACCGTCAAGGGCGTTGAGCTCGACCCAGTACCGGAAGGCACTGACACTTGGGTCCGGATTGACTGCATGTTGGATTATGTCAATAAGAAATGGTATTTCTGCCAAGACGAGCAAATGGTTCGGGCGGAATTGGACTTCGTGGATTCAACAGTTGCAATGCTGTCATCCATGGATATTTACAACGGTTCCGGGCCGACAACGTTTGTTGATAAAGTCAGGGTTTCAATAGAGCCGCCAGATTGGCTGTCGCCTACTTGGGGCATTCCGACGCTGGCGCTCTCGAATGAAGTTATATATGTGACAGCTTTCCCGGGCGAAAGCAACGTTTTTGGCAGCTTTGGAATTCTTCGCCAAGACGGCGGGGATATGGCATTTACCAATACACTGAGCGACAATTGGCTGTCAGTGGATGTGACGGATGGATTAATCGCCGGCGCCAATACATCTCAGACTGTTCAAGTGACAGTTGACGCGACAGGATTTTTCCCCGGCGTCTATACCGGGAATGTCACCGTTGCCGCTAAGGAAGACCTCACCGGCGCACCCGCTTATGAATCGCCGCAAGACGTGATGGTGGTTATGACGGTTAATCCGCGGGCTTCGATTGCGTTGAGTACAACAAACGTTTTCATCACCACTCGCGAAGGCGTCAATGCCAGCAACGTCATTGAGGTTTGGAACGGCAGTGGTTATTATACTTTGGATTTAACGACGACCGTGTCAACTGACAGTGGCGGCGATTGGCTGAGCGTGACCCCTGTATCAGGCTCTAGTACGGGAGATAACGACAAAGTCGGCTTTACTATTATGTGCGATGCTTCCACAGTTGCCACCAACCGTGGCAGCTACACTGGCAGGGTCACTTTTGCTGGCACCATGACCGAAGGCGGCCATACTTATGAAGCTGACGAGTCGCCGACGGTAGTCGAAGTCGTTCTGAATGTGGAATATCCGGCGCCGTCTTTAGGTGTTCACCCGACGTTGTTTAGACCAGAAGTTATTCAGGGTAGCAATGCCCCGAATAACATATTTAATGTCTGGAATGCCAACAGTAATTACACGTTGGTCTTCAATGCTACGGCAGACCAGCCGTGGGTGACAGTTACACCGACAAACGGCACTAGCAATGGCGAGGAGGTGCAGGTGACGCTCTCCTATAACGTCACCAATCTCGCGGCAGGTGTGCATACTGCTCAAGTTGAAGTGGTTGGTACCGACCAGAAATACGGCGAGGCAGCGCTGGATTCACCGCAGTTTGTCACTATTCAAGTGAAGATTGTTGCTCCGTCGGCTCCGGCGTGGATCAGCGCGTCAGATGACGCTTACACCAACAGGGTGTCCGTACAATGGGGGGAAGTAAACAACGTCATTGCCTACAAGGTCTTCCGTAACGTCACCGACGATGCGGAGACTGCCGAAGAGATTGCTCATGTGAACGCGCCGACGGACAATTATAGCGATACGAATGCTGTTCATGGCAAGTTGTATTACTACTGGGTATGCAGTGTCAATCCGTATGGGTACCTAAGCGCGTACAGCGTCAGTGATGCTGGGAATCGAAAACTCATGCCGCCGACCGATATCGCCGCTACTAAGGACACTCATACGGACAAGGTTGTTGTAACCTGGAATGACGCGCCTGGTGTGCCGGCAGGCTATCAAGTCTGGCGGCAAGAAGGTGCCGGCGCTAGCGTAATTATCGGCTCTAGTACCAACCTCACATACAATGACACTACGGCCGTGCCAGGCACACGCTATAACTACAGAGTGTCAGCCACCAACAACGTGTCCGTAAGTGAGCAAGGGCCTACCGATAACGGTTGGCGGCGGTTCATTGCGCCGGTGGATATGGAAGCCTCTCGCGGCACATTGGACAATCGTGTGAATGTCACATGGACCGCTGTAGATGGCGCGGCTTCTTATGAAGTTGAACGGAATGGCGCTTTGATCGGCGAGGTTGCCAGGGCGAGTTATTCTGATGCGGCCGTGGCGATGGGCGAAGGATATAACTATAGAGTTCGCGCGAAAAATATACTCAGCACGGGTGAGTATAGCACGGCTGTTTTGGGCTGGGCTTCCCTTGGAGCGCCGGCGCCAATTCAGGCCAGTCAAGGGGTGTATTCCTACATGGTGAATATTAAGTGGCCGGCATTCGCTGTAGCCATGAATCAGTACGAGGTGCAACGCAGTAAGACTGATAGCTTCGCGCAGTATGATGCCTTGGGCTTCGGTGAGGCTGAAGGGGCTGGGTTTAAATATGACGATACGACCGCTGTGCCCGGCACGAAATACTATTACCGTGTGAAGGGTATCAAGGGAGCGATGTACTGGATGAGCGCTGCCGCCCAAGGCTGGCGCAGTTTGGCCGCCCCCACCGGTGTCAATGCCTCGCAGGGCACTTACCCTGGCGGCATCCTGGTGAAGTGGAACGCAGTTGACGGCGCCGTGGGCTATGAAGTCTGGGCCAACGATGAAGACGACCAGTTTGGCGCAACGAAAAAGGCGGAGGTGGCTGTCAGGCAATATGCTGATATGTCAGTCAATTCAGGTGCGGCGCGGTATTACTGGGTCAAGGCTAAGGCTGACAGCGGCGCATTAAGTGGCTTCAGTACTGTAGCCCATGGGTATGCCCCCACGACCGTCATATTCGGCGGGCCTGGTTTCGTCCCAGTCCCGGCTGACTATGATGGCGATGGGATTGATGACTTGGGCGTGTATAAAGCTGCTAACGGCCACTGGAAAGTGCGTATGTCCGGCTTCGGATATAATGTGATACAGGTGCAAGGGTTCGGCGGCCCCGGTTTCCTCCCGGCAGTCGGCGATTATGACGGTGATGGTTTGGCCGATCCGGGCGTGTATAAAGCCGCCACCGGCGAGTGGAAGGTCTGGATGTCCAGTATCGGTTACAATGTGGTGACTGTCCGCGGCTTCGGCGGGGCTGATAGCGTCGCTATTCCCAGCGATTATGACGGTGACGGCAAGTGCGATCCTGCCGTGTACTTCCTTAAGACCGGTCAGATACGCGTCTGGATGTCCGCTTCCGGCTACGCTCCTATCAGCGCAGTTTGGGGTGGTCTGGGATGGCTGCCGTCCGTCGGTGGCGATGCTGATGGCGACAATAAGGCCGACCCAGTGATATACAATCCAGCCAAAAAGACCTTCAAGGGGCTGTGCTCGATATTGGGATATGCCGAAGTAGTCATGGGTGGTATGGGCGCGCCGGGTTATATCCCGATTAACCGCGATTATGACGGTGACGGTTTGGTGGACCCTGCTGCTTACAGTGCGGCGACTGGAACTTGGAAAGTCTGGGGTTCACGCGGAGCCGCCTACAAAGAGAAGGCATACACCATCGGTGGGGACGGCTGGGTCGTAGCGCCGTTGGATTACTTCGGTAATGGTCGCAAGAACCTGTGCGTCTATAAGGAAGCGACCGGCATGTGGTGGGTGCGGAAGTGGTAGTCTGAAAAGGACTGCCCGTACTAAAAGCCGGTAATGATAATAACAAGCCGGCCGGCCAATGAGCGATATTGGCCGGCCGGCGCTTTTTTGATAGATATGTGATCGGTGTGTGTAAGTTTGCCAGGTATTTCCAAAACACTAAAAATTGGGTTGTGCGGCCGGTCGTATTTTGTTAAAAGGTCCTTCTATTAATCCATGTAATGCGTCGCTCTGAACGGCGGCAAAAGGGGAGGGTATGCCATGGCATCGTTAAACAGCGTCATACTAGTTGGTAATCTCACACGTGAACCGGAATTGCGCTCGATTCCAAGCGGAACCCATGTTCTGGAAATGGGCATGGCAATCAACGACAGCTACCGGAACAAAGCCGGCGAAATCGTGGAGTCAACCTGTTTTGTGGAAATAGTTGTTTGGGGCCGACAAGCAGAAACTTGTGCGAAATATTTGCACAAAGGTTCACCGGCGCTTGTGGAAGGACGCTTGCAATACGACCAGTGGGAAACCAAAGAAGGTGAAAAACGCAGCAGGTTGCGGGTGGTTGCATCGCGAGTCCAGTTTTTGGGCAGCCCGCGCCGCCAGGAATACAATGATGCGCCGGCCGAGAATCCCGTTGCTGACGAGCAACCGGCCCCTCTCGGCCCGTCTCCAGCGGCGGACCCGGATACTCCATTCTAGGAATAATTTATGCTTATTTTATCGGGGATTCAGCCTTCAGGAAATTTGCATCTCGGCAATTATTTCGGCATGATCCGTCAGGCGTTGGAATTACAATCGCACGGACAGGTGTTTTTGTTCATTGCTGATTACCATGCCATGACCACTGTGGATGACGCCGAGACTTTGCGGAACGCTACGGCTAATCTGGCTTTAGACTTCTTGGCATGCGGTTTAGATACAGAACGTACAGTCTTCTACCGCCAGAGCGATGTTCCGGAAGTCCATGAATTGGCCTGGCTGCTCTCGACAGTGACCCCCATGGGGCTGCTGGAACGCTGCCATGCCTACAAAGACAAGCTGACCCGCGGTTATGCCGCCTCGCATGCGCTTTTTGCTTATCCTGTATTGATGGCATCCGATATCCTGATAGTGCGCGCCGATGTGGTACCGGTGGGGCAGGACCAAAAGCAGCATCTGGAAGTTGCGCGCGACTTGGCAATTAAATTCAACAATAAATTCGGCGAGGTCTTCAAAGTGCCGGAACCTTTGATTTCCGACAAGGTGGCGGTCGTGCCTGGTGTTGACGGACAAAAGATGTCGAAATCGTACAATAATACGATAGAAATTTTCGGCGAGCAAAAGGCTACTCGTCAGGCGATAATGCGCATTGTCACCGACAGTAAAACCTTAGCCGAACCCAAGGACCCAGACCATTGCAACGTCTTTGCCCTATATCGCCTTTTTGCTGATGCGGAACAGAGCGCGGCTTTGGCCGCGCGTTACCGTGCCGGTGGTGTCGGCTACGGTGAAGTGAAAAAAGCTTTGTTCGAAATGCTTTGGAGTTATTTCGAGCCCTTCCGCCGCCGCCGTGCGGAATTGGCGGCTGACCCGGAACGCGTCGAAAAAATCTTGCGCGATGGCGCCGCGCGTGCGCGCGCGGCCATGGCGCCGGTCTTGCGGGATGCGCGCCGCGCCATAGGCGCTGCCTGACAGGTCATGGATTCCCACCTACAGGATGATTACAAGGTCCGGCTGGAAATTTTCGAAGGCCCATTGGACCTGCTGCTTTACCTCATAAAAAAAGATGAAGTGGATATCTATAATATCCCCATCGAGCTGATTACGCGTCAGTATATGGAGTATATGCAGCTGATGCGCATGTTGGACCTGAACATTGCCGGTGAGTTCTTGGTTATGGCCGCCACGCTCATGATGATTAAAAGCCGGATGCTGTTGCCGGTAGAAGAACGCCCGGAACTGGAAGAGGAAGAAGATGATCCGCGCTGGGAATTAGTGCGGCAGCTGGTAGAATACAAGAAATTCAAGGATGCCGCCTGTGCGCTGCAGACGATGGAAATACGCCAGGAAAACATTTTTGGCCGTGGCGCCGAGGATTTATCAGTTCCGCCGGAACCTGGCGCGGCTTTAGGCGACATCACCATTTTTGACTTGATTGCCGCCTTTAACGAGGCCTTGAAACGCATACCGGTAACTGCCGAAATTGGCGAAATCTACGCTGAACGCCATACCGTTGCCGATAAAATCGAATTAATTGTGCAGACACTGCGCGTTACAGATCGCGTGGGATTTGCTGAGCTGTTTACTCAAGCCGCTACCCGCCAGGAGATTGTCTGCACTTTTCTGGCGGTGCTGGAGTTAATACGACTGCGTCAGATTAGGGCGCGTCAAGACGGTGTTTTTAGCACAATCGTTCTGGAAAGGGCCATTCCCGCATGACCGATCATCAAGAATTACCGCCAGGCGTATCATCGTCTGAAATTCAGGAGCCGACGTTGCAACACATTGTCGGCGCTATGTTGTTTGCCGCTAAAAAACCCCTGACGATTGCCGATATCCGGCGCGTTTTACAGCAGGTTGCCGAGCAGCTCCCGGAAGAAAACCGCTTGCCCACGCGAGATGCGCAAATCAAGACCGCAGTTGCAGATGTGCGGGAGGCGTTGGCCAAAGCGGGCTTAGGAGTGACACTAGGCGTTGCGCCCGGCGCCGGTGTTGATGGTGGCGGGTACCGTTTGCAGACCGATCCGGCATGCGGGCCTTGGTTGCGTTGCCTGTTGGAAGCAGGCAAGCCCACGCGACTGTCGCGTCCGGCATTGGAAACTTTGGCGATCATTGCCTACCGCCAGCCCGCGACCCGGGCGGAAATCGAAGGCGTCCGCGGCGTCGGAGTGGATGCCATGTTGCGCACTCTCCTGGAGATGCAATTGATTAAAATTACAGGCCGCAGCGAGTTGCCGGGACGTCCTTTGCTGTATGGCACCACCCAGTTGTTTCTAGAGCATTTTGGATTGAAAAACGTCCAGGATTTGCCGGGTATTGATCAATTGTGCCGACGCGATGCCGAGCGGACGCCGGAGGCGCCTGCGCCGGATGATTCTTTGACAGACCAAGCGTCGCCAGCGCCGACTGCCGACCAATCAGAACCGCTGTCGGCGAATTCTTTACAGGAAGCCTCTCCTGCGCCGGAAAAGCCCGACACCGATTCTGATGACCGTCCCACATCGGAAGAAGATTACGAAGACGATGATGAATATGACGACGACGATGATGACGATGAATATGACGAGGAATATGACGAGGATGACGATGATGACGGCCAGGAAGACCGGAATTCGTGATGAGATCGGCAAGCCATGAATTTAAAAAAATGCGGCAGGAAATAGACCGTTTGGACGCCCGGTTGGTTGAGCTTTTAAACCGTTGGGCGAAGGTGGCGCTCTGTATCGGAAAGGCCAAGCGCACGCAGCAAAGTTCCGTTTATGTGCCTGCCAGGGAAAAGCAAGTATTCGGAAATATACGACGCTTGAATTCCGGCCCTTTGCCAGCCGCGCCTTTGACTCTATGCGCTATCCTCGGCGCTTATCCGCACGCGCCAGAATCAAATTTAATCAATGCGCCCTCCAAACCATGACTCCTCACTCTGTATGATGACTGTTCCATCTGGAGGATGGCCGCAGCTTTTGTCGGCGCTGAAATGCAATCGCCTGCGTTGGCACAATCCTTTGTTCCTGGCAGCGAAATTGCTTTTTATGGCGGCAATCGCACTCCCGCCGGCTGGTAACGCATCACAGGCTGATACGCTCGAAACAAATGTTGTCGAAGTTGAACCAGTTGCCGGGCAGGTGGATGCGCTTGAAACAAATGTTGTCGAAGTTGAGTCTGTTGTCGAGCAGACGGATGGGATCGGAACAAATACTGCTGACATCGAACCCGCGCCCGAACCCGAGCCTGTTGTCAGGCGGATTGATCGTTATCATGCGGGGGTTTCAGACAAGGTTTGGCGCTATGTCCGCAGCTTCGACGAGTATCTGGCGGGACGGAATATTCCGGATAAGCCTACCGGTTCATGGGTATGGTTGATTCCCAAAGTAGAGGTAGAAGATGCGAAGGGAATGAAAATAGGCGCTACCTTTAAAAGCCGTATTGTTCTGCCGCACCTGCCTGAACGTTTGGAGCTGATTGCGGACAACTTGCCGCGTGGAATTTTGCCCGGCAAGGATGTTGCGCCCGATACACAAGATTCGGTCAATGCCGGAGTGCGATGGAAGATGTTGCGCCGTGATTTGTCATGGATTGACGTAGATGGCGGCGTTAATTTGAACCCATGGCCTTCGCCGTTTGCGCGGTTGAACATGAGCCATGTGTTTCTTTTTTCCGATGTCTTGAGTCTGGAGTTAAGCCAGCAGGGGTTTTTGTATGTCAATGATGATGGTTTTGGTGAAATGACGGAGTTGATTCTGACTCGCGTTTTGAAGCCCGGATGTTATACCCGGATGGTTACTGCCGCTACCTGGTCGGAAATTACAGAAGGTGTGGAATGGGAGCAGACTGGCAAGATGGTGTGGTCCCTCGGCCGCCATCGTACTCTTGAACCATGTTTGAGCTTTTTTGGTCATGTGGATTCGGCTTCGCTCATGGACAACTACCGTTTGAATGTAACATACCGCTGGAATGCATTCCGTCCCTGGTTGTTCTTCAGCGTGACACCGCAAATTTCGTTCCCACGTGAGCGCGATTACCAAATTACCCCTATGCTGCGCTTTTGTGCGGAAATCATTTGGCACGATTCTTGAATTTGCAGGCGCTCATAAGTTTGAGCAATTGCGGGGATGGAGTGTATTGTGGTTTACCCGATTAAATTCCACGTAGCTTCCCCGCTGCGCCAATGGGAATGACGATTTGCATCATTTTTTTCAGCGTACGGCAATTATTTTACACAAATAAGTCAATTTTAGACATTGCCTTGCCGGTCAAACATGTAATAGCCTATGACAACATTTTTTTGGGGAGCAATGTAGATTTATTGGAGGAGACAACGGCCTTTTCAGACTAAATGTTCATTTTGTGGGATGACACTGCATGGCTAACAAAAAAAGACAATATTGGGGTGCGTGTGTTATACTGGCCGGCCTCGCCGTTGCGGCGCAGGCCGGGGTGGAATATGCGCCGGATAAGAACATCATCTGGGTGGCGGGATACCCGTCGAACTACCCCTGCACGCTGGAATATATCCAGCGCATTGACCGGATCAACGGTTGGGGCAAAGTGGATTATGATGAAGCCGCTGACGTCTATACCATCCGGTCGCATCTGTATATCGGCGCGGACAACTGCTGGGATACGCACTTTCAGATCGGTGACAATACACATCCCCGCGTAACCGTGGTAATGCATGGCAATATCATTGTGCATCCCGATGTGCCGCGCTTCGCATCAGACACGGCATACAAAACCTTTGTTCCCAAAACCACCCCTGGCGTCAACGTGCTGCGGAGCGGCGACCCGGTGAATACCAGCATAACGCCCGCCATCCAATTCGCGCCGGGATATGGTCTGGCGCTGGGGTTTGGCGACCGACGCTGGCCGTTTGCCGGTGAGCTGCACCTTTACAACTCTGCCATCACCGCCATGCCGGGGGAGACCGGCCGGGTGGTCGGCATCAATGGCTGGCTGCGGCTGCAAGGACGCACCATCCGCTTGGTCAATTCCCGTGTGGCAAACGTTCGGCAGGGCGTGCATGGCGTAATGGGCAGCGGCTGGGACCACCAAGTACGCGGCATGACCTTTGAAAACATGGGCATCGGTCTTCGGGGTTACTGTGATAATCGCGGAATGCGCAAGCCATTGGAAGATTGCCGATTCCTGCGCTGTGGCATTGCCTTGGACCGGCCGGGGGCGCTTGTTGCCCTGAAAAATTGCGTCTTTGAGCAAAACGACCGGAATTGGAATATAACGACGCAAGTATCAAGCGAGCTTTTCTTTGAAAACTGCATGGTTGACGGCCAGCGGATTGACGGCAAATTGCCGTGAAAACGTAGATGATCATCATAGGAGGTGTAATATGACGGGGATCTGGACAAAAATTCTGCCGGTTGGATTGATCGCATTTTATGCATTGTACGGCTTGCTGCCAGCATGCACGGCGGCGGATGCCCTGACGGCTGACGGTGACCTACCCGCCATCACGCTGCCACTGACCGAACAGCCGCCGGTGATTGATGGCGTATTGGATGATGCGTGTTGGCAAGACGCGGCCCGGGCGGATGATTTCTATGTGTTCAAGAGCACGGATAAGACGGATGTAGTGCGCCTGCGCATGACACGCGACCACCAATGGCTTTATCTGGCATTTGAGCTGTCCAACTCGATGCTGGAACATGTGGAATTCGTGGCAACAAGCCGCGACGACAGGGTTCAACGCGACGAGTGCGTTGAGATTTATCTCGATCCGGGCACAGATGGCAGGTTTTACTATCAGTTCATTCTGACCGCCAACAATGTGCAACAGGAAATTGGCGGGCGCGACATATCCTGGTACATCCCTTGGCGCTCCGCCACGCGCAAGTTGTCCGACCGCTGGATGGCTGAAATTGCCTTGCCGCTTTCGATTTGCGCCGGTTATGGCGATCCGGCGCGGGCGCGTATTAATTTCATCTATTACCAGATGAATGTGGGATTGGACCCATATGGCGCGCGTATCAGCCAAAAGCAAAGTTATTATATATGGAGCCCGATCACCCAGAGCGTGCATGAGCCGGAGCGGTTTGGGCGGCTGCGCGGTTTGGATGCCGCGCCGTTGGAAGCGGCATTCCTACCCGCATTGGACCAGGTTAGTGTGGAAACATTCAATATCAGCGGCGATACGCGTTATTATACCGTGTCCGGATTTGCGCGTAATTATTCCAGCGTTACCGGCGCAGTTGACCTGGCCGTGGAGGAGACCACGGAGTCCGGCGCCAGTAACCGCATCACTGAGATTTTGAGCTTGGACGCTCATGGCCAAACACCGTTTTCCCTGAAAATCCCCGTCGCGGATTTCGTGGCGCGCACGGTGCGCGCGTGCCTGCAGGACCGGGCGTCCGGCGAAACGCTGGCCAATACCGGCGCTTTGGACACCTCAACCCTGAATTTGATGGCGGACGTGACCGCCAACCGCAACTATTACACTACCGAATCGGAAGCTCTGGTGCGCTGCCGTCTGGGATTGCCGGAACCGGAGCTGGCCGGGATGCGTCTGGCAGTCCGGGACGCCCAAGGCAAGATCATCGCCGAACACGCCGCGCCCAAGTCGCGCACGGATATAAAATTCCCGCTGGCCGGTGTGGCGGAAGGAGAACATCAATTTTCGCTGGCGCTGGAAGACCGCCAAAGCAATTTGATTTCCCAGACAACCTTTGAATTCAAAAAACTCGCCCCGCGCCCCGGCCGCGAGGTCAAGGTGGACAAATTCAACCATTCACTGGTCAAGGACGGCAAGCACATCTTCCCATTTGGGATTTGTATGCATGGCATTACCCATTGGCACGAGGAGAGTTTTGAATTAATCGCGGACGCCGGCTTCAATTTGATGGTCCGTACAATTCATGGATACACCATGCCGGAAAGTCAGGCGGCGGAATACATGGAGCTGGCGCAAAAATATGGGCTGATGGTGGCGGAATGGACTGGTGTGCAACCGCCCCCGGCGCCGGACAAGACTCCGGAGGAAAAAGAACAGCTATGCCATGAATACTACCAAAAAAACTGGCCGGGTATAGAGCGCGATATGCGGATCATGATGGAATACCCTAATTTACTGATGTACTTCAATGTTGACGAGCCAAATCTGATCAATCCGGACATGCGTTACCTGGTATCGGAATATTTCTACCGGGATGCCGTTGCCATAGATCCATATCATCCGGTTTACACCGTGTATTCGCGTTATTTTACCGATGACCCACGCGCCTTAAAGATAGCGGATGTCATAATCTTCGATCTTTACGTCAAGCCCGGCTGGGGCGATTATACTTTCGATCCGGTTAAACTTATCGCCAAATATACCGCGGACTTGCGGGATGCGGCACGGAAACATCAAAAAGCCATGCTGATCATGCCCATCACCCAGGGACAAGACCCCGTCCGGGCCCCCCTGCCGATTTCTCCTGGCGATCAAAAGGCGCAAATCTATGCCGCGCTGATTTACGGCGCCAAAGGTATCATATATTTTTCATTGAACAATGTCTGGGCGGCGGAAATGTGGTCAACTTTGACGGAATTGGCGCGGCAAATCCAAACCCTCGCGCCCGCCTTGCTGGCGCCGGAACCGGAACAGGAAATTGTCTATAACCCTGGCCGGTTCGATGCGGTATCGCTGCAATTCCCTATGGTGCATGCGCGCTTGTTCCAACATCCAGATGGCGGGTATGTCTTGCTGGCGGTAAGCGGCGCAGAATCGCCGGTGCAAACGGAATTTGTTCTGACGGGACTAGGCGCCGATGTGCGCGTTGCCCGGATGTTTGGCGAAAAACAGGCGTTGGCGGTGTGTGACCACTGCTTCACGGATGAAATTGAACCTTATGGCACGCGCGCCTACCGGATCGAATCGGCGGCATTGGCCGAGCCGATACAATTGATGTTGAACATGCAGGCCGATGAGACCCGGCGCGAGCCGCGGCCTTTACTGCGCCCGATAATCGCCAAGATTGAAAAGCAAAAGAATTACATGCCCAATCCGGTGTTCGCCCAACGCAGTGTGTATGAACAGTTTCCCGATTTTATACGTCCCTTCATGCCAAACCTGCCCAACCTCGGCACGCCGGAATCCGGGTGGTTCCTGGACCCGGACAACGCATGGCGGGGTCATCCCTCGCTATGCATGCGCTGGACCGAGCCGTTCGCCAAGTTCAAGTGGGAGCCCGCAGGGAGTTGGGATCATGTTCGAACATCCACCGGCGTCGGCATCCACAATAAACACGCCCTGGCGTTTTCCGGCGCGGAATTGGTTTGTTACCCAGCGGACATTAGCACACCCGCCAAACGCGTGTTTTCCTTCTACGCCAAGGCCGCCAAGGATGGCGATCAAGTGCGCGTGTTTATTGGCGGTGTCGCCGGCGAAAATTTCACACTCACCACTAAATGGCAACGCTACCATTTCAGCGTAACAATGCAACCAGTGTCCACATGGTTGCCGGGGCAATGGATATTAATCCGGCACTTGCCCGGCAGCACGGTTTGGATCAACGGCCTGCAGATGGAAGACGGGGAAACACCCACGGAATTTGAAATTAATAATTAAGTTCCGAAATTTTGGCGGGTTCACATGCGCTATGGGGCTGGCTGAGTAGTTGGGTAAACTATCGAAAGGTTATAACGCCATGAGTAATATGTATTCAAAAATATCCATGTTGCTGGTAGTGACATGCTTGCTTAGTTGTAAAGCGTCG
>JBMNRV010000033.1:0-21902 GCA_050944835.1 Kiritimatiellia bacterium
GCGGGAAAAATATCCGGATTTTACCGGGCGGATATGTTTTACATTCCTGCGAATGGATGACCATTACGTTAAGGCATTCGAAGAATGTCTGGCCATGATCCCGCCGGAAGGCATCCGGGTGGAAGCGCATTACTCGCCCAAGCAACCGATTTTGGATTATGCGGTTAAGGGCGGGTGGGTGTCGAGCTATGACGGACTTTTTCTGAACCGGACTTGGTCGCGGTTTGATCTGGGGTCCGATATGCGCCATTCCATCAGTAATTTACTCTCAAAACATTACAGCGGCGTAGTTTGTCTGGATGCCCGGAACAATGCGGAATTTTCGCAAGTCTGGGGCGACTTCCAATATCACACTCTGGCGGAGTGGAGCTGGAATGTCCGAGGGCGCAGTCCGCAGGAACTGGCGGCCGCCTGGGCCACTCGGCGCGGTCTGGCCAATCCGGAAAAGTTCGGCGATTGGTTTGCCGCATTTGAACCGCTGGCCAAGACAGTCCGGCTGTATGAACGGTCGCCCGGATGGGAGAAAATCCTGACGGCGGCGACGGGTTTGCCATTGCCGGATGGCAGCCCGGCGCGCGCAGAGATTGATAGGCAATGGCTGGAATGTGAGGCCGTCATGCAATTGGCGGACGCAGCGGATGTGCCCGTGGCGCGGCATGAAACCCGGTTGATCCAGGCCAACCTCGCTGCAATGCGGCTGGCCTTGAAGTTGCATGCATTGTTGGCGCCGACCGCGGCGGATACGGCCCGTCCCGCACCGGGCGAACTGGCGCGGATAAAAGCGGATATCAATCAAGCTTGGGATAATTACGTGGCAGCCATTACCGCTTATGGGCAGATTTTGAATCTGGAAAGCAACGCCACTTTCCAGCAACGTCTGAAAGCCCTTGAGAGGGAAGTAGGGAAGTACAAGGCATTGCTCGAAACAATGGGCGCCGCTTGACCATTTGCCGATTCCTAAAGGTTTTAAGGTGTGACCATGACGGGTAAACCTGTAAAAAGCGATGAAGTCAATGCCATTCTGGCTGACCGCGCCCGGGCGGTCGAAGAATGGGTGGAGTGGCATTTCATTGATCCGCAGGGAGTGGTATATTCTTTGCTTGACAAGGAGACGGTCCGACCTTTGACGGATTCTTGTTTCGATGCGGTGGTTGAAAAGCAAAAACATGTTCCCGGAGTCACGCCGGCGGATTTCTGGAATTACGAAAATTGCGGCATGACCACCGGCGCTTACTTACAGGCGTTGGTCTGCCGGTATAAAGTCACCGGCGATGCTGCGGCCTTGACGCGTGCGCGCCGCTGTTTTCAAGCTTTGCGTCATATTTACGAAATGGGGACACTAGCATCCCATAGGATGAATATTTAGCCTATGGGATGCTAGTGCTAAATTTACTAAGAAATAATGGCCTTCCCAGACTAAATATTCATCCTGCGGGATGATGTTGCAGCAGAAACATATTTGCCGGAATGTGGCTATAATGGGAGCCGCCAATAATAACGTATTCGCAATAAAACAGGGAGGAGTAGTAATTATGCGGTCAAAAATGAAATTATATTATTTGCTAGCAGGTTTCTGGGCGATGGCCGGTGTTTTAATGGGCGCGGTTTATCACGTTGCCATGCCGTCAGCCGGCGGGGATGATGTAAATTCCGGCCTTGATTGGGCGAATCCGAAAGCCAGTATCAGCAATGCGCTGGCGCAGGGGGATGTGACGGAAATCCTGGTGTCTAACGGGATGTACCAATTGGCCGATATCGTTTCAGTGAGCAAAGCGGTGCATATCCGAAGTTGGAATAATGGTGCGATTGACCGGGATGGCACCATCATGGTCGGCGCCGGCACTAACCGCTGTTTCCGGATATCGCATGCCGGTGGCATTGTGGATGGATTTACCATCACCAATGGATTCAGCCAGGATGGCGTGTTACAGAGTGGTGATTCTACTTCTACCGCCGGACGGGGCGGCGGTGTGTTTATAACTCACTCTGGCGGTTTACTGACAAATTGTCTAATCATCGGCAATACTGTTAAAGCTGGAGCTAATTATAAAGGTGGTGGCGGCGTGTTTTTAATGGGCGGCGCTATCTGGAATTGCCGAATTACGGGTAACATAGTGACTAATGACAATGCGTCTTCTGCCATGGGCGGCGGGGTCGGCGTTTATCTGTATGACACCAGTGGTTACCCGACCAGCATGGTTGTGAATTGCGAAATTGATAACAACAATATTTATCGAGGCATCACTTATAATAATGGTGGCGGCGGAGTTGGCGTTTACCGCGCGGCCTTGATTGATAATTGCGATATTTACGGAAACTCTTCGGGCGCCGGAGGCGGTCTTTTAGCGCATACTCGTGGAGTAACGACCATAACTAATACCCGGATCTTCAACAATAATAGTGAAGGCCGGGCGGGCGGGATTTTTGTGATGAAAACGGAAGACGACCATGGGGTTCGGATAACCGACTGTCTTATCAGTAATAATACTGCTACCAGCGCCAGTAGCCTAGGTGGCGGGATTTTTGTTGACGGCAATTCCACTAATGTTTTGATCTACAATTGTATGATTGTGGATAATAAATCTGGTTTGGATGGCGGAGGCGCATACATTGCAGCCGGCGTTGTACATGGCGGCATAGTCAGTAATAACTCGTGCCACGGCTCCAATGCAGGCGGTGGCGGGCTCTACCTCGGTCCCAACAAGACCAACATGGTTTTCATTCGCGATGTGCGCATTGTAAATAATCGCGCGAAAGCCGACGGTGCATGGGGTGGCGGCGGGGTTATGATGGTAAACACCTGGCTGGAAAACTGTTTCATCGCGAATAATCATGCGATTGGGTGCCGTGGTGGCGGTGTTTATGCTCACCTTACTAATACGGTCGTTAGTTGTACTATCCTGAACAACACGGCTGACATGTATGGCGGGGGAGTTTATGCCGGCGCTCCTGTTATAGGTGTGAATTACAGCGATATACGTAATTGTCTTATTGCCGGGAACCTCGCCGCCCATTGTTATGGCGGGGGAATATACCTCATCAATAATCTCGGTGGGACAGTCAGCGCCTGTACGGTTGTTGACAATGAAGTCCAAGGGACAGCGAGTCAACAACGCGGTGCGGGGATTTTTGTCTCTTACACTAATAATATATATAATTGCATTGTCTATTCCAACCGCTGGAGCGGCTCAGTGAATGACCAGGAACGCGATCTGGGGATGAATGCGAGCGGAGATATGCAGGCGCAAAGCAATTCCGTGCATTACTGCTGCAGTCCCCGCGATTTCGGCGGCGCACGCGGCAACATCACGAATTCACCATCGTTTGCCGGTATCTCCACTGGAAACTACCGCTTGACCAAAGGCTCAGATGGGATTAATTCCGGCACCAACCTACCCTGGATGCTGATTCCCAGCGCCGTGGATCTGGACGGCCGGCCGCGCCGGGACCGGTTTTCCCGGCTGGTGGACATGGGATGTTACGAATACGTGCCAGGCGGTATGATGTTTTCGATTTGGTAAGAGCGTTGTATTGCCACAATGCAGAATGTAAGAAGAAGGAAAAGATCATGTCTAAAACTTTAATATTTGCTTTTGGCTTGGCAATCTTTTGCGGTACTGCGCTGAATACTGACGCAGTGGCGACGGAATCGGTGGCGCAGGCTGTGTCGGCCACACAGCCGCCGGTTTTGGATGGACGATTGGACGATGCCTGCTGGCAGGATGCCTCGCCACTGGGCAATTTTCATGTCTGCACGGACACCACCGGCCGACGCGTGAATGACACGGAAGTCCGACTGGCGTATGACGATGCCTGGCTGTATCTGGGGGTCAAATGCCGCAATCCTCTGCAGAAACACGTCCTGGACCCGAAGACACGCGAGCATGACGGGCCGGTCACGGCGGACGAATCGGTGGAGCTATTTTTATCGTCGGACGGCAAAGGTAAGGTTTACTACCACTTTATGCTGAGTTGCTTCAACGTCAAGGCCGAGCAGCGGGTTATTGACGGCAACCGCGAGCGCCTGACCTGGAATCTGCCTTGGCGATCGGCGGTGGCGGTTAGCGATGAAGGCTGGACGGCGGAAGCGGCGTTCCCGCTATACCTGTTACTGGAATACGGCGACTTGGAGCATATCCGGTTGAACATCGCGCGCAACCGGCGGCAGCCGTATGTGGATGCGAGCAATGTAGTCACGCATGAGGAATTGGAACTCAGTATATGGCGCCCTGTGAAGTGCTCATTCCACGAGCCGACGGCTTTCGGGACGCTGGCGCCATTGGCGCCAGAGCAGTTGCGGATTCCGTTCCTGGCGTCTTTGGAGCGGGTGGATGTCCATCCATATTTTACGGAAGGCGGGACGAATTATTACCGCGTGGAACTGGAACTGAAAGCCGGGAACTCCACGACTGGCGAAGTGGAGGTGGTAGTGATTGACCGGCCGGTAACGAGCGAAGAAACGGTGGTGCGTAAACAGGTGGAACTGCTGGGAACCCGGCCGGTTAAATTGACGGTGTCTGTGCCGGCGCCGACGCCGGCAGAGCGCTCTATTACAGTGGAGACGCGTGTTGCTACCCACGGGGAAGTTTGGCAGCAGGCCGTAGTGGAGCAGCCAGCGGTCTTAAAGGTGATGCGAGGCTGGCTGGATAGGAATTATTACACGACGGAGGAACAGGCCGTTGCGACGGCGGAAATCGGGATGCCGGAATCCACTCTACAGAATATGTCAGTGGCGGTGGAAGTGGATGGCAAGACGTTAGCCACCGCGGCGGCGGCGGCGGAGACGGCAGTGACATTCGACCTTGGCGAGTTGGCCGTCGGGAGTTATCCAGTCAGAATTAAGCTGCAGAGCAACGATGGAACATCGTTTGCGTCGGTGAAGCAGGAGCTAATCAAGCGCACGCCCAAACCGGGTTGCGAGGTGAAGATAGACCAGATTAACCGGGTGGTGTTGAAAGACGACCGTCCGTTTTTCCCGATTGGGATCATCATGGCGGGCGTCCAGCCGGACAACGAAGCGGCGTTCAAAGACATCGCGGATGCCGGCTGCAACACGTTTTCCCAGTGGCGCATAGATTTGCCGGCGGCGATAGAATACCTGGACCGGGCACGGCAATACGGATTGCAGGTGACGTCACTGCTGGAAACCGGGTGGTTGCCGCCGAAGGATTCAGGATTGGTACTGCCAGAGAAAGTGTTGAACGAGCAGGAACTGAAAGAGTTGCTGAAAGCGCGCAAGGGCGGATCGGTAATGATGCGCATGTTTTTGATGAACAAACGACATCCTGCGCCAGTCAAAACGGATTTATTCCGGGAATACGTGAATCGAAACCTGCCTTTGACTGAACAAACGTTGCAAAGTTTGCGGGACGCAGATAACCTAATGGCATATTTCAGCTTCGACGAGCCTTTTGACAGCCGGCGGTTTGATATGACCCAGTCGCTGGATGCCATCTACCAGCTGACGCATCAGATAGATGGGTACCATCCGGTCGTGCTGCTGTATTCCAGCCATATTCCGGCGGGTGCGGAATACGTCACCTGTAGTGATATCCTCAGTACGGATCCGTACTGGATACCCGCCGGGCCGACCGGGCGCAATACTCCAAATTTTGTCTCCAAGATTGTATATTGGAACGATCAGCGCGCGGAAGAATTCCGCAAGGCGGTTTGGGTGGTGCCGGTGGCCGGATACTGGAGCGGTTGCCGCAAACGCGGCTTGACGGATGCGGAACAGGACTGCCAGAATTTCCTGGCGGTAATTCATGGCGCCAAAGGATTGTTATGGTTCTGTTATCAAACGCTCCAAGCGCCGTCCGCCGCGCGTTTTAAGCCCATAATTGACAAGGTTAAGGTGATCGGGAATATGGCGATACAGCCTGAGGTCCGGCAGCAGGCGCAATACCGCGCCGCATCAGTTGCGGATGAGGGCTGGCAGGAGGTGCATTTCGCTCCCGAGCGTGAAATATATCCTGATGTACAGGCGAAAATCTTCCGCGACCCGCAAACTGGTGAATTGGCGCTGGTGGCGGCTAACAGCCGGTATTATCCCGTGACGGCGGAGTTTGCCGTGACGGGGCTCACCGGCGCGGTGCGGCGGGTATTCGCGGACAAAACCCTGCCGGTGGAAGACGGTGTATTCCGCGAGGAACTGGAGCCTTTTGCCGTGCGAGTTTATAGGCTGGGCTCGGGATTGGTTGAGCCGGTGGCATGGACTATTACATCTTCCGGGCCCGAAAAAATCCCGCCGGCGGAAACCGCATATCCCAACAATGCCCGGATGGACCGGAAAAACAAATTCCCCAATCCGAGCTTCGAGCAGATAACCGTGCCAGGTTATCCGGATTATTTTTATAACTGCCATAATTGGACCTTGGATTATACCGGGACAGCGAAATTCGGGCGGAACTGCGTCAAGATTACTAAGCGGGCGGCGGTGGAACCGCCGTGGGCCTGGTTGACTTGGTCTTGCGATCCGCAGCATGATCACCCGACAAGCTATACTTGGTCGTTCTGGGCTAAGGGTGGAAAAGGCGGCGAGAAATTATGGGTGCGGCACGCGCCCTCCGGCGCTAAGACCAACATTGTTGTCACGGCAGACTGGCAACGTTATGTTGTAGCGGATGTCGTGATCCCGGCGCGCCACCGGGGCAGCGAGAGTGATTTTGGCATATTACTGAATACTGTCGGTGATGTCTGGGTGGACGGCCTGCAATTGGAGTTGGGAGGCAAGGTTACGGATTTTGAGGAATGAGAGTTTGAGTTCTTTCTCTGACCTCCCATAGAAAACAAAAAACCGGAATTAAACCTTTGTGCGCTAACCTGAAGTTATGAATACACACGGAAGGGTGGTGTTTTGGCTGCATTAATCAAAGCGTTGTTGTTTATTGCAATTACCATGCTGGCGACAGTGCCAGCGCAGGCCGGGGTATATATTGATACTGCGCGTGATGCCATTATTGTGGTTGACTATCCACCATCCCTACCCTGCACACTGGAACGCCTGGCCGCCATGGACCGCGCCTGTGGCTGGGGCCGCGTAAAATACGACTCCGCCTCCCAGACATGTGCGCTGACCGGCAACCTAATCATTGGCGCGAACGATGGCTCGGAAACCGTGTTCCAAGTCGGCGGGTCTGACCGGCCGCGTGAGACTTTGATCATGCACGGCAATCTTTATGTCCACCCATATTTCATTCAGGGCGAAAATGGCGAGATTTTCTGGAAAGTACCGAAGCGGATGAATGCCCTGGTTCTGGGCGACCGGACTAATCAATCCATTAATGCCACACTGCTATTCGCCTGCACACCAACCAATCGCTGGAGCTTGTTTGTCGGTAAACTGCCTTGGCTGGATGACAAATTACTCCAGTGGGGTGGCGGATTATATGTGTACAACAGCCGGATCGAGCCGCTGGATTCCGCATCCGGGTGCGAGATTGGCGACAATGGGCGCGGCGTTTACATGGGATCAACTGTGCTGGAGAATGCACGTATCGCGGGAGTCAAGGGTATGCTTTATGGCATGGAGATGTCTGTCTATACCCCGGAATTAAAAGATTACAGTATCCGAAACACTGTGTTTGAAAGAGTGGAATTTCCGCTGGCCAACGGTTTGCATAAACTTTATGACTGTAAGTTTATCAATTGCGGAACGGTCATCTTTGACCGCGGTGGCATCAATGCCGAGCTGACCGGCTGCATCTTCCAGGGAAACGATCGAAACTGGTCGTTGACTTATACCGATAAAGGTGTGGTGCTGGTTGATTGTGAATGGGATCAGCCGCGGCTGGGCGATGTGCAGCAGACATGGACCAACCGGGCTGGGAAGGTACAAGTTCCCAAGCTCATTGTGCGCCGGCAAACGGTGGTGACGGTTCAGGATGCCGCAGGCCGACCGGTAGCGAATGCGGAGGTGGTCTGCCAGGCCGAGCAGGAGGGCGACGGACTGCCGCCATTACGCATGCTGAAAACCGATGCGCAGGGCCGGACGCCCGCTCCCGGCACGCCGGGTGTCCTTATGTTGACCGATTACATTCTGACTGCTTTGGCGGGACCTGAATCCCCAGCCTTATCCCAATATTCCTACACCTTGACAGCCAGCGCGGGCGGAAAAACAGCGCAGCGGGAAAATTTCCGGCCAGAGCGGGCTGCCAAGCCTGTAGTGCTTCAATTTCCCAAGTGATTTCTAAAATGGGCGCGGTTTTTCACGTTGCCTCGCTGTTAGTATCCGCCAGACAAAGGTGAAACAATTCTTGACTTGCCCGTAGTAGACTGTACCTTGGCGGGGATGTTAGAAAAATTCAATGCTGCCGGGCGAAGCCTGGCACGTACCTAGGATTTAAACATGCAATTGGAACCTGTCCCACCCCAACCGCCCGAAACCTCCTGGAAGTTTGTAGAAGAGCTCAAACAGCCACGGCACCAGCCGCATCCTTGGCGCCGGCAGCAGCCGCAGCCAGGCGAAATCAGCCTGGCTGCCGGTGTGGAAATCGTGCCGGGATTTGACGACCCGGACAGTTGTCTGGAAACCGCTTACGCCGATCTGTGCGAATTCCTGCAGGCCGGCGCCATCCCTGTAGGGCGCGGCTACCGGATTGAAACCGGCCAGGCGAATACCGCATGTTTTGAGACTTATCGGATTGAGATCACTGATATCGCCTGCCGGATTCTGGCAAATGACACGGAAGGCATCCGGCGCGGCATCTACTTTTTGGAGGACGAGATTGCGCGCACCGGCGGCCCGTTCCTGAAGCCCGGCGTGACGGAACGGCGGCCCGTGGTTAAGACCAGAGTATCCCGCTGCTTTTTCGGCCCTATCAAGCGTCCACCGAAAATGCGCGATGAATTAATGGACAACGTTGATTACTATCCCGATCATTATCTGGCCCGTCTGGCATACGAAGGCATCAACGGTCTCTGGCTGACGGTGGAATTCAAAGACTTGGCGCGCACCGATCTGGCGCCGGAATACGGCACGGACCGCGAGCAGCGCCTGGCCAAGTTGCGGCGCACCATCCAGCAATGCCGCCGTTACGGTATTAAAATTTACCTCTTTGCTATCGAGCCGCTGTCTTGGACATTGGATTCGCCGGTGCTGCGCCGGTATCCGGAACTAGGCGGCGTCCAGTTGAATAACCGGATAGCATTCTGCCCATTTTCGGATACCGCCAAACGTTATCTCCACGATTGCATGTACAGCATCTTCTCTGATGCCCCCGGGTTAGGCGGTTTGATCAATATCAGCCTGGGCGAACGCGGAACAACCTGCGCGATGCGTGGCGCCCCATGTCAGACCCTGTGCCAACGCGGCATCCAGGCCGAACCCTGGAAAATCGTCCAGGAAACGATGGCGCTCATGCAAGCCGGTATGATCGCCGCCGAGCCGGACGCGGAATTGATCTGCTGGCTGTATGTCCCGGGCAACAGCAGCTCCGTCAGTGAATCAACTAATTTCGAATGGATTGAGGATATCGCCGGGCATATTCCGCCCGGAGTGATCTTCCAGTATAATTTTGAGTCAAACGGCGCAAAGGAACAGTTGGGCAAGCCGCGCCATGCCGGAGATTACTGGCTTTCGTACGTCGGCCCCAGTAAAGTTTTCAAAACATGCGCCACACGCGCCCGGGCGGCCGACGCGCGGGTCTCAGCCAAGCTGCAAGTAGGCTGCTCGCATGAAGTGGCGACCGTACCCTACGTGCCGGTGCCCTCCAGCCTGTACCGCAAATACACAGAGATGCGCCGACTGGATGTCAGCGCGGTAATGATGTGCTGGTATTTCGGCAATTATCCGGGTATCATGAACAAGGCGGCCGGCGAATTGGCATTTGACCCATTTCCCGCTAATGAACATGAGTTCCTGCGCCGTCTGGCCGCAATCTCCTGGGCCGACCGCGCGAATGATGCCGCGCGCGCTTACGAACTGCTCTGGCAAGGTTATGAAAATTATCCGGTCAACTGCATGATGCAGTACTACGGGCCGATGCATGACGGCCCCGCCTGGCCGCTGTTTCTGGAGCCGGTGGACGCGCCACTGGCGCCGACTTGGCTCTTAAAAATGGATTATAGTGGCGACCGCATCGGGGAGGCCATCAACTATTCCCATACGCTTGAGGAAGCGCTTGAGCTTTGCGATGCGATGAGCCGGAATTGGAACCGCGGCGTCGCCATTCTGAAAGAAATCCTGCACGATTTCGACGGCCAGCCCGACCGCGCCCGCGAAGTCGGCATTGCTGAAGCGCTGGGCATTCATTTCCAAAGCGCCAGCAACATCTTTCAGTTTTACGCCCACCGCGAGCGCCTGTTTCGCGGCGAAGTCTCTGACCCACAGTCAACCTTGCAGACCATGCGCAACATCGTACAGGAAGAGCTGGCGCTTGATGCCCGGCTGCTTAAACTGATGGAGGCTGACTCCACACTCGGCTTCCATCCCGAAGCCGAAGGATACAAATTTTTCCCTGCCAAAATCCAATGGCGGATGCGCCAATTGCAAAGCCTGCTCGACACAGATTTCCCGCGTCTGGCAGAACAAATCCGCGCCGGCAAACCTTTATTCCCGGAATACACCGGCAAAACCATTACCAGCCTGGCCGCAGATTGTCCACAACTGACGCCCACCCGTGCCGACGATGGCTGGGGAGAGCGGCCTTGGGAGATTAACCGCCATGTCGTTGCGCAGCACGTGCTCACCGCCCGGATACTGACCACCCCGGCGGCTGTCGAACCGGGTGAATGGCAAACTACCTGGCAGGCGGCACAAGATGCCGAGGCGCTCTATTTCCGGGTGCGCTGTCCCGTTGCCGACGCGTCGAAAATCTGGCGGAAAACCTTTCCCGACCAGGAAATGCCGGCGCGCAACGTGACAGAAACACTGTCTATAGAAATCGAACCGCGCCGGCTCTGGCCGACGGAAAAATTTTTAATAGACCGCGCCGGCAATGTCGCCTATCGGGCCGTCAGCGGCCGCCGCAACCCCGGCGGCTGGAGCGTTCTGGAGCGTGCAGAGGATGATAAATGCTGGTCGTTTACCTTCCGCCTGCCCTGGACTTTCTTCGAGGGCATGGTGGGACCCGGGCAGACTATCCGGATCAATATCATCCACCGCTGGGAACTGGAACAAGGTGTGAAGGAAATCGCCGTCTGGTCCAGTTGGGCGGCTCCGGCGCAGCCGCCATTCTCGCGCTTAGCTTATGGACTCTCCACGCCCGCCCAGCTGGGCTGGCTGCGCTGCAATAACACTCAATCTCAATAATACAGACCGGAATTGATGCCGTCGGCTACGACGCTGTAAAATGCGTCGCGCACACGCTGGTATCCGGCGTCGTTGGGATGGTTGGCGCTTTCGAACTCAATCAGCGAAGATTGCCAGCCGGACACGGCGGTGATGGACTCGTAAACCTGTGCTACAGGAAGATTCAAGTCCTCAGCAATATCATAAATCCATGGGTTAAACCCCAAAATTCTGGCGTACTGGGCGCTGCGATCAATTTCCGGAGTAGAAATTACCGGCGAAATCGTGGCTATCACCAGCGGGATACCCCTAGCCTGCGCCATGCCGATCATGCCGCGTAAATTGTCGGCAATTTTTGAATATGAACGCGAGCCGCCTAAGTCGTTGATACCTTCCATCAGCAAAACCAGTTGAGGCGCGTAAGCATCCAGCATCGCCGCAAAGCGTCCAATGCCTTCTGCCGTATCTTCGCCGTCAATGCCGACATTAATAGAAACAAAATAATCGCCGAAATTTTCATTCAGTTTGTTTTCCAGCAGCATCGGATACCCGGTGGCAGGACTTTGCGAGCTGCTGCCGTAACCATAGGTAATACTATCGCCGAAACACAGAAAATAAAACGACGGATTGCAAAGCGCAGATACAGGCTGCCACGCGCCGCCGCCCCCACCCAGGGCGGCCTGCATACCCGCATAATGGCTTCCGGAAAACATCACCCGCCAAGTCCCGGAGGATACCTGCCGCACCATCGGATCAGCCTTGCCATCGCCGTCATAATCCGCCGGCGCCGGACGCCACCCGCGCCCGCCCCAGAATGCGGACACCAGTCTGTATTGCGCACTAGACATCATCACCAGCCACTGACCGGTTTCAACATGGTACAGAGCTGGATCAACTTTGCCGTCACCATCGTAATCCGCCGGCGCCGGACGATATTGCGGCCCACCGAAAAGCGCCTGGACCGGCGCATACTGCGCAGCGGAAGACAAGACCTGCCAGACACCCTGTCCTTCGTGGTATATCGCCGGATCGGTCAACCCATCGCCGTCATAATCCGCCGGCGCCGGACGCCACCCGCGCCCGCCGAAGGCAATCATTACCTCCTGCCACGACATACTGGACGGGCAGACACGCCAAAGACCTTGCTCTTCGTTATAAAGCGCCGGATCGGCCTTGCCATCCCCGTCGTAATCTCCGGCCAGAGGTCGAAACTTTTTACCTCCGAATCTGAACGTTATAAACCGGTAAGCTTCGCTCGACAACAGCGCTGCCCATAAACCGTCCTGCTCTCTGTAAACTGCCGGATCAGCCTTGCCGTCGCCGTCATAATCGGCGGCGATTGCGACAAAATCGCGGCCACCAAAGTTTAAATTCACCTCGACGTAATTATCCCCCGAAAGGTAAGCCTGCCAACTCGCGGCAACGGCGTTATACAATACCAAGTCCGCCCGCCCGTCGCCGTCATAATCGCAAGCAGTCGCCATCCGCCGCCAGCCTTCCGCGCCGTCGCTGAATTCACCCTCAATGCCGCTTTCAGCCACAGCCCGCACGCGATACACATAATGCCGCGCTGGACGGGCGGAGTTATCCAGGCAGTCAGTGGCAACTGTATTGGTCAGAAGAACAGCAGCAGCGGCAGCGTTAGTCGCAGTATGGCGCCAGACCTGGTATTCGACGGCATGGGCGGTCGGCTCCCAGGATAAAGCGACTGCATTAAATAGCGTGCCAGCGCCGGCGACCAGACCGCGGGGCGCCGCCAAACGGCAATACCCCATCGCTCCCGCGCTGAATACGCTGTTGGTTGTATCATTGCCGGCCTTGACCCAGTAATGATAATAAACGCCGGGAACAACGTCGGCATCGTCATAATACAGATTGGTGGTGGTAATCAGCTCTACAGCGGTTTCAGGCAGGTCGTTCGTGTTGCGAAACACCTGATAATCGGATGCACCGACTGCGGCTCCCCAAGTCAAGGCGATCTGGTTGGTATAGGCGCCGGCGGTGGCCGTCACATTGGTGGGCGGCTCCAAAGCCGATGCCACACCTGCGCCAGCCAGAATCAGCCAGCCGAATATAAACATAAGGCATCGGCACACAGCGCGTTTTCTTCGCATCTTACCGCGGTAAATCATCATGTTACAGCCGTTGCTGTTTTTCCGCCGGGCGCAGGATGGTTTCGCCGTCCATATAAGGCGCCAGCGCCACTGGCAGAGTAACTGTGCCGTCGGCCTGCTGGCCATTTTCCAGCAATGCCACCATCAGGCGCGGTAGCGCCACGCCTGACCCGTTAAGCGTATGCACAAATTCCAGCTTGCCGGCGACATTTCGGTAGCGGATATTGGCTCGACGCGCCTGGAATGCCTCGAAATTACTGCAGGAAGAGACTTCCAGCCAGGCATTCTGGCCGGGCGCCCACAATTCTATGTCGTAGCATTTTGCGGCGGCAAAGCTCAAATCGCCGGCGCATAGCTCTATAACGCGGTATGGCAATTCCAAGCGTTGCAACACATCTTCTGCATTGGCGGTCAGGGTTTCCAGTTCCGCATAGGACTGATCCGGCGCTGTGAATTTCACCATTTCCACTTTGTCGAACTGATGCACCCGGATCAATCCCCGCGTTTCGCGGCCGGCGGCGCCGGCTTCGCGGCGGAAACATGGCGAATACGCCACCAACCGGATTGGCAGATCGCGCTCCAGAATTTCCTCGCGATAGATATTGGTCACAGGGACTTCAGCCGTGGGGGCGAGATATAAACCGTCAACCGGCAGGTGATACATATCCTCCGCCATCTTGGGTAATTGGCCGGTGCCGGTCATGGCGGCGGCATTGCATAGATATGGTGGAGCGACTTCCAGATAGTCATGTTCGCGGGTATGCATATCCAGCATAAAGCGGACTAAGGCACGCTCCAAGCGTGCGCCGGCGCCGACCAGCAACGGGAATCCCGTTCCGCTCAGGCGTGTCGCGCGGGCAAAATCAAGTATCCCCAGACTTTCACCCAAGACCAAGTGCGACTGCGGCGTAAAATCGAAAACGCGCTGGGCGCCCCATCGCCGCACCTCGACATTGCCGGAAGCGTCAGAACCCAACGGCACATTGGCATGCGGCAAATTAGGGATGGCCAACAGGGCAGCGCGCAAATCGGTTTCCAATCGCCGCAATTCGCTGTCATTTTCCGCGATCTGCCGCCCCAACGCCTTTACCTCCGCCTGGCCGGCGGATGTGTCTTGACCGGCTTTCTTAAGGCGGCCAATCTCCTCAGACGCCGCATTGCGCTGCCGCTTAAGCTCATCCGTCTCCGTTATCAGACGGCGGCGCGCTTCATCCAAACCGCGCAGTGGCGCGAGAAAATCCGTCGCGCCGCGTTTTTTAAGAGCCGCCTCGACGGCTGCGGTATTATCTCGAATCTGTTTCAAGTCCAGCATTATTAACCTCCATGCCGTCACATAATTTCCTTGAAAACTGCTGGATAATATGGCATGAACCTGTTAAATATGCAAGTCTCCAAGCGGCTGATTATGGAACAACAAACTATTTATGACTTAAATCGGGCGGTGCATCTGGCGCGGAGCGAAGTGTTTTTCGAAATGTCCGTGGAGCGCATCCGGGAATGCATGCAGGAACATGCCGAGGACCAACGCAAGACTCACATAGAAGTCGCCATTTATTCCCTCCAGTCAGCTCTGGAACACGCCGCCATGGCCGCCAAGGCATCGCGCGCCGACCCGCGGGAAAAAGCCTTTGTCAGCTTGCTGCAAATGGCGCTCTCCTACCTGCGTTCCGCCCACGCCTTGCTGGAAAATGAAGAGGAACTTCAGGACACCGACAGCCCATTACGGCAGCTTCTGAATCTCAACCCCGAAGCAACGGAACCCCGACAATTTACATGCAGCAGTGAACAGCTGCTGCGGGATACGGTCTGCTTGTTTAACATGGCCCAAGAGCCTTTGCGCGATTTGCGCCGGACAATCGCCGGCCAAATGGATAAGGGCGATGCCGCCCGCCATAACGCGGCGCGGACCGGCCTGCGGGAACACTACGCCGACCTGGAACACCATTGCCGAACTCATTCCCGTCCGAATTTCCGGTTCAGCTCCTGAAGCGAAATATAGATCAAGGTCGGACGGCCATGCGGACAGGTATAGGGCATCGCCGTCCGAATCAGTTGATCAAGCAACGCATCCACCTGCGTCTGGTCCAAAGAACGCGAAGCCTTAACCGCCGCATGGCAGGCGGCGCGTATCGCCTGTTCTTCGCGGACGGTACGCTTGGCAGCGGCAACGGCGCCGGCGGCGCTGCCGACCTCATCCAGGCGGGCGGCGATCGCTGCGATAATTTCCAACGGCGTGCCGGTTTCCAGACAGGCCGGCACGGCATCAACAACAAAAGAGTCCCCGCCGAATTCTGCAATACCGAATCCGATCCGTTGCAATAACGGCAGGCAGCGCCGGACGCGCTCCGAATCCGTCGGCGGCAAATCCAATGTAACCGCGCTCAACAGAGGCTGAACTGTAACATTTTGCTTTTCATATTCGCGGCGGAAACGATCATACAACACCCGCTCATGCGCGGCATGCGGGTCCAGCAGCGCCAAACCGTCGGCAGTCTCCAGTACGGCATAGCGGCTACCGACAAATCCCAGCAAACGGTACCACGACCATGGCGCCTTAGCAGCGGCATCTTCCGCCGGAGCGCCTGGCGTGGCGCTTGGCACAGACGTTTCAGCGCCGGACTTAGCGTCGCCTGCCGGCGGCCCGGCAGGTTTGCCCAGAGCAGGTGTAACCCCGCTGATTGCCGTCAGCGTCACAGGTATCGGGCGCGGCGGCGCGGCGCCGGCGCCCGGCGCCGAGCGCTGCCAAGTGCGGGACTGCATCGCGCGCAGGAACTGGTCCATGGCCGGGAGATCAACGTCTTTTTGTCCGGGTTCCGCACCCTGCGCATTGGCAGCCTGTGTCCCAGCGGACTGCGCCTTGGCGGTATCCACTCGTAAAGCTTCAGACAACGCGGCAACTATGCCATTTCGCACCGCAGCGGCATCACGGAACCGCACTTCCTTTTTGGTGGGATGCACATTGACATCCACCATCTTCGGTTCCACCTCCAAAAACAAAAACAGCACCGGTCGGCGTTCAGGCGGCAGCACACCACGATAAGCAGCGAGGATAGCCGCATACAAAATCGGCGCGCCCGCCGGCCGGCCATTGACGTAAAGATACTGCTCTCCGCGGTCGCTGCGTCCGATCGCCGGCAATCCCGCATACCCTCTAATGGACAACCCCGGCCGGTGATAATTCACCTGGCGTAGATTTTCCATCGCCAGCGCTGGGAACAGCTCCCGCAATCGTTCCGTCAATTCCGATTGCGCCGGCAAAGTATAAATTCGACGGCGGTCGGATGTCAGGGAAAATCCCGTCTCCGGCCGCGCCAGCGCCACAGTGATAAAGGTGCGGCGGACATGGTCATTTTCCGTTGAGGCTGTCCGCAGGAATTTACGGCGGGCAGGAACATTATAAAAGAGGTTGCGGACTTCGATCACCGTCCCCGGCGCAACACCGGCCTCGCGCACATCCTGAATTTTACCGGCCGCCATAGTGATTTCCGTGCCGACTACGCTGTCGGCCGGCCGGGTCTGCATACGGAAGCGTGAAACCGAGGCGATAGCGGCCAGCGCCTCGCCGCGGAATCCCATGGTTCGGATGCTTTCAATATCGGCCGCATCCTTGATTTTGCTCGTGGCGTGGCGCTCTATCGCCAGCAGCGCGTTGTCCCTGGTCATGCCGATGCCGTTATCGGCCACACGTATCAGCGCGCGCCCACCGTCGGCCGTATCCACATCAATCTGATCGGCGCCGGCATCCAGTGCATTCTCCAATAGTTCCTTCAACACAGAGGCCGGGCGCTCGACAACTTCACCGGCGGCAATCTGGTTGATCACATGATCCGGCAGAACATGAATGTTTCCGGTTACGGTCATATTTAAATGTCGGCGCGCATGTGGATATCAAGCGCGCCCAGAAGTTTTAAACGCCGCCGGGTGACGGCGCTCCGGCTTGCAAGCCGGGCGGCGCCTTGCCCGGCAACGGCAAGGCGCGAATACCCGTTAAAAAGCAACGGATGGCGCCAAGCGGCAATCCTAAATCAGTCCGCAGCGGCACCATACTCCAAGGCAGGCTGCTGCGCGCCAGGCTGACCAAGTCGGGCTGCTCGGACTTCAGGGAAACATCCAGGAAAGAGGCTGCCCACATATCGAAATTACGGCCGCGTCCCTGGGCATCACGATGCGGGCGGGCGGCAAAATACATCGCTGGGATTTCACTGCCCAACACCGGCACAACATCGCGTTCCCGGCCGAAATCAAGACGGAAAGGGACCAAATCGCCTTCAGTGTAGATATACACCGGCGTTTCCGGATCAAGGTCATCCTGCGCCAAGTAATTATGATAGTTGGCGTGTAAAACTTTCAGGAAGCGTGAGACCTCGCGGCCTTGGCGTGTCAAATCTTCCGCGCCGACCAAATTGGTGCTGACGGTATTAGAGAGATAGTCGTGACAGACATAATCCAACGCCCCGGTCTCGGTATTGTAAACTTCCAGGTTGTCCAAAAACTTACGCTTACATAACAGGCTGATTCTCTGTTTGGAACGCTTGATGAACAACACGGCGTTCAAATCAGGCATGGTCAGCACCGCGGTAATGCGGTTATAAATCTGAACCATGCCGCGCTGGTCTTCCGCACCCGCCCCTCCTGTGCTCAATACAAATTCTACCAGACAGGCCGGACGAAAGGCGCCGTCCAAACCCGGCCAGAACCCTTCCTCGGCGGTAACCGTGGCGTCGGCCAGCTGCTTGAGTTCCAGCCCCAGCAGGCGGTAAGTCACGGAATAATCCATGCACGCCGCCGGTTTATCCGGCTTAAATCGTCGCCGTGCGGCGGCGGTGTATTCATCATCCGCGCTCAACGTGAAACCGGCCGCCGACACCGCCAAGACAATGGCAAGAAGAGCGCGGCGCATCCGGGGAAACAGTTTGAAACAACACGTATTCATAAATATAAAAAAAAGAATGAAACATGATAACAAAATTCATCCGCTTGGCTAGTGTTAATTACTTGTCGGTTCTTGCAGAGCGACTATAATATGACAGATTTTAAAACTTGCAAACCGGTGGCTGATCCCGGCAAAATCAAAGCCAATGCATTGTAGCGCTGCGCCGCACACACCTGAAACAAGCCGGTTAAAGTTTGATCACGGCGCTTTACAAACTACTTAGGAGACATTGTGAAAAAAACATTAATTTACCACGGATTGATCCTGATGCTGCTCCTGGCCGGCACGGCCCCAGCCCAAGTGCGGGTCACCAAAACCATGACCGCCGCCTCGTTGCTGAATCTCTCTGGTTTGAAATATTCCGGCGGGGCCGCCGCGGAATTGTTTTACCGCACGCTGGAAGCCGATCTGAAACGCTCCGGATGGTTTGAAATCATCTCGGCCGGACGCGCGGAATTCGCTGTCACCGGCACGGTGGAACCGGCGGGCGACAATCTGAGGGTGCGCTGTGAAGTTTATAATGTCATCACCCGCGAACGTTATCTGGGCAAGGCCTACCGCATGCCCGCGCGGAATGCGCGCCGCATGGCGCACCAAGTCGCCGACGACATCATCCAGGCGATCACCGGCCATCCCGGCATGTCCGCCACCCGCATCGTCATGGTCGGCAATCGCACCGGCCATAAGGAGCTTTATATTTGCGATTCTGACGGCGCCAACTTGCGCCAGCTCACGAATGACCGCAGTTTGAGCCTATCGCCAAAATGGAGTCCGGACGGCAAGCAAATTGTTTACACATCCTTCCTATCTCACTTCCCCGACGTATATCTGATAACATTGGAAACCGGCGCCCGGCAACGTGTGTCAAATTACCCTGGCTTAAATGCCTCCGCGGCCATTGCGCCCAGCGGCGACGAACTCGCCCTGACTCTCTCCAAAGACGGCAACCCCGACTTGTTCATAAAGAACTTGCGTTCCGGCCGACTGACCCGCTTAACACGCACCACCCGGGCGGCGGAGGCCAGCCCATCCTGGTCGCCCGACGGCCGCCGCATTGTTTATGTCTCTGATGCGCCCGGGGCGCCACAGCTTTATATGATTGACCGCAACGGCGGCGACCCGCGGCGTATTACCAGCAGCGGCTCCGAAAACGTTGATCCCGACTGGGGCCGCAACGGCTTCATAGCCTACTCCAGCCGCGTTGGAGGCGCCTACCAAATCTGCGTGCTCAATCCGGAAACACTGGACTTCCGGCAAATCAGCAGCGGGAACGGCGACTACGAAGACCCTTCATGGGCGCCCGACGGCAGGCATATCATCTGTACCCGCACCCGCAATCGCATTTCACGCCTTTTCGTGCTTGACAGCATGAGCGCTTCTTGTATAAGTTTGCTTCCAGATTCTGAAGCCGGAGAATGGTTCGCGCCGGCTTGGGCGCCCAGGTAAAATACCGGAGCGACGCAGTAGCGATTGCTGTAAAATGGCGACAAATCTACTGGAGGAAATGTTTGTGAAAAATCGTTTATTTACTTTGACCGTGTTACTGATGGCCGGCATTCTCTGTTTTAACATCGGCTGCCGACGTAAAAAAGGCGGACTGCCTGACGGCAGCAGCGGCGCCGACAGCATTGCCGGGGTAAGCGATCTAGGCGATTTGTCCGCTGAGGGATGGGAGTCCGGACGACCTGAAAACATGCAGGTGATCTCCGGCTTGAATTTCGAAAATGTGCAGTTTGAGTACGACAGCACCCACATCAGCGCAAGCGAACGCAGTAAAATCGAAGCCGTATCGGATTATTTGCGCGCCAACCCCAAAGTCGGTGTCATAGCGGAAGGACACTGCGATGAGCGCGGCAGCCTGGAATATAACATGGCCTTAGGCGAAAGACGCGCATTGGCTGTACGGGCTTACCTGATCGGACTCGGTATTGACGGCGCAATCGTCCAGACTAAGAGCTATGGAGAAGAAAAGCCCTTGGCGTTAGGCAGCGACGAAGGTTCTTGGGCTCAGAACCGCCGTGTGGAATTCGTGTTCTATAATTATTGATCAGATTAAAGGCGGAGAGACCGGTGACTGAACAGGTCTCTCCGCCTTTTTTTTGCCCTTTAATATGACATTCTGTTACCATGCAACGTCAGTCATTCTTCCGCCACTCGCCTTCCTCGGCAACGCCGGAATCGGCGAGATATTGGTGGTGCTGCTGGTGCTCCTGCTGCTCTTCGGCGCGCGCCGCCTGCCGGAACTTGCGCGTTCGCTGGGGCGCGCCGTCGGAGAACTCCGACGCGCTTCCCAGGACTTGACTCGTGAAATCATGCTCGACACACCGCCGACGGCGAAAAAGGATACAACCACCGACGACACTTCCCAGCCGCCCGAGTATGAAGGCTGAAGGCCATGTCTTGGCAGCTCATCCTCTCCCGCCCACTTGTGTCAGTCCGTGTCTGTCCGTCTCCGTCCAGTTCCGCTAGAAGCAAAACAGCTAAGGGTCAGCGCATAGTCCGGCGCAGCGACTACGTCAAATCGCAGGCCCGGGCCAGGTTTTAAGGAGTTTGACCAGCACCTTCAGCACATTGTCAAAGACTGACAGCCGGGCGACTTCCAATCCGTGGCTATTATCGCGGACGTGCCCAAATAAAGCTACGCCGGGAGCGCCACCGGCATCATATACTGCGCTGGCATCAGACCATGGACTAGTGTAAACGGCGCGCTGTAAATCCACTCCCGCGGCCGTGGCGGCATCGCACAATGCCCGGATTAAACGCTGGTCATAACAGGTTTTCGCGTCCTTGATCCAAATGGCTGGCCGTCCGTCTAATTTCAACGGCACTTCTTGCATGACAGGGCATCCATCCACCGCAATGAAAGCCGCCGGCTGTTCACGATGCGCCAACACTTTAGCGCCATGGCAACCGCCTTCTTCATGCACAGTAAAGGCTATCAGCAACGGCCAGGCCGGTGAAATTTTTTCCGCGCTGATCGCCCCCAGCAGACGCAGCAGCGCCACCACACCCATGCGGTCATCGAAAGTCCAGGCGCCAACCAACGGATCGGCCGGGTCTCCTAACAGCGCCGGCCCGCGCCCTGCGCGCGCCGGCACCAGCGAAGCGCCTTCATGCACACCGGCGGCACGCAATTGTGCTTCGGTCAACCCAGTAAACACCCAGTAATCGCTCCATTCCGGCGTCTTATTCAGCGTGCGGATATGACCCGACCCGCAAGACAATACGCCGGGCAGAATCGCGCCGTCGCCTATAATATCCATTATGCGCTCGCCGGCTTTATGTGGCATCAGACCCCCCGACGGAATAACACGCAGACGGCCATCCGGCTCGATCAGGTTAACCATCAGGGCAATTTCGTCCATGTGCGCCGCTATAACCACCGGAGCGCCCTTTTTGCCTTCCGTCAAGCGCACAATCACATTGCCCGCTGCATCAGTCTCCGGAGTGAACCCCATCCCGGCAATCTTTTTCCGAATAAGATTTGCCATTGCAGCTTCGTGTAGGCGCGCAGTTTATTTGCGGGAAATAATTGAAAATTAAATGAAGACATTTTACGACGTGCATTTGTATTAGATTGTGGATATTGGATTTATTTTCATCATTATGCTGAGCCGTGCGTTTC
>JBMNRV010000034.1:0-21661 GCA_050944835.1 Kiritimatiellia bacterium
CTATGGTGGCGGTGGCGTTTTGTTAGAAAGTCGATCCCTTAACGGA
This sequence comes from Kiritimatiellia bacterium, assembly GCA_050944835.1. Classification (GTDB taxonomy): domain Bacteria; phylum Verrucomicrobiota; class Kiritimatiellia; order JAAZAB01; family JAAZAB01; genus JAXGPF01. The sequence goes on from JBMNRV010000034.1 coordinate 47, forward strand.
GTTGCCACATTTCGTAACTGCCTGATTGCCTATAATGCGGCGCCTCGCGAAGGCGCCGGAGTGGTAATGTGGTATGCCGGTCTGTTTGAAAACTGCCAGATTGTATCGAATGACGCATCGCCCGGCGGTGTTGCCGCCGGCGTATATATTTACAATAGCAGCAAACAATTCTATTACGGGATGCCTTACCTACGAAACTGTCTGATTCAGGGCAACAGCGTCGGAACGGGGACGCGTGCCGCTGTGGGGATTGAGATAGGGGCAGATATACCGAACAAGGAAGTTGCGGCGCTCATAGAAAATTGCACCATCGTTGACAATCCTACCGGTTGGGGGTGGCGTCATGTAAATACCACCGCTACCAGCGCAGTGCATTTCGTGAATACCATCATCTATGGACATGATACTGATGTAGTTGGTCTGGCAAACAGAACATATTTCACCAATTGCCTATCTTCGGTTGCATTGCCGGGTGACAACAACATTACGAATGTTGCGCCGACATTTGTTGATGGCTATCACTTAGCAGGCGACTCGGCTGGGGTAAACGCCGGACTGAATCAGGCCTGGATGACAGAGCCCGGCGCGAAGGATTTGGATGGGCAAACACGGGTAGATCGTTTTTCCGGCAAGGTGGATATGGGGTGTTATGAACACATACCCCGTGGTACGGCGTTTTTGTTGCGCTGACGGGGGGAAGGAACCGCCAAGGTGCCAAGATTGCCTGTCGGATGAACACGGATGGACACAGATGGGAAAAGAGAATTAGCCACAAAGAGGCAGGAGTCTGGCTTATTATGATCGGACTGATCGGACCGATCAGTCTGATCCCCATCCGTCCAATCTATCGCAACACCACAGGAGGCATATCATGCGTTCAGGCAAAAGCTGGTTTTCAGCAACCTTGGCGTCAGCCGTAACGATCTGTATCGCCGGAGTGTGCAGTGCCGCCGAGCCGGAGGCGGCACTGCCGTCGCCATACTTTTTGCCGCACTTTACTGGGAAGATTCTGCCGACGCCGCAGCAAGTCGAGTATTCCGGTCGCGCAGTATCGCTGGAGCATGTCGGCGCTTTGTTAGGGGACGGCATTGCCACGGACGACGGGCGTTTACGTGAATTGCGTGGACGGATTGAAGCTTACGGCGGCGCCTTGCAAGTCGTGAAAACTCCGGATGAGGCCGCCGGCACGTTAATCCTGCTCGGCAAATCTTCGTTGACTACGCAGTTGTTAGGCGATAAAACGCCGCCGGCCCGGTCAGAGGGGTATTTGATTCAGCCGGTGGAGTGCGACGGGCGCATGGTGATTTGCTTGCAGGGGCATGATGACGCCGGATTGCTGTGGGCGGTGATTTCGCTGAACCAGTTAATTACATCGGAAGTGGGGAAACCGGTGGTTTATCCGGCGGCGGTCAGCGACTATCCCGCTGTAGCTAAGCGGGCGTTTATTGGATACCATTTGACGGAAACCAGTATGCGCCAAGCGGTGAACTTTAAGTATAACCGATTGGCGTTTTTCTATCCGTCTGGGTATAGTAAGGACACACCGCCGCTATACTGGCGTGTGCCTTACACTGACGAGCAAAAAGCCGCCATCAGTGCCGCCGGTGAGTATCTGAATCCGCTTGGGGTTGAATGGTATGGCGGTGGTAGGGATTTGCATATTAGCCCGGAACATCAGATACGCTGTAAGAGTGAAGAGGATTTCCGGATTGTGTTCGAGAAGGCAGAGACTTGGTTGTCAGCCGGTGGAAATTTCCAAGCGCTGTTTGATGATTTGCGCTTTCCGCTCTCAGCGGATGACCAACGTGATTTCGGCACAGCGCGTGAAGCAGATATTTATTTTATCAACAAGCTCTATGCTGCCATGCAGGAGAAACGGCCTGGCTCAAAGTTGCTTTTTTGTCCGCCATTCTACTGGGGACCGAACTCGCCGGCGTTGTATCCGGAAGACCGGGATGAGTATCTGTATGCGATTGGTGAACGCTTGCCGCCCGAAATCGGCATTTGGTGGACCGGGCCGAGTGTAAAATACTCGCAAGTGAAGCCTGAGACTACGGAGTGGATAACCAGCCGTATTAAACGCCGCCCTTGGTATTGGCAGAATGCCTGCGGTCATTTCAATCATCCGTATTATTACCATTATTACACCGATCCAGTGACTTGCTGGCCAGAGTTGTTCTATCCCGGCTTCTTTGACTCTCTGGAAGGGTTTGGCCTCAACGGAGGCGCCAGTTTGTATCTCCACAGCGCTGTTACATTGGCGGATTATTTATGGCATCCGGAGGCTTACGATCCGGAAGGCTCAATCAAGGAAACGGCAATAAAGATTTATGGTGCGGAAACCTGGCCGGCGTTGGTGGAGCTGGATGCGCGCCTGTCCTATTTCGACAAATATGAATTAAAACAATCGCCCTTGGCTGTGGCGAATTTTGCGGAAATTGAACTCGAATTGGAAAAACTAAACGCCGCCTTTAAGGCTGTGCAGCAGACCTGCCCGGGTTTTGAATCGCATTTTGTCAAAGTAATCCGCAATTGGTTTAACCGTATGAAACGCGATCCACTTCTCAAACAGTATGCGGAGCGGGGAGCGATGGCGCGCAAGCAGGCGGAGTCGGAGATGAAATTGTATCCGGAGGATATTTTCATCGCGGCTAACGATTTTACCGGCGGTCGGCAGGAATATTACGGTCTGAATTGCGAACGGCGGTATCAGGCAACGCTTTTCGGCGAACAGAGCCAATACTCGCAAGCTACGGCGCGTTTTGAAGTTGAGCCATTTCCTTCGGACTGCAATTACCGGCTGATTTTGTCTGGGCAGGATAATGATGGCCCGGGCCGGACTGGCGCGGAAAAGAAATGCCAGATACGTATCTCGGTCAACGGACATGAGGTGTTTGCCGGTGAAAATCCATTCGTTTGCCGGGGCTGGTCGCAGCACGAGTTTGTTCTGCCGGGACAGAACTTGGAGCGGAATAGTCAGTTGAAGATCGAAAATATTGAGCAGAGCGCTGGCGAAAATTCGCCGCCGTGGGTGATGATAAATTATGCGGTTGTGCGCAAAGCAACGGCGCCGCCGTTGGAGCAACTTGGCAGCGTCTGCGTGGAAGCGCCTGACGACAACGCCAAGGCGGTTTCCGAAGCCACTGTCACGGCGAAGCCTGTGCTGTCAGAAGAACCGGTTTGGCGCTTTGACGGGATTAAGGACATTGTGGGGCTGACGTCAGGCGACTTAAACGGCGACGGTTTGGCCGATCTGGTAGTTATCGGCGCGGATGATGCCGGCAGCGCTGTGTTTATCTTTCACCGGCATACGGCGGGAACATTTGCCGATGCGCCAATCCGACGGCTTGACTTGGCAGATGCTTGTGCATGGTATCCGCTGATTGGCGATTTTGACGGCGACGGTAAGGCGGATATAGCCATGATGATTTTAAATAAGGGAATGCGGGTGTTTTTTGGGCGGGATGATTATGCCGAGCCGGTTACGTCCATGAATGTCAATCAACACAGCGCCTGCGCTCCATTGCTTTACGGAGCGTTAGGCAAGAATACGCGTGATTTTCTGCTTGGGCCGATTTTACGGCGATTTGACGGCAAAAGCTCTTTCGGATCAGGATACTTTTGCGGGCCAGGCATCAATAACAATCAATATGCAGCGTGGGGTGATTTGGATAATGATGGGGCATTGGACATCGTTTATGGCACGGACAAGGAAGGTTTGAGGGTTTACTACGGGCCGTTTACGTCATTGGATATCAATCCGAAAGAACTGTCACAATATGTAGAGTTGGACTCGCCACGGTCGTTGATGCAGCATATAAGCGATTTGAACGGCGATGGCCGGCTGGACATCGCTATGCTTGGCGTAACGGGTGGGGGGGAGGCGCGGCGGCGGGAGGTGGCGATATTTTTCCAGAACTCGCCGCAAGGTTTTGCTGGCATCAAGGCGCCTGGACATGTCATCCAGATGACGGATGCCGCTGGTTCATTCAAGATTGCGGATTGGAATCAGGATGGGTTGGATGATATAATTCTATTCGCCGGCGCGGAGTTGCGGGTGTTGTTGCAGAAAGAGCGCGGCGACTGGCCGGCTGATGACCAGACGCCGGATATCCGCCGGAAGCTGCCATGGCGCATTGCTCAGATACATGTCGCGGATATCACCGGCAATGGCTATCCGGATGTGTTGGTGGCGGGGAAAAAGTCGCTGGCGTTGTATGAGTCGCATACAGAGCAATAATATTAAAGAAGTTACAAGAGTATAAATTTCATGTTTGACATATTTAAGGCTAATAAGTAGCATAACATTGCATGGTTTTTCTTAAGGACTCCGAATTTTACACTCCGGGCCCTTTCAAAATAAGAGTTCTGTAATTTGATTGCATCAAAAGATCCTTGTGCTTCATTTATTGGAAGGCATTGAGATGTTACACCTTAAAAAACGGGCGGTTGTACTTAGCTTAGTGTATGGAATGTTTGGCTTTGTGTGTTTGTCCGTTTCAGCTGACGATGTGTCTGCGGCGGAAGCAGATCAGCCGGCTGCCGTCAAGCCAGCGCTTGAGCAAGCGGCGCAGGCACCCGAAACTGCGCCGGAGACCGAGGCGTCGCCACCCGCGTCGGCTACCACGAATGAAACTTCGTCTGAATTATTAAAGGAGGGCGATGCCGTTGTGCCGGAAGGCGCTGTGTGTGAGGAACCAACGCGTGATCTGTGGCGGGTGGGAGCGGGGGTGCTTTGGCGTTCGCTTAAAACGCGCTCTTGGCACGGCGCATCTTATGCCCGGAATTACCCTCTTGCGAATCAAGCCGCCGCAAAGTCGGCCCCCGGTCCCGGTGGAACCTATAAAGATGGTCATGTGCGTGGGGATGCTTGGACTGGCATGGATGGCGATACTTGGAATTGGGGGTACGATAGCTCCAGTCAAGTCGAAGGTAATGCACTACGCTTGACATCGCATAAGTACTTGGTGACTGATTACGACCGCAAGACCTCCTCTAGTGAAAGCCGTTACTCCGATTCCGGTGAAAATGAACCGGGTATATACGTTTTCGCCCAGCGTGAGTTTTGCCGCAAATCCAACTGGAACTGCGGTTTGCATCTTGATTTTATGCGCATCGCTTCATCGGTCAGCGGGACAGCTGAAAACTTTCGAGATGAGCAGCGTTGGAAAACCCGCGAAGAACGCCGAATAGATGTTTATTCGCTGGATGGCACGGGCTATGATGCCAGCAGTGAGCCTTATCACGGCAATTTTGAGGGGCCGGGCCCTTGCATTCCTGTTGCGCCGCTGCGCAGTTCGACAAGCGGTGGCAATGTGGTGGATGAAGGCGTTTATACCGCATTCAATGCCATCAAACATGATTTGGATTTGCAATTGCTGACGTTTTCGCTGGGATTGTCGTTGAATTATCAGTTTCGGCGTTTGACTCTGGGTGGCGCCGTCGGCCCGACGATCAATATTGCGGAAACCGATGCCGCCTACATGGAAACCTTGTATGGAAGCCGGAATGGCGCTCCAGCGAGTGTGCTGAAGGAGTGGCGCGATACCGCAGATGAGACTGAAACACTCTTCGGTTGTTTTGTGCAGGCGGATGCCGGTTTGCGGATCACCCGCCGATTGGAGTTGGGCCTTTTCGGCCGTTACGACTGGCTGGGAAATATCACCTGTGATGTTGGTCCCTCAAGCTACGTTGTCAATCCTGAAGGCGGATCGTTGGGCGGATCGCTGAGTCTGGTTTTTTAAGCGCTGACACATTGCGGCTATCCGCGCAGTCTGTCGCATAGCCCCGTCCGGCGGTGTATGACTTTGTTGTTGCGGATGGCGATTTCCACGGCCCGGCGCGATCCCATGAGACATACCAGCCTTCGTCCCCGTGTAATGGCGGTGTATAATAGGTTGCGCTGTAGCATGTGAAAATGCTGAGTCGCGATCAGGATTATCACCGCAGGGTATTCGCTCCCTTGAGACTTATGGATGGAGCAGGCATACGCCAAGCTCAATTCATCCAGATCTGCTGCCTTGTAGCTTACCGGCTGTCCATCAAAATCCACGGTTAGTTCGCGGGCGGTGGTGTCCACCTCGACGATAAAACCGATGTCGCCGTTATATACATTCTTATCGTAATTATTCCGCAGTTGCATTACGCGGTCGCCTAAGCGGTATGTCCATGCATTATGTTGTAAAGCCGGCCCCTTGGGGTTGATGGCGCTTTGCAGCGCCAGATTCATTGCATCCGCTCCTAATTGATTGCGGCGCATAGGCGACAATAGTTGAATTTCCGTGCGCGGATTAAGGCGGAAGCGCGCGGGAATGCGCCGCGCCGCAAATTCCACGGCCCGCGCCGCCAGGCGGGTGGGGTCGTCTTCAGACACAAAGTAAAAATCGGACAATGCGCCGGCGCCCGGCAATTCCAACATCTGCCCATCGTTAACGCGGTGGGCATTGTGCACAATCCAACTTCGGTCATGTTGGCGGAAAATCCGTTCCAGCTTGACGCTGGGAATTGTGCCGGATTCCAGCAAGTCGCGCAGGACGTTGCCAGGTCCGACACTGGGCAATTGATCGGCGTCGCCGACCATGACCAATCGTGCGTGCCCGGGCAGCGCGCGCAGGAATGAGTGCATCAGGGCGATGTCCGCCATGGATGTTTCATCCAGAATAAACACATCGCCCGGTAGAGGATTTTGAGTGTCGTGCTCAAATCCGCTCCCCGGCCGGTATTTCAGGAGGCGATGGATTGTCATAGCAGGGTGGGCGGTGGCCTCTTCCATGCGTTTGGCGGCGCGGCCAGTTGGCGCAGTCAGCCGTACCTGTAGCTTTTTGACATGCCAGATGTCGGCCACAGCCTTGATAATCGTAGTTTTGCCGACACCGGGACCGCCGGTGATAAGCGAAACTTTTTCCGTTAAGGCCATCATCAATGCCTGACGTTGCGCCGGTGCGAATTTCAGACGCATACGCGCCATGGCCCAGTCCAATGCTTTCTCATAATCCATTGCCGGCGACATGGCGGCGTGTTCACGCAGACGATTAAGCTGCCGGACGACGCCGATCTCGGCTTGGTACAGTGGTGGCAGGTAAATCCGATCTTCCGACACACTGACGGCCCGGCTGTCAATCGCAGCGGTCAGGGCCTGTTCAACAATTGGAGTCGGAACCTCCAATAGAGCGGTGGTCTCTTCAATCAGCAGATTGCGGTCAGCATAGCAATGCCCTTCATCGGCCATCGTCTGCAGGGTATGAATGATGCCGGCAGCGGCGCGATGAATGGAGTCGGCGGGGATGCCGATGCTGCGTGCGATGCGATCGGCGGTTTTAAATCCGATGCCCCAAATGTCGGTTGACAAGCGGTATGGATTTTCACGAATCAGGTTGATGGATTGTTCACCATAGGCGCGGTAAATGCGGTTTGCCTGGGCCGTGCCGATGCCGTGGGTGTGCAGGAAAATCATAATGTCCCGCACGGCTTTCTGGTCATTCCAGGCGGCTTTGATTTGTGCACGGCGTTTGCGTCCGATTCCTTCAACCGTTTCCAGCCGTGCCGACTCGCGTTCAATGATGTCCAGTGTTTGTGTGCCGAATTTTTTTACCAAGCGTTCGGCCAAGACCGGTCCGATGCCGTCTATCATCCCGCTGCCCAGATAACGCCGGATGCCGTCTGGCGAAGTCGGGGCGGAACATACGATTTTAGAGGCGTGAAATTGGGGGCCATGTGCCTTGTGATGGCGCCATTGTCCTTCCGCTTCCATGGTTTCGCCGTCCCAGATAGCGGCGCAGTTGCCAACTACAGTGACGGGGCGTGCAGTTTGTTTGTGGCCGCCGCTGGCATCTTTTAACACACAGACCGTATAACCGTTTTCCGGATTGCGGAAAACAATATGATCCACTATGCCAGTAATCGTTGTGGTTTCTGAGCTTGACGTTTTTGGTTTCAAAATAGAGGACGAAAAAATTAAGGCACTGGTGGAATCGGCAGACGCAGCGTCAGTCCGCCCGCCGCTTGCACTTCAATGCTTTTGCTGAAAGCGCCAATGGTTGCCGCCGGTCGCGGTGTTTCTGGCGTTGAGGCGGCGCCCGGCGCTTGATGTTCCATCAGCGTTGCCGATGCGCCCGCGGCATGAGTGTCCGGGGCCGCAGCATCGGCGGCTGGCGCCGGCATGGTGTGCAGTGCGTCAGGTTCGGACACTGCGGGTTCCGGTTTTTGCCCGGCATAAGCTAATGATAACAAGTCCAAGCGCGACTTTTCAGACAACTGGCGCTCTGCCTGAAGCTGACGCAACACACCATTGGTAAACCACAAGCTGACAGCCAATATTAAAGTAAAAATCAAGCTTATGATGGCAATACCACCGGCTAATGCGCGGCGGACACGCCGGCGTTCTTGTGCCAGCATGTGCTCTATCAGGCGATTAAGTTCTTCGATGGATGGGATCACCACCGGCTTGACAGGTAGCTGGCGTTCGACTTCCGGTTGCAGGATTTCTGCCTCGGATTTCCCTTCTTTGCTCATATTTCCTGAATTTCAAATACCGTTTTTAGGGTGAAATATTACCGTCACTGCTTAAGGTTTCCTTTAAAATACTTGAATTCAGCAGGCAATGCAATGTATAATTCCACCAAACAAAAATATGCTTCAGTTACGCAATTATGCGCACGGGTGGCGGAATGGCAGACGCGTTAGTTTGAGGGGCTAATGACAGTAATGTCGTGCGGGTTCGATCCCCGCCCCGTGCACCATATATCTCACCTATGAAAATAGCTTTGGCCGGTCGCAATCCGCACAAACTGAACGAAATCCGCCGGATTTTGAATTACGCGAATGTGGAATGGCTCGATCCTGACGCTCTGGCCGATATGCCGGAAGTGGTGGAAGATGGCCTGACATTCGCCTCCAACGCCGTTAAAAAAGCTATGACGACGGCCTTTTACAGCAAGTGTTGGGCTTTGGCGGATGACTCCGGCTTGGAAGTGACGGCATTGCAGGGCGCGCCGGGAGTGATGTCTGCGCGTTATGCCGGAGTTCCGCACGATGACGCCGCTAATAACAGCAAGTTGTTGCGGGATCTCGCCGGCGTTTCGGATCGGTCCGCTCGTTTCTGCTGTGTGGTTGCATTGGCCGACCCCAAAGGCCGGGCGCAAGTGGTGGAAGGTTTTTGTGCCGGCCGGATTGTTGAGGTCCAACGCGGCATGCAAGGATTCGGCTATGACCCGCTGTTTGTTCCTGACGGTTACGAGCAGACTTTTGCGGAAATGGATGCCGCCCTGAAAAACCGTATCTCACATCGCGCCCGTGCGCTGGAACAGGCGCGTGACAAATGGAGCGAGTTATTCCGTGGCGATCATGCCGGTTGGCCAACTGCACGGTAAGAAGAGGCAGACCTTTGTTGGTTTCCTGATGGCGAATAAGATTAAATTATTCCGCAGGAAGACTGCACAAATGATCGTCAGGAAGCATAAGATTGTCAATTAACCGTGTTTTTCCAATGCGGACGGCTAGCGCGATCATGATCGGCCGTTCAATGGCTGTAACCGGTTCCAGTGTGGCTTCATCCACCACCTCCGCATAATCAATTTGCGCGGACGGTGTCAGGCATATCTGTTCAACCATTGCATGCCGGAGCCGTTTGGCGTCGCGCTCGCCGGCGCGGTAAAGCCGACGCGCTAATTGCAACGCTCGCATCAGGCAGAGCGCGTCCTGACGCTCAGTCGGCGATAGGTATCCATTGCGGGAGCTCGTCGCCAGGCCGTCCGGCTCTCGGACAATCGGCGCAATTAAAATTTGAGTCGCAAAATGCAAGTCGCGTGCCATACGCCGAATCAGGCGCGCCTGCTGCGCGTCTTTCTGGCCGAACACGGCGATGTCTGCCCTGGTTATATTAAAAAGCTTAGCTACCACCGTTAAGACTCCCGTAAAATGCTCCGGCCGTGAAATGCCGCACAAACCTTTAGACATCCGGTCTTCCCGAATCCAGACGGAGTGGTCCGCGGCATACATACTTTCAGGCGGGTTGGGATGAAAGATAGCATCCACCCCGGCATCACGGCAAAGGCCGGCGTCACGCTCAAAATCGCGCGGATATTGCTGGAAGTCCTCGTTTGGAGCGAATTGGGTTGGGTTGACAAACACACTCAAGATGACTTTGTCCGCCTTGGTGCGCGCTAGTTTGACCAGGGAAAGATGTCCGGCATGCAGATAACCCATAGTGGGAACAAGCCCGATGGTGCAGCCTTCTCGCCGCCATTGATCGGCAATTTGATTTGTTTCGGCGCTGGTATTGAAGACTTTCATTAATAAGTGTGTTCCTTTGTCGGATACTGACCGTTCTCGACTTCATTGCGGTAGGCGGTCAGGGCTTTTTGCGCAGTCGCTCCCAATTCGGCATAGCGTTTGACGAATTTAGGTTGAAACTTACCCGACAATCCGAGCATGTCGTGCAGTACCATGATTTGCCCGTCACAGCCCGGTCCCGCGCCGATGCCGATGGTCGGTATGTTCAAGGCTTGGGTAAGGCGTTTGCCCAGAGCGGCCGGCATACACTCCAACACCAACGCAAAAGCGCCGGCAGCTTCCAATGCGCGGGCGTCGCGCAGCAAGCCGGCGCTTTCCGCCGGTCGGCGCCCTTGCACCTTGTAGCCGCCGGTGACTCGCAGGTTTTGCGGTGTCAGTCCGATGTGCGCCAGCACCGGGATGCCATTTTGTACCAAGCGTCGGATGAGCGGAGCACGGAAGGCGCCGCCTTCGATCTTCACAGCGCCTGCACCGGCTTCTTGTATGAAACGGCCTGCATTACGAATGGCATCATCTTCGGAAATTTGGTAGGAGAGGAACGGCATATCGGCCACCACTAAGGCGTTTTGTGCGCCGCGCGCCGCCGCGGCGGTGTGATGCAGCATGATCTCCATAGTCACGGGCAGGGTGTTATTGAAGCCCAGCATCGTGGTGCCCACAGAGTCGCCAACTAAGATCAATGGGATGCCGGCCTCGTCAACCAGTTTAGCAAAGGCATAATCATAAGCGGTGAGGCAGGCTATTTTCTGCCGGCCCTTCAAGGCTTGAATTTTCGCGGCGGTCCATTTTATTGGAGTTTTTGTGTTGTTCGTTTTTACCATTTTAGTTTCCATAATTTTACCTGCGGCGTCGGCGGCAGGTTCGCCAGTATGTCCGGCAAAGAGGCGATTTGCCCCGGCAACCACAGATCAGACCGGACATCACAAAGCGGTTGCACTACAAAACGTCGGTACTGCCATCGAGGATGCGGTATTACCAAATCCACGTCTTGGACAGATTGTCGTCCAGCGTAGATAATGTCAATATCAATTATTCGCGGTGCGTTGCGCGTTTTCTGCGGCCGCCGCCCGATTGCGCGCTCCATCTCCTGCAATAAAAGTAATAATAACCCGGCCGAAAGCGTGGTCTTGACGATTAAGACCGCGTTCAAGAAGTTCATATTCCGGTAAGCATCCGGAACGTCTGCCGGCTCAGTCTCGTAAACCGGCGATTGCGCGATCAAAGCCAAGTCGTTGCAAGCGGCAATTCGGTCGCGCGCGGCGCACAGGTTTGCCAGCCGGTCGCCTAAATTCGACCCCAAGCTCAATCCGGCTTCCATACTCATTCCATGGCATTCAGGCCGAGTACATCCTGCATGTTGTACAATCCCGGCTTGCGATCTTTGACCCACGCCGCCGCTCGCAAGGCTCCGGAGGCAAAACACTCGCGCCGTGAGGCACGGTGGGTTAACTCCACACGTTCGCCGTCACCGGCGAAAATAACGGTGTGATCGCCGACTATGTCGCCGCCGCGGACGGCGTGCATGCCGATTTGCCCTGGTGTACGGGCGGATTGAGCGCCATGTCGTCCGTGTGTCATAGCTGTCCCCAGCGCCTGCTTACGGGCGATTGCGGCGTTTTCCGCCAACCGCAGGGCGGTACCGCTGGGCGCGTCTTTTTTGCGGCGATGATGCATCTCGACGATTTCGATGTCATAGTCGGCCAATACGCCGGCTAGTTTGCCGGTTAATGCGAATAACACATTGACACCTAAACTCATGTTAGGCGCCCAGACAATAGGGATTTTCCCGGCGGCGCGCCGGACAGCGTCACTTTCCTCTTGGTTTAAACCGGTAGTGCCGATCACCATGGGCTTGCCCTTTTCAGCCGCTTTGGTTGCAGATATTACAGTAGCAGAGGGGAAGCTGAAATCAATCAAGACATCCGCGCCGTTGATGGCTTTATCCCATACATCTGTAATCGCGACGCCGTTATCGGCAATGCCGGCCAACCTGCCGGCATCCTTGCCAAGCAGCGGCGATTGCGGGGCTTCCAGCGCGCCGGTGAGGACTGCTTCAGGCATGTCGGCCATGACGCGGATAATCGTCAGTCCCATCTGTCCGCCGGCGCCCAATATGGCTATTTTAAGCATGCTCACCTCCTTAACTTTAAAGCAATTTTAGTTCTTTTAATATCTTCGCCATTTTTTCGCGCGCTTCCGGGCGTAATGGAGTCAGTGGCGGACGATACACTTCTTCAATCAGCCCCTGCAAAGCCAGCGCCCCTTTAATGGGAATGGGGTTGGTATCCATGAAGATGCCTGTAAACAGTCGGAAACAGCGACGGTGCAAGTCACGGGCCTGCGCCCAGTCGCCTGCGAGTGCGGCATGTACCATTTGGGACACCAATTGCGGTGCAACGTTGGATGCCACACTGATAACGCCGCTGGCGCCTACGACCATCATCGGAAGCGTCAGCGGATCGTCGCCGGACAGTACACAAAGGTCACATTCCTGCAGGATTTGACTCACACGCGTGACATTGCCGGCGGCTTCTTTAACTGCGACGATGTTGGGATGCTGACTCAGGCGCACTACGGTCTCAAGGGCGATTTCAACGCCACAGCGGCTGGGAATATTGTAGAGAATTACCGGCAAACCAATATCCGCCACGTCATGGAAGTGGCGATAGAGCCCTTCCTGGTTGGGCTTGTTGTAGTATGGTGTAACCTGCAATGTGGCATCGGCGCCGTATTCCTGCACCGCCTTAGTCAGTCCCAACGCTTCGCGAGTAGAATTAGCGCCGGTGCCGGCGATGACCTTAATTCGCCGCCGACAATATTTTACTACCGCTTCGATGACTTCCAGATGTTCTTTGAAATCCAAAGTGGGCGATTCACCAGTTGTGCCGACTGGGACAATACCGTCAACGCCGCCGGCGATCTGGCGCTCGATAAGCGCTTCCAGTTTGCCGTAATCCACCGCACCGGACGCATTGAAAGGTGTAACAATTGCGGTATAAGCGCCAGCAAACATGATGTAACTCCATTGAAACTAAGTCAGCCTACAACGTTGAATATGGTGAACCCAAAGTGAATTTATTCTAATAATATCCAAATATTTTGTCCTGAATCCGTTATTCAGTTTTATGCTTTTCTCGAATATCAGCCGCAGGGTAGCGCGGGCATCCCAGAGCGTCAAGCCAAATCAAAATCCGGTCCTCATTTGTTACTTGGGGCCGCAATTAAACGCGTGTGGTTCGAAAGAGATCGGCAATTGTTTCCGCTCGGCGAATGCGGCGCAATGCGCCACGGCGTGTGATAAGATATTCAGCGCTGCGAAGGCGGTTGTTGTAATTGTGCCCCATAGCATAGGCATGAGCGCCGGCATTGTGTATGACAATTAAATCCCCGATGGCGGCCCGCGGTAGACGGCGGTCGCGGGCAAACTGGTCGTTGTTTTCACAGAGCCGTCCTACGACATTGACGGTTTCCATTTTGCGGGAGGGTCGGGGCCCATTGTGCAGCACACTGATATGGTGGTAGGCATCGTAAATGGCGGGGCGTGGCAAATCGTTCATGCCGGCGTCAATCCCCAGGAATTTTTTCCATCCCTGCTTGATGACGTTGATGCGTCCCACAAGCCAACCGGTGTCGGCGGTAATGAGGCGCCCGGGTTCGGCCATCAGGATGGGCTCCGGGAAACTACTGCCGCACCGGCGGTCAAAAACCTTGCGGATGCTGCGCGCCACCTTGTCCAGATTAAGAGTGCGTTGCTCCGGGCGGTAGGGCACCCCGAATCCACCGCCGATATTAATGCGCTCTATCAAGATGCCGGTTCGGCGTTTCACTTGAGCGGATAAATCCAGCAGGCGGTCGGCAACGGCTGCGAAGTAGTCTTCCTCCAGCACATTGCTGCCGGTCATGGCGTGAAGTCCGAATCGCTTGGCGCCCAATGTGCGCGCTTGGCGATAAGCATCAACGATCTGATCGGTCGGCACACCGTATTTGGCGTCCGGTCCCGCAAGCACCAAACTGCGCATACCGCCGCGGGTAATGCCCGGGTTGACACGGAAGGAAATAAATTCCGGCATACCGATAGCCTTGACGTCGGGCAGCATGCTGATGTCGTCCAGATTAAGCATGAATACGCCGGTTTTAATGACAAAGCGGAACTCCGCCGGCGTGGTGTAATTGCCGGTGTACATACCGCGTGCGCCCAAGCGGTGTGTAATCCACGCTTCCGCTTCGCTGGAGGCATCAGCGCCGTAACCTTCACTGAAAATAATTTTCAGCAATTCCGGGTTGGCGTTGGCCTTGATGGCAAAGAGCGGGTGGAATGTTGGAAAATAGCGCAGGAATGCGTTGCGAAAGCGCGCACAATTGTCGCGCAACCGCCGTTCTTCATAGATGAAAAACGGTGTGGGATAACGTTTGGCGGCACGTCCAATATCGGCAGCCGGGAAGTAAAGCACATCCGGGTTTGGCAGAATTTGTTTCGCGCGTGTCATATCGTCGGGTCAGCCGTGCTGTCCTGGCCTTCAGGCGATGTTTCTGCTGAAGACGTTCCGTCAAGTTCGGCATGCCATTCGTCGCAGGCGTCGTTAAGCATATCCAACGCCTCATCCACATCCTGCGCCTTCACGTTCAACGGTGGCAGGAAGCGGATGACATTGCCGGCAGTGGCCAGAGTGATCAGCCCCATATCCATCAGTCGTTCTTCCAATGGTTTGGCTGGGCAATCGAGTTCCAAGCCAATCATCAGACCCTTGCCACGGACTTCCTTAAGATGAGGGTATTTCTCCACCAGCTGCTGCAATCCCTGTTGCAGGCGTTGTCCCATCAGCATGGCGTTTTGCAGCAGCCCTTCATCCGTGATCACCTGCAATGTGGCCAGCGCGGCGGCGCAGGCAAGCGGTGTTCCGCCGAAGGTTGAAGCATGCTTGCCAGGCTGTAACACATCCGCCAGTTTGCGGTTGGTGAGAATGGCGCCGATAGGGAAACCGCTGCCGAGAGCTTTCGCCATAGAGCAGGCATCCGGCTCGATGTTGTACGCTTGGAATCCGAACCAATTGCCAGTGCGGCCCATGCCGCATTGGACTTCATCGCAGAGCATCAGGATGTCTTGCTCGTTACACAACTCGCGCAGACCTTGGATGAAAGCCGGATCAGCGGGTATGACGCCGCCTTCACCCTGAATCGCTTCTACCAACACGGCCGCTGTGTGGTCGGTGATCGCTGCGCGTACAGATTCGAGGTTGTTAAATTCAGCTTGGACGAATCCGGATGGGAGCGGTTCGAATCCCTTTTGGACTTTCCCCTGACCGGTGGCCGTCAGCGTGGCCAAAGTGCGTCCGTGGAATGAGTTACGCATAGTAATGATTTCATAGCGTTGGCGATCGTGTCCCCATAGGCGCGCCAGCTTGATGAGAGCCTCATTGGCTTCGGCGCCGGAATTGCAAAAAAAGCACTTGCCGTGCAACGCTAGATCGGAAAGCGCTTTTGCCAATTTGCCTTGATTTTCGGTATAAAAAATGTTCGAAACATGCGTCAGTTGCGCAGCTTGCCGGGCTATGGCTTCCGTTACGACCGGATGGCTGTGGCCGACGTTTAGCACAGAAATGCCGGCCAGGAAGTCCAGGTAAACCTTGCCTGTGCTGTCCCAAAGCTTAGAGCCTTTGCCCCGCACAAATACTATTGGTTGGCGCGCATACGAGGGAACCACGTAATGATCAAACAGGTCAATGGTGTCGTTAGTGTCAGTCATTTTTTATTATCTCCGTTCCTATTCCTTTATCAGTGAATATTTCCAGCAAGAGTGAATGGGGCAGGCGGCCGTCAACGATATGTACTTTCCTGACGCCGGCGTCCAATGCATCCAGAGCGCCTTGAATTTTTGGCAGCATGCCGCCGGCGATGACGCCGCTTTTGATCAGATCGCCGACTTCCTTGTAGCCAAGCGATGAAATTACAGATTGTGGGTTGGATGGGTCACGCAGAATGCCTGGGACATCGGAAACAAAAACCAGCTTACGTGCCGGTAGAGCGCGGGCCAGGGCGGCGGCGGCTTCGTCAGCGTTGATATTATATATCTGACCGTTTTCATCGCGGGCCAGCGGGGTAATCACCGGTACCATGCCAGAACCCAGGCAGGCGCGCACTGTTTCGGTCTGGACCTTGACGACTTGGCCGACAAAGCCCAAGTCCACGGGCTCCCCGGTTTTGGAATCTCGCGGCATGTATCTGATGGCGCGCAGTATGCTGGGACCCTGGATTCCGACGGCTTGGGCGCCGTGTGCCACTAAGGTTTCGACAATTTCCACATTGACTTCATGGTTCAGCACTTCCTCCACCAGCCGGATCGTTTCGGCATCGGTTACGCGCAAACCCTGGCGGAAATTCGGCTGTAGCCCGGCGGCCTGCATGCGGCGGGAGATGGCCTTGCCGCCGCCGTGAACCACGACCGGGCATAGTCCGACGCTTCCCATGAAAGCGGTGTCGGTCAGAATGCTGTCGTAGCACTGACGCTGTTCCATGGCGCTGCCGCCGAATTTAATGACGACAATTTCGTTGCGGAAAGCCTGGATATACGGCATGGCTTCAATCAGGACGCTGGCTTTTTCAATAATCGTTTGCATCATATATCAAGTCATGTAAGCGGCGTTGATGGCTACGTACTGGTCGGAGCAGTCGCAGGTGTAAATTACCGCAGAGCTGCGCCCTTGGTGCAGGTCAACTTCCAATGTGAATTCCGGTTTGGCGATGATGGCATGGAGAGCTTTCTCTGGCATGCCGGCGGATTGGCCTGCGCGTACCGCGCATTGGCCGTCGTATAAAATGTCTATCAATTCAGGGCGGATGGGTGCGCCGGAGTAGCCGACGGCACAGATTACGCGTCCCCAGTTAGGGTCGGCGCCGAACCAGGAGGTTTTGACAAGCAGCGAGTGGGCGATTGCGCGCGCGATACGGTCGGCTGCGCGCCGGCTCGGAGCGCCGCTGACGCGGACAGTCACCATCTTCGTGGCGCCTTCACCATCGCGCACAATCATCAGAGCCAGTTGCAGGGCCACGCTTTCTAATGCGCGCCGGAAGCGCAGCCAATGCGGATGGCCAGGCCGCAACGGCTGATTGCCGGCGGCGCCGTTGGCCAGACACAGGACGGTATCGTTAGTGCTTTGATCACCGTCAACGGTGATGCGGTTAAAAGTGCGGTTAACGACATTACGCAAGAGCGTTTGCAATGCGCTTTGCTCCACGGCGGCGTCAGTGGTGATGAAAGCCAGCATGGTGGCCATATTAGGGCAAATCATGCCCGAGCCCTTAGCCATGCCGCCGATGGTGATGGTATGCCCGTCAATTTCCAAACGCAACGCCGTTTGTTTGCGGCGGGTATCCGTAGTCATAATGGCGTCGGCGGCATCAGTGCCACCGTCATTGGTGAGCTTGCCCGGCGTCTGGCGGATGCCGGCCTTGATCAAATCCATAGGCATCCGGCGCCCAATAGTGCCAGTTGAGCAGACAAAGACTGTATTGACAGGGATACCCAGCAATTCGGCGGTCATGGTTGCCATGTCCCAGGCATCCTGCTCGCCCTGTTTGCCAGTGCAGGCGTTAGCATTGCCGCTGTTTATGATAATTGCCTGGCCCATACCGCCTGCCAAGTGGGCCTGGTCAAGTCTGACCGGCGCTGCTTTAACGCGATTGGATGTGAAAACGCCGGCAATGGCGGCGGGACGCGACGAGTAAATCAGAGCCATATCCGGGCGATTCGGCTTAATACCCGCGCGGATTCCGCAGGCCTTAAACCCTGCGGGTGAGGTAATGCTGCCGTCCTGAATTACTTGCGCTTGATTTTTCACTAAAATTTCACCGCGAAAAAACCGGGTATGCCAGGTGAAATTTTTAACGTTTGGAGAATTGGAAACGTTTACGAGCGCCGGGCTGGCCGGGCTTGGTACGTTCGCGTGTGCGCGGGTCGCGCGTCAGAAAACCGCTGTTTTTAAGCACAGCCCGCAGGGAGTTGTCAAACCCCACCAAAGCGCGGGCAATACCGTGCCGCAGGGCGCCGGCCTGGCCGGACGGCCCGCCACCGCGCAAACGCACTTTAATGTCAAAACGCGTTTGACTGTTGGTGATGACTAATGGCTGCAACGCGAAGTTGCGGTGGGCGACAACAGGAAAATAATTCTCAAGCTTGCGCCCGTTAATGGTCAAGGCTCCGGTGCCTTCCGATAAACGGACGTCGGCAATGGCTTCCTTGCGCCGGCCGGTGGCGGTGATGATGGGCTTTGCAGGTTCCACAGGTATTAATTCCTCCAGTTTTTAAATATTCAAACCCTCAGGCGCTTGCGCGGCATGCGGGTGTTCGGCATCCGGATACACTTTTAAACGTTTGAAGACTGAGCGCATCAGGCGGTTTTTAGGCAGCATGCGGCGTACGGCATCATATATCATGCGCTCGGGATTCTTGGCACGGATTGTTTCAGCCTTAGTTTCTTTGAGCCCATGGCGATAGCCGGAATAATCAGCGTAAACTTTTTGAGTTTCTTTTTTGCCGGTTAGCTTCACTTGCCGTGCATTGATTACGACAACATAATCGCCGGTGTCAACATGTGCTGTATAGATCGGCTTGTGCTTGCCGCGCAATATGTCGGCCACGCGCACAGCCAAACGGCCTAGCGGTTTTCCGGAAGCGTCAATCAGATGCCAAGCGCGCTTGATGTCGGACGCCCGCGGTACGGTTGTTTTCATGCCTTTTTCTCCTTTGAAGGGACAAACCATACCTGAAACCCATGGTAGTGTCAATCACGATTTTCAATTTTGTCAGCCTATTTTCCGGATCGGTTGAAACTCGCGCCGTCGGGCGAGCGGGGACGGTGGCGCGGCGTGTGCGTAAGCAGACGCCGTGTCACCGGCATAGCGAGTGGACCCATTGGATGAGGAGCATTACGGACTGGGTCAAAGCAACCAGGGTAACAAGCGCGCCCAGAATACGCAGCCGATTCCAAGCCTTCCATCTGAACGTTACGAGGAGAACTGAAGCCATACACAGGGACGCGGCTATGATGTCGTTTCCAGAATACGCAGACGAATGGGTCATGCTGACATTCGCAAAGACCACGCCAATGAGGCACAGCCCGACGGCCAGAACGGCGGCAATCATTTCTTATCTCACGCTAGTTATCCAAAGCCCATGCTCTCTTTGAAGAAGTCGTGCATCTGGCGGGTAAACTGTCGGCAGTTCCCATATGTTCTGGCGTGGTCTTCAGTATCACTTCCCACCGCTGTCCGCCTTGCTTTTCACCCCAGAATTCGTTGATTTTTCGGCACCGGATTGCCTGGACTATTATGAGATCGCGCCTCTGGCGCGATCTCTGCACGTAGCCGAGCGGGCAAAATAATAATATACTAAGAGAACACAAGACAACAAAAATGACAATGCCGCCAACGCCAAATAAATATAATAGCTAAAACGAACCCCTTGCAACATAGCCGGATCTTTAAATGCAGATGCCACAGCGCTACGTGACGTTGCTTTTATTCCCACTAATCCCATATACCCTTTAATAAAGAACACGCTTAGAAGAAGCGGTATTGCTTGTCTTATAGATTTCAGTGCTGAGCATATGACACCACAACCAACCACTATCATCATCCCATACAAAGTCAACCCCAAAACTCCAAGAAGAGTTGTCATTCCTAACAAAAACCAAACGGCAATGGGTGCACCATAATCCGGGCAATTTAATACACAATGATACAATAGCGGCAAGACATACCACACGCCAAGCCCTCCCATCAATAACATCATGACACCAACAACTTTAACCATTATTTTCATCTTTTATCAACATCCTGACTTTTTCGATGCTCCTGGCCAAGAACAAGAGTATTTGGGGTCAGAGAGTATTTGGGGTCAGTCAAGTTTTTTTGCGTTATCTCTCGTAGCGCAGAGTTTTGGCATTCATGCGCCCCATGTGTACCAATACTTCTGCACCTGTTGTATCACCGCAATCCGCCCTCCTGTCGCATCATTGGCATCATCGTACAGGCTGACGGCCGCCGCGTCAAGCATCACCAGACACTATCCAAAAAATCGGGAGCAGTTATATATAATCTCTTGGAAACAAACGGCATGAGTTTTTGTTGGGTGTGTCTGGAAGTGGAAAAGTGGTTTTCTGGAATAGCCCCAACGGGGCGTTACATACCAAGCCTAGGGCAACGCCCTAGGGAAAGAACATAAATCAAAATTAGCCCTTATAAGGGCTTTATGTATGGGTGTTGATCCCACCCAGGGCGTTGCCCTGGAATGCTTGCCCGCAATGGCGGGGTATGTCATGCCCTTTCAGGGCAACGCCAGACCCCGAATTTAACCCGCTCGGACTGGTTTTTATGGAATGACTAAATTTTTGGGGAAAGTCCACTTGACAATTAAATTTACAAAGGCTATTGTTATGACATCATGTCAATAGATAGAAATGTTTTTACGCCGGTTTACCATCAGCTTAAGGAGTTGCTGATGCAGGATCTGCACGCCGGACGCTTGCAGCCCGGTGAGCGTGTGCCGTCCGAGGTGGAGTTGTGCCGCCGTTACGGTGTCAGCCGTATCACAGTTGGCCGGGCTATCGGCGATTTGGTGCGGCAAGGGCTTTTTTATCGTGTTGCCGGCAAGGGCACATTTGTGGCTGAACACCATGCCAATCAGTGCGGAGCTAATAAGGTAATCGGAGTTTTGTTTCTGGGTTATACGGAGATCCTGTCGTCGGAATTCACCCCATCGGCATATTCCGTGATAGAAGGGATTAACCGGATAACAATACCGCGTGGATGGCATACAATGCTGCTGAATCCGGATTTAGTCCAATTGCGCTTGGCGCGATTGAAAGCGTTGGGCATATCCGGTGTGATTATAAGCGGAGTAAAGGATGTCAGTCATATTCGGTTCTTACGGCGTTTGAATGCGCATAAAATCCCGTATGTTCTGATGGATCGTCACCGCCTGACGGATGAATTTAATTACGTCGAAGAATTCAGCGCCAGTCAAATTGCCGCCGGGACCACATATTTGATTGAAATGGGGCATCGGTGTATCGCTGGGTTGGGGCATGTGGCAACGCATCAGGTTTATCGCAATTTTTTGGATGGCTTTCGTCAGGCCTGTGTTGCGCGTGGTGTGTTCAACCCGGCGCTTCTCAAGACCATTCGGAAGGGGGCGGAGCACAGTGTAGGCGCGCAGTTTATTTGCGGGAAATAATTGAAAATTAAATGAAGACATTTTACGACGTGCATTTGTATTAGATTGTGGATATTGGATTTATTTTCATCATTATGCTGAGCCGTGCGTTTCGG
>JBMNRV010000035.1:0-21436 GCA_050944835.1 Kiritimatiellia bacterium
CATGTGGACTCATGACTAAATCGCAAGTCATGGCGGGCAATGCATCCCAAACCGCGCCCACCGGCCGACCGTTCATCGCAGGCTTCCGGCGCAGGTGGCGACACTCATAAACCGTTTCGCCGGGGCGTGGCGCGGCATATCCGGGGAACAGCGGCTGTCTATCGCGGATAGTTTTTTGTATCTGCGGGAATTCCTTTCGTGACAGTTCCCGTAATTGCTGTATGCGCCATTCTATCAGTTGGGGATAATACTTGTAGCCCTCGGCTTCGGAATGGAATCCCAGCCGCGAATCATCCCGCGTCAATGCCAGCAGACGCCGACTAAGTTCCATCTCGCGGCGCATGATTTTACGCATGGCGCGCAGTGTGCGCAATTGGCGCGCCGATGTTTGGAAGGGCAAATCTTCGCGCAATAGATAAAAATCCAGAATGTTTTTAGAGCTCTCAAACTTGATGTTCAATGCTTCGGCCACTGACAGGTCGCGCAGGTGTTCGGGGCGGTCGCGGTATATTTTACGCAAGGGCGCCAACAGCTTGCAGCCGCGCTGCCAGTGCGCCGACATGCGGGTCAGAAGCGTTTGAAATTCCGCCGCGGTATGCGTGTAACAGATCATTTCGCCGATACGATCGCCACTCACGCCGTAATCAATTCTCCAGGTGGGTGTCAGCGGCAGGTCGCGCGGTATGGGGTACAATGGCCATACCGGTCCGTCATGGAACGGGCCGTAATATCCCGCCCATCCGGAATAAGGAAACTGCCGGTATCCGGTCTGGAAGCATTTCCACGCCGCGGCCACCCGCGCCGCATGGCGTCCCCAATCACGCTGTGCCAGATGCAACAGAAACGCTTTTTCCGTTTTGGGGAATGGCACAAAAGCCAGCTCGCCGGCCGCACGCGTCATCAGGGAGGGGTATGTGCCAAAATACCAGCCGTACATGGCGGCGCTGACACCCAGCTGGTGCATGGCGCGATATTTGCCGTATAAATTGCCTGGCACAGGCACAAACGGCGCCGTGGCCGTCTCATGTGAACAGCCCACTTGCAGCTTGGCTGACATGCGTGTGCCATGCGCCACCGCTTGGCGCGCGCAGCTCTGGTAGAGCTGACTTGGACCGACATACGACAACCAGTAGTCCCCAAGATAGCGCTCCCGTCCCAGTTGCCGCGCCCGGCCGCCGGACTCAAAATTATGCTGTAAAATCACATTTTGGGGCACATGCCCCGCAGCATCAACCGTGCGCGCCTCCCCCCAGGATATGTATTGCGTGTAAGGCCATGAAATCAGTTCCGCCGCCGGATTCACGGCGTGCATGCCGCGCTCCATGGCCGCCAATACATCCGCCAAGACCTCGCGCGGCTTGCGCCGGGAACAGCGCGGACAATTGGTCTGGACGGTGGCGGAGTAACAATGAGTGGCGCGTTCGCCGACACTGATGACTATCATCCCGCCCAATCCCGGCGCCACCTGGAATATCCGGCGCGTGGCATTTTCTACATAAGCCCGGCCGCGTTTGTTGCTGACGCAAAAATACACGCGACCACTCTGCCGGTGCCCGGCCAGTTCCGGATATTTTGACAATGCCGGACTGTCCGCAGGAATGGCCGCCGGCTCTATGCAAAAAATGTAAATCTTTATGCCATACCGCGCGCATTTTGCGATGGTGCGATTAAGTTTAGCTAACCGGCGCGCGGCATTCTGCCCGGCATCCGGGAACAAATCCGTTGGCGCCAAATCCTTCCATTCCACCGTCAACCAGAGACCATTAACACCGTCATGCGCCAGCCGGTTCAGGTACTCGTCGGGATAATAATCCACCGTGTCCATGAGTTCATCGCGGTTTTTCGGTGGCCGTTTAATCGGCCCGAAGAAACAGCGCGAAATGCGGCTGCGGATCACCGGTGTTCGCTGTATCTTGCCGGGCTTGAGGAAAGGGCCGGCATTGCGCAACAATTCATCTTCCAAAAATATCAGGCCGCGCCGGATGCCCTCTGTGTCTCCCGCCAGAATCCGGCATTGTGCGGAGGTTACATCCAATGTGAATGACTCGGGGCGCCGGGTTTTGATTTGTTCCGTGGCAATGCGGTATGCGCCCCCTATCGGGATACTGGCCATTTTTAAAAAACGGCGAAAGTCGGCATGCATAGTCGCCAGATTGCCGTGCGGATCGGGAAATAGGAAATCCAGCGTCACACCTTTGCGCAAATCCACCTCCCCGGCACGGGGTGTCCGGCGTTCCCAGATGATCGGGGCATTGTGCAACGGCTGTCGCAATTCTTGCGTGAATTTCCATGCTGACTCCGGCGGCTGTGCCGGAATGGTCGGCGACAACATGCCAGGGCGGGG
Source organism: Kiritimatiellia bacterium (assembly GCA_050944835.1). Classification (GTDB taxonomy): domain Bacteria; phylum Verrucomicrobiota; class Kiritimatiellia; order JAAZAB01; family JAAZAB01; genus JAXGPF01. Next base: position 2,345 of record JBMNRV010000035.1, read on the forward strand.
CGGTCTGAATGTATGGTTATTCTGAATCTTTTTCATCTTTTCTTTTTCCTTTTTCAAGGCGTGTCACATTTGACGATTCCATAAAGACCAGACCAAAGTGTATCACTGACGGAAGCGGTGTCAAGGCTTGTTGTTTTCCGAGCAAAATACGCACGGACGACGCTAGCCTGCCAGCAATAATCCAAAGCTTGACCTGTGCGGCTCGCACCGCCAGTGTGGCGGTTCATTTTCTCTCCCACTTGCGCCTCTACATCAGCAAAAGGAAAATAGACTGTTGCGGGATTTCCAGCCTTGATATATATTAACTTGAATCCAACACAGCCTGCCGTCATGGATTCAGGATTTCAGCATGATCCAACAAACCAAAAATCAACCGCATCCGCCTACCGCCAACAGCGCCAGTGTAATCATACCAATCATCAATGCCGCGACGCTGCTGCCTGACTTGCTCGACCGGTTGGAGTCACAGCAGCCCGCGCCGCCCGCAGAAATCATCCTGGTGGATTCCGGTTCCACGGATAATCCGCAGGAAATTGTCAAACAACATGAGCGTGCACGTATTATACCTATCGAAAAGTTTTCCCATGGCCGCTCCCGCAACTTGGGCGCTCAGGCCGCATCCGGAGAATTTGTCGTCTTGATGACGCAGGATGCCCTGCCGCATGACAACCAATGGCTGGCGGCATTGCTGGCGCCTCTGGCTGACCCTGCGGTGGCGGCGGCGTTTTCCCGTCAGATACCGCGTGCGGATGCCCCACCCACAGAAAAATTTTTTCTGAATTACCATTTCCCGCCCGGCGCCCAGCGGCGCCAGCAAGCGGGTGACAACGCCACACCGGCTTTCGCCAGAACGGTGTTCTTTTCCAACGTCAGCGCCGTTATCCGGCGTGAATGTCTGCTACAGCATCCCTTTGACGAAACACTGATCATGAGCGAAGACCAGCAAGTAGCGCGCGATCTGCTGGCAGCCGGGTACGCGATTGTTTACGAGCCCGCCTCGGCGGTGATTCATTCTCACCGCTATTCCTTGAACATAGCTTTCCGGCGGTACTTTGACAGCGTCTATTCACTAACAAAAATTTTCCCGCAACATGACATGCACGCCAGCGCGTCACTCGGACTGTCCTACCTCCGGAAAGAGGTCGGCTTTATTTTACGACGCTATCCTTGGTATCTACCCTATTACCTCTTATACACCATCGCCAAAACCGGCGGCACGATTGCCGGACATTACGCCGAACGTCTGCCGCGCCGGTTGACGCGCCTATGCAGCCTGCATCGCTACCATTGGGATGATGCCACATGAAAACGTGCCGCCTGTTAATTGTAACGCTGTCGGCGGCCGCCCTACTCTACGCCTGGCTGAGCTGGCCGCTGCCGCTACACTTCACCACCGGCATCCCTGCCGCCGCCCATCCCACGCCTTCCGGAGTCCAACCCATGATTCCAGGCGATCATCTCCAGCTGCTTTACCACTTCCAGTTGGTCGGCGACATGCTGACTGGTGACATTAAACCGTTTTACAACCTGTACGAATTCAACATTGGTGACGATAGCGAACGGTTCATGCCGGGCTCCTATTACTTCCCTTTTTCCATCCTGTATGCCGCCGGCGATGCCCTTGCCGGTCCAGCCGGTGGCTGGAATCTGGCATCCTTGATCTCAATCTGGCTGACTTTGTTCTTCACCTGGCTTTTGGCGCGCCGGTTTACCGGCAACCGCTGGATTGCCGCCTTAGCCACCCTGGTGGGATTATGCCTGCCATTTCGCTGGATCAATCTATTCGGCGGCAGTCCAGCCGGCTTCGCCATGGCCTGGCCGCCGGCAATCTGGCTGGGAGTGGATTTGGCTATACGCCAACGCCGTGTCTCTGGCGGGTTCCTGGCCGGGTTAGGCGTCCTGATGGCCTGCTGGTGCGATACTCACGTATTTTTCTTCAGTGTGCTGGCAATCCCTTTCTGGTGTCTGATTGCCGTTATCATGGATAACACCTTCACCCGCCCCCGGCCACAATACTTACGGATAATCTTAGCCCTGCTGCCGCTGGTAGTGTTGACCCTTGCGTCTCTGGCATTCCCCGCGTTCCTGAAGTGGATCACCATCCGCGTAACCGGCACACCACCGGAAGCCACAGCAATCACCGGACGCACGTTGCGCGAAATCCAATTGTATTCGCCGCCGCTGCGCGGCCTCTTCGATGGACGAATCGGTGGCTTATCCGAACATATTTTTATCGGCCTCTCCCTGCCGTTGCTGATTGGTTTGGGCGGACTGGCTTGGTGTATCAGAGCGTGCAAGGGTTGGCAAGCCCGGTGGCGCCGGCCGGTGGCTTGGCTGCTGCTGTGCTGCATGATCGCCTTGGTTTGCCTGCTGGCCGCGGGAGTTTATGGTATCGGTGATGGCGCGGTCTTGCAATTTTTCCGGCGCATCATTCCACCCTACCGGATGATCAGGCAGCCTGCCAAAATTTTCACACTGATGCCGAGTCTGTTGACCGTCGCAATCACTCTGGCAGGCGGCGCACTGTTCTTCCCTTCCGGGCAGGCGCGCCGCTGGGGCACAGCGCTTTTCATACTGCTGGCCGCGACGGCGATCTGCGAATACGGACGGCGCATCAACCTGACCATCTCCCTGCTTTCTCCGGATCAGGCGGCATACGCCGCGGTGGCGGATGACGCCGCTGACCGGGGGCATCCGGCACACGCTTTAGTGTTGCCGCTCTGGCCGGGCGACTCCCACTATACCTCGATTTACCAATTTTACGCCGCCAATCATAATCTCCGTATGGTCAACGGATACCGGCCGTTTGTCCGACGAAATTACCTGACGAATGTCTTTGAACGACTTGTAAGCGCTAATCAGGGTTGGATTACTGATGATCAACTGGCGCACCTGGACAGCATGGGCGTGGAATACATCCTCCTGCATGAGGACCTGTTTCCTGAAAAAGTCAGCCCATTTCCCGTGGGCGCCACCTTGCAAAACCTCCTGCGGCACCCGCAACTACAGCTTTTACATCAGGATCAATCGGTCTGGGCTTTCGCAATCCGTCCACCGGATGGCGCCGGCGCCGCATACCAGCCGGACTGGGATGTCTTCGGCAGCACAAGGCGGTGGGGAGCCGAAAAAATCCGCTCCGCCAATACCCACAAAACACAGGATCAAGCCGACAGCGAAAGAAAATACCTGGCGCTGGAAAAGGGAGACGCATGGATACAGACCCCTCATATCTGGACTTGGGGCGCACCGGATTTACGGTGGCTAGTGCGTACGCGCGGACATGGCCTGCTGCAGTCCAAAGCCATCATCCATGAAACAGCCCTCCCGCTGGATGACTTGGCAATTGACTCCGCCGACTGGCGCTGGCAGGCTGTACCGGCCGATGTGGTTAACGGATATGCGCCGTTAAGCCTGAACCTCGAATGGCAGGGTGGCGCCGTGGAAATTGACACTATCCTGCTGACTGCCGGCCGTTGGGATACCGAGCCCGATGTAGGCGAAACTATCAGCATTCCAGCGCCTTGCTTCTTCCATGCCGGCTACATCAATCCGGCATCCGACAGCGTGATATTACGCCGGGAGCGTGACCCGCAAGCATTGATTTTTTACGGACCCAAACTGCCCTTGACACCCGGACGTTATCGCGCAGAACTGCATTACTCATCAGTCGCACCATCCGGAACTCCGACAGGACAATTCAACATCCGGCAACGCTCTACCGATCCGATCTACTGGACGCCGGTATTCGCTGGACACCCCGCAACCGCCGAATTCGATTTGCCGGACAATTTTCCATTTCACTTGGAATTACTATTCAACGGCCAGGCGGACCTGAAAATCCACCGGGTGGATTTTACCCGGCTGAAATGAACCTAAAACCGACCGCACACCACCATGCCAAATTGACACAGACTGGCGCTTGTGTCCATCGGCTGGGTTAATGATGATAGAGGTTGTGTGATGACGTTTGAAGTTAAAAATCTATCGTATGGCGGTTTCGGGCCGGTGACGTTCGCGATGCATGCGGGCGAGGTTATCGGTATAAGTGGCCCATCCGGCTGCGGCAAGACGCGCCTGCTGCGCGCCTTGGCCGATATGGAGCCCTGGGAGGGACACATCGCGTTGCAAGGATGTGTGCCAGCAGAGATTCCCGCCAGCCAGTGGCGCCAGCGCGTGGCGTATGTGCCCGCTGAAAGCCAGTGGTGGTTTGACGGCGTGGGCGAACACTTTTCCCGTATTCCCGCAGATGCCGACCTGCATGCGCTGGGGCTTGAGCCCGAGGCGCTTAAATGGCCGGTGGCGCGTCTCTCCAGCGGCGAGAAACAGCGGCTCGGATTGTTGCGTTCACTGCTAAACCAACCGGCGGTATTGCTGCTGGACGAACCTACGGCGCATCTTGATACAGCACACACGCAGGCGCTTGAAGCGCTGGTCGCAGGCCGCTGCGCGACCGGCATGATGGCGCTCTGGGTGGCGCATGACCCCGAGCAACTCACGCGCGTGGCCTCACGCGGCTACCGCATGGCGGCCGGCGGCGTGTGGCGGGAGGTGGACACATGGATGTGATCGCACTTTCATGGGATGACATTCTGCTGGCCGCGTTGCCGCTGACCGTGCTGGCTGCATTCTTCGCTTGGCAACGCTTTGGGATAAGCCGCGCGCTGATGATCGGCGCGGCGCGGACCTTCGTGCAGCTCGCACTGGTGGGAGTGGTACTGAAAGGCGTATTTCAGAACGCGCGCCCACTCTGGACTTTCTGCTTCTCGATGGTGATGCTGGCGGCCGGCGCTTGGGAGGTCACGCGGCGGCAGCGGCGGCGTTTCATGGCCGGTTGGACTGTCGGACTGGCCGTACTGGGATTGTTTACCGCCGGCTTCACAGTGACCATATTCGCATTGCTGGCGCTGGTGGGAGTCCAGCCTTGGTGGTCGCCGCAATATGCGATCCCGCTGCTCGGCATGATCCTCGGCAACACCATGACCGGCATTGCCTTGGGAATGGACACGTTGACGCAAAACGCTTGGAAACAGCGCGCCGTGATCGAAAACCGGCTGGCGCTAGGCCAGTCTGCATCCGAGGCGATGAGCGAATTGCGGCGCGAGAGCGTGCGCACCGCCATGACACCGATCATCAATTCACTGGCGGTCTGTGGCATAGTGAGCCTGCCAGGTATGATGACCGGCCAGATACTATCGGGCAGCGATCCCATTGCGGCGGTGCGCTACCAGATGATGATCATGTACCTGATCGCGACCGGCGCGGGGTTCGGCAGCCTATTAACGGTGCAACTCTGCGTGCGCCGTCTATTCGACAACCGCGAGCGGTTGCGGCTGGACCGGCTTCACTCTTGAAAATCCTGTACATCCTTCGAACAACGCCTGGTATTGCCCGACGACACAAGTCTACATTTACAACGTGTCCGACCGCCTACACAAGCAAGTAACTGAACATCTCTCGGCCATTTTGCTGTGCTTTGACCGGTATTCAAATCTGGATTTGACACCACAGACTGAATTTGCAGTTATTCAACCTTGAACCGCGCGCTGAAGGGACAGCAGGGACGGAAAAGACGACAGTGCGAGCCGCACTGGCGGTGCAAGCCGCACGAGCCGGGATGTCATTTTCAGACTCTCACATCCCCATCTGCGTCAATCTGCGTAATCTGCGGTTCCTCCGCTCCGTGTTCTTCCGCTCATTTAACCTTAAACGGTAGTTGGCAAGTTTACCGCAGATGCGCGGCATTAGCCCCAACGGGGCGTTACATACCCAGCCTAGGGCAACGCCCTAGGTAGAGAACACAAAATCCATATTAGCCTGAAGGGCGTGACATAGTCCGGACGTACTTTGGATAAGGATTAGACAATGGTGGTTCTCTATGTCACGCCCTTTCAGGGCTGTTTTTATATTTTTCCGTTAATCCCAGGGCGTTGCCCTGGACTGGGTATGTCACGCCCTTTCAGGGCTCCCCTTCCACTCCTTCATCCGTGTCCATCCGTGTTTATCCGTGGTTCTCCATCTGCGTCAATCTGCGGTTTTATGCAACAATTGTTATTCAACCACAATCGTGACAGATGAAAGCAAAATTAACCCATCTAAATGAATCTTGCCGTCCATGGGATAGTCCACGGCAAACCAGACGTTGTACGTCCCGCGTGGTAACAACATCTTTTCAACAAGTGGTAACGGCGGAACGTTATACAGCGGCCCCTGATAGGCTGGACGGACATTAGCCAGATTGCCGTCAAACTGTACCAAGTTAAAGTTAGTGTCAAAATAGAACCACAGTCCACCCTGATGGACATAAGCCGCCACCCACCAATCCACTGGAACCCCAAGATAGACGGCTGGTAAATTCATCATTGTCGCGGTTATCGTAATGGGCTTATTGGCAGGGATACGGATGTTATTACCCACCATGCCATTCACCGTGACCAACGGCCCAACTACGCCAAGATAGCCGGTGTCAAGGGCGCTGAAACCGCTGGCGCCGGACTCATTTACCGCCTTCACCCAATAATAATAAGTGAGTTCGGTCTTGGCGGTTGTGTCATTGTATGTGGTTGTGGTAGAAATCCCAATCTGAGACGCCGCATTGGGATTGTTGCTTGTGTAACGATAGACTTTATAACTGGTCGCTCCCGCCGAAGCTTTCCATGTGACGCTGACCTTGTCGGTGTGGGCGCCGTCACTGGCTGCAACACCGGTTGGCACTGCTGGCATTGGTGGTTTCGGTTCGGCCCGCCAGCCGGAATCTGATGTGCTGAAGCCGCTCACACCGGCGGCATTCGTAGCCTTGACCCAATAATAATACGTGGTTTTTGCCACTGTGGCAACATCGTCATAGGTTGTTCCGGCGGCGGACCCGATTTCCGTCGCAGCCGCGGAACTATTGGCCGTATGCCGCCAGACAGTATAACCAGTGGCAAGATCGGATGCATTCCAAGTGATTCTGATTTTATTGGTAAAAGTTCCATCACTGGCGGAGACACCGGAAGGCGCCGCCGGGGTTGAGAGCACGAAGTACGTGACGCCGATCTGCGGGTCGCCGGTGAAGGCGCCGCCCGTGCGGATAAGCATATCGCGATTCCAGTCTGGTTGTTCCGTCGCATCGTGGGGGATGCCCCACGGCGTCCCCGGGCCTTCGGTGTCCAGTTTGATGCCCGTGCAGTCGGCGAACATGTAATGGTAGCAGTTCTCGGCCAGATTTGTAGCTGGCAGCGCCGGCAATCGCGTTAGTCCGGAGCAGCCATAGAACATGGCCGAATAGCAACCCTTAGCCATCGTTGTGGCTGGCAGCGCAGGCACCTCAATCAGCCCTGTGCAGCCTTGGAACATAGCGTAATAACAGGCGTTGGTCAGCGTGGTGGCTGGCAATGCGGGCGCATTTGTCAGGCTCGTGCAGTTTTGGAACATGCCTGCATAGCAACTGGTGGCCAACGCTTTTGCGGGAAGCGTGGGCGCCTGCGTCAGCGCGGTGCAGCCTTTGAACATTTCGTTGTAGCAGGAATCGGCCAGATTCGTGGTCGGCAGCTCGGCCGGTACGCTCGTCAACGCGGCGCAGCCTTGAAACATGTTGTAGTAGCAGTAGTTGGTCAATATCGTGGCGGGCAGCGCCGGCGGCTGTGTCAACGCCGTGTAGCCAAACATATGGGCGTAGCAGGAACTAGCCAGATTCGTGGCCGGCAGCTCGACCGGTGCGCTCGTCAGCGCGGTGCAGCCGTAGAACATGGCGTAGTAGCATGTTTTGGCCAGTGTGGTAGCCGGCAGCTCGGCCGGCGTTTCAGTCAAACCAGTGCAGTCGCGGAACATGGCATAGTAGCAGCTTTCGGTCAGATTCGTGGCGGGCAGTGTCGGCGCTTTGCTCAGATTCGCACAGCCTAAGAACAGATTCTCGAAGCAGTGATTGGCCATCGCCGGATGTCCTCCGTTAGCCACCGTCCTGTAGTCCAGCAGGGTTTCGATGTTGCCGGAGCAGGCGACTGGCGCCGAGGCGTTAATCTGCCAGCCAAGCTTACCTGAGCCGGTAATACAGGTGTTGCTCGTCCCGCGAAGGTAGAGTTTGTACTCCCCGGAGCCATTGCCTAATGCAGTCGCGCCGGCAATGGTGAAGCTCGTCCAGGTCGTCGCGTCGGTAGAGTATTGGATTGTTCCATTCCACGAGGCCTGCTGTGGTTTAACTGTGAACGTGTTTGTGCTTGAAAAGGTTATGTACACACCTGGCGGCAGCGCCACGTAGTAGTAGGTTTCGCCGATCTCCGGGTTATTGGTGAAGGTTCCGCCCGTACCGACGAGCATGCTGCTGTTCCAGTTCGATTGTTCTATCGCGCCATCGGGGATACCCCATGTCGGGCCTGTTCCGTCAGCGTATAGCGTGATACCCGTGCAACCGTGGAACATGTTGTAGTAGCACTTCTCGGCCAGATTTGTGGCCGGCAGTTCCGGCACGCTCGTCAGCCCTGTACAGCCACAGAACATTTTGTAGTAACAATCGGAAGCCAATGTCGTCGCCGACAGAGCTGGCGCACTTGTCAGCCCCGTGCAACCGTAGAACATGTGGCCGTAGCAGGCGTGGGTCAGCGTGGTGGCTGGCAGCATCGGCGCCTGTGTCAGACTCATGCAGCCGTTGAACATGCCGTCGTAACACCGGTAGGCCAGCGTCGTGGCCGGCAGGGCCGGCGCCTGCGCCAGCCCTGCGCACCTGTTGAACATGTTGAAGTAGCAGTAATCGGCCAGGTTCGTCGCTGGGAGCGCTGGCGCGCTGATGAGCGCCGTACAGTCCTTGAAGAGGTACGCGAAACAGTAGGCATTCATAATCGGATGCTCGCCGGCAGCCGCCTCTGCATGGTCGAGCAGGGTCTCGATGTTGCCGGAACAGGTGACATTCCCCATGGCGTTAATTGTCCATCCAGACTGGCCAGCGCCGATAATGCAAGTATTGCTCGTCCCGCAGAGGTACAGCTTGTGCTCGCCGGCGCCGTTGTCCGCCGCAGTCGCGCCAGCAGCGCCAAAGGGCGCCCATTTCGTCGCGTTGGTGGAATAGTGAAGCCTCCCGTTCCACGATTTTTCCTGCGGTTTGACCGTAAAGGCGCTCGCGCTCACAAAGGTGATGTACGCGTTCGAGACCGGAGTAGGCGACGGCAACAAGGTCGCCACCGTATCCGCATTGGTAACGGTTGCCTCATATCCATTATCACCAGCCGTAAAGTCATAGCCATTGTTGGGCAGCCAGAGGTATATTTTGCCGCTGTTGTCGGCGAAGAGGTCGTTGACGCCGTAAGCGGGACCGAGCCCCGTCACGACGACCGCCGCATCGGGCGTGAGATTCGTCACCGTCACGCACCAGACACGCGCCGTACCGTTGCTAGGTATGGGGGCAATGCTATTGTTCGCAATGCGGATTGAGCCGCCGGTGAAGGTATTCGATCCGGAGACCGCGCCATTGGCGCCCGGCCCGATGTCCGCACCGCCGCCCATGCCTTGAGCAAAGACCGTGCCACTGAAAATCATTACTGAGCCACCCGCGCCGTTGTTGCCTCCACCGATCCCGGCGCTGCCGTTGCCGCCGGTAGCCGTGACCCTGACGCCGTTGATGGTCACCGTGCCACCATCGCTGCCGTTACCGCCGCCGATACCCGCGCCATTCTCGCCGCCTATCGCCGTCAGCGCGTCCGCTGCGTTGACTGACGAGTTGGTGATCAAGAGTGATGCGCCCGCCGGGACTTCGATGCCTGCGCGATTCTGCCCTGAGGCAAGTGTATTCGTGCCCTTAAGAAAGAGCGAGACACAGGCATTCGTCCCCAGCGCGAAGATGCACTGGTTGTCATTGGTTACTCGGAGCGTCAGGTTCCAGAACCTGACCGTGTTCGTGACACCATTCGGTATGATGATGCGCGCCTTGCCCGCCACGTTGCTGCCTGAAACCATGAAGTTTCCCGACCCGTGAAACGTGATATCGCCGGTCTGCGAGTTATACGTCCAGCCATCGGCGGTGATTGAGGCATCATCGTTGAGGTGGACGCTGTTCACCGTCACCCCGATCGGGGCGGCGCCGGCTGTTGCCGCAACCAAGCCCGCACAAGCGAGCGCCAGAATAGTCTTTGTATTCATGGTTAACCTTTTTAGTCAGTGTGTCCACCTTGGCGTCTTCTTGGCGTTGGCGGTTCACCTCTCCTTAGCTGCTGATTATTATTCAACCTTGAACGGCAGTTTACCGCGCGCTGAAGGGACAGCAGGGACGGAAGAGACGGCAGTGCGAGCCGCACTGGCGGGGTATGTTACGCCCTTTCAGGGCACCCCTTCCACTCCTTCATCCGTGTCCATCCGTGTTTATCCGTGGTTCTCCATCTGCGTCAATCTGCGGTTTTATGCAACAATTGTTATTCAACCACAATCGTGACCGCCGAAAGCAAAATCAGCCCATTCAAATCAATTTTGCCATCCATGGGATAATCCACGGCAAACCAGACGTTGTATGTCCCGCGTGGTAACAACATCTTTTCAACAAGTGGTAACGGCGGAACGTTATACAGCGGCCCTTGATAGGCCGGGTGGCAATTAGCCAGATTGCCGTCAAACTGTACCAGGTTAAAGTTAGTGTCAAAATAGAACCACAATCCGCCCTGATGGACATAAGCTGCCACCCACCAATCCACTGGAACCCCGAGGTAGGCACGCGGCAGATTCATCATGGTCACGGCTATATTAATAGGCCTATTGGCGGGGATGCGGATGTTATTGCCCACCATGCCATTCACCGTGACCAACGGCCCAACTACGCCAAGATAGCCGGTGTCGGCAGCGCTGAAACCACTGGCGCCGGACTCATTTACCGCCTTCACCCAATAATAATAGGTGAGGCCGGTCTTGGCGGTTTTGTCGTTGTATGCGGTTGAGGCAGAAGTTCCAATCAGAGAAGCCGCATTGGGATTGTTACTTGTATAACGATAGACTTTATAACTGGTCGCTCCCACTGAAGCTTTCCACGTGACGCGGATTTTGTCGGTGTGGGCGCCATCACTGGCCGCAACACCGGTTGGCGCGGCTGGTTTTGGCGGTTTCGGCTCGGCTCGCCAGCCTGAATCTGATGTGCTGAAGCCGCTCACACCGGCGGCATTCGTAGCCTTGACCCAATAATAATACGTGGTTTTTGCCACTGTGGCAACATCGTCATAGGTTGTTCCTGTGGTGGAACCAATCTTCGTTGCCGCCGCGGAACTATTGGCCGTATGCCGCCAGACAGTATAACCAGTGGCAAGCTCGGATGCATTCCAAGTGATTCTGATTTTATTGGTAAACGTTCCGTCGCTGGCGGATACGCCGGAAGGCGCCACCGGCGCCACTAGCGGGAGATAGTAGGTGACGCCGATCACCGGGTCGTCGGTAAAGTCGCCGCCCGTGCCGTTGAGCATGAACTGATTCCAGTTTGCTGCGGCCTGCGCGCCGGCGGGGATGCCCCACGGCGTTCCGGGGCCTGCTTCGTTCAGCACGATGCCTGTGCAGTCAGTGAACATGTACCGATAGCAATCTTCGGTCAGATTCGTGGCCGGCAGCGTCGGCAATCTTGTCAGACCCGTACAGTCGCGGAACATGGAGTCATAGCAGTAATCGGCCAGAGTCATGGCCGACAGCGCCGGCGTTTCCGTCAGGCTGGTGCAGCCGCTGAACATGATACTGTAGCAACCCATCATCATCGTCATGGCGGGCAACACAGGTGTCTCTGTCAGGCTGACGCAGCCGCTGAACATGGCGTAGTAGCAGAAGGGGGCCAGGGTTGTGGCCGGCAGATTCGGCGTATTCGTCAGCGATGTACAGCCGCGGAACATGGAGCCGTAGCATTCGCCGGCCATCGTCATGGCGGGCAGTTCCGGGGCTCCAAGCAAACCAGTGCAGTCGTAGAACAATAAGTTGTAGCAACCAATGGTCAGGTTCGTTGCCGGCAGCGCCGGTGCGCTATTGAGCGCCGCGCAGCCGTAGAACAGCTTCGCAAAGCAGTAGTTGGCCATTGCTGGATGGCTGCCGTTGGTCACAGTCGCGTAATCAAGCAGAGTCTCGATGTTGCCGGAGCAGGCGACCGTCCCTGTGGGGGCGCTAATCGTCCAGCCATCCACACCAGAACCGGTAATCTGGGTGTTGTTGGCCCCGCGAAGATAGAGCCGGTAGTTGCCGCCGGAACCGTTGTCCGCCGCCGCGCCGGCGGTGGTGAAGAGCGCCCAGTTCGTCGTATCGGTGGAGTATTCGAGCGTGCCGTTCCACGATGCCGCCTGTGGTTTGATGGTGAAGGCATTCGCGCTGGAGAAGGTGATGTAGGCGGACGGCGCCGGAGGCGTCGGCGACTTGGGTGTCGCTGTCGTGTCCGCGTTGGCGACGGTCGCTTCGTATCCCACGCCACCTGCCGTGAAGTCGTAGTTGGCGTTGGGCAACCAGAGGTAGAGCTTGCCGCTGTTGTCAGTAAAGAGATCGTTGACACCGTAAGGGTTGAGCGCCGTGACGACGATCGGCGCATTAGGCGTGAGATCCGGCACCGTCACGCACCAGACACGTGCCGTGCCGTTGCTGGGCGCGTACGCCGCATAGCCACCGTTAATGCGAATAGAACCACCAGTGAAGCGGCTCCAGCCGGAGGCATCCGGTAAGTCGCCGGTTTCGCCTTCCCCCACGTTGCCAAGGCCGGGGCCGATGCCCGGCGCGCCACCCGCGCCACCGGTCGCGAAGACCGTGCCACCGGAAATAGCCAAAACCGCGCCCGTGCTGCCGGCAAGCTGCTGGCCAGTCCCGCCGCCGATGCCCGCGGCACACTTGCCGCCGGTCGCTGTGACCCGTCCGCCGGCGATGTTCACCGTGCCGCCGGAGCCCGCGATGCCGTTGGTATTCGCATCGTTGTTGCCGCCGCCGATGCCCGCGCCATATTTGCCGCCAGTGGCGGAGACCTCGCCGCCGGTGATAGTCGTCGTGCCGCCCGCATCGCCATCGCCGCCGCCGATGCCGGCAGCGAAATTACCGCCATTGGCCGTGACGGCGCCACCGGAAATTATTACCACACCGCTGTCGTCGCCGGCATAGCCACCCGTGCCAATGCCCGCGCCCATCTCGCCGCCATTGGCCGTGACAGCGCCACCGGAGATGGTCACCGCGCCACCGCCACCACCCGCGCCACCGCCGATACCGGCGCCGAAAAACTCGCTGCCATTGGCCGTCACAATGCCGCCACTGATGGTTATCGCGCCGCCCGCGCCGCCACTGCCACCACCGATGCCTGCGCCTTCATCGCCGCCCGTGGCCATCAGCGCGCCCGTTGTGTCGCCGGGCGCGTTGGTGATGTAGAGCGTCCGCCCCGCCGCGACTTCGAGCCCTGCGCGGCTCCGCCCCGAGGCAAGCGAGTTCGTCCCCGCCAAGACGAGCGAGACAACAGCATTCGTCTCCAGCGTGAAGACGCACTGGTTTTTATTGGTCGTCATGAGCGTCAGGTTCGAGACCGTCACCGTGCTCGTCACACCCGTCGCCGCAACCACGCACACCTTGCCCGCTGTGTTGCTGCCGGAAAGCGTGAAAGGCCCCGTACCTGAAAGCGTTAGCGTAGGCGCGGCATACGTCCAGTCCACGTTAGTCGCTCCAACGTCGTCAAGAGCGACGCCATTCACCGTCACTCCGACGGGGGCGGAGATAGCCGTTGCTGCGAACAGGCCCGCGCAAGCAAGCGCTAGGAGTGTCTTCGTGTTCATGACGGTGTTCCTTTCAGATGCAGGGTGAAGGGCATGCGACACAAAACGGAATGAGGTGTTGTTCATGGCTAGTCTTTCGATTGAAATGAATTAGGTATAAACATGACATAAAACACGCTTGATATTGTAAAGGAAGCGAGAGAGCAATACAAGGCGGTTTTTTGACCCTAAAAACGGCATTTGAAATTCAGGAAACGAGAAAAATGTTAGAAACAGCCAAGCTTTGCTTGGCGCACCGGATGAACAGTAGACACTGATAGGATTGAACCGCCATAGAAGAACGCCAAGGGTGGACGGAATAGGATGACAGAGGTCTCACACGGAGGTAAGATGAGAGAAACCAGATTACGCAGATTAGGAGAAGTTTATGCGGAGAAGGAGAGAGGTTCTGATGGCATCCATCGTTTTGTCAGCAAGCTCATTCCTTCCCTCTTTTGCGTTTAGAAGAATGCCTCTTTCTTGTCGCCTCCAATGCCTTAGCTGTAGTCTTCAGATCCTCGATATACTGCTTTTCAGCGATCTCTTCCGCCTGCTGACGACGGCGCTCAGCAAAGGCATCGTATTGAGACTCAGCCCATAATCGGGCTTCTTCCTGACCGACTGTTCCCGGACCTTCCAGGACGGGCAGCTCGGTGTCGCGAAGGAACTTGTCAAGAAACGCGGTCCAGTCGCGCATCTTGATAGCAGTCCGGCGCAAAGCGCGGAACTCGGCCTGATCGAGGAACATGACCACAATACGGTTGAGGATATCAATTTCTTGTTCGCCTAAATAATTCTTTGCTGTCGGCACGTCGCGTTTCATGACTCGCCCGCCGGTCCACGAAGTCAGCCCCATGTTGGCCTGCGCGGCATCAGCGCGCCGACGTACAATCTCTGCGGCTGTCATGCCGGTAGCGGCAAAGTGCATCTTGTTCTGCATGATGGCGAAGAAGACCTTTGTCTCTTGTTCGCCATCCCGATAATCGGTGGCCAAAGCGAATATCTCGCGGATGCGCTGATACGCTCGTTTCTCACTAGCTCGGATTTCACGAATGCGGGCAAGCAGTTCATCGAAGTAATCGGCCATCCGGTCCCGCCCCTTGAGACGTTCGTCATCGAGCGTAAAGCCTTTTACAATATACTCGCGCAGGCGCTCCGTCGCCCACTGCCGGAAGCGGGTCGCAACAGCAGACTTCACCCGGTAACCCACCGAGATGATGGCATCAAGGTTGTACAAAAGAGTCTCGTACCGTTTTCCATCGGCGGCAGTTATAAAGGATTTCTTTACAACTGAATCTTGCTGCAACTCGCCCTCAGTAAAGATTTTTTTGAGATGCTGCCCAATGTTCTGTTTTGTTGTTTGAAACAACTCCGCCATAAGCTGTTGCGTCAGCCAGACGGTCTCGTTCTCCAGTCTAACCTCGATCCGGTTCTGCCCGTCTTCAGCCTGATAGAGGATGATTTTGGAAGAAGGGACGGGGTCCCGTATCCACTCTTTATTGTCTTTTGGGTTCACTGGACGACTCCTGATAGCTGCGCATAAATGAGGCTAAGGCTCTCAACCGAGATAGGCGGCCATTTTGCCACGCCCTCCCTTCCGTGTATTCAGTGTATTCCGTAGTTTCTCTTCTCCGAGTATCCCTCTCCCCATCTGCGTCAATCTGCGGTTCCAACGTTTTATCTCGTTTCCTGAATTTCAAATGCCATCAAGGTTCAACAACTATTGTGACCGCCGAGAGCAACATTAACCCATTCAAATCAATTTTGCCATCCATGGGATAGTCCACGGCAAACCAGATGTTGTACGTCCCGCGCGGCAAGACCATGTTTTCAACCAGCGCCATCGGCGGAACGTTATACAGCGGCCCTTGATAGGCCGGGCGGACATTAGCCAGATTGCCGTCAAACGGCATCAGGTTAAAGTTAGTGTCAAAATAGAACCACAGTCCACCCTGATGAACATAAGCCGCCACCCACCAATCCACTGGAACCCCAAGATAGGCGGCTGGCAGATTCATCATTGTCGCGGTTATCGTAATGGGTTTATTGGCAGGGATACGGATGTTATTGCCCACCATGCCATTTACTGCAACCAACGGCCCGACCACGCCAAGATAGCCGGTGTCAAGGGCGCTGAAACCACTGGCGCCGGACTCATTTACCGCCTTCACCCAATAATAATAGGTGAGTTCAGTCTTGGCGGTGGTGTCGTTGTATGTGGTTGTGGCAGAAGTTCCAACCAGAGACGCCGCATTGGGATTGTTGCTCGTGTAACGATAGACTTTATAACTAGTCGCTCCTGCCGAAGCTTTCCATGTGACGCGGATTTTGTCGGTATGGGCGCCATCACTGGCCGCAACACCGGTTGGCGCGGCTGGTTTTGGAACGGCCCGCCAGCCGGAATCCGAGGCGCTGAAGCCGCTCACACCGGCGGCATTCGTGGCCTTGACCCAATAATAGTACGTGGTTTTTACCACTGTGGCAACATCGTCATAGCTCGTTCCGGCGGCGGACCCGATTTCCGTCGCAGCCGCGGAATTGTCAGCCGTATGCCGCCAGACAGCATAACCAGTGGCAAGACTAGCTGCGTTCCAGGTGATTCTGATTTTATTGGTAAACGTTCCGTCGCTGGCGGATACGCCGGAAGGCGCCGGTGGCGCCGTCAGCGGGAAATAGTAGGTGACGCCGATCACCGGGTCGTTGGTAAACGTGCCGCCTGTGCCAACGAGCATGTCGAGGTTCCACCCATCTGCTTCCGCCGCACCTGCCGGAATTCCCCACTCCGGTCCAGGGCCTTCGGTGTTCAGTTTAATACCAGTACAGCCGTAGAACATGCTGTTGTAGCAGTTGGCTGCCAGATTCGTGGCGGGCAGCTCTGGCGCCTGCGTCAGGCCCGTGCAGTTTTCGAACATGGCGTTGTAACAGTTCTCCGCCAGTGTCACGGCTGGCAGATCCGGCGCCTGTGTCAGGCTCGTGCAGCCGGAGAACATGGTCTGGTAGCAGTTGGACGCCAACATCATGGCCGGTAATCTTGGCGCATTAGTCAGAGATGTGCAGCCGCGGAACATAGAGACATAACATTGGACAGCCAGATTCGTCGCCAATAGCTCCGGCGCCTGCGTCAGACCAGTGCAGTCGCTGAACATATTATAGCAGCAGAAGTTGTCAAGCTCCGTGGCTGGTAACTTTGGCGCATTAGTCAGAGATGTGCAGCCGCCGAACATGGCGTTGTAGCAGCTCAATGACAGCGTCTCGGCTGGCAACTCCGGCGCCTGTGTCAGACCAGTGCAGCCGTAGAACATGGCGTAGTAGCAGGAACCGGCAAGATTCGTGGCTGGCAGCTCCGGGGCGTTTGTCAGTCCAGCGCAATAGCGGAACATGCCAGAGTAACATGAAGGGGCCAGCGTAGTAGCGAGCAATGCTGGCGCGTTCGTCAGGCTTTTACAGTCAGAAAACATGTTGCAGTAGCAGAAGTTGTAAACCGTCTTAACTGACAGCTCTGGAGCCTGCGTCAGCGATATGCATCCGCGGAACATATTCTGATAGCAGGACGATGCCAGATTTGTGGCTGGCAGCGCTGGCGCATTAGTCAAGGCCGTGCAACCGGCGAACATGTAGTAGTAACAACCTTCGGTCAGCGTCATCGCCGACAGCGTTGGGGCGCTGTTGAGCGCAGTACAATCCTTGAAGAGGTTAGCGAAGCAGTAGCTGGCCATTACCGGATGTCCGCCATTGGTCACAGTCGCGTAATCAAGCAGCGTCTCGATATTGCCGGAGCAGGCGACTTGGCCAGCAGAGTTAATCGTCCAGCCGGGATTGTAAGCGCCAGTCATGCAGGTGTTGCTCAATCCACGGAGATACAACTTGTAATCGCCGGAGCCGTCGGACACCGCGGATGCGCCGGCGGTGGTGAAGAGCGTCCAGTTCGTCGTATCGGTGGAATATTCGAGTGTCCCATCCCAGGAGTTCGTCTGCGGCGTGATGGTGAACGCGTTCGTGCTGGCGAAGGTGAGATAGGCGGGCGGCGGCGGAGGCGTGTAGTAATAGGTGGCGCCGATCACTGGGTCGTTGGTAAACGTGCCGCCCGTGCCGGCGAGCATGTTGGTGTTCCAGCCCATGGCTTCCGCTGCGTCGTTGGGGATGCCCCATGTTTGGCCTGTCCCATCTTCGTGGAGTGTGATGCCCGTGCAGTCGGCGAATATGAACGCATAGCAGTAGGATGCCAGATTCGTCGCCGGCAGTTCCGGCAGGCGCGTCAGGCCAGTGCAGCCGTAGAACATGCTGTGGTAGCAGCCGGGGACAAGGGTCGTGGCCTGCAGCGCCGGCGCGTTCGTCAGGCTCGTGCAGCCGGCGAACATGTATTGGTAGCAGACGGCTCCCAGCGTGGTCGCCGGCAGTTCAGGCGCCGTCGCCAGCGCCGTGCAGTTGCTAAACATGCCCTTGTAGCAGGAAGAAGGCAGCGTCATCACCGGCAGCTCGGGCGCCTGCGCCAGTGATGTGCAATCACGGAACATTTCCATGTAGCAGCCGCCGGCCAGCGTCGTGGCAGGCAGAACCGGCGCGTTCGTCAGCCCCGTGCAGCCGCGGAACATGTTGACGTAGCAGTTGTTGACCAGATTCGTCGCCGCCAGTTCCGGCGCGCTGCTGAGCGCCGTGCAATCCTTGAAGAGGTTAGCAAAGCAGTTGGCGGCCATCGCCGGATGTTCGCCGGCTTCCACTTTCGTGTAGTCGAGCAGGGACTCAATGTTGCCGAAACAGGCGACCGGCGCCGCGGCGTCAATCATCCAGTAAGCTAGATTACCGCCGGAGATGAGCGTGTTGTTCGTGCCGCGGAAGTAGAGCCGGTATTCGCCGGAACCGCCGTCCAGCGCCGCAGTCGCGCCGTATTTGTCGAATGCGCTCCAGTCCGTCGTGTTGGAGGAGTAGAAAAGTGCGCCGTCCCACGATACCGCGCTCGGCGCGATGGTGAAGGCATCCGTGCTCGAGAAGGTGAGGTACGCACTCTGGGCCGGAGCGGAAACAGACATTGCAGCAAACAGTCCCGCGCAAGCAAACGCCAGAATAGTTCTCGTGTTCATGGCGGTGTTCCTTTTATATGAATGACGGCGGAATGCAAAACCTGAAAACCTGATGGGCGAATTGTAAAAAAAGGAGATGGGCAACACAAGAAATTTTAAAAGTTGAAACCGGTAGAGTACACAGATGGGCGCGGATGAGAAGGAACCACGGATGCACAGTAGAGTAGAGAGGGGACGGCCCATCTGGGCCGCCGCCCTCCCCCTCGTCGAACCGGACATGCAGATTTCCCGCATCCGGCTCTCGCGAAAGACATTTGTAAGATGCATTCACAGTTAAACCAATCCTATCTTCTTAGTGTAGAAGCAGTATTGCTCCT
>JBMNRV010000036.1:0-21232 GCA_050944835.1 Kiritimatiellia bacterium
TCCAAGAACTACAAGAGATTACTTGCCATCGTTGAGGAAATGACTATCCTAAACATGGAATTGATCAAGCGTGATGCCGATCTCTGACTGCGGTCAGAGAGGCGTTAGAACTTGTGACTGTCGAGATCCTTGGCGGAACGAAAAATCATCCATCAACAACACCATTTCGTTTTTGCCACACCGTAACCCCGGGCCGATCACCATCACCCGTGCATACGCCGTGCCGGGCCACCAATCGTCTGCTTTGATTTCGCCTTTGAGTTCAGTCCATTCGTTAGAAATTACCGTTTGAACCGCGCCGGGCAAAAAGATGCCGTTGTTGCCGGCCTGGTTCTGATGCACTGTCGTACCGGCCGGCATCTCCATCCCGCACAGATCTTTCAACGTAACCATCCAAACCTCGCCATCCTGGCACACACTCTCAATTCCCAGCGGCGTGACATCATGGGTAAGTTCATTTTCCCCCACGCCAAACGCCGCGGCGAATGCCGCCCCAGTTTTCCATGCTTGTCCATCCTTGATCCGCAGCACCCGGTCACCGGCACGGCATGGCGCTGCCAATTCCGTGCTTGTCCCCTTGACGGAAAATATATTCCAACTTTTCATCTCACGCTGTTGCGCGTCCGCCATCATCACGCCGAAAGTGACACCGGTGAACGATCCGAACTCCGCCTTAAACCAGCCGCTCAAGGCACAGTTTTTGTTGGTATCTATCGCAACCCAATCGGAGCCAATGCCGGGCGACTGCCCGCGCCAACAAAAGGCATAGTCGCCTGTGCGCCCCAAGCCACGCCGGATGCCGAACTCGCCGCGGTGCATGGCTTCCAGCCCCGCCCAGCCTTCCGCCGTGCCGCATTCCGCGCCGGGATTGGCCAACAGGTTATCCGGATCAGTTGGCGCTACTTTTTTTTATCAAAACGGAATCGTCCTGGAATTCGGTAGGCTGTTCCCCCGCTTCCAATTGCAGCCCGCTGATCCAAATTACCGCGCCGTGGGACGCGCTCATTAAAAATATCCTGGCGCCCAGATTGGCGCCGGAACCCGGCGGCATGTCAAAAGTAAAGTGATGGCGCTGCCAATCAGCGGTAAGGCTGCCGATAGTCACTGGGGCTACTCCGTCAGGCCTGAACCACAATGCGGCCTTGGGGTCTTCACTCCGGGCATAAAACGAAAAAGTCATTTTCACCGGCGCGGCGGCCACTGGCGGGTAGGCCACGAAAAACAATCCTCGGGTTTTCATTCCCGGGTCGGTGATATTGCGCTTAAACATCCGCAACGACGGACGTCCATTCCACAAGACCGTGTCATCTACAAACCAATCGCTTTTGCCTTTTTGCCCCCAGAAGGGATCAACACTCAGGCAGAAATACGGGCGATAAAAGTCCGGACAGCCTGGATTGGTCTGCTGTTCGAAACAGGGGTTGGGCATGTGGTTTTTGCTCATCATCAATTGACGCACAATACCCGGGATGTCAACGTGTGGCGCGCGCTCATCTTCAATGGGAGCCATGGCCACCGCCACTTGCACCGGTGCGGCCTGTTCAGTGATCTTTATACGGTAGGCGCGCGCGCCGTAGGGCTCAATCTTGTCGGTGAATGATTCCCCATCCAATGCCAAGTCCCTTTGCCCCTCTACTGCAAACATCCGCGCCGCGCGCTGCAGTCCCCCGACGTCAAACTTTGTATCCACCGCAAACGGCCTGATATTTACTGCCAGCAGCAGGTAATCGCCGTCCGGATAACGGAAGACGGCGGCATTGACCATCGGAAATCTGCGTTCACGGGGATAAAAATCGTCGGGCGTGTATTTGATTTGTTGGGGAACATCGCCATTCACCAGCGCTGGTGTCATTTCCTTGACCTGTGTGCTGATGATGCGCAAAGCATCCCAAGCCTCCTGTCCCACCACCGCACTAAAGGCAAAATAAGCCAATTCCTTCACGCCATAGATGATGGCGGAATATGCCTGACATATCATATGCGCCTTGCTCAGGCCGATAGGGGAACGGGCCGGATCGAGCATGTTGGACAACGGCGTAAACCACATAATCTTGTTATCGCTTCGGCAGCGTTCGCGTAATTGCCAGGCGTAATAAGCGGTACTCAATCCCGGTTCGCTGTAAAAATCACCCTTATAGGGACGGGGATAGACATCATACGCCAGAATATCGCACCAGCGCGTCCAATTATCGCCCGCCGGAATATGCTTGGCATACAACAAGATGTGCGGGCGATACGGATCAAGCGGGGTGACAGTTTTATAGTACCATTCCGCCACAGCGATCCGCTCGTCCGGATTCACCAGATTAGGTTCATCCACATTGTAATAAGCAATCAGGTTTTTATATTCGCGCATATTTTTGGTATCCGCTATGATCCCTGGCTCCAACCCTTCATACCACTGCCGCTGATAGGCCAACCGGTCCGCCAGCGAGTTCGTCTGCGGTGGCGGTGGCCACATACCGGGAGTCATACCCATCGGCATTGGCTGAGGCGAGTTCCAGAGAATCACGTTTAATCCGTATTTTTCGGCCAAATTCATGAAGGCAAACGTATTGGTGGCGCCTTTTTGATCTGTTGGGTTGACGATAGTGTTTATTCCGATATCCTCGGCCAGAAACCGGAATAAATCTTCATCGTCTTCCTGGCAGCCGTTAACTCCCAGCCGCGCTTGCAAAGACTGCCCGTAAATCCCCACGGGAAAGATGGGCTCTTGCTCCTTTAAAATTACGCCCCGAATAAAATCCGCCTTGGTTTCGTACCCGGGACGCGGCTCCAGCCGGACGATATTAACCGTCTGCGACGCCAACTCGCGCCCATCCGACAGAATCCTGACCTTAACAGTGTTGTCGCCGTGCTGTAATGCCGCCAGCGGAATTGTCGGCGTCAATACCGGACTCAGCCCCTTCACTTCCACCAGCGGTTTGCCGTCACACTCTAACACCAGCGCGGCTTGGGCCAGCAGGTTGGCGGGCAGACCCAATTCCACGCGCACTTCGGCCGCCGACTCTACGCTGTAATAACTGCGCCCGGCAAACGCCTTCTTCAACACATTCAGCGCTGCGGTGTCGGTGAGCGTCAGGGATGCCAGAAGATTGCCATCCGCCGGATCGCTTAACACGGCTTTGATCCGGCGCTGCCGTAGATCGCCCGCTGGAACTTTTAAATCTAAATCCAAGTCGCCCGTTAATTCAACTGTTTGCTCATATGTCGTTGCTTCACCCTCGCCGAAATCCTCGCGAATTTGCAAGCCTGCCGTACCGCCCGTCGGTGTGGGCAACTTCAGCGCCAGATTTAACATGTAAAAATTACTGCCACCCTCCTGCGTCAACCCAGTGACGGCGCCCCCGACAATGCGCGGCGCAAATGGGATTTCCGGCTGGAATCCCTCCAAGCCGGCCAGAGGCTGAAAATTGCCAAAGTCATGAAACCCTCCATGATTGTTCGGCAATAACATGCTGTGTGTGCGTTTTTCACTGTGCTTGGCGCCATAGTCATCCAGTATGATTTCGGTCAGATTCCGGCAGAGATTGATTCTCAGCCCGCTCAAATCTTCCGTTCCCAGGCAATACAGCGGGATGGCGATTTCCGCGGCCCACCCATCATCGCGCTGGACGGCCACAGAACGCCAGGGCGGATTCCAGCCGCGATCGCGCAGGCCTTGTCGGTCGCAGCGCTGGTCCGCCATGATACCGGCAAAATTCAACATGAAATGGTAATAAACGGCGTCGGGCGCCGGTGTCGGGCGTAAAAAAATCTCTAAGGAATCATCCGTATGCACCGGCCCGTCATGCGCATACGCCAGTTGCGCCACATGCGCCATGTTCGCATTCGCGCATTGCGCGGCGATATACAGCCAAGCATTGTCGCGCATCAGGCGCAAGCTGGTTCCCGGCGCCGGGGTATCGCTATTGATTTTGTAAAGGCGGGCGATTTCGGCGGCGGACTGCCAAGCCGGATCGTCGAGTGTGCCATCCAAGATCGGCGGTGTTTTACACTCAGGTATTTCAATTGCGGGCAAATCTCCGGTCTGCGCCAATGTTGCCGCGCAAAACAATGCCATAACAAGCGACCATATCGCCAAACAATTTCTTTTACCCATTTTCCCTCCACTAGATGTTAGTGTTTTACACACGCTTAACCGGCGCGCAGGTTTCACCATCAATGAAATGACAATTCACAACCATATTCAAAGGCGCTTTCCGCCGGCCTTCCATGATATTAATAAGCCCAGCGGCGGCAGCGGCGCCCATTTCCACAAGCGGATAGGCGGTTCTGGATGGAGCGGGTTCCTTTAAACTTTGCGTTAAGAGTTCCTCGTTGGTAATAACTGAGCAGTCACCGGGAACGGCAACGCCGTGCTGTGCGAGGATGTCCATGAGTTGGTGATAATATTCCGTGGGCGATATGACAGCCGTAAAAGGGATGCGCAAGTCGAACAACGCCTCCAGCTTTGCTGTCGGATCATCTCCGCATGGAATGACGCGGAGGAGTTCCGGCGCCAAGCCGCGATCAATAAACGCCGCCCGCATTCCTTCCAATTCCAGCCCACCACAATTATGACCGGGAAGGCACAGATACACGATATCCCGATGGCCCAGTTCCAACAAGTGTTCAGCAGAAAAGTGTCCATTGTCGCGAAAACTCATCCCGACGAAGTTTTTCGAGTAATATTTCTCGTGATGCGCCACCGTAACCAAGGGAATATCCGAAGCGTCAATGGCGTTAATTGTCGGCAAGACCGCATCTCCCGTCCACAGCCAGAGCAGGCCATTCAGTTTCAGAAGGCGCAACTCATCCAACGCATCCACGCCGCGGTGCACGAGATTGACAAACTGAAGATGGTATCCACCGTTTGCCAAAACACTGGACAATCCGTTCAAGAGATTCAGATTATAAGTTGCGTAATAAGAGTGTGTTCCCGCGCCGACAAGCACACCAACAACTCCTTTGGGCTTACCGACATCGCGACCATATCGTTTGTCCAACGCACGTGGATTGGCGAACATACCCAACCCGCGCCGGGCGATAATCAGTCCATCCTCCCGTAGTTGCCGCAAGGCCTTGATGACGGTTGGGCGGCTGGCCTGATGTATATCGCACAACTCTTGAACGGACGGGAGTTTTTCGTATTCCCCATCAACGCGCGCGATCTGGCCGAGCACCTGTTGCCTGATACGCACATAGGCAGGCAATGTATCGCTGCGAATTTTCATAAAAACCTTTACTGTTAGTTACCGTGCTTTACCGGTATTTACTTGAAGGGTAGCCGGCAGGATTTTAAAGTCAAGTTTTTTTGTGGCCAATGTCGAAATGTTACGTGAAAGGGAATGTAACAGAGCACGGACTCTTTCCGGATTTTTTTCGGCGCCAATCCATTCCGTGTTTTGGCGCTAAATAATTCCGTGTTTTGGCGTCAACGTTTGTAGTGCGGGGTTGAGTAGTTACCCGTCTCAGGTTCAACCACTTGCAGGCGGCCAGGCTCCACCTTTGCTCCCCTGAAAATCATGCCGGCTTGGTAAAGCATCGCCAAAATAATAAACAGGACTTCCTCAAAAAACCGGAAATCCCGGTATTTACAACCGGGGCGGATGAGTGTAAATTATGTCCTTCAACCGGAAGCAGAGCCCTTTGCCGCTTTCTTCAGGCGTCGCGGCAGCGGGTAGTTGAGACTGCTCCAGCGAAATTTTATTTTAACATCTAGCAACAAAATGGCTAAATCCGACAGTCTAACTCCCATGATGCGGCAATACCGGCAAATCAAGGCCAAACTGCCGCCCGGCGCCATTCTCTTTTTCCGGTTGGG
Source organism: Kiritimatiellia bacterium (assembly GCA_050944835.1). Classification (GTDB taxonomy): domain Bacteria; phylum Verrucomicrobiota; class Kiritimatiellia; order JAAZAB01; family JAAZAB01; genus JAXGPF01. Next base: position 5,807 of record JBMNRV010000036.1, read on the forward strand.
CGATTTTTACGAGATGTTTTTCGAGGATGCCGTGGAGGTGTCGCGCTTGCTGGATATCACTCTCACCAAACGTCAAGGGGTGCCGATGTGTGGCGTGCCCCACCATGCCTCGGAAATGTATCTTGCGCGTTTGGTTCGCGCAGGCCGCAAGGTTGCGATTTGCGATCAAGTGGAGAATCCGGCTACGGCCAAGGGCATTGTCCGCCGGGAGGTTACGGGGATTGTAACGCCCGGCGCCGTAATGGCTGACCAAGTGCTGGATGCCAATCGTAACAACTATCTTGCCGGTGTGTATGTCCATGGCGGGGGATTCGGGCTGGCGGCGCTGGACTTGTCCACCGGCGAGTTTTATGCTGAAAAAGTCGCGAACCGGACGGGTGTGGAGGAAGGCCTGGCGCGGCTGGCGCCTTCGGAATGTGTGGCGCCGGCTGGTATGATGGAAGCGGGCGGCGCGTTGGATTGGCTACGGAAGGCGCGGCCGGAAATGGTTTTGACGGCGCAGGACGATTGGACTTTTGACCCGGCGACCGCCGGAGATGTATTGACCCGCCACTTCGGCGTCCAGTCGTTGGATGGCTTCGGCTGCACGGATTGTCCGGCTTTGGTCGGCGCGGCGGGCGCCGTGTTGTACTATGTTAAAAACACCTTGAGCCGCAATGTCGCGCATGTCAGGCGCTTGACCGTTCGCAGTCAGGAAGATTTTTTGCTAATGGATGAGGCGTCGCGCGTCAATCTGGAGTTGGTAACAGCGCGAATGTCGTTTCGTCCGGGGGCCGGCGAGCACACATCTACCAGTATGCGCCAAGCCCGGCCTGCGGCGGCCTGCCTGCTGGATGTGCTGGATGCCACCTGCACTGCCATGGGTGGGCGCCTGCTGCGGGACTGGTTAATACGTCCGCTTGTCCGGCCTGACGTTATCCGGCAGCGTCTGGATGCGGTGGAGTTGTTCGTCGGCGATCGGGCTATGCTGCGCGATGTGCGCGCATTGTTGGAGCAAGTGCGTGATTTGGAGCGGATTATTGCACGGCTGGAAGGCGCCGGTGGCAATGCGCGGGATCTGCGCGCGCTTGGGCAATCGCTGGCGATGCTGCCGGAAATCAGAAGTCGGCTGGCGCAAGTGGTTGTGCCGGCGGTGCGTGATCTGGCCAATAACATAGAATCGCAGCCGGAGTTGGTGGCTCTGATTGATCGCGCTATTACGGATGAGCCCCCCGCCACGATAAAAGAAGGCGGGATGATCCGTCCCGGCTACCATGCGCCGTTGGACGAATTGCGCACGGCGGCGGCCGCTGGCCGCGACTGGCTGGCGGAATATCAGACCCGTGAGCAGCAACGCACGGGCATCAAGACTTTGAAAATCCGGCATAACCGGGTTTTTGGCTATTATATCGAAGTTTCCAAGGGCCAATGCGGCAATGTGCCGGAAAATTATACCCGTAAGCAGACTTTGGTGAATGCCGAACGGTTTATCACGCCGGAGCTGCGGGAATACGAAGCCAAAATCGTAGGCGCGCATGATCGCGCTATCATCTTGGAGCAGGAATTGTTTGCCGATGTCCGTGCCGCCGCGCTTCAGACCACCGCCACCATCCAGCGCGCCGCCGCCGCATTGGCCGCATTGGACGCGTTGGCGTCGTTGGCTGACCGTGCGATAGCGCTGAATTACACGCGGCCTGTTATCACCGACGGCGACGCTATTGTTATTCGCGATGGTCGGCATCCCGTGGTGGAACAAGTTCTGGAAGGCGAGCGGTTTGTTCCCAATGATGTTCTGCTGGACGGCGGCGCCAACCGGTTGCACATTATTACCGGCCCGAATATGGCCGGCAAATCAACCTATATCCGCCAAGTGGCTCTGATTGTCATCATGGCGCAGATGGGATCGTTCGTGCCGGCGGCATCGGCGGAAATCGGCGTGGTGGACCGTGTGTTCACGCGAGTGGGCGCGGGCGATGATCTAGCGCGCGGACGCAGCACTTTCATGGTGGAAATGCAGGAAACCGCTAATATTCTCAACAATGCCGGTAAGCGCAGCCTGGTGATTCTTGACGAGATCGGACGCGGCACCAGTACCTTTGACGGCATCAGCATCGCTTGGGCGGTGGCAGAGTACCTGCATGATAAAATCGGCGCCCGCGCTTTGTTCGCTACGCATTATCATGAATTGACCGATTTAGCCAAGACAATGCCTGGTGTTAAAAATTATAATGTGCTGGCGCGTGAGCAGGGCGATGGCGTGGTGTTCCTGCGTAAAATTATGCCTGGCGGCGCCGACAAGAGTTATGGGATTCATGTCGGACGCCTGGCCGGCTTGCCGCCGGAAGTGGTCGAACGCGCCAGCGAGATACTGCTTAACCTTGAGGAAGGCGAGCTAGGCGAAGCCGGTCAGCCCAAGTTAGCGGTCCGCCGTCCGCGCAAAATCAATATTGACCGGCTTCAATTAACCTTGTTTGAGTAACGGGTGGATGTGCGTCGAAGGTGGTTACCCCGGCTGACCACAACCCGGCCATCAGAAGTAAGTGATGCCCAACACCATCAGGGCGAAGAGGGCAATGTCCACTAAGAGCGGGATGTCCGTCAAGAGGACGGACTCGGGTTCACCGCCGCTATTGTGCAGATATACCCGGTCAAGGTAGCGGAAAATACCGAATACCACAAACGGCAGCGTCAGGTAAAGCCGGTGAGTTTGGAACTTGGCGATGGTTTCCGGCCACAGAGTGTAGATGGCGTAGGCGATTACCACGGCGCCGGCGGTGATGGCGATCAATTGGTCAAGCAGGCGTTCGCTATTGGCCGCCAGGTTGGGGCGTGAAGCCGCCACTCCGCCGTGTTCGGCGACCATCCGCATTTCATGACGGCGTTTGCAGAGCGCCAGAAACAGCGCGATCAGGAAAGTGCAGATGATCAGCCAGGGCGAAATCGCGACATTAATTGCCAAACCGCCGCCTATGGCGCGCAGCACAAATCCGATGGCAATCACAAACACATCCACTAAGTGTATATGTTTGAGGAACAGTGTGTAGCAGATTTGCAGGAGCACGTAAATCCCTAACGTCAGAGCAAATTTCGGCGTCAGCAGCCAGGCTCCCGCCAAACCGCAGGCCAGCAGAGCAATACTGAAAATGGTTGCCGCTCCCGTGGTAATGCGCCCGGCGGCAATTGGACGGTGGCATTTTACGGGGTGAGCTCGATCAAATGCCCTGTCGCGCAGGTCGTTAAAAATATAAATACCGGCGGCGGCCAGTGTGAAGAGCGCCGCGGCGGCCGACGCAACCAGTAATGCGCCCGGCGGCACCTGCTGTGTTTTATCACCTATGGCGAAGAAATAAGCCGCCAGAACTACGCCGTTTTTAATCCATTGCCGCGGCCGCATGGCCCGGATGTAATCCAGCCAACGCGGCGACGCAGTGTCAATTGTCGAGTTGGTATTAAGGGGCGTGGTCACGGCGTTCCTGACAAATTATTCGTTGTTCAGATTCCGGTGTCCGGCGCACCCTTATCTGTGTCATTTCACACGATGAGCGCTATGCAGGTGTGTTGGCTGGTGGATTGCGCCGACGGCCACGGAAACATAATTTCACCACCATCCACAAAGCTTCCCAGATGATGGAAGAGTGCATTTTGGAACGGCCGGAACGGCGATCCTCAAAAATTATCGGGATTTCAACAATGCGAAACCCATTGCGCCAAGCGGTATGCGTCATCTCAATTTGAAATGAATAGCCGTTGGAAACGACGCTATTCAGGTTTGTGGCGGCGAGCACCTCGCGGCGGAAGCATTTGAAGCCGCCGGTTGGGTCGGTGAAAGGCATACGGGTTAACAGGCGCACATACATGCTGGCGGCTTTGCTCAGGATCAGCCGCTCCAACGGCCAATTGATGATGCGGATGCCGTTGATGTAACGCGACCCCAAGACGAGATCGGCTTGCTCGATGGCCTTTACAAATCTGGGAATGTCAGCGGGGTTGTGGGAGAAATCGGCATCCATCTCCATGACATACTGGTAAGAACGTTCCAGCGCCCATTGGAAACCGGCGACGTAAGCGCGCCCTAAACCGCCTTTGCCCGGACGATGCAACACGTGCACCCGCGGATCAGCGGCGGCCATTTCATCGGCAATCCGTCCGGTGCCGTCCGGCGAGTTGTCATCTACGAACAACAGGTGGGCCTCCGGCGCAGATTTAAAAACCGCGGCGGCGATTCCACGCACGTTATCCGATTCATTATAAGTCGGAATTATGACAAGTAGTTGAGCCATGTGGGAAAATATAGCTATCTCAATGCAGATAGCAAGCCCTAAAACTGCGGCAGTTGAGGAAGAACCACGGATGAACACGGATGGACACGGATGGGGGCGGAGTGAGATTGTGTCTATCCGGTCCATACTGATTCCTCTCCTTTTTCTGATTCTTCCTTAGCGTTCTTCTTGGCGGGTAAATCCCATCTGAGTCTGGTGGGCGATTCCTTAGTCTCTTAACAGAATAGCGCCGTTGTCAATTTTACGGTGAATCAATACATGGCGTCATGCTGGAATGGCGTCATGCTGGAATTGCATTTTTCCGTCCCGGGCGGTAGTATTGGGCGATGGCGGCAAAGGCTGCTATTGCCCTGATATTCAATTAGCCTTCAAACTGGAGACATTATGCGTGATCTGGAAAAACCTTTGACTGATCTGCCGGAATGGCGAAAGTTGGCGAAACATGCCGAGCATATGCGGGCAATGCATCTGCGCGATTTGTTTGCTGCCGATCCGGATCGAGCCCGTAATTTTACGATAGAGGCGGTGGGACTGCGCTTGGATTATTCCAAGAATCTTATCACCGCTGAAACCATGCGCCTCCTTCAAAGTCTGGCGTCAGCTTGCGATGTGCCGGCGGCGCGTGAAGCTATGTTTACCGGCGCCGCCATCAATCGCACGGAAAACCGCGCGGTGTTGCACATCGCCTTGCGTAACCGCTCTGATGCGCCGATTGCGGTGGACGGGCAGAATGTTATGCCGGAAGTCAAGCGAGTGTTGGACAAAATGCGTCAATTCGCCGTGGCGGTGCGTGATGGCGCTTGGCGTGGGCATACCGGGAAGCCCATTCGCAATGTGGTCAATATCGGGATTGGAGGCTCCGATCTGGGGCCGGCGATGGCCGCCGAAGCTCTTTGTCAATATGCCCGGCACGACCTCCGGACGCGGTTTGTCTCCAATGTTGATGCGGCGCATTTATACGAAGCCTTGCGTGGATTAAACCAGGATGAGACCTTGTTTATCGTCACTTCCAAGACGTTTACCACGCAGGAGACTATGACCAACGCCCAGACTGCGCGTGACTGGCTGCTGTCGGAACTGAAGGATCCGGGCGCGGTCGCCCGGCACTTTGTCGCCGTCTCCACCAACGCTGCCGCTGTCAGCGCTTTTGGAATTGATACGGACAACATGTTTGAATTCTGGGATTGGGTTGGGGGGCGTTATTCCCTCTGCTCGGCGGTGGGGCTGGCGCTGATGATTGCCATTGGGCCGGACAACTTTGATGAGATGCTGGATGGCTTTTACGAGATGGACCAGCATTTCCGCCAAGCTCCCGCGGAGCGCAATCTGCCGATGATATTAGCCTTGCTGGGTATTTGGTATAACAATTTCTTTGATGCCCAAACGCATGCGGTCTTGCCCTACAGCCAATATCTTAGCCGCTTTCCGGCCTACCTGCAACAGGCCGACATGGAAAGCAACGGAAAAACCATTGATAGGCGCGGACGCCGGGTAACCTGGCAGACCGGCCCGGTTGTCTGGGGTGAACCCGGCACCAACGGGCAACATGCGTTCTTCCAGTTGATCCACCAAGGGACAAAGCTGGCGCCGGCGGACTTCATCGGATTTTGCCGCCCGCTGCAGCCGATCGGCGATCACCACGCCAAGTTGATGGCGAATTTTTTCGCCCAAACCGAGGCCTTGGCGTTCGGGCGCACGGCACAAGAATTGCGGGCGGCCGGTGTGTCCGCGGAGTTAATACCCCATAAAACCTTCGAGGGCAACCGTCCTACCAACACCATCTTGGCGCCGGCATTAACCCCGGCTGCTCTGGGCCGGTTGATTGCTCTGTATGAACATAAAATTTTTGTACAGGGTGTAATCTGGCAGATTTATTCCTTTGACCAGTGGGGTGTGCAACTTGGCAAGGAACTTGCCGGACGGATTTTACCGGAGTTACAGGATGCGGCGAATCCGGACTTGCAGCATGATTCATCCACGAATGAGTTGATCCGGTATTTCCGGCAACATCAAAACTGAACCGCCGAGAGAAAATCGAAGAGAAGCCAACTACAGAGGTGTCACGCGGAGAGGGCAATTAAACCGCAGATGACGCAGATTAGCGCAGAGCGGATTGTTGCGCGGAGAGGGAAGAATCGCTGATGGACACGGATGATGAAGGTGGAAGAAAAATGAACCGCCAAGCAGGCTAAGGGGTTAAGATGGAGCGAGCGAAGGGATTCGAACCCTCGACATCTACCTTGGCAAGGTAGAGCTCTACCACTGAGCTACGCTCGCTTCTGCTTCTGGCTGCCTGCTAATGTGACATAATATGCCCCTGTCGGCAAGTTTTTTTTCACTATTTATTGCAACTACTATGATTGCGTCAGCTCAAACCGATCTTAACGGAGTCAATCCGAACGAATTGCTCCGGCAAGTTACAGGCTTGTTCTCACCGGATGGCGCGCTGGCGGCGCCATTTCACTCAGGAGATGGGCCCTCGCCGGTGGGCAAAGCCAGACAGGGAGATGACTTCGTTTATGAAGAGCGCCCACAGCAGCTTGAAATGGCTTTGGCGGTGGCGCAGGCTGTTTTGGCACCGGCGCATTTAGCGGTGGAAGCCGGCACGGGAGTTGGGAAAACTTTTGCTTATTTGGCGCCGTTGTTGTATCTGGCGGCGCATAGCGAGAAACCGGTGGCCGTTTCCACTTACACCATCAATTTGCAGGAGCAGTTGGCGCAACGCGATATTCCGTTCCTGATGCGGTGTCTGAACCTTGATTTGCGGGCCGTCATCTGCAAAGGGCGGAGCAATTATCTTTGCTTGCGCCGTCTGCAACTTGCCGAACAATTGGGGCTGGACCTGTTTTACCGGCGTCAGGCCGATGATCTTGAGCAGTTGCGGCGCATGGCCGAAGAGATGGAGTCGCCCGGCGTCGGCATGTCCGCGGCAGCTTGTGATGGCAGTATTTCCGCCTTCAGCGATAGAGCGTTGGAGCCGCCACCGCCTGATTTATGGCGGCAAGTATGCTCCGAATACGATAATTGTTTAGGCCGCAAATGCCATTATTACCGGCGTTGTTTCCTGATGCGCGCCCGCGCGGCTGCTTTTTCCGCCAACATACTCATCCTCAATCATCACCTGCTGTTTTCCAATCTGGCTATGTCAGGCGCGCCTGACGCCGCTGGGACGGAAAACGGATTTCTGCCGGAATTTAAAACCCTGGTGCTGGACGAAGCACACTGTGTTGAAACCGTTGCCAGTGAGCATTTTGGATTGCGTCTGGCACAGGGAGGGTTGGAATTCTGGCTGCGCCGGTTATATAATGGCGAAGTCGCTCGGGGCGACACCGACACTGCCCGCCGAAAATCTACCGGGCGCGGCCTGATGGTGGCATTGGGTGACACCAAGGGGGTAGAGCTGCTGCAGCATGCCTGGCGCGAAGCGGAAACGTTTTTTCAGACCATTCACCAGTTGGTGGCGCTGAAAGGCCGTGAGACACGGCGGGAAGTGCGGCAGCCGATGGAATGTGCCGGTATGCTGCCGGAACGACTATGCGAGATCAGCGCAATCCTCAAGCGTCGCGCTGAAGCCACGGAAGATCAAGATATGCAAGCGGAATTGAACGCGTTGGCCCGACGCGGCATCGCCATGTATGAAACACTGCAAACCTTCATGCGGCAGTCGCTGGCTAACCAAGTATATTGGATTGAGGCTGAACCCAGCAGCGCCAAGGCGCGCGCCGGACATATGAAATATAGCCTTTGTTCCGCGCCGATAGAAGTTGGCCCTGTCTTGCAACGTGTTTTGTTTCAAGGTTTTGATTCGGTGGTGATGACTTCAGCCACGCTTTCCGTGGATGGCACTATCGGATATTTCAAAGAGCGGGTAGGCGGCGCTGCTGCTGGGGAGCTGATTGTCGCGTCCCCGTTCGATTACATGCGGCAGATGCGCCTGTTTATTGCGGCGGATATGCCGGATCCGCGCGCGACGGAGTTTGCCGATTCGTTGGAAGCCGGCATTCGCCATTTTCTGCGCAAAACTTTCGGGCGGGCATTTGTTTTATTCACCAATGCGGCTTTAATGCGTGATATGGCGGGACGTCTGGAGCCGTTTTTGCAAGAGCTGGACCTGCCGCTGTTGGTGCAAGGGCGGGGGATGTCGCGGGATGCCATGCTGCGCAGTTTCCGCGCATCTGGCCGGGCGGTATTGTTTGGTCTGGATAGTTTTTGGATGGGGGTGGATGTGCGCGGTCAGGCGTTGAGCAATGTTATCATCACCCGCTTGCCGTTTGCCGTGCCGGACGAGCCGCTGACTAAGGCCCGAATGGAGCTGATCCGGACGCAAGGCCGGGATCCGTTCCGGGAATATTCCCTCCCTGAAGCAGTGCTGAAATTCCGCCAGGGAGTCGGGCGTCTGATCCGTTCCACTACGGACGAGGGGATTGTTGTTGTGCTGGATCCGCGGATTGCCACCAAGTATTACGGCAGAGCGTTTTTGCGGGCCATACCGGAATGTCCGGTGGAAATCGTGCGGATGTCAGAATATGCAGCTGGCGGAAGGAACCACGGATGAACACGGATGGACACAGATTGTAAACAGGTATGCCTGGAAGTGGAAAAGTGGTTTTCTGGAATAGCCCCAACGGGGCGTTACATACCCAGCCTAGGGCAACGCCCTAGGGAAAGAACATAAATCAAAATTAGCCCTGTAAGGGCGTGACATAGTTTTGTTCATATGTCACGCCCTTAAGGGCTTTATGTATGGGTGTTGATCCCACCCAGGGCGTTGCCCTGGAATGCTTGCCCGCAATGGCGGGGGTATGTCATGCCCTTTCAGGGCAACGCCAGACCCTGAATTTAACCCGCTCGGCCTGATCTTTATGGAATGACAGAATTTTTGGGGAAAGTCCACGTTTTTAGGCCTTGACTTGGCGCCCCGGCGGAGATAGATTAAACGCTTTGAATCGAAATACGTAACAATTAGCGGTAGCCGCGTTTAGCCGGAGCCAAAGCATGTCAACCTCTCCATCCAAAGTTGCTAAAGACGCCAAAAACGTCAAGCCCTGTTTGGTATTTGAACTGGAAACCGTCGCCTTCAACGGTGGTCAGGCGATGTATGAAGTAACAGAAGCTGCTTTTAAAGCTCGTGAGTTTCAATTAACCCCGGAAATTTTCATCCGCTTTAACTTATCTCATCCGACTTCGCGTGTCCTCCAACACATGGCGACCGAGATGGAAGTCAATCTCAGCGATATTGAGGCTATGTCCGAGGAGATAGCAGAGCAATGGCAGCAAAAGCTAGCGCAGTCCGCTCCCAACCCAGTGGTGTCGAAGTTGTTGGGCGATGCTGCCGGACAGGGAATCTCGCTGGGCGCTCTTACCACCCTGCCAGAGGAGTCGGCCTTGGGTTTGATAAAAGCTTTGGCGTTAAAAGTTGAAGTCGCTTTGATTAAGCTGCCGTCCGCTGGATGCAATGGCCGTCCGCGCCAAGAGTTCTGGGTTAAGCTGGCTCGCCAGATGCAAGTCGCCCCCGCGCAGTGTGTGGCGTTGGCCGGTTCCGCGCCCACAGCGCAAGCGGCTGTGATGGCCGGTATGCATGTCGTCGCTCTTCCGGATACATTCAACGCCTTTCAGGATTTCGGCGGAGCCGACATGGTTTTTGAGAAGCCCGAGGCGCTGCCACTGAAAGAAATCATGGCGTTGACCGCTCCTGTCTCAAGAACCTGAACGAGTTATGGCTGGTTTAACGCAATTATTGCTGGCCCGCGCCGGGCGTATTTCCCCAGCTATGCGTCGGGCGGCGAAGGCCGAAGGTGTAGCCCCAGAGCAAATCCGTGCCGCTCTGGCGTCCGGCAAGGCGGTTGTCCCGTGCAATCCCATTCATACCGGCTTGTCTCCAGTAGCCATCGGACGCCAGTTTTGCACAAAAATCAATGCCAATATCGGCCGTTCCGGCGAGACATCCGGGCTCAAGGAAGAATTGCGCAAAATTGAAATAGCGATCAATGCCGGCGCCGATTGCGTAATGGATCTCAGCGTTGGGCCACAGCTCGGCAACCTGCGTAGGCGTCTGCTGGCTGCCTGCGCCGTGCCGTTCGGAACGGTGCCGATTTACGAAGCTATTTCCCGTGCTGGCGGCAAGGTGGAACATTTCGATCCGGATCTTTTAATGGAGGTCATTACGGAGCAGGCGGAACAGGGTGTGGATTTCATGACATTGCACGCCGGGCTGCTGCGTAAATACATTCCATTGGCTCAGCGGCGACGGGCTGGGATTGTCAGCCGCGGCGGCGCCATCATGGCGCGCTGGATGTCTGACCATCAGCGCGAGAATCCGCTCTTAGAGCGTTGGGATGAAGTTCTGCAAATTTGTCGGAAACATGATGTAACCGTTTCGCTTGGCGACGGTCTGCGTCCGGGATGCATAGCCGATGCCGGCGACCGTGCGCAATTCGCCGAGCTGCGCACTTTGGGCCAGTTGGTGGAGCGTTGCCGCAATGCCGGCGTGCAAGTCATGGTGGAAGGGCCCGGCCATGTGCCGTTTAACCAGATCCGAAGTCAGATCGTCCGGGCGCTCCGTGTCTGCCACGATGCTCCCTTTTACGTGCTGGGGCCGGTGGTCACTGACATTGCGCCGGGCTACGACCATATCACCGCCGCGATCGGCGCCACCGCCGCCGCCGCTGCCGGCGCCGCTTTGCTTTGTTACGTCACTCCCGCGGAACATCTGGGATTGCCCGATGCCGCAGAAGTGCGCGCGGGCATTATGGCCTTCCGTATCGCCGCGCACGCCGCTGATCTCGCCAAGGGGTTGCCCGGCGCTCGCGACTGGGATGACGCTATGACCGATGCCCGCATGTCTTTCAACTGGCAACGCCAATTCCAGTTGGCGTTGGATCCATCCGACGCCCGGGAAATTTTTAAACGCAAACAACCAGGCCGCGACAGCGAGACTGCCGATCATTGCACAATGTGCGGCGCCGATTTCTGCGCCATGCGCATTGCCGCCGGCATCCGCGGCCATGGGAAAGCCCAATGCAAGGCGCCAGGGAAACGCCATGTCTGATATTGAAAAAAAGTGTAGCGATACAGCGGCCGGCGCCCCCACGATAGAACGTTTGCTGGATATCATGGAGCGCTTGCGGGCGCCCGGTGGTTGCCCCTGGGACCGCGAGCAGAATTTGCAATCGCTTAAGCAATACCTTGTGGAAGAGTGCTACGAGGTCATTGACGCCATTGATAGCGGGGCGCCGGAAAAACACGCCGAGGAATTGGGTGACCTGCTGCTTCAGATAGTGTTCCAGGCCCAAGTGCAAAAGGAAGCGGGACAGTTCGAGTTCCGTGATGTCGTGCGCCATATCTGTAACAAGTTGATCCGCCGTCATCCCCACGTTTTCAGTGACGTGCGCGCCGATGACACCAGGACGGTGCTGCAAAACTGGGAGACCATCAAAGCGTCAGAAAAAGCCCGGCAATCCGGCGCAGATGCCGGCGCCCCGGCTTCCATCATCGGTGAAATGCCGCGCCATTTGCCGGCGCTGCATAAGGCGCACCATCTCCAGAAAAAAGTATCCCGCATCGGTTTTGACTGGGCCCGGACACATGATGTCGTAGCTAAAATCGAGGAAGAGCTGCAGGAGGTAAAGCAAGCGTTGGCTGATGATGACTCCGACAGTGTGCACGAGGAAATCGGCGACCTGTTGTTTGCAGTTGTCAACTTGAGCCGGTTCCAGGGGATCAACGCCGAGGAGGCTTTAAACCGTACTGTCGCAAAATTCACCCGCCGCTTTCAGCAGGTAGAGCGCCGAGTGCAGGCCGCTGGCCGCCAGCTGACGGACTGCACATTGCCGGAACTCGAAGAACACTGGCAGGCGGTTAAGCGTGCGGAGCATGACGGCGGGAGCCCGGCGCCTGCGCCGAAAAATTAAAGCGCTGTCGGCGTTCCATGCACCATCGGCACGAATCGTACTGACAGATCTTCTGTGACCACCGTCTCGCCGGCTTCTTTACGCAGGATCACCAGCCGCTGCATATTCCTGCCGACAGGTAGAATCATCCGCCCGCCTTCCCGTAGTTGCTCCACGAGGCGCGGTGGGATTTCTTCCGGCGCGCAACTGACAATAATCGCGTCGAACGGCGCGAGCTCCGGCCAACCCAGATAGCCGTCGCCCGCCCGGGTTTGCACTGTGTTAAACCCTTCCGCATCCAGAGCAGTGCGCGCATGGTGGGCTAACTCCGGGATGATCTCGATAGTGCAAACCTGGACGCCGCAGTGCGCCAGGATCGCGGCCTGATAGCCGGAGCCTGTGCCGATTTCCAGAACTTTTTCATTGGGTTGCAGCGCCAGTTTTTCGGTCATATAGGCGACTATATAAGGCTGGGAGATAGTCTGTCCATGGCCGATGGGGCAGGGATGGTCGCCGTATGGATCGGCGCGGTGGCGGTATTCTTCCGGGATGAAGGCATGGCGCGGAACTTCACGCATCGCCGCCAACACTGCCGGATTAGTGATGCCGTAGTTTGCAAGCTGCCGCATCATCGCGGCGCGGCCGCGTACGTATTCCCCGGCATTTGCGGCAGGGCGCGGCGCGGGGGCATGTTTTGAGCAGCCAGCGATAGGCAACAAAAGACAAGCTCCGATTAACGGTAATCCAAATAGTTCCAGCCAATCCATGCCGCTATGATAAGCCCGATTGGGGAAATGTCAATTGGAATTCCACTGACCTTAAAGCGGCGTTTGACCTAAAACTGCGGCAGTTGGCAAGTTTGTCGCAGATGCGCGGCGCGGAGGATGAAGCTGTATAAACATACTGCGAGTCATTCGCAACAAAGCAGATGCGGCAAAATCGCCAACCCCTTTACGGGTTTGAAATTCAGGAAACTTTCTTTCACTAAATGAGTGCAGTAGCTTTAAGTCTTAATATTCTTATTCTCAACACTTTGTCTCGTTTCCTGAATTTCAAATGCCGTTTTTAGGTTTGAAATATGTGGTTGACACCCATCAGGCTCTTGAGTAAGGTTTAAATATTAAAATAAGTTGAAAAACATTGATAAACATTCTTGTTAACAATCAGGCAAAGGGAGGATGCATGAGCTTCAAAAAACTGTTAACCGCCGCAATGACTGTTAGTTTGATCGTTTGGATAGCCCATCCGTCCGACGCTGCCATCCAACATGTCAGTACCGAGGGCAATGATGCCAACGATGGGTTGAGCTGGGCTACCGCCAAACAGACCATTCAGGCCGGTGTGGATGCCGCGGGGGCTAATGGCGAAGTTCTGGTTTCCAATGGAACGTATGTTTTGACCGGGCAGGTAGTTGTGTCGAACGCTATCACCATCCGCGGCGTCAACGGTTATGAGTACACCACTGTTGACGGCAACGGGGATGCTACGTCAACCCGGGTGTTTTATCTCGGTGAAGCCTGCTCCTTGCAAGGGTTGACAATTCGCAATGGGTGCGCCACCGATGCTGATGGTGGCGGGGTGTATTGTGTATCACCCACTGCCTCGATAGCAGATTGTGTGATTGTTGGCAATCGCGCAAGAGACGGTGGCGGAGTGTATCAAGGCGTATTGGTGAATTGCATTATTAGTAGTAATCGGGCTGTAAACGCTGCGGGAGCTTATGCCAGTATTTTGGACAATTGCCAGATTGATAATAACAATGCGGAAACTTTCGGTGGTGGGTTAAGAGATTGTACGGCTCGCAATTGCACTATCTTGAAAAATAATGCATGGAATGGTGGCGGCGTATGTTCCGGCATGCTTTACTTCTGTACGATCAGCGAAAACGAAGCGGCATGGGATGGCGGTGGGGCCCGGGACGCCATAATGAAACGTTGCACCATTTCAAAGAATAATGTGGATCAAAATGGCGGCGGAGTGTCCGGCGGCGTATTGACCCAATGCACAATCACGGAAAATACAGCGTCAAAAGGCGGTGGGGCATATGTCGCTGAGCTTTACAATTGTGCGATTACTAAAAACACAGCAAGAGGTTCCAGTGGTGGTGGGGTGTACAACAGCATCTTGAATGACTGTGTGCTCGAACAAAATCAAGCTAAGCAGTATGGAGGCGGTGTGCATGGCGGCAATGTGGATCGCTGTCGCATTTGGAGAAATACGGCCATGCGCGGCGGCGGGGTCCATTCCGGCATAATTAACAACAGTTTGATTTCTGGTAACACGGCGACTAACGACGGTGGAGCGTCGCAGTCCACGTTAAACAACTGCACAATTGTCCACAATAGGGTTCAAAATAATATAGCCGGCGCGTCCGGCAGCGCTCTGAATAATTGTATTGTGTATTACAATTTTGGGATTAATGTAGCGACGAATTGTGTTACACGCTACACGTGCGCCCCTGATGCCCCTGCGGGCAACGGGAATATCACCACCGTGCCGATGTTCGCGAACGCTGGAATCGGAGATTACCAATTAACCATGGGGTCGCCTTGCATTAACGCCGGGAACAACAATTTGCTTCCAGCCGATGCAGCTTCCGGCGACTTTGCGTGGAGGCGGCGCATTTGTGGCGGCCGCGTGGATATGGGCGCCTTTGAATATATTATGGGGCCACTGCTCTCGATTAATAGCCTTCCGGGCGATAAGGTTCGTATCAAGCGGAAGGAACTGGTAACAGTTACTGCGACAATGACAAATCTGCCAAATGCTTATATTGGAATTCCTGTAGATTGGTGGCTTGCGGCCTATGTTCAGAATGGCGGCTTGTGGTTTTATTTTGATCCGGGTATGAACCTGATACCATTTGACATCAACCGGGCTGATTGCCGGCCGGTTTATCAAGGTCCGCTGGCTGAAGTGCCGAAGCAGACATTGGTGCGGAATATACGTTTGGCGCCCGGTGTTTACCAAGTCTGGTTCGCCGTGGATTATCCCATGGATGGCGCTCTCAACCTGACGCCGGGTTATCACCTGCTGGATTGTGTGACCTTGACCGTGGAATAGCGCGGCTCTCCTAAAAACGGCATTTGAAATTCAGGAAACGAGATAAAGAGTAGGAACCGCAGATTAACGCAGATTGGCGCAGATTGAAAGAGGGATACGCGGAGAAGAGGAACCACGGATTCACACGGATGGACACGGATAGGGAAAGGATTATCCTCAAGCGCCGCGCTGACCGGCAGATGCCGGTCTGGCGGATCGGTTGACACCCAGATATG
>JBMNRV010000037.1:0-20555 GCA_050944835.1 Kiritimatiellia bacterium
GTTGACACCCAGATATGCGAATTAATTCGCCTATCCGGGTGTCAGCCGATCCATGTCCGCGTAGCGGACAGCACGGCCTGCCATTCGAGTCATCTTATATCTCCGATAAAATCTGCGTTAATCGGCGTCAATCTGCAGTTTCATTCTCTGTCTCAATTCCTGTATATCCGTGTCCATCAGTGTTCATCCGTGGTTCATTCCCTTCTCCTGCTTCTTCGCGTTGTCCTCTTTGGCCAATTATCCGGGATCTGCGGTTTCATTCTTCGTCTGTTTTTTGGCATTCTTGGGAAGTTTAAACCAAATCAGTGTTAATCAGTGTTCATCCGTGGTTCTTCCCTCTATCTGCGACAAACTTGCCAACTGCCGCAGTTTTAGGTCCCCCTAAAGCGCTGTATAGCGCGGCGTGTTAAGTCAGCGGAATGGTAATAATGAAAACGCTGCCGACGTCGGGTGTGCTGTTCACGGCGACGCTTCCGCGGTGTGCAAGGGCTATGTGCTTGACGATGGCCAGACCCAATCCTGTGCCGCCCAGCGCGCGGCTGCGCGCCTGATCAACGCGATAGAACCGTTCAAAAATACGGGGGAGATGCCTGATCGCAATCCCGGGTCCCTGGTCGGAGACGCTGATTATCAGTTTTTCATTTACGGTTTCCGCCTTGACTTCGACATTTGTATCCGGGCTGCTGAATTTAATGGCGTTGCTTAATAAGTTCATTATGGCGGTTTCCAGCAACGGCGCGTTGACTAGCACAAATAATTCGTCCGGGCAGACCTGTACGATGTTGATATGTTTCTCGGCGGCGTTTGCTGCCAGAGCATCCACCGCATGGCGGAGCACGTCGCAGATGTTGGTTGATGACAGCGGAATGCTTTGCCGTTCCGCATCGAATTCAATGCGCGAGAGGGTCAACAGATCTTCAACAATCGCTTCCAGACGCGTGGTGTGCCGTGCCAGCATAGCCAGGAAACGTTCCGTTTCCGCGCTGTCGCCGCCTGCGGTATCAGCCAAAGTTTCGACACAGCCTTTGATGGCGGTGATCGGGGTTTTCAATTCGTGTGAGACATTGGCGACAAAGTCACGACGCATATTTTCCAAGCGTTTTAGTCGCGAAATATCATTTAAGACGATCACAGCTCCGATTTGACGTCCAGCTTGATCTTGCAACCCTGCGCCGTGTGGTTGTAAGAATATCCCCCGGGCGTCGTGCAAAACAATTTCAGCTTCATTCGGTGTTTGGTTAGCAAGGATTGCCGCGGCGAATTCCTGCAATTGCCGGTTGCGTGTGATTTCCTGAAGCATGCGTCCGTGTGCCCAGCCGGTAGGGCATCCCAGCAGTTGTTCAGCCGCGCGGTTGATTTGAATTACCCGCCCGTTGATGTCCAGCGCCAATACGCCTTCCGTCATGCCGGCTAAGACGGCAGCCTGCTCCGCCCGCCGACGATCAATGGTTTCCATGCGCTCACGCAGCATATATGCCATCCGGTTCAGGACCCGGCCTAAGGCGGCGATTTCGTCGTCGCCGCTGACGGCCACGCGAGTGTCAAGTTTGCCCCGCGACATGTTCTCGGCGGCCTCGCGCATTTCCGATAGCGGCCTTGAAATGCGGTGTGACAAGCCCAAGGCGATTACGGCGAAAAACAGCGCAATTGCCGCAACGCCAATGACAATATGGCGGTAAACCGCTGTCGGCGCGTATAGTACGTCCGACAAAGGCAGAGACGTCCGGACTACGGCCGTCAGTTGCCCGTCATGTACGACTGGCACAGCGACATACATCAAGTTCTGGTTGCGCGTGTTACTGTAACGACTGGCTTGTCCCTCTTGCCCGTTAAGAGCTGTGGCCACTTCCGGTCGGTAGCGGTGATTTTCCATCTTGGCGGGATGTTCCACCTCGCTGTCGCCGATAACCGTTCCATCGGGCAGAATAATGGTGATCCGGGCGGTGGACAGGCGTCCAGCTTCCTTGCAGTATGCGTGCGCCTCAGAAGGGGTGGTCAGCAGATTTGGGTCGGTTTTTTGCGCGATCAGCCGGGTGTATGCCAGCAGGGCCGAGGCTGTATGACGTTGGTTAAAATCGCTGAAGGCGCGCGCTGCCAGCCAGGCAGCGGCAGCCAACGCCAACAGTGTGGCAGTGAAAAAAGTAAAATAAATCCGCCAGATGAGTTTTTGCGGACGCATGGTTATTCCTTGAAGCGATAACCCACACCTCGGACAGTTTCAATATAGTCTGCGTGTTTCCCCAGTTTCTTACGAATACCGACAATTTGCACGTCCACCGATCGGTCGGTCACGGCATAATCCGTGCCGCGCACGGCATCCACAATCTGATCGCGAGTCATAACCCAGCCCGGCCGAGATGCAAGGTAATGCAGGATGCGCAATTCGGAAAAAGTCATCTCTATCGGCTTACCCTTTAGCAGGACTTCGTGTCGTCCGGGGTTGATGACCAAGTCGTGCACGTGGATGACAGCCGCCGGGTCCATCAAAACATTTCGCTTACGGCGGAGCAGCGACCGGACCCGGGCTATCAGCACCTTGAGGCTGAAGGGTTTGACTATGTAATCATCTGCGCCCAGTTCCAAGCCGGCGACGATATCGCTTTCCTCGCCCTTGGCGGTGACCATGATGATGGGAATACCCGCAGTTTGCGGAGCGCGTTTGAGTTCTCGGCAAACTTCCAACCCGTCCATCCCGGGCAACATCAAATCGAGCAACACCAAGTTGGGCATCTGGCTGGCAATATTTTTAATCGCCTCCTCGCCGGTGGTGGCGGTAAACACCTGGTATCCCTCGCGTGCCAGGTTGTGGCGGAGCAGCTCAAGGATATCCTCTTCGTCCTCAACTATAAATATCTTCGCCTTACTCATGCTGGCAGTTTAACAAAGAGCCGGTATTAATAAAGCGCAAAATTATTAGAAATGTGTTAGTGACACTATAGTGAAAATAATTTTAAAATAATTTATTGACATCCGTTAAAAAATATGCGACTTTATTTATACACATAAGGATTTGCTTATATGCGCCAAATAGAGTTGTCGTTGAATGACAAAAATTTGCCGCTTATCGCCAAGGCGATGAGTAATCAATGCCGGCTCGATATTATGGCCTTGTTGGGCAAAAAGCCCATGGGTATCAATCAATTGGCGCAAAAACTCCATCTCTCCCAGCCGGCGGTTTCACAGCATGTTGAAATATTGCGCAAAGCTGGTTTGGTTGTATTCGAGCATGTTAAAGAAGATCGCTCTTCTCTGAAACACGCGCTCCTGTGTTATGACTTAATTAATTTACGCTTGGCTTCGCCGCAAACGGCCGAAGACATTCAGGTCTTGCGATATGACATGCCGGTCGGCGCGTTTGTGAATGCTTCCATCCATCCCCCATGCGGCATGAGCGATTCTGCCGGCTATATTAAAATAAGAGATTATGAACAGGTCTTTAATCACCCTGCCAGATTGAAGGCGCAATGTCTTTGGTTTGGCAGCGGATATTTGGAATATCGTTTTCCGCGTGATTTCCCAAAAGGCGTGGAGGTGCTTGAGGTAATATTTTCGGCGGAAATCTCCAGTGAGGCTCAGTTGCCAATCGGCCATACGGAGTGCCCGTCAGACATAACGCTTTGGATCAACAATGTTGAGATCGGCACATGGACTTGCCCTGAATTTTTTACGGGCACCCGCGGCAGATACACGCCGAATTGGGTGGGTTTATCAAACAACCAATATGGCTTGCTGAAAACCTGGTACATTACGCGCGAAGGCAGCAGGGTGGACGGTGAAGTATTATCTGACATTACACTCAACGATTTGAACTTATTTAAGCATAAATATATTCAGGTGCGGATTGGCCGCAAATCAGACGCTAAAAATAAGAACGGCATCCAATTGTTTGGCAGGAATTTTGGCAATTATCCTCAAGATTTGGTTTTTCAAATCAAATATCGTCAGGCCCAAAAAGGGGCGCAATCCGCATCTTAAAGGAAATCACCAGCATTCCATAGAAAACTGTGAAGAAGAGGAAAAATAAACCGCCAAGAACGCCAAGGTGGCGGAAGGAGATTAGCCACAAAAATACAGACACAAAAGGCACAAGGTGATAGGAGAAGTAAACCGCAGATGACGCAGATGGACGCAGATAAGAAAGATTAGCCACAAAGATGCACACAATGCACAAAGGGATAGGGCTTAACCGCCAGTGCGGCTCACACCTCCGCGTCTCCGCGCCTCCGTGTGACACCTTTTCCGGAACTGAGCTTTTGGAAACCAATGGCTTTTCCATGTGAATATTCATTCAGGGGGATGGCATAGAATTCATTAAGCAAGCAAATCAAGGAGGGAAAATCATGAAAACAAACCTGACGTTGGCAATTTTATTGTCTGGAATTACATTGGCTTGCGCCGCCACCTATTATGTGGCGCCGGATGGCGACGATGCGCGCACTGGGCTGGGTGGTTGGAACAATGCTCTGGCTACTATCAGTAACGGGATTTTCTTGGCGGCGAATGGTGACTGCGTGCTGGTGTCCAATGGTGAATATAAAATCACCACCGTCCTCACGATCAATAAGGATATAGTCCTGACCAATCTGAGCGGCAATCCGCTGGATACTGTCATTAACGCGCAGGGACTGAGCAGGGTTATATATCTCAGCCATGATAACGCTGTAGTAAGCGGTTTTTCAGTGATAAACGGGAGACATAACGATGGCGCGGGCATTTACATCTATCGAGGCACAGTTAATAACTGTCATATTTACAATAACCGTACATCAGGAGGCAATGGCGGCGGAGTAGAACTTTATACCGGCGGGAAAATTTATGATTGTATCGTCAATAGCAACACGGCGCTAAACGGCGGTGGCGTATATTGCCATGTGGGCGGGGTTGTTGAACGATGTCACATAGCGCAGAACGTGTCAACCGGCGCCATCGGCGGCGGCGGTATTAACTTATATGCGGGCGGTTTTGCGCAAGGGTGCGATATTATTGCCAATACGTCAAAATACTGCGGCGGTGGAGTTTACTTGAATACCACCGCCGGGAAGTGTGGCGCTATAGCAGATAGTCTTATAAAAGATAATGTGACAACCATTCAGGGTGGCGGGATATTTGTTAAAGATGGTGATGTTTTAAATTGCACAATAATATCGAATAACGCCGTTGAGCAATATGGTGGCGGGTTGGCGATGAACGCAGGGAGAGCAAGCCGCTGTGAGATTGCCGGCAATGAAGTTAAAAACTATGGCGGTGGAGTTTATATGACTGGCGGCAACATAGATAATGCGCTGATTTACGGCAACGAATCCACTAATTCCTATGGCGGCGGCATCTATCTATACGGTGGTGGCACATCGGAAAACTGCACGGTTGTCGGTAATATTTCCAAGTTATCGCCTGGCGCTGGGATATATTGCTATCAGACAGGCGCTGTTTTTAACTCTATCATTCAATCGAATTTTGCCGCCGGTGTATTGAACAATGTGGGCGATGATTCAGGTCCTGGCATATTTTATTCGCATTGCTGCGCGGACACAACCAATGCAATGCCGGGTGTCGGCAATATCGCCGGCGATGCCGGTTTTGTAGATTATGCCGCAGGCAACTTCCGGTTGGGGCGCAGTTCAATATGCATCAACGCGGGAACCAATCAGGCGTGGATGGGAACGGCGGTGGATTTAGTTGGAAGCAGACGCATAGATCGAATGTCGCGCATTGTGGATATGGGCGCCTATGAGCATATTCACCAAGGGACCATGTTCTTGCTGCAGTGACAAACTGGATGCATGGAGCAAACGCCATCACGAGCGGGAGTGAATAAACACAGGAGGTTCTGAATGACCAACCGAAGCATACGTAAAGCAACAGCCCGCGTCAAAATGTGCACGGCGATGCTGGTTGCTCTGGCTTTAAGCGCCGCTTGTCTAAACGGTGATGAAGCCGATATGAAGTATTTTCTTGGCTTAGGGAACTCCATGACTTTGGGTGAAATGGCATCGGCCGGCATCAACGTCATTACCCATGTGCCGTTCTACCCGGATTTTGCCAAGGAAGCAGCGACGAAATACGGAATTCGCGTATGTCCATATGTTAATATGTGGAAAGCTGTAACCTCCTCCGGTGACGCCTTGCTATTGAACAATCCCTATTGGCGAGAAGTTGACGTAGATACCACACATCATCCGGAGTGGTTGAGGATAGATGAAAACGGCAAAGTCAAGCGCCCTTACGACAATGCTAATTATCATCCTGGTCTTCAGCGGTCTTGCACCAGCCATCAGTCGCTGACGGAAGCGCAGATACGCGGAGTGCTCAACCATCTTTCCGATGGGTGTGGCGGCGTTTTTATTGACAATGCAGATCTGGCAGATGAATTTTGCTGGGGCGAGAAATATAAACTACATGACCATCTTTGGCCGACGCCGGGTGGCGCTGGATCGAATCGCCGCGCCAGGGAAATGGTTTTTCAAGCCATCAAGCAATTCGGTCCCGATAAGGTGTGTATCATCAATACCGTAGCCTCCGGTGACATGCGTACGGTATCCGATGCGTATATGCTGGAGTCGCATATATATTCAAGTGAGCGGCTGCGGGACGCGGGTAATTTAGTGGATCGGCGCGCTTGGTTTAACCCAAGACGTGATTGGAAACATTTCCAGAAGGAACGCGCGGAGTTTGCCCGGGCTTTCGAGAGTGGTCGTCCGATATGCCAGCATTATTTTCAAGATCCCTGCTCGGATGACGAAGCGGCCTTTCATTCCTTTGTCTGGAGCAAGCTGTGGCATCCCCGCATGATCTGGTGTGCAACGCCGTTTTATTGGTATACAGGCTTTGGCGACTGCTTGGGGCGCATGGATGCGGTGCGCGTGTTATATCGCATCCATAATAGTTTGGGCGCCCCGCGCGGTGAGCCGGTGGTGACGGATGAGTGGGGATACCGCTGGTTTGATAATGCTTGTCTGGTCATCAATGGTGTAAATATGGCGCAGACGCTTAAAGTGCCGATTGATTCATCCGCCGCAGCTCTGGGAGAATTGTTCACCGGCGAAGAATTGACTATTCAGGATGGGAGTGTGGTCCTTGATATGCCGCCGCAGAGTGGGCGGATCATTATGCCCGTTTCCAGTATTTTGAGCAATTATCTGTGCGAAATCAGCGCGGAGGCAGAGACCATCAGACGCTATCTGGAAGCCGGACAAGCGGCCGGCAATCAGGCGCTGTCGGCGCCGCCAGCAACGCTGGAATGTTTGCGTGGCATAGAACAATCTGCGGATATGATGCTTGCCTCCGGTTCACAGGCGCTTGATATGCTTGATAACGCAATCAACATGGCGACGGCGGCGCAGAGTCTGGATGCGAGCAGCATGTTGCAAGAGCCTGCCCATCGCCTGTTGAATGAAGCGCGGAATCTGTCCACGGAAAACATCAAGGTTTTTTTGCGTATGACCAATTGCGCGCCGGCCAACATCGAAATCTTTCGCGGGGGAACGAACGGCGAAGCTATTAAGATGTTCATGCAGTCGGCCATGGCATCTTTTACGCCATTTACATATTGGCCGGTGTCATTTTTGGCTTTTGGCGAAGATATTGCATGCAACTTGCGTGTCGGCGATGTAGTTGGTTTTGGGGCTTCCGGGGAGACGAGGGTGAACTGGAATAAGAGGAAGGAGGGCCGCCTCTTGATCCGATCATGGCCGGGAAGCGGTGTCAAGGATGGTTATTTACGCCCGGATCACTTTTTAGCAGTTCGCAAAACCGTAGATACTCCCGCGCGCCAGGAAATTGAGGCGGAGCTTGCGCTGGTAGGGTTTGATTCCAAGAAGCCTATTGATAATTACCGCCTTTTGATGAAGGCGGGTTTGGAAACGGGTTTGCCATTTTTGAACCTTGAATTTTGTCTAGTGGATGATAAAGGGCAAATCCACGAAACGGAGCTGCTTTTTGATGCCGGGCGCTATCCGATGCAGGTTGACTCCGTGCATGGGGCGGTTCCCGTGCAGGAGCGAAGCGATCAAGCGTTGGATTGGGTATGCTTTATGTCCAATCCCCAGGATCGCTGGGGGGTATTGTTTTTAGGCGACAAACTTACTTTAAGGCAAAGCTCATTGATTGGCAAAGGGAAATTGAGCTTTGCGGTTGCGCCTCTGGTCGCGCGCGCGGGGCCTTTTATCGAGGAACGTGTACGCAATATCCGAGACTATAGCAGCCGCGTTCAGTCTTTGACTTCCGGCATGTGCCTCAAGCTTATGGCGCCCCGTGAGTTTTGGCTGGATGCGGCCAGTAATAGTTTCCAATCGCTTTTTATTGGCCCTTCGGATCATAAGATAACAGCGCTGGAGTTCGCGCCGGAAGTGGCGGCGCTGGGCATGCGCGAAGATAAGGTAAGGCCGATAAAGAATGTTGCAACCACCCGCGAACAGGACACCGCGGCTGATTTTGTTTTTGAAACGCCGGAAGGGTATGTGGAAAATGACTTTATATCCGTTTGCTGCCGCGCCACGGCGACATTGGATTCCGGCAAGCGATTGGTTTTTGAGCGCTACCTTTCCCGGCGGCTCAGGTATTCATTTAATGCCGAAGCCCCGGTTGCGATAGAACCGTTGCCGGAAGGTGGCGTAAAATTCGCAATGAAGATAAAAACAGGCGCTCCATTGACGGGAGCAGTCCAATTTGCGATGTCCAATGTCGCGTATCAGGTCCGACCCGACCCGATGGATGTTTCGCTTGAGGCAAATACCGAGAGATTTTTAGAATTCGACGTTGTGGCGCCAAGTGTCATGCCGAATCAAGCGCCGGTCCAAGGCACGGCGAAATTGGATTTTCCCAGGAAAACCTTGACGATTCCTTTTAAAGTTAAACGTTCACCGGTCATCAATGTCCGCGCATCGGACGCTAAAATTGTTGTGGATGGCGAGTTTGACGAACCGGCTTGGGGAGATGCGGCATGCGCGGGCGATTTCGTGAATGTCACGGATGGCGCGCCGGCGACAAAGCGCACGGAAGCGCGCGTGTTTTATACGTCCAATTCGTTATATGTGGGATTTAAGTGTTACGACGAGGAAATGAAACTTAAAGTGGACTGCGCTAGATCGAACAGTGAAATCAACAATTTAGCTATGAGTGATGACAGCGTCGAATTTTACGTGCGTGCCGCTTCACGGAACAAACCAAGCGAACAATATGTGCGCTTTGCGTGTAATAGTGAATGTGTGAAGCCCGAAAGAGGCCCGAGATGGAATGTGGCGGCAGCCAGAAAGACGGATCACTGGACGGTGGAGATGGAAATCCCGTTTAAGTCGCTTGGCGCCGTGCCGCGCCAAGGCGATATCTGGGGCGTCAATTTTTGCCGTAATAATCCAGGATTGCCACCCAATTCATGGTCATATACACAGCGCATTTATGCTCAGCCAAATTTTTTCGGGTGGGCCAGGTTTGAGTGATGTGATTTGGGTATAACGCTGGAGTTAATACTGCTCCAGTGTTGTCTTCAAAACATCCCATAGAAAATAAAATAAAAAAGTTGGAATTAAAAGGAGATGAAGGTTGAAGTAAAACACAAAACCGGAATTGAACTTTTGGGAACCAACCTAAATATTTTATATTTTGCTCGGATAGGCACATACAGGAGAGCGGTTATGTTTAAAAAAATCTTGCAGGGATTTTTGACTGCGGGACTCGCCTTTTGGGTCGGCGCCGCGCCCGGCGGCGCGGCCGGTATCAAACTCACGGAATCGGAAGAAGACGGGGTAAAACTCTACCGGATGGAAAACGATTATTACGATACCACCTTCGTCCCGGCGCAGGCCATGTTCCCGCTTTATTTTAAATACAAGCCGACTGGCAATGATATCCTTGTGCGCCGGGCCGACTTGGCCACTAGTTTCCGTTATCGCGATGGTATTCAATTGTGCCTGCCGTGCGTGGGTGGCGTCCCGGATCGCCTGGCATACAAAGGCTATCTGGACTCTACGGACTGGGAGACGACGACAAGCATCAAAGACGGGCAGGGCATCCTGACATCGCGCGCCACCATTGACTACAACGATCCGGTTTCCGGCACACCGGCGCGCCTGACTATCACCGTGACCGTAATCGGCACGGAGCGCAGCAGACGGTTGCAGATGGATTTTATGATAAAGAACATTGGCGCGCAGTCGGCACGATTTATGTTCTTTGCACACGCAAACGTGGCGCCGGAAGGCATTTATAAGGAAGGCGATTACATCTATACGCCTGCCAAACGCTGTTGGATCAGTGAATTCCAATGGCCGGCGCTGGCGAACGCGGGGGTTACACCCCACAGTTGGACTGCTTGGCCGGTGCCGGGCGTGGATACTTTTGCGCCCAAGACGCCAGAGGAAAAACGCGGCGATTACGCATACGCCTTCATTCCCGCCAACTGGCTGGTGGTAGGCAATGAACACACAGAAAACTTTGTGGTTTTTCAATCATCGGAAATCAAAATCGGCAACCGCTTCCAGCCTTCGCCGTACTATTGTGTGTTGCGCCGGGACCACGACTATCTGGTGGAAGTCGGCGTATCCCATGAATTGGCCGCCAAGTATTGGGAAATTCCCGGCGCTGTAACCGTTCTGGAGCCGGATGAAACTCTGGCCTACAGCTTGCATATGGCCGCAGGGCAGGGACTGTCGCGTAGCGAAGCGCGAAATATCATCTCTGTCCAACCCGACCGCGTTATCTGTCAGCCCGAGAAGGGAGGTGCGGCTAAAGTCATCCGCCTGGAAGATTAAAGCCAGCCAAGACCGCTGGTCATTCTGACGTGCGGAGCGTCGTAGAGAAAAACAATTAAATCCAATCAAAAGAGCAAACCCAAGAGAGAGGCATATTATGAAGAAATTAGCAATTAATGGTGGTGCGCCGGTTAGAGATGCAAGCAAGCATTTTCCGAAATGGCCTGTATTGACGGATAAGGACTGCGATGCTTTGCTTAAGGTATTTAAATCCGGCAAATGGTGGTATGGTGAAAAGGTAGCGGAATTTGAAAAGAAATACGCGGCCTTCCATGATGCCAAGTATGGCGTGTCCTGCGCCAACGGAACTGTGGCGCTGGAAATCGCTCTTTTAGCCTGCGGTATTGGCGCGGGTGACGAGGTGATCGTCCCCCCTTATACCTTTATGGCCACGGCCAGCGCCGTGTTGAAGGTGAACGCTGTTCCGGTGTTCGCGGATCTTGATTTAAACACCTGTAATCTGGATCCGAACGCGGCGGCTAAGGCCATCACCTCCAAAACCAAAGCTATTATACCGGTCCATATAGCCGGGTTGCCGGCGGATATGGACGCTCTCAAGAAACTGGCGCGCAAGCATAAACTGTGCCTGATTGAAGATGCCTGCCACAGTTGGGGCAGTCAATGGAAAGGCAAAGGCACGGGCGCTCTGGGTGATTGCGGGGTTTTCAGTTTCCAGATGAGCAAGAACATCACCTCCGGCGAAGGCGGGATTGTATTGACCGACAATAGCAAGATCGCCGACATTGCCCGCAGTTATTCAAATTGCGGCCGCAGCAAAGGCAAGGCGTTTTATGAACATTACCTGCTGGGAAGCAATTTGCGCCTGACGGAATTACAAGCGGTGATTCTTCTGGGCCAGTTGACCCGTCTGAAGAGCCAAACGCTCAAGCGGCAGAAAAACGCCGCCTTGCTGGACAAGGGCTTGAAAGGTATCCCCGGCATTGCCTTGCTGAAAAACGATCCGCGCGTTACCCGCCGGGGTTATCATATGTATATCTTCCGGTTTATTTCGGAAAACTGGGGTGGAGTCAGTCGCGAGACATTCCTGAAGGCCCTGAATGCCGAAGGTATCCCCGCCTCCGTCGGATACCCGGTACCGCTTTATAAAAATCCTTTGTTCCAAAAATCCGGAACGGGTCCGAAATATTGCCCGCTTTCCTGCCCCTATTATGGCGTAAAACGGGATTACACAAAGGTGGTTTGTCCGAATGCCGAGCAAATTTGCCGGGAAGCCTGCTGGATCAGACAAGCAACGATGTTGGCCGAGCCGCAAGACATGAAAGATATCATTGCCGCAATTTCCAAGTTGTGGGAGAACCGCGATGAATTGCGCAAATGCCGAAATTAAAGCCGGTTACGGCGAGACCGTTATTACGCCGCCATCCGGCGTTGAGTTATGCGGTTATGGCTATTATCTCCAGCGGGCTTGTCAGTCCGTCCACGATGACTTGAAGGCCCGGGCGTTATGTGTGACATGCGGGGATACGGTGTTATTCCTGATTGTGTGCGACCTGATCGGGCTGGATATTGGTACTACTGATAACATCCGTCAGGCTATAGCCGCTGAACACAATATTCCGCCATCCAATGTGCTGCTTGCCTGCACCCACACCCACACGGGGCCCGCAACCATATTCCTTCGTGCCTGTGGAAACATTTCGGCTGAATACATGCGGCATCTTCCCGGCCTGATCGTCCAAGCAGCCCGAACGGCGGTGTGCGATCTCGCACCCTGCCGCATCTTGAGTGGAACGGAGCAGGCGGAGCCGATTGGATTCAACCGTCGCCTGAGATCGTTTGACCAAATTGACGCGACCGTCGCCACGCTGGTGTTTCAGCGGGAAGATGCGCCGATTTGCGCGTTTTCTTATGCTTGCCATGCCGTGACCTTGGGGCGGGATACAGCGGTTTCGGCGGATTGGCCCGGCGCCGCCACCCGCGCCTTGGAGCAGGCAGGATATCGCTGCCTTTGTTTCCAGGGGTTTTGCGGCGATATTGACCCTGTCTGCAATTTAAACAAATGGGGATCGGGCAAACACGCTGATTTGCAGTTATACGGGTCAATTTTAAAACATCACGTGTTAAATACGGCGTGGGTGGCGGAGCCAGACCAATCTCCCGCGTTGACCGCCATTGAGCGAAGAACTGCTCTGCCGCTGACGGCGCCGTCCACGATCGCGGAGATCAACGCTGAACACGAATCGTTCTGCCGGAAATTTCCAAGTGAATCGCAAATTAAATTTATCGGCGAATGGCGCGATGCGGCGCTGGAGGCGTATGATCGCTATCACCGGCATCCATTCATTGACAACGTCCCCATCCAGGTCATGCGTTTGGGAGCGATGAACATCGCCGCGTTGCCGGCGGAAGTGTTTTGCGAATACGGAATCAGGCTGCGTGCGCAATTCCCGCGGACTATGACCATCGGGTACGCCAACGGCAACACTGGCTACTGGCCGACAGAAGCGGGCTTTTCCGTATCAGGCGATTATGCCGCTTATACAGCGCCAAAGTTATACGGTGTTTTCCCCTATGTAAAATCCATCTCAAATCAGATTGTGGGGTTATTGGATGAAATGCTCAAAAGTCTGGACGCCATTCCCGTGTGATGACGCCTTGGTTTTGTCTAAATATTCACTAGCATCCCATAGAAAACTGTGAAATGGCGGAAAGATTAACCGCCAAGACGCCAAGGTGGCGGAAGGAGATTAGCCACAAAGATGCACACAATGCACAAAGGGATAGGGCTTAACCGCCAAGACGCCAAGGTGTCAGAAGAGGATTCGCTATGGACGCATGCCGCGCTGACCGGCATCTGCCGGTCTGGCGGATCGGCTGACACCCTGATACGCGAATTCATTCGGGTATCCAGGTGTCCAGCGACCCATGTCCGCATAGCGGACAGCGCGGCATGTCATGCCTCTCTAATAAACTTTCTCTTTTGCTGTGATTGGCGTTCTTGGCATCTTGGCGATTCAATCCAATCTGGAATCTTCCTCGCCAGTGCGGCTCACACCTCTGTGTCTCCGCGCCTCCGTGTGACACCTTTTCCGGAACTGAATTTTGGAAACTAACGCAAATTTATTAGGAAATAATGCCTTTTTCAGGCTAAATATTCATCCTGTGGGATGACACTGCTAAATATTTATTCTACAGGATGACGCTGAAAGCAAACTTAAATAAGGAAATCATATTATTATCGTTTCAGTTGCCAGGTTGAATATATACCAAAAGTGGATTTGCTATTTATATTAAACAACCAACCAACCCTTAAAGGAGTACATAACACACATGCAAAACAGAATCGGTGTAATGGCTGGCTTGCGGCAGAATGAACCTTGTTTTACGGAGCTGAAGAACTACGGTGTGGATACATGTCAGCTTGTCAGTTGGCAGCCCACGTTGTGGACTGTGGACTTGGCGCGCAATGTGCGTGAGGAAGCCAAAGCAAAAAACATTTTGATTACCGCGTTCTGGGCCGGCTATAGCGGTCCTTCAGGGGGATGGAACTTCACCGACGGGCCGCAGACTCTCGGTCTGGTGCCGGCCGCCTACCGCAACCAGCGGACTAAAGAGCTGATGCTGGCCGGTGAATTTGCGCGTGAATTGGGTGCGCCCGCCGTGATCACCCACTTGGGATTTATTCCCGAAAACGCTATGGACCCGGTTTTCAATGAAGTCGTGATCGCCGTGCGCCAGATTGCGCGCCGCTTGAAGGAGCTGGGGCTGGAGTTCTGGTTCGAAACCGGACAGGAAACGCCTGTAACCTTGCTGCGCCTGATACAGGCAGTCGGCACGGACAATCTGGGCATCAATCTTGATCCGGCAAATTTGATCATGTACGGCAGGGGTAATCCGATTGACGCATTGGATGTCTTCGGCGACTATGTGCGCAATGTCCACGCCAAGGATGGTCTATGCCCGACCGATCCGATGAAGCTGGGCCGGGAAGTCAAGGTGGGCGAAGGCCGTGTGCGTTTCCCGGAATTCATTAAACGCCTGTCGGAGATCGGCTTTAAGGGAGAATACATCATTGAGCGCGAAATCAAAGGCGAACAACAGTCGCGCGACATCCTGGCAACGATTGATTATTTGAAAAAGTTATTGGCGGATGGATGAAGATAGGAGGAATGAACCGCCAAGGCGCCACGCGGAGGAGAAAGTAAACCGCAGATTGACGCAGATGGACGCAGAGGCAGAGAAACTCACACGGAGACACAGAGACACGGAGGTGCAGAAGAAGATTAGCCACGAAGAGGCAGAAGCACAAGAGGGGGGGGAGGTGCGGCCTTGCACCGCCAGTGCGGCCTCGCACCGCCAGTGCGGCCTCGCACCCTTCCGTCCCTTTTGTCCCTCCCGTCCCTTATGATTCCAGATAACCCAAAAGGCGGAAATGAAAGCGGCACAAAAAGATAGGTTTGCTAGTATAAAACACATAAGGAGTGCAAACGTATATGATTAAAGCGGCATTTATTGGCGCGGGCAACATTTCGGCGTCGCATTTGCGATGCTTGCAAAAGCGGAAAGATGTCAAGATTGTTGGGCTCGCCGAACCTAATCGCGCTAACGCGGAAAAGCGGCAGGCGGAATTCGGTGGCGAGATTTTTTCCGATTACCGCAGTATGCTTGATCGGGTTAAGCCCGATGCCGTGTGGCTTTGCACTCCCCCCACCGTGCGTCGGGAGCCGTTGTTGGAATGCGCCCGGCGTGGCATCCCTGTATTTTGCGAAAAACCTGTGGAACGCCGTGTGAAAGAAGGGGCGGCCATCGCCGCGGAACTGGAACGCCTGAAAGCGCGCGTACAGGTGGGATACTTGTTCCGCTGCGTCCCGTTGGTGCAAGAGTTGCGTCGGCAGATGCGGGGTGACCGTATTCACTTGATCCAGTCGTTTTACTGCTGCAATATCAGCCTGACCATGGGTATGCGGAAGTGGTTTTACAACAAACGGCTTTCCGGTGGCGCATTGGCAGATCAAGCAACACACAATTTCGACCTGTTGCGCTACCTTTTCGGCGAAGTTCGTCAAATCCGGGGTATGCGGAATAATCCCGTCCGTCCGCGGCGCGGGGATTATACCATTGAGGAAATTCTGGGCGCGCTGCTGATGTTCGAGAGTGGCATGATTGCCGCACATGTGCATAGCTGGGTCGGTGACAACTGGCGCAATGAAATTGTCTTAAGCGGAGAAAAACGAATTTACCGTCTGGATCTGACTAAAAGGACATTAATGGTTGAGGGCGCGTTGTCCCGGTCAGCCAATGATCCGGTGGCAGGCAAATCCGGAGGCGATGCGAAACCGGCGCCGTACCGTTACGAACAGCCGGCGGGATCAATTTTTGAATACGAAAATCAAATATTTCTCAAGCAGGTCAAATCGGGTGACTGGAGCCGCAATCCATGCTCTTACGCCGATGGCTTGAAGACGCTGGAATTGACCACGGCGTGTGACAGGGCGATCTCCCGGTGATCATATAACGGCATTTGAAATTCAGGAAACGAGATAAAATGTTGGAACCGCAGATTGACGCAGATTGGGAGAGGGATACGCGGAGAAGAGGAACCACGGATTCACACGGATGGACACTGATAGGGAAAGGATTATCCTCAAGCGCCGCGCTGACTGGCATCTGCCGGTCTGACGGATTGGTTGACACCCTGATACGCGAATTAATTCGCCTATCCGGGTGTCCGCCGATCCATGTCCGCGTAGCGGACAGCGCGTCATACCAGTCGGGTCAAGCCAGTATCTCTGGTAAAATCTGCGTCCATCTGCGTAATCTGCGGTTTCATTCTTCGTCTGTTTTTTGGCATTCTTGGGCGGTTTAAACCAAATCAGTGTTCATCAGGTTGATTGCAATCAACGCAGGCGAAATGTATAAGGAGTGCAATATATGATTAAAGCGGCATTTATCGGTGCGGGCAAAATTTCGACGGCGCATTTGCGATATTTACAAAGCCGGAAAGACGTAAAGATTGTCGGGTTTGCCGCCCCTGGCCGTGTCAACGCGGAAAAGCGGCAGGCGGAATTCGGCGGCGATATTTTTTCCGATTACTGCAGTATGCTTGATCAGGTTAAACCCGATGCCGTGTGGCTCTGCACCCCTTCTACCGTGCGTCGGGAGCCGCTGTTGGAATGCGCCCGACGTGGCATCCCGGTGTTTTGCGAAAAACCAGTGGAACGCCATGTAAAAGCGGGAGCGGCCATCGCCGCGGAACTGGAGCGCCTGAAAGCGCGCGTACAGGTAGGATATGTGTTCCGTTACATCCCAGTGGTGAAAGAACTGCGCCGGCAGATGCGGGGCGACCG
The DNA here is from genome assembly GCA_050944835.1 of Kiritimatiellia bacterium. Lineage (GTDB taxonomy): Bacteria > Verrucomicrobiota > Kiritimatiellia > JAAZAB01 > JAAZAB01 > JAXGPF01. The sequence goes on from JBMNRV010000037.1 coordinate 17,054, forward strand.
CATTCACTTGGTTCAGTCGTTTTACTGCTGCGGTATCAGCCTGACCATGGATATGCCGAAGTGGTTTTACAATAAGCGGCTTTCCGGTGGCGCGTTGGCGGATCAGGCAACACACAATTTCGACCTGTTGCGCTACCTTTTCGGCGAAGTCCGTCAAATTCGGGGCATGCGGAACAATCCCGTCCGCCCGCGGCGCGGTGATTATACCATCGAGGAAATCCTGGGCGCGCTGCTGATGTTCGAGAGTGGCATGATTGCCGCGCATGTGCATACCTGGGTCGGCGACAGTTGGCGCAACGAAATCGTCTTGAGCGGAGAAAAACGAATTTACCGCCTGCAGCCGCTTGAGGGGACTCTGGTGGTTGAAGGGGTGTCGTCCCGGTCAGCCAATGATCCAGTGGCGGGCAAATCCGGCGGCGATGCGAAACCGGCGCCGTACCGTTACGAACAGCCGGCGGGATCAATCTACGATTACGAAAACCAAGTATTTCTCAAACAGGTCAAATCTGGTGACTGGAGCCGCAATCCATGCTCTTACGCCGATGGCTTGAAGACGCTGGAATTGACCACGGCGTGTGACAGGGCCATTACCCGGTAATTATATAAACGGCATTTGAAATTCAGGAAACGAGATAAAATGTTGGAACCGCAGATTGACGCAGATGAGGAGAGGAGAACCGGAGGGAAAGAACCACGGATTCACACGGATGGACACGGATAGGGAAAGGATTATCCTCAAGCGCCGCGCTGACCGGCATCTGCCGGTCTGACGGATTGGTTGACACCCTGATACGCGAATTAATTCGCCTATCCGGGTGTCAGCCGATCCATGTCCGCGTAGCGGACAGCACGGCCTGCCATTCGAGTCATCTTATATCTCCGATAAAATCTGCGTTAATCGGCGTCAATCTGCGGTTTCATTCTCTGTCTCAATTCCTGTATATCCGTGTCCATCAGTGTTCATCCGTGGTTCATTCCCTTCTCCTGCTTCTTCGTGTGCCTCTTTGGCCAATTATCCGGAATCTGTGGCGCCAGCGTGGCTCGCACCGCCAGTGCGGCTCGCACCTGTGGTTCCATTCTCTCATTTTTTTGGCATTCTTGGGCGGTTTAAACTAAATCAGTGTTCATCAGGTTGATTGTAATCAACGGATTTTGTTCTGTTCGCGGCGGCGGCGGATTATTTCTTCCGACAGTCCGGCTGGCACAGGTTCGTAGCGTTCAAATACCATGGTGTATCCCGCGCGGCCCTGGCTGACAGTGCGGATGACATTAGCATAGCCGAACATTTCATTCAGTGGCGCCATACCGCGAATCAGTCGCTGGCCGGCTTGGGTTTCCATCGAATCAATTCGGCCGCGGCGTTGACAAATCGTGCCGGATACCGGCCCGACATAATCTTCCGGGGTCGTGACCTCCAATTGCATAACCGGTTCAATCAGTGTCGGCTTGGCTTGTAGAAATATCTCGCGGAAACACTGTCGCGCCGCCTCCTGAAATGCCATTTCGCTGGAATCCACTTCATGGAATGATCCGTCGAAAACCGTCACCTTCACATCCACCACGGGGTACCCGGCAAAGGGGCCCTTCTCCAAAGCCTTGCGCACACCTTTTTCCACTGCCGGGATATATTCGGTTGGGATGCGTCCACCCTTGACTTCATTGACAAACTCAAAGCCAATTCCGGGTGGCAGCGGCTCAATCTTCAGGCAAACGTGCGCATATTGGCCGCGCCCGCCCGATTGTTTGACGTGTTTGTATTGTCCTTCCGCAGGCTGGCGCGCGGTCTCGCGGAAGGCCACTTCCGGCTTGCCGACTGCCACCTGACAGCCGAACTCGCGTTTCAAACGATCCACCAGAATATCCAGGTGCAGCTCTCCCATGCCGGATATAATGGTCTCTTCGGTTTCCTGATCCTGTGTGACGACAAATGTCGGGTCTTCCTCTGCTAAACGGTGGAGGCCTTCCAAGGTCTTTTCGTTTTCCGTCCGGTTCTCCGGGCGGATGCTGATAGACATCACCGGCGCAGGGAATTTGATGTCTTCCAGACGGACGGGATGTTCTAAGGCACACAACGTATCCCCTGTGGATGTGCGATTCAATCCTATCACCGCCACAATGTCGCCGGGCCCAGCTTCTTCAATGGCTTCCTGCCGGTTGGCATGCATGCGTAAAATCCGGCCAATCCGCTGTTCAGTCCCGCGATTAGTGTTGAGAACCACATCTCCAGGATGCACAACGCCGGAGTAAACCCGGATATATGAAAGGCGCCCGATATGGCGGTCACTCATCATTTTGAAAGCCATAGCGGCAAAGGGAGCGGACTCTTCCGGCGGACGAACTTGCGCAGGATCATCTGCCGCAACCACCGGTGGCAAATCAATCGGCGACGGCAAATAGCGTACAATACCGTCAAGTAATCGTTGTATGCCGCGATTTTTGAAGGCCGATCCGCAAAAGGCTGGAATCAATCGGCGGCTGATAGTGGCTTGACGCATGGCGGTCAGAATTTCGTCGTTGGATAAATCGCCCTGTTCCAAAAACTTCTCCAGCAACTTATCGTCTTGCTCGGCGCAAGCTTCTACCAGGCTGGCTCGCCAAGTGTGGGCTGTTTCCTGCAACTCCGCAGGGATTTCTTCCTCAGTATATTGTCGCCCCATGCTGGCATCGGCGTAATACACAGCTTTCATGCTGATTAAATCCACGACGCCGCAAAAGTCCTCACCTTGTCCGATTGGCAGCGCCATTGGCACGGGATGACCGCCAAACACCTCGCGGATTTTATTGAGTACATTTAAGAAATCCGCCCCGGTACGGTCCATTTTGTTTACAAATATAATTTTTGGGACACCGTATTTTTCGCTTTGCTTCCAAACTTGCTCCGATTGAGGTTGCACGCCGCCCACGGCGCAGAAAAGCGCCACTGCGCCGTCCAGCACGCGCAAGCTGCGTTCGACTTCCGCGGTGAAATCCACGTGCCCCGGAGTGTCTATCAGGGTAATCCGGTGCCCGTCCCAAGGCACAGTTGTGGCGGCTGAAGTAATAGTGATGCCGCGTTCGCGTTCCTGATCCATCCAGTCCATTGTGGCCGCGCCGTCATGGACTTCGCCTAATTTGTAACTCCGACCGGAAAAAAACAGCAATCTTTCACTGACCGTTGTTTTTCCGGCATCAATATGGGCCATAATGCCGATATTGCGGATTTTATCCAAACCTACACTCATATAGTCCGTCCATTATTTGCATTTCCGAAAAATCTAACAATATGCATGATTTGGTCAGTAAATTCAAGCGAAAACCGCTATTTCCTAAAGTGCGTGCGGGAAAGAACCACGGATAAACACGGATGGAATTAAACCGCCAAGACGCCAAGAAAAAGAGAGAATGGAACTACAGATGCGGAGATAAGAAAGATTAGCCACAAAGAGGCACAAGATTCACAAGAAGAGACAGAGGTAGAGAGGGAAAGGGGCGGAGAAAGTAAACCGCAGATTGACGCAGATGG
>JBMNRV010000038.1:0-20549 GCA_050944835.1 Kiritimatiellia bacterium
CTGCATTCATTGCGCAAGTCCAACACGCCGGATGACGTAATGCAAATGATGAAAAACCAGCAACAGTTCCGCAATCAAGTCGGCAATCAAAAGCTCCTGCTTCAGCTATAAATTCGCCCGCCCACAAGCTTCGCGCCCGGGCGGCGCGGGCACTGCCAATAATTCCTCAAACAATGCAAGCGACTGATGCTGTTTCGTCATGATATCACCTTATGTTGATAGTAAAACGACCTGTTGTAAATAGAGATTGTATCTCCGTATACCTGTTTGTCAAATAGCATCACAAAATGTATCACCCCTCACCCCCACACGAAGTTCACATTGTTTTCTTAAGATAGTTCAATTGTTTTCATTGCATTACCCGTAATTTTAATTAACATCAACTCTAAGTGTGTCCTTTGGCTTGAAGAATTCAGGAGCATTGGTCGGTCAATCGGCATGGGACGGGGGATGAAATTGATTGCTTTGCTGATTGCATCCGCCGTAACATCCCATTGCCCGTGACGGCGGTGGACGCAGCCCGCGCGACGGTTTGCAGCTGGAAGGCCATTGAATCAATGAAGACCGGAAAACCAGTGGCAATTACACCGGCGGATTATTTTATGGACTAGTTGCGCCAGCATCTAATGGAAAACTAAAAAACTGTCTTGTTCTTGTGTATCTTTGTAACAAATCTTCCCTTAGCTCTTGGCGGTTCCAATTCCTTCCACAACCTTGCACATATTTGTGGCAAAAAATCAACATCCACCTAAACCTGCTCATGGCAAGCGGTTCAAATCGGACATATTTTTTAGAAAGATTGGCTCATCCGGAGCAATTTCCAAAGCCTGTGCGCAGGCTTCCAGCGCTTCCGTACGCCGTCCAGTCGCTGCTAATGCCCGGCTCAGGTTATTATATGCCGCCGCAGCGCGAGGATTGCGGCGGATGATTTCTTTATACTGCACAATGGCCTGATCCGTCAGGTTGCGCTCCAACATCAAATTAGCCAGATTCAGTCGGGCTTTTTCATGGCCGGCATTAATTTGCAATGCCGCTGCATACTCACCCACAGCGAGTGCCGGCTGGTCTATCCGCTCGTATGCCACCCCCCTGTCAAAATGCCAACGGCTTTCAAGCATGGCCGGCGTTATCCCTGTAAAATCCAAACGTACCACCAGAAATATTACCAGCCAGATTAACAGCATCCACCCGACAAACGGAAATGCCCGCCGCAAAAGCGCATAATAAACTTTTTCCAGCGCCACCGCCGCGAAAATAATCAAGATCGGGATCACAGGCGCCCGATATTGTCCAACGATGAAAAACGGTAGAAATGAAAAGTAATATGTGATAACGAAAGTCAGAAGTAGCGGCACTGCCATACGGCGAGCGGAATGTAACACGTCCGCCACCGGTGGAACCCGGCGGTATAATCCGGCGTAAAACAATCCAGCCAGCGCCCAGGAAAATATCATCGCAAATGAAACCGGTAAGCGGTGCAAGACGGCGGAATGGCGCCGGGCGCTTTGCTCCACCTTGTTATGCGGAATTTCAACCGGCGCCCAGAACAGCCAGGCCTTTTTCAAAGTCAAAACGACAAACCGAGCTGGATGCTCACGCACATATTGCAAGGCGCGCCGGGTAAAAATCCGGGACGCCTCCGCATAACCGACCGGCCTACCGGCGGCGCGTTCCAGACTAGCGACTATTTCCGGATAATCGTTACAACTGTTAAAGCGTCCCAATTCTGCCGGCATGGTAAACATGCCATCCGCCCCAGCATGATTGCCGATGTAAAGATTGATCCCTGCATTGGCGGATATCGGCACAAATTCACCTGACACCGCCAGATTCCGTAAACACGATCCGCCTACCGGCAGGCAGAGGCCCAGAAGCAAGCCCGCCACTGCCAAGCCGAATCCTGACAGCGCCAGCCGACGGGGCGGAATTTGCGGCAAACCAGCGCGGATATGCTCAACCGACACTGCCGCCAGCCAGACGGGCAGGCATAGCGCAAACGCCATGACATTCGGCCTGGTCAGCGCCGCCAACCCCAGCAGCAGCCCGGCGATTACCATCCGGATAAACGCCGGACGCTCCGCGTGCCGCAGTAAAACGTTCAATGCCGCCAGAACCAAAAACGTCAACAGCGTCGGCTCCAGAAGTTCGCCTTCATAATAAATAAACACCCAGTAGGTTGCCGCCAGCAAGGCGGCCAGACTGGCAAAAGGTTGCGAAACGATCCGGCGCGCCAGCGCATACAGCAACAAGACATTCAACAGACCCAACAGCATCTGGACGGCGCGTGGCGGGAAGCAGTCAGCGCCAAAGATTTTATAGATGCCGGACAAGAACACTGGGTAGCCAGGCGGCCGTAAATAGGGATGCGCATTCAATTGCGCGGCGAAATCAGCGGCCACTTCATCTCTATCGCCGACAGCCGCCGCATAGGCCCAGCGATCGTGAAACTCGGCGTCAATCGCCGGGGAGACATAGTCGGGGTTGCCCGGCAATTCCACCAAGTACAGCGCCCGCAATGTCAGTCCCGCCAAGATGATCAAAAGAATGGGAGATAAAATTGAGGGCGTTCTATGCAAGGAGCTATGCATCTACATATTATCCTTACAAAGGGCTTCTCATGAATGCAGGTTGTTTTCCAAAAACCCACGCACCTGCTCCAGCAAGGCCGGCAGTATTTGCGCTTCCGGTATTGTGGCGATGTGCCGCCCAGCTACGAACAACGCAGCGCGTTCCTTGCCGCCGGCGATGGCTATGTCGGCATCCCGCGCTTCACCCGGGCCGTTGACCATGCACCCCATCACAGCCACAGTCGGCCAAACCGCATCGGGAAACTCCACTGCCAGTTTTTCCAGTTCGGCTTCTACGGCATGAGCCAAAGCAGAGGCGTCTATCTCCACCCGCCCGCAAGTCGGGCAGGCAATCACTGTAGGGCCCGGTGGACGCAAGGCCAGACTGCGCAAGAGCGCCAGCCCGGCGCGCACTTCTGCGGCCGGTGGCTCGGAAAGCGACACTCGGATAGTGTCGCCGATTCCATCCGCCAACAACAAACCCAATGCCACGCTGGAGCGCACAGCGCCCGGCAATAGCGTGCCGGCCTCTGTAACGCCCAAGTGCAGGGGATAATTCGTCTTCTCCGCCAACTGGCGATAGGCCTGTACAGTACGCGCCACATCCGAGGCTTTGACGGAAATTTTTATTTCGCGGTAGCCGAGGTCTTCCAGAATGCGCACATGGCGCATGGCGCTTTCAACCAACGCCGCGGCGGTGGCCGCGCCATGCCGCGCCAACACATCTTTCTCCAACGAACCGGCATTGACGCCGATCCGGATTGGCGCTTGGCGTTCAGCAGCGGCCCGCACCACTTCCCGCACCCGGCTAACCGCGCCAATATTGCCGGGATTGAGACGCAGTCCGTCCATGCCGGCCTCCAAAGCCAGCAATGCCAAACGATAGTCAAAATGTATGTCCGCCACCAGCGGCACATTCACTGAGCGACGGATTTGCGCGAGCGCGCGGGCGGCGGCTTCATCCGGCACGGCCAGCCGGACAATATCGCAGCCGGCGGCAGCCAGCTCCCGAATCTGAGCAACGGTAGCCACGACATCGCGAGTGTCGGTCTTGGTCATGCTCTGCACAGAAATCGGCGCATCGCCGCCGACAGCCACCCGGCCGATTTGGACATTGCGGGTCAACCGCCGCGGCTTTAAGATGCAGCCAGCTCGTCCGTCGGCGGGCTCAATTGCTTTCTGGCCAGCCGATATCTCGCCCTTGGCGTTCTTCTTGGCGTCTTGGCGGTTCATCTCTCGCTTAATTCGTTTCTGATGATTCATTCACAGGGCTGACATCGTCCAACACCTCTTCTGTCGGCGCCGGCGCGCGGGACAAGCGGGAAAGGCGATAAACTCGCTGCGCATCACGCCATGTCAACAGAACAAACAAGGCAATGAACAGGAAGAAGAACATTTGGCTGATCCATCCGACAGCGCGCTGAGAAAGCGGACGTCCGCGTATCCATTCCAGCAGCGCGAAGACAATATGGCCGCCATCCAGTATTGGCAACGGCAGCAGGTTTAATATGGCCAGGTTGACGTTCAGGAAACAGGTGAACCACAATGCCACAACCAAGCCCTTGCGCACCATATCCTGGAACATGTAGATAATCATCAAGGGCCCGCCCAACCCTTCCGCCGTGCCACGCGCATCGCGCAGAGAAACCAACCGCCGTAAAACCCGGAAAATTCCGGTGGCATGCGCGCGTATTTGCGTCATTGGCGGGACATGCACCACCTTGTCGTATTCCACCGCCATAGGATCAAACCGGATGCCGATACGCGCTCGTCCCAGTTGCGGGTCAAGCTGCGGTGTAACTTCCAGAGTCAAAGGCGCGCCGTCGCGTTCCACCACCAAGGCGACCGACCTATCCATCCGCGCCGCCACTAGTGATATCAGGTGTTCTATACTTAAGATGCGTTCACTGTCAAATTCAACAATCAAGTCTCCCGAGCGCAAGCCCGCGCGCGCAGCGGTGGAATCCGGCTCGACTGCCATAACCCTACACAGGCCGATTTCGCGCAAGCCCGGGACCATTCGGAATCCCAATACACTGCGTTCGGTTTGCAAGGCGACGCTCAAGTTGCCGGTCGGTGTTTTGACTTCCATCTGCGCCGTATCACCCATAGCGTTTTCCTGAAGCACTTCCTGCCAGTTGGCCACCGGCAGACCGTTAACGCTCAGGATTTCATCGCCGGGGCGGAGTCCGGCGGCGTAGGCTACGCTATTGGTTTCAACAAAACCGATCACCGCGCATCGTTCAGCCGGCATGGAAGGTTTGCCTATTTTATAGACCACCCATGCCAACAAAAAAGCCAGCGCAATGTTGCCTAAACTGCCGGCGAACGCCACAATTATTTTTCGCGGCGGCGTAGTCGGCGGGACAGGCGCTGACGGTTCTGCGGAGCTTTTATCCTTAAGCGTAACAGCATCTGCTTTTTCCGGCGAGATTCCGTCCGAGGGGTCCATTTGCGGCAAAGCCACATAGCCGCCTAGTTGCAGCGCTCCGATTTTATACCATGTGCCGCGGAATTTACGCCGCCACAATGCCGGCCCAAATCCGATGGAAAAGGTCTCCACCACCATACCGCAGAAGCGCGCAGCGATAAAGTGGCCAAGTTCATGGACAAAAATCGTGGCGGCAAACAAAATCAAAACTGTCACAATTACATATAACACATAACCTATAATTGACATTAATCCGCTCCATTTCCGGCTGCAAACAGAGCCGGTCTGTATGATGTATTATTCCTTTACAAGTTCATTTGCCACGCCTCACCAGGTCCCGCGCGGTACGGCGGGCCCATTGATCCGCCTCTAAAATATCCGACAATCCTGGTTCCGGCTGCGCGTGATGTTTTGCCATAGTCTGTTCAACCACGCGCCAGATGCCTGGGAAAGACAGGCGTTCCGCCAAAAACGCCTCAACCGCCACTTCATTGGCGGCATTCAGCACTGCCGGCATGGTGCCGTCGGCACGGGCGGCGGCGCGCGCCAGCGTCAGACAAGGGAAGCGTTGCACATCCGGCAAGCTGAAATGCAAGGCGCCCAACTTGGCTAAATCCAGCGGCGGCAACCGTCCATCCAGGCGCTCCGGCCAAGTCAAGGCGTATTGAATGGCAAAGCGCATATCGGAAGCGCTGAGCTGAGCCAACAGGCTGCCATCTGTCAATTCCACCATTGAATGCACAATGCTTTCCGGATGCAACATAACTTCGATACAATCAAGGCCAATATCAAACAGCCAGCGGGCTTCCATGATTTCCAAGCCCTTGTTCATCATCGTGGCGGAATCCACACTGACTTTAGGGCCCATATTCCAGCGAGGATGCCGCAAAGCGGCTGCCACAGTGACTGTGTTCAAGTCCAAATCCGGCTGCCCCGCGAATGGGCCGCCGGAAGCCGTCAAAATCAATTTACGCACATGGTCCGGCAATCGGCCTTCCAAGCATTGGAAGATGGCGCTATGCTCGCTATCAACCGGCAGCAACCGCGCGCCGCTCCGGCGGCATGCCGCCATGACTTGCGCGCCGGCAACCACCAGGGCTTCCTTATTGGCCAGCGCCACATCCACTCCCAGCTCCAGCGCACGCAGCACCGACGGCAATCCCGCCATACCGACAACAGCCGCCAGAACCATATCTATTCCCGGCTGCGCCACCAGCTCCAGCAAGCCTTCCGCACCGGACAGCACCTGAATGCCATCGGCGGCGGCCGCCGCAAGACGCGCCGCCTCTGGGTCGGCCACAGCGACAAACGGCGCCTGTAATTCCCGCGCTTGACGCAGCGCTTCCTCCCACTGGCAATGCACCGCCAAGCCACGCACCCGGAATCGCCCCGGCAAAGCTTGCAGTACGCGCAACGCGCTCCTGCCAATCGAGCCGGTGCTACCCAAGATCACCAGGTTTCGCTGTTCCTGAGTCATAGAAACCATCGCAAATAGAAAAACATTATCGGCGCCGCGAAAAGCAGACTATCCAACACATCCAAAAGCCCGCCAAGGCCGGGGAAGCACCTGCTGGAGTCTTTGACGGTCGCCGCGCGTTTCAACATGGATTCCACCAAATCACCGATAACACCCGCCGCCGGCAGGAGTAAGCCCAACGCGCAAGCATCGCCGAGTGACAAGCGCAACTTGCCGAACTGGCCCTGCCAAGCCCAATACCAGATCAAACTGGCCGCCAACCCTACTGCCAACCCGCCTATCAGGCCTTCGACAGTTTTGCCCGGTGATATTCGCGGCATCAATTTATGCCGCCCCAGGAGGCTGCCGATGAAATAGGCGCCAACATCCGTCAGCTTGACGATCGCCAACAGGTATATAAAAATCCGGCGGCCGGTATCGCCGAGCGGCGCGTTTAACGCGGGCATCTCCCAACCGTAAGCCAACTTGAGGAAAAAATTAAACAGGAACGGCACATACATTATGCCCAGCAATGTGCAGGAAAGTGTAATCAGCGGTTGCGGATCGTCTTTGCGCGGCAATTGTCGAGTGCACAGCACCCCAACCGCCAGGGACAGCGCCAAAGCTTCGAATTCCCATGCAACGCGGCGCCCGCCCAACAGAAAAGTAATCCAGACGCCGAGAGTCAGACAAGCTCCCAGCGTCAAACCGATAGCCCGGAAGGATGGTATGCCGGCCTGATGCAAAAATTTGTAAAACTCAAGTTGCGCCGGTATGACAATCAACATAGCAATAAAACCAACCGCCCACCCGGGGAGATACAGCATACCTACCCCACCCGCCGCCAAGATCACACCGCTGATGATGCGTTTGCGCAAGACCGGGCTCATACGGCGCCGCCTTTCTCTGAGTCGCCGCCTTGCACGGCTCCGAAACGCCGTTGCCGCCGACTATACTCCTGAAGCGCCTCTCGGAAGTCCGCCTCCCGAAAATCCGGCCATAACACATTTGTGAAGTACAGCTCCGCATAAGACGCCTGCCAGAGCAGGAAATTACTTAACCGCAGCTCGCCGCTGGTGCGGATCAGTAAATCGGGGTCCGGCACATCCGGCGCGTAAAGATGGGCAGCGACCAACGCTTCATCCACTGCGTCCGGCTGGATGGCGCCGGCAGTGACCTTCCGGGCGATTTCGCGCGCCGCACGGGCGATTTCGTCGCGGCCACCATAGCTCAAAGCCAGAATTAACTCCCCAGCTGTATGCCCGGACGTGGCCTGAATAGCGCGGCGCAGGGCATTGCGCACCGCCAACGGCAAGTCATCCATCCGGCCAATAACCCGCAGGCGTATGCCGTGTTTGTGCATTTCCGCGGTGTGCGAACGCAAAAACTTCTGCAAGAGCCGCATCAATCCGGCAATTTCAGCCGGTGCGCGCGACCAGTTTTCCGTGCTGAACGCATACAAGGTCAGGTAATGCACACCGGCTTCACGGCAGGCACGCACGATGGCCTCCACGGATTTAACGCCCTCAGCATGTCCCGCCAGCCGCGGCAGCCCGCGCTGTTGCGCCCAACGCCCGTTGCCATCCATGATTATGGCCACATGTCTGGGTGTTACGATGGGTGGCAGACTCATTGTAAAGCCTCCAGCACAGTCTGCACGACGTATTCCAATTGCTCGCGGCTCAATTCCGGATAAACCGGTAGCGCCAAAACTTCCGCCGCCGCTTTTTCGCTGACTGGGAAATCGTCGGTGTCGTACCCAAAAATTTTGAAGCATTCCTGCAAAGGCAATGGATATACTGCGTTGCCAACACCGGCTTTCTGCGGCCGTTGCCGCGCTTCATCACGATGCGGTAAATGGATTACATATTTGAATGTCACCGGGTCAATATCCACAAAAACCGGGCGCACACCCACGCGTGCAATGGCGCCGGACGTGGCAAAAAAAGTGAATTGCGGCGCGTCACAGACTTCAACCTTCATCCTTCATCCTTCATCCAGGTTACACGCCGATGGCGCGGCGGATGAATTCGCGGCTGACCCGCAAATCTTCCAAGGGATCACGCTGATGGTCATCCTGCTCAATATGGAGCCAGCCGTCCCAGCCTGTCTCGCGCAGGGCATGCAATACCTGTGCGTTATCAAAACCGTTATTCCCGGCGCCCAGCTCGCAGAAACGGTAATCCGGCCGGCCATCATCACGCGTTTTCCCCGTCAGGAAAACATCCTTTAAGTGCATAACGGCAATGCGTTTGTGGTACTTGCGAACGATGCTCACCGGATCGCCGCCGGCCAGAGAAAGATGGCCGGTATCCAGAACCATGCCGGCATCAGGCACGGCCTGTAGAAAATCCTCCAACTCCTGTTGGCTTTCAACCCGCTGGAACATATGGTTGTGGATGGCGGCGGTCAACCCCCAGCGCCGACAGCTACGCGCCAACACATTAGCCCTCCGACAGAAAACATCCAGCGGCGCTTTGCGGCTGACATCTCCGGGCGTCATCCAGACATAACTCTTGCCCAAGGCAGCGGTCCATTCGATGTTGGCTTGGATGTCCGGCCCGCAGCAGGTACTGAAGTCCATACCCAGCCGACGATATAACCCAGCCTTGTGCAGAGCATCCGAAGGCGACACTGCCACCAGCCGTTCCGTGCCGTCAAAGCCGATATCTTTCAAAGCCAGCAATCGTTCTTCAATATCGAACAATCCACCGGCCCATTTATTCATCCCATAATCGGCTACGCCAACTTTCATGATTCCTCCCATATTAACCGCAGGAGTGTCCATCCAGTCCTTAACACCAACACTACTGGTCAAATTCAGGCGGGCTTAAATTCATCCAATAGTTTTTTTAAAGTTTCAGCGGCATCTCCTAAAAACAAATGCACACCTTGTCCGCGCTGATAAAGCGGATTATCCACTTCGGCATAGCCCGGGCGCAGATCGTAGTTGAAAATAAACACTTCCTTACAGGCATCAACATTCAGCACCGGCATGCCGTAAATCGGTGTGCCTTCCGCCTCGCACGCCGCGGGATTTATTACATCATTGGCGCCGACGACAATCACCAAGTCCGCCCCGGCAAACTCCGGGTTCATGTCGTCCATTTCAAACAAATCATCGTAATCAACGTCGGCTTCCGCCAACAATACATTCATGTGGCCGGGCATGCGGCCCGCCACTGGATGGATGGCAAAGCGCACCTGTGCTCCGCCGGCGCGCAGACGATCTGCGAGTTCCTTCACCAAATGCTGCGCCTGAGCTATAGCCATGCCATAGCCGGGAACGATAATGACATTCCGGGCACGCTCAAGTATCGCCATCGGATCGTCATTCTCAACGGCTGGTGGCGAAACATTGGAAATCGCCGACTCAGCCGATGGCGCGGCTTGGCCGGCTTTACGCGCCGTGCCCATCAGAATGTCAAACAAGCGGCGATTCATGGCTCGGCACATAATCTGGGTCAATAACAGACCGGAAGCCCCAACAATTCCACCGACGGCCACCAACAGCACATCGCCGATGGCCAGTCCGGAAATCGCGCCGGCCACACCGGACAAGCTATTTAGCAGCGAAATTGTTATCGGCATGTCCGCCCCGCCGATTTTAATGGTAAAGATCACCCCAAACACGGCGGCGGCGACCGCTGCCAGCGGCAGCCAGACCTCCGGCGGACAATCAATAAACAGCACTGCCAAAACTGGTAGAATGCAGAGCACAGCGGCAAGGCTGGTCCACCACTGGTGCCCCGGCAATACCACAGACGTCTGCGGCAGCAAACGGTGCAACTTGCCTGCCGCAACAAGGCTGCCGAAAAACGTCAGCGTCCCTACCACCAAAGCCAGCGCGGCAGTAGACAAACTGAACGGATCAGCGGCGCTCCCAATACCCAACCAGGCATAACCGCCCACAATGGCCGAAGCCAACCCGCCGAGACTGTTCAACAATGCCACCATCTGCGGCATTTCAATCATTTTAACCCGGTAAGCCAACGCCAAACCCAGAATCGCCCCTATTGCCAGGCAGGGATACAGCATCCAAACCCGCAACAAGTTGTATTTGACCAAAGTGATGATGACGCCGCCCAGCATAGCCGCGGCGCTGAGCAAATTGCCGCGGCGCGCGGTTTGCACCCGGCTCATCAGGTGAATCCCATAGAGCACCGCAACGGTCAATATAGCAGCCAAAACATAATAGACGTGATCAAGCATAAACATGACCGCGCTGATGAATGGACAGGATGGATTACACACGATCATCTTCCTTTCGCGCAAACATCTTGAGCATCCGGTCCGTAACACAGAAACCGCCGACCAGATTGACCATCGCCACGACAATCGCCAAGGCGCCGGCAGCGCCGGCCAGCGCCGGGCGCGTTCCTGAAAACGCCTTAGCCGCTGCCACCAATGCCCCCAGCAGTGTTACTCCCGACAGCGCGTTCATGCCTGACATTAACGGTGTATGCAGCAAAGACGGCACTTGAGTAATCAGGCGGTAGCCCACAATGGTAGCGACAACGAACACTACCAGTAAAATCCCCTGTAGCAGAGTCATAAAAGATACCTTTCCGTGAGGCGGTTCACTTCAAGCCCATGGCTTCCAAAGCCCCAGCATGCACCAGGCGGCCATCGCGGCTAATCAAAATCGAAGCTGTAATTTCATCCGACATATCCAGGTTAATCCGACCTTCACGGGTCAGGTACTTCAAAAGATTGTAGATATTATTGGCAAACATCCAGGTGGAGCTTTGCGGGAGCAGGCCCGGGATGTTTTTGCAGCCGTTCACGATAACACCGTTGACCATTGTTTTTTCACCGGGTCGCGTCACCTCGCAATTGCCGCCCTGATCTATTGAAATATCTATAATGCAGCTGCCCGGCCGCATTGACCGCACCATATCGGCTGTAATCAACACCGGCGCCTTTTTGCCGAGCAGCAGCGCGGACAGGAAAATTATGTCCATATCCGCCACCGTCGCCTGCAGCTGCCGCCGCTCCGTCTCCAGCCAATTATCCGGCAACTTGTTGGCGTGTTTGCCGTCCGGGCTGACAGCAATTTCGGGCGGCACACCGGTATCCACAAGTTTCGCGCCGAGCGATTTCGCCTGCTCGCAGGCTTCCGGACGGATATCCGCCGCATAAACCACCGCGCCTAAACTCTTGGCCGTGGCAATGGCGCGCAAGCCGGCCACACCGGCGCCGACTATCAAAACTTTGGCCGGTTTAATCATTCCGACGGCCGAGCCGATCATCGGCATGAACTTGGGAATACTTTCGGCGGCCATGAGCATCCCTTTATATCCGGCACAGGTGCTCATTGAGGAAAGCGCGTCCATAGCTTGCGCCCGGCTGATACGAGGGATGCCGTCCAATGTCAATCCAATGACGCCCGCGGCAGCGAGTTTTTTGACCATATCATGGTTCGCCGGGGACGCCGGATGGAAGAATGTAATCACTACCTGCCCCGCATGCATCATATCCACTTCATGCTTCTGCAGGTCGCTGTTAAATAGCGGTTCCTTGACCTTCAGAATGACATCCGCCTGAGCATAGACGGACTGGGGATCGTCCGTCATGGTTGCACCGGCGGCGATGTAATCTTCATCATGATAAAATGCGCCGACGCCGGCGCCGGTTTGCACAAGGACTTTGCATCCATCGGCAACCATCTTTTTCACAGTCTCAGGGATGGCGGCTACACGGTTTTCACCATCCATGATTTCTTTTGGAATACCTATTATCATAGCTTGGATTAAACACCTGGATTGAATATGAATAGAAATCTCCCATTAGCAAAAAAGTGGATGCATTGAGAGATGGCCCAAAGCAAATTGAAAAATGCTCCCACATCCTTGCCAACATGTCAAGCGCATTGTCCATTCTGGTTTTCGCCGACATGAAACAAATTGACGTTGCCGGAAGCAGCGGCTATAGTATATGCATTATAAATACACCGCAGGCGCGACAACGCCGGATGGTGAACTTAACCTGAAAGGACGCTCATGAAAAGACACGATGTATATCAATGCCGACCAGGCGTAACTGTGGAAGCCCTGGGCAATGCCGATTGCGGCGAACTTACCTGCTGCGGCACGCCGATGAAGCTGCTCCAGCCCAGATCCGCCGCCCAGGAAGGCAAGGAAAAACATGTGCCGGTGGTCAGCGCCGACAAAGCCGGAGTTAAAGTCACCGTCGGCTCCACCCCGCACCCGATGCTGCCGGAACATTACATTCAGTGGATTGAAGTAATTAACGGCGACTACGTAAACCGTAAATACCTGGCGCCGGGGCAGAACCCGGAAGCCAAATTTTACGTGCCAATGCAGCCAGGCCTGATTGTGCGCGAATATTGCAACCTACACGGGCTTTGGGAAATCAGACCGTAACAGCAGCTATTATTCCTGGTTGCCACGGATTACATACCCGTCGGCAACCAGGTTTTTAACCACCTTGCCTGGATCCAGGACATCACTATTTTTTCTACCCTATGCATATTCTAGTCACCGGCGGCGCCGGTTTCATTGGCAGTAATTTTATACGCTACATATTAAAAACCGATCCTGACGCACAGGTGGTGAATTTCGACAGGTTGACCTACGCCGGCAATCTGGAAAACCTGCGCACACTGGAAAAAGAACCCCGCTACCGGTTCGTCAAGGGTGATATAGCCGAACAGGCGGATCTGGAGCCGGTACTGTCGGACACACACTTCGACGCCATCGTCCACTTCGCCGCCGAAAGCCACGTGGACCGTAGTCTGCACATGGGCGTGGAGGATTTTATCCGGACCAACATACTCGGGACACAGCGCCTGCTCGACTTATCCAGACAATATAAGGTGCCGCGTTTTGTGAATGTTTCCACCGACGAGGTTTACGGCAGTCTGGGTAGCCAAGGCCGGTTCACGGAAAACTCGCCCATCCAGCCGAATAACCCTTACGCCGCCACCAAAGCCGCCGCCGATTTTCTTGTGCGGGCGGCAGTCAACTCGCATAAACTCAACGCCGTCACTACCCGGTGCTCCAATAATTACGGGCCATATCAGTTTCCTGAAAAACTCATTCCGCTAATGATTGCCAACGCTTTAGAAGACAAGCCTTTGCCGGTGTATGGCGACGGCATGCAGGTGCGTGACTGGATTTATGTGATTGACCATTGCCGCGGCGTGGATGTGGTGATGCGTTTTGGCCAGACCGGCGCCGTTTACAACCTCGGCGGACTGTACGACGTGCCCAACCTGGAAGTAGTACGGCAAATTCTGGACTTGCTCGGCAAGCCGGCTAATTTAATCCAACACGTGCCCGACCGCCCCGGACACGACCGCCGGTATGCCATGGACACCACTAAAATCCAGGAGGAATTGGGTTGGGAACCGCAATATGATTTCCGCGACGGGCTGAAACGCACTGTGGAATGGTATCTCGCCAACCGCGAATGGTGGGAACGCATCCGCAGCGGCGCATACCGGGAATATTACGACAAAATTTATCGGCACCGGGGTGGCGGAACCGCTTAAAACACACGGCCGACACAACCTGCGCATTCACATGCCAAGCCAATCTGCTCGGTATAACCAGCGTAAGTTTTTCAATTAACGGCTTGACAAAAGCAACCCTTACGGCAAGACTTTTGGATTCAAACCAATTCCTGAATCCGCAATACGGCCGGCATGTCGCGGATGCGCCATGCATTCAGGAACACCATTCTTGATTAAATTTGGTTTGCATGTGTTCTTGGGAGACTTACATGCAAAAAATCAACCGCCCCGTAAGCTTCGTAGTCGCGGCTATGCTGGTCGGCGCGGCTTTCGGACAATTATCCGTTAATGTCCACCGTCTGCCTAAAACCCGGAGCAGCACATCGCAGCTCAGGTCGTCATTCCATGTTGCATTGCCGAAGAACAAGCTAACACACACTCACCGCCAACGCGACGACTTCGCCGATACTATATGGTTAACCGCCGAATCCGTCGGCGCCAGACCGGAAGTCGTTCATTCTGTAAACGATAATTATATGGCATGGCATGAGCAGGATGCGAATCATGCCGCTTATGAATCCTCTCAGCTTTGTGCTACCCACCACCCTATTCGGAAACGTGCAGGACTGTTCATGCGGGCAGCCCCAAAATTGAAACAGATTTTCGCAGATGAAGGTGTGCCGGAGCGCTTAATCTGGCTGGCGGAAGTGGAATCCGCCTTCGATAATAATGCCGAAAGCCATGCCGGCGCGGTCGGATTGTTCCAGTTAATGCCCGATACCGCGTTGCGCTTCGGCCTGCAACTTCAACCGCTTGACGAACGTAAATTGCCAGAAAAAAGCGCTCGCGCCGCCGCGCGATATCTGAAGCAACTACACCAGCAATTCCAATGCTGGGAATTGGCCTTGGCAGCCTATAATGCCGGTGAAGGTCTTGTAAAACGCGCCATGCGAAATTATAATTTAACGACTTTCGACGAATTAGCCCCTTACCTGCCCGCGGCGACCCGCTCATACGTGCCACGGGTCATGGCAGTGGTAATTTCACGGGAAGGATATTCACCCCGCCTTTAACAGTTAAACTACGCACAACAATTGCATATAAGGAGATTTAGCAATGAAAGCCATTCTGAAGAAAGAACGAGCGCCAGGGTTGCACCTGGAAGATGTCCCCATGCCGACCGTCGGCATCAACGACGTCCTGATCAAAGTAAAACGCACGGCCATCTGCGGCACCGATGTGCATATCTTCAATTGGGATGATTGGGCGCAAAAAACTATTCCGGCGCCTATGGTAATCGGGCATGAATTCGCGGGTGTGGTGGAACAAGTCGGCAGCAATGTCGTAGATTTCCATCCCGGCGATATCGTCAGCGGCGAAGGCCACATTGTCTGCGGACGCTGCCGTAACTGTCTTGCCGGCCGGCGGCATTTGTGCATGAAGACCAGCGGCGTGGGCGTCAACCGCCCGGGCGCGTTTGCCGAATACATCAGCATTCCTGTCACAAACGTCTGGTATGCCGACCCGAAAATACCTTTGGATACCTTGGCTATTTTCGATCCGCTGGGCAATGCCGCGCATTCCGCTTTGTCCTTCAGTGTTTTGGGCGAAGATATCTTAATCACCGGCGCCGGCCCGATCGGCATCATGGCGGCCGCCATCTCCAAACATGCCGGCGCGCGTTATGTAGTGGTTACGGATGTCAACCCCTACCGGCTGGAACTGGCGCGCAAAATGGGCGCAACTCTGGCGCTGGATGTGCGCACTGAAAAATTGGCTGATGCCCAGAAAAAGCTCGGCATGAAGGAAGGATTTGACGTCGGCCTGGAAATGTCCGGCGATGCCTCCGCCTTTCAGAGTATGCTTGAGTCCATGTGTCATGGCGGAAAAATCGCCCTGCTCGGCATTCTGGGCCCGGAAACTAAAATCAACTGGAACACGGTGATTTTTAATGGACTGATCATCAAGGGGATATACGGCCGCGAAATGTATGAAACCTGGTACAAAATGACTGCCATGCTGCAAAGCGGATTGGATATTTCCCCGATTATCACCCACCGCTTCCATTATACGGAATTCGCCCAAGCCTTCGATGTGATGCGCTCCGGCAATTCCGGCAAGGTGATCCTGAATTGGGATTGATTTCGCGTTTCGCGGCCGGGGCATCAATGTTTTTACCCCGGCCGCATGAAGCTGCATCCGGGTCATCGCCACTCGTGTTTCGGGTACCGCCCGCGCAGTTCTTTCCGCGCCTGCGGGTAGCCGGTCTCCCAAAAGGAAGTCAGATCATCGGTAATCTGCACCGGGCGTTGATTGGGCGCCAACACCATTACCCGGGGCCGCACTTTCCCTCCGGCAATCGCCGGACACTCCGGCACGTCATACAGCTCCTGAATCCGTGCGGAAAACACCGGCGCCAAGCCTGCTTCGTATGTCAATTTAAACGTTCGGCCATTGGCAAGCTTGATGCGTTCAGGGGCATATTTGTCAAGTAATGACTGCTGGGCCGCGCTCAGCCAGGCACGCAAAACCGGCAAGACCGGGCGGTCTTTAATTTCGCTGCCACTGAACGCGCCATGACAAATTTGCTCGATCAGATCGCGACGCTCATTTTTGCCAATCGCCGGCAATCCGAACTCCGGCTGCCATTCAGCCAGGCAGTTCAGCCGCAACACCCACTGTTCCGCTGCGGCCGTCCATTGCTTCAAAACCAGACGCCCGGCCATAACTTCCTCGGCCAGACCAGCAGCAGCTTCATCCTGCGATGGCTTCTCTACGCGCCCAGGCGCAATAAGCAAATCATGGTAAAACAGATCGTTGCGCGCAATCACCCGGCGTTGCACCGTATCAAATTCAACCCGGCGACGACGCGTAATGAATTCCGGAAACAACTCCTCCAGCCATTCCGGAGCAATGGCCGAAGCCATGGTGATCCGGGTTTCAATTTCGCCCCGGCGCACTTCCAAGCGCCGAATCTCAGGCGCCACTAACAACTCGGCATGCCGCACCGCACTCTCCGGCGCCAAACTGCCGCGCCGGCCATGCACCATTTCCACGCGGGCGCTGCCGGCGCTGACGCGCCGGGCAACCTGATCGGGAAACGCGGACAACAGGCATTTCAAGATGTTTATCGTATCGTCGCCTTCGCTGCGCGACGCCGCACAGGGCAATTGCACCCGTTCGGCAATCCGCAGAAACTGGTCGCGCATTTCCGCTACACGCCGACAAACGGCGGCATTCAAGCCCAGCTCACCGCATACCACGGCGGAAAAATTTTCCGCTGCCGCCGCCTGCCACAAACGCAATTGCAACAGCAAATCCGATTCCCAGTCCGGATCGGCCAACTCCGCCCGGCGGGCCCGAATTTCACGGTCCAAGTCCGACTGACGCAAGCTGTCATGGTGGCGGGATTTCCGCGCTGCGGCGGGATGGGAGTGGCGCTCCGGCGCTCTGACATGCACCAGCAGGCCGCGCTCCTGAGCCAGTGCGGCCAACAACGCGGCCTCAGCCACACAGTCATAATCGGCGGCAGTCAGCAAGAGCCGCCCCCAACGCGGATGCACCGGGAAATCCAGGAGGCGACGGCCCAAAGAAGTAATGGCGCCGTCCGATGGACGCAATGCGCCGATCCCCTTTAAAAACTCTTCCGTATGCTGCAAGCGCTCCGGCGTCGGCGCCTCTACCCATCGGAACGACAACAAATCCGTCACACCCAGCGCGCGCAAACTTAACACCACTTCGCTCAAGTCTAACCGCGCTACTTCCGGAATTTCCGCCGCCGGCCGATGCGCATGCTCCTCTTCCGACCAGAGCCGCAAACAAACACCGGGCGCGGTCCGTCCGGCGCGCCCGGCGCGCTGATCCGCTGCTGCGCGGCTGATCTTTTCCACCAGTAACGTATTAATGCCGTGTTCGGAATCGTACCCCGCCCGCCGTGCCAGTCCGCTGTCAATTACCAACGTCACACCATCAATGGTCACGGAAGTTTCGGCAATGTTGGTGGCTACAATAATTTTCGGGATGCGGTCCGGCGCCGTCGCCGCATCCTGTGCCGCCGGTGTCAGATCGCCGTATAGTGGGAAAATTCTCTGTGCGGGCGCGCCCGCCAATTGCAAAGCCGAAATTGTACGTCTGATTTCATGGGCGCCCGGCATGAAAATTAAAGTATGCCCATTGTCGGTAGGCGCGCGCGACTGCTTCCACGCCGCTACCGCCTGTTCCCAGACCGGCGGTGGCCGTACCGACCGCGTCGCGGCATGATACCGAACTATCACTGGAAAACACCGGCCGACAGACTGCACCCGGGCACAAGGCGCAAGAAACTGTTCCAACGTCTCTGCGTCCAGAGTGGCGGACATTACCACAATCTTTAAGTCCGGCCGCCGATGCGCTTGTAAATCCAAAGCTAACCCGAGCAGAATATCGCCGAATATATGCCGCTCGTGAAATTCGTCAAAGACAATCGCACCCACCCGGCGCAAGTCCGGATCGTGCCGCAATTCCTGTAACAGGATGCCGTCGGTCTCGTAAATAATCCGTGTGTCCGCCCCGATGCACCGGTCAAATCGCACACGATACCCAACTTCACCGCCCAATGCCGTGCCCCGCTCATACGCCACACGCCGCGCCAACATTCGCGCCGCCAAGCGCCGCGGTTGGAGACAAATCACCTGGCCGCCGCCAGGCAGTACCTCATCGGCCAGGAATCCAGGAACCCTGGTGGATTTACCCGACCCAGTCGGGGCGGTAACGATTATGCGGTTATGTTCGGTGCAGGCCTGAACAAATTCGGCGCGACTTGCCTGTATGGGAAGGATGCTGGACTCTGTCACCTTGTGCCCCTTTGCGTCGGCACAGCATCATTCCCGCCCGCCCAACAGACGCAGGAGATCAATAGTTTCATATTTCTCCATGTGGAGGGCCCAGGACAACGGCGTAGCGCCGGTGATGTCGCGGCAGTTTATCTCCGCGCCCCGTTCTACAAGCAGTCTGACAACACTCTGATGGCCGCGGGCTGCGGCAATATGCAAAGGCGTCACGCTGTTAGCGCCTTTCGTCAGGACATTGACATCCACACCGTCATCCAATAACACCTTCACCGCATCAAACGAGCCGGCCTCCGCCGCCTTGTGCAACGGCGTCAAATAAATGGCGCCGTAACCAAAAATCATATGGTAAGGATCGGCTCCGTGCGAAAGCAGCAAATGAACCATGTCGGCACGATTGAAAATCGCGGCGGAATGCAACGGCGTTACATCATGCCGATTGCCTGTATCCAAATCCGCGCCGCGTTCTATGAGAAAATCCAGTATCGCCGGTTGATCAGACACCACCGCCCATTGCACGACGCCGGCGCGTTGGCGGTCATCACGGGCGTTCAATAATTTCGGGTTAGCCGACAGCAGTTTTTCCACCTTCACAAGATCGCCGGCACGTACTGCGCGGATCATGCGAACGCTGCCGCGGCACCACTTCCAAGCTACCCACGGCACCAGCATCACTAGAAAAACACCGATAACCACCATCAACTTCTGAGCCGACATTCTAGGCATAATATTGCTCCTCGCCTTCCTGACAAATGTCACATAGTCACAGTAATTTGTCAATCACCTCGGTTCAAGCGACTTCTATTTCACTGTAAATCCTGATGATAGTTGCCCCTGCTCTCTCAATCTTAGACGAGGATTAAAGTAAGGAGTAGAAGGGAGAGGGGAATCCCAACATTGATCTCCTTTTTTAGGAAGATAAAGCTCGAGTCCCGATAATGTAGTCTTTCTCTCCAGCGGGACAGAGTGGACGGGATGCCATCCAGATAGAGAAATCGTCCTTATGATTGATCTGTTTTTCAAAATAAGTCTGCTGGTGTTCAGATTGGGAACGATCAGGGCGATGCAAAGCAGCAAGAGAAAACCTCTTTTGCTTTGGATGGTATGAAAGGATGATAAAAGGATTGCAACTGCGGATGCGGAAACTGTGAAAAAGGGAACAATGGCGAAGCGAGGATCAGGCGCGGTAAAGAACCAATAGGCGAGTCCTGCAATTGAAGGCAGTAGAACTGCGGAATCAATAAAAAACAGCCGTATTTTTTTCTTCAAAAATGTTCCGATTGACGCAAGGAGTAAGCAGAAAATAGTGATGTAAACAGAGTTAACGACTATACTATTTTTAGACATTCTATCAAACCATGGTTTGAGCCAATTCCAACTTCCCAGGACATTGCTCCAATGTGTGCGTGGCTGTCGTGCCCAACTGTAGATCCAGTTTGCCGTGTCGGTTATACTTTCTAATGGCATGGACCAATCGAAATCCATATATCCAAAAGTTGAAGGATAAAGCGGCGTTCCCGAGAGGATCACACTGTGAATACACCAAGTCAGGAAGATAAAAAAGGGAAAGGCAATTGCTCTGACTGCAGGACGTCTGGATGAATCAAAAAATATGTACGCAAGCGCAAAAACAGCGATGAACGCCGCAAAAACCAGATTGCTTAATTTTACTGTAACAGCAGTTGTTGCCAGCAAAATCAAAAAAACCGCCCTTGTATTCTGATTTTTCTCTCCTTGAATCCACTCTCCCAACCCTTGAGAAAAGACGAGAAACAGCACAAGTTGAAGCAGT
>JBMNRV010000039.1:0-20176 GCA_050944835.1 Kiritimatiellia bacterium
CGAAACGCACGGCTCAGCATAATGATGAAAATAAATCCAATATCCACAATCTAATACAAATGCACGTCGTAAAATGTCTTCATTTAATTTTCAATTATTTCCCGCAAATAAACTGCGCGCCTACACGCGTTCACCGGCGCATCGTCAGACAAAGAAGGCTTGTTTGAAACCGCAAATGAGGGCACGATCTTGCTGGATGAAATTGGCTCCATGCCCTTGGGGATTCAGGCAAAACTCTTGCGCGTATTGCAGGAAAAGGAAATTCGCAGGGTGGGGGGAACCGAGCGGATCGCAGTAGATGTGCGGGTCCTGGCGGCAACTAACAGCTCTTTGGAAGCCATGATAGAAGAAGGAAAGTTTCGGGAAGACCTCTATTACCGATTAAGCGTAATCCCGATAGAAATCAAGCCTTTACGTGAACGGACTGAAGATATTCTGCCGTTAGTGCAGCACTTTCTCCGCAAAGAGGTCGGGAAGGATGGCGCCATGCCGGAAATCAAGCCGGAAGTGGTTATGTTTTTGGAGCAGTACGCCTGGCCTGGCAATATCCGTGAATTAGAAAATGCAATCAAACACGCCTTGACCTTTGCAAAGGATAATGTTATCAGCATGTCCTGTTTGCCGGCTAAAATGATCAAAAATGCTAATTATGTCGAGGGCGCCCAAGCCGCTGGTAACAAACGGGAAGATTTTCGTGGTAAATCACTCAAGGCATTTTTGCGATCAAAGGAAAAAGAATATCTAGCGCAGGTACTGAAAAACACCGCCGGCGACAAACAAATGGCAGCCAAAGCCCTGAAAATCAGCTTGGCAACCTTGTACCGCAAGCTTCCTGAACCCAAAGACGAGTGATTTGGGAAAATTCTCTGTTTCTAGCAAATGATAAAATCATTCTCGTTTATAAGAAAGAAGGCGCGCCGTTACCTGTCGTAAGCCGTGCTTATTTAATGTTTTTGCAATAAATCAAACTTGGCACTATATTTGCTTGTGTAAGTAGATGTTCGTTTTGTAAACTGTTTCGCGAAGTCATAAATCTGCAGGAAAGGGGGTGATAGGTGCCATCTGAAATGCTGAATCGTGAGTTTGGGAAATCCTGTAAACTATAAGATATATGAGGTGAATATGAAATCGAGAAAAGGTTTTACACTGGTAGAAATCATGATCGTGGTTGCGATCATTGGATTGCTGGCCGCAATAGCAATTCCGTCATTCATGCGTAACCGTACTGTCACGCAGATGAACTCCTGCATCAATAACCTGCGTCAGATTGAAGCCGCTAAGGATCAGTTGGCCATGGAAACCGGGCTGACGAACGGTGCGGAGACTTCCATTGCAAACTTGGTCGGGCGTGACAACTTCATCAAGCAATGGCCGGTTTGCCCGAGCTACAATCCGGGTGAGGGTGGTTCGAAAACAGGTCAGAATGCTACGGTTGCCAGCTATGGTCAAAATCAAGTAATAGGTAGTAATGCAACATGCCTGGTTATGGGCACTGATGCTAACTACCCGCACATGTTGCCGCTTGATTAAGTTCATTGATAGATAATTACTGCGCTCCGCTGCCGATAATCTTGTCGGCAGCGGAGCTTTTTATTATATTATTGTCGTTTAAATCTGTGATGTCGTTTTTATTTGTTTTGCGCTGAATTTTTGGTTTCTAATGCCACTTTTAGTTCATCCCGCCAATCTGGCGCTCGGTTTATTCATCGCTGCATATGTTGCTTTTGTAGTTTTTCCGCGTAGGCGTTCCCTGACCGCGATTATTGCCGCAGTCGCCTTGCTGGCGATGCGGGTGTTGACGCCCTACGCTGCCTTTCAGGCAATTAATTGGAATGTCATGGGGATTTTTGTCGGCACACTGGTGTTAGCCGATTTTTTTATAGAGAGCCGGATGCCGGCGGTGTTGGCCGAAAGAATCGTCATGTTGGCTCGTAATACCTGTCGGGCTATGCTCTTACTTTGCCTGTTGACCGGCCTGATTTCAGCATTTGTGGAAAATGTCGCCACGGTTTTGATCATGGCGCCTATTGCGCTGGCATTGGCGCGTAACTTGAAGGTGAATCCGACCACACTGTTGATTGCCTTGGCGGTTTCCTCGAATTTACAGGGCGCGGCGACGTTGATTGGCGATCCACCTAGTATGCTTCTGGCCGGCGCCGCTCGGATGGGCTTTATGGATTTCATTGTTTACCGCGGCCGGCCGGGAATATTTTTCTCGGTGCAGGTAGGCGCTCTGGCCTCCTTAGTGGTGTTGTATTTCTTTTTTCGCCGTGACGGTCGGCAGATTGATCTGCATGCGCGAGAGACGATACGCAGTTGGGTTCCAACTTGGCTGTTGTTGGCCTTAGTGCTAGGATTGGCTTGTTCGTCGTTTTTTGATCCGGATTTTAAGTGGCTGGCCGGGACGCTCTGTCTGGTGGTGGCGGCGGCAGGTCTGGTGTGGGATATTGCTGTCAATCGCGGTCCGCTGATTGACCGGATCAAGGGATTGGACTGGGATACGACTTTTTTCCTGATGGGCGTTTTTGTGTTGGTGGGCAGTCTGACGCATACCGGGTGGACGGATCGAATTGCAGATATGTTTGCCGGAATGATCGGAACCAATATCCTGCTAGGATATGTTCTTTTGATTGCCGTGTCAGTGGTAATCTCTGGTTTTGTGGATAATGTGCCTTTTTTGGCGGCGATGCTGCCGGTGGTTATGCGGATGTCTGAGCAGTTGGGCAGTGATCCGACCGTGCTTTTGTTCGGCCTGCTCCTGGGCGCCAGTATAGGCGGCAATATTACGCCGATTGGCGCATCGGCGAATATAGTCACTATCGGCATACTGCGTCGTGAAGGTTTTCCAGTGAAATTTACTGAATTCATGAAAATCGGTTTGCCGTTCACCATAGTGGCGGTAGCGGCGTCAGCTTGGTTTACGTGGGTTGTTTGGGGAAATTAGTCTGGACAATTTGCTGGAAATATGTGATAAGTCACACATTACACATTAATGATCTTGGTGTCATATGATTTGCCATAGTTAATATCGGGCTTGGCATGATCTCCATAAAAAATCTTTTGCGATCCGGCGCGAAAAACCCGCGGGATATTTTGGCTGTGCATTTCGGGCACACCGGCACATATTGTGCGCGTTTACGTGCCGGTGGCGAAAAGCCGGCATTGTTGGCGGCGGATATTCTGCCGCCGGTCCGTTTGCCGGATGAGACATCAATGTCAACCATCCCCAAGCCATTAATTGCGCAGCGTGTCGCCATTTGCATTCCCAGCGATGACGTAGTAGTAAAGCTCCTGCATCTGCCTGGCCAATTGGAAGGGGATGTGACCGAGCAGGTATGGGGCAGTTTGGGTTTGGATCGTGAAAAATTTCGCATGGGCTACCGTACGCTTACACTGCCGACCGTGCGTAATCGTACCGAAACTAAGGTGTTGGCAGTAGCGGCGCCGGAGCATTTGGCTCAGGCGGCTTGCGGTATTTTCCGTACCGGGATTCCAGCCCCAATATCTTTAGAGGCAGATGGTCTCGCCGCTTTGACAAATTTCTCTCTGGCAGTGCCGGCCATGCACACTGATGAGGACATCGGTTGCATTATCTCCTGTGGCCGGGTCTCTTTCGCCGCTTTTTTCCGGAAAGGCGAGTTGCTGTTGATTCGCAAGTTCGATTTCGGGTTGTTTCATCTTTTAGATATGATGCATAAGGATCTTGGCGTGGATCATTCCACGGCGCGGGATATTCTGGTTAACGGCTCGTTTGACGTTTCACAAATGGTCAAGAGCGCTATGGAACCCTTTGTCAAGCAGTTGGTGATTTCCAAACATTTTATCGAGCGGCGCAATAATTGCCACGTGAGCCGGATGTTCGTGGCTGTAGAGGATTGGATGGCGCGAGAATGGATGGCGGAAATCAAATCAGGTGTCGGGGTGGAAATTGTGCCTTGGAATCCGCTGGAGGCAGTGACAATCCAATCGGGCGCCTTGCCGCCGGCCGTGGAACCGCAGGCCGTCCGTTTAAGTGTGGCTGTCGGCGCCGCGCTGGGCTTGTTTGAGGAAAATTAGTCAATATCGTGAGCTTACATGTAAATTTAATTCTGGATGATGAACGCCGCAGCGGTAGCGACGTCAGCCTGAAGTTTGTATTAAACACGGCGCTGATTGTGGCGGGGACTGTGCTGGCGCTGGTCATAGTATATCTGGTTATGGATGCCCGCAGCGCGATGCGGGAGTACGCGGCAGAGAAAAACCGTCAGAAAGAGTTTCAACCGCTTTACCAGTCCGTTGTTAAAACCCGCGGCGAGCTGGATAAGGTGCAGGAATTGGTCAGCTTGTTGGAAGGCTGGAAGACGAATCGCCTGAACCACAGTGATTGTCTGCGTACTTTACAGCAGTCCGTGCCGGCTAATATGCAATTGACGCGTTTGAACATGCAGAATAATCTAGTTGGCGCCGGCGCAGAGCCGTACCGGAGCGGTGGAGTGTATTTACGCGGGCGTGCGGCTGGGCAGGGCGCCGATTCGAATGTGCGCTTTCTGCACTCCGCGTTGAAGTCAAGGTCGCCATTTGATAAGGTTATGGAGGATATAGCCATTAAACGTTTTGCGGCCGATGCAGAGCAGTCCGGCGATGATGTAAGAGTTTTTGAAATGGAAGGGCGGTTGACAAAGCGCAATCTTTTATTGAAGAAGTAACGATTGGCACGGTATCGGTGAAGGGTCAGATTTATGGCGCTTAGTAAAGAAAAAATGCAGATATTGATTCTGAGCGCCATTTTGGTGTTGGGCACTTTGTTTGTGGTCATTCGATTCCTGGTGGCGCCTATGATTGCCGAAGGGAAGAAGGCTGTCGCCGAGACCTTAGCCTTGCGGGCCGAATTGGATGAAGCTCGTGCGGTGGTGCGCGGCCGTCCGGAAATAATGGCCGGCTTGGAGGAGGGACGCCAGCGCTTGGCTAAGTTGAAGCGCTATCTTCCATTGCCGGTCTTGGGCAATTATCTGTTGGGTATAACCGAGCAAGTACGCCAATGGGCGGAGGAAGCTTCATTGGATATCATCAACGTGGTGGATGATGGAATCGTTGCCTTGGAAACTTCGGAAAAGATTTGCCAAGTGTACTCCGTCCGTGTGACGGCTGAAGGTAATCTGAAAGCATTGATCGGATTTCTGTCTGAATTAGAGGCGGCAAATCCTATGGTGACTGTTTCGACTTTGAGTATATCCACCCGTCCGGAACAACCCAACCGGCATGACATCCGTTTGGTGCTGGATTGGTTGATCTGGCGCGATCCTGATAATCTGCCGGAATATGTTTACGCCACGGCGGAATCCGATTTCTGATAGGAGCCATGTGAAACACACGATCCATAGAATTCAAACAATAGTTTGCCGGTGGGCTTGCAGCGGCTTAGCTCTGGCCGCGGTCTGCGTTTGGGCCGCGGATGATCCCAGCGCCAATGCCGCGCTCCCGGACTTAGCGCCGGAAACAACGCCGCCGGCAGAAGAGCGCGATCCTTTTTGGCCGATCGGTTATACGCCGCCCCGGGAGATGTCGGGAGAGGCGGCGCCGGGACAGCCGGGTACGGAAGTATCCTCGGAGGTTCAGGTGGATAACGAAGTTCGCGCGAAACTGAGGGAGATGTTGAGAGCTGGGGGCGTAATCAAGAAGGGACGTGTGTATTATGCATCGGTCAATGGACAAATGGTGCAGGTGGGTGATATTATAGCGCTGCCGCATGCCGGACGCGTTTATCGTTTTCGCATTGACGCTATCGAGATGCATAATGTGCGGATCAAACCTTTGGATTAATGGAGATGGCAATGAAAAATTGGCGACTTTGGTTTTACGTGATGATCAGCGGGTGTGTGATGCTTTTCGGCGCGGGCTGTGAGTCAAACTCGGATGAAACCGATGTGGATGATTATTTTAAAAATAATGAATACCAATCCATCCCGCGTGATACGGAAGACCCGCTTGCACTGGAAGTGACTCCGGCAGTCGCCGCGGTAAGTATTGTCGGTGCGGATGTGGTCTTCACGGCCAAAGGCGGGGTGCCGTCGTATAAATGGCGTGTTTCTGACAAGAGCAAAGGCAATATTGTATCCGTTGGGAGGAATCAGTGCCGCTATGTATGCCTGCAAGTCGGCAATAACACGGTGCGGGTGGAAGATCAGGATGGACACTTTGCCGTTGCGCGCGTGACCCCAGTACAGGATGTAATGGCAATTTCCCCGGACGAGGTAAAGCTGGTAAATGAATGGGAAGCGGCATTCACAGTCACTGGGGGATCACCGCCTTATTCTTGGAGCGCCGGCAACCCGGCGGTGGGAACGGTGTCGTTTTCGGCTGCTGCTTCTTACCAGGCTGCCTATCATGGCAAGCCGGGGGTTTTTGGTGTCAATGTAATAACAGTGCGCGACGCTGAAGGACGGACGGCCTCCGCCGTGGTGACGCAAGCTAAGGATGAGTAATACAAGGGTAAATATATGCATAGCGCTTTTTCTTTACTGTTAGGTTTTTCAATTGCTTACTCGCTGGCGGTCGCCAATGTCTTTGCGGAGCCGCCGACAGAACCAGCGCCCGCAGCGGTTGTTCTTGATGGGACTGTTGATACTGAAGCGCCGGCCGCTGCTGATGTGTCAGAAACAGCAATGCCCGAATCTGAGCCAATGGCAGAACCAGTTGTGGCGGCAGCGCCGGAATCGGCACCCGCGGCAACATCGGATGTTCCTGATACTACTGTTGACACTGAAGCGCCCGCCGCTACGGATGTATCGGAAACGGCAATGCCCGAATCCATGCCAACGGCAGAACCAGTTGCAGCGGCGCCAGCTTCAGCCGAACCCGAAATCGTCGAGGTGGTAGTTACACCGCCCGCGGTAAACGTGGAGGTGATTCCTGCAACATCGGAAGAGGTTTTGTTGGATTTGCCACTGGGCGCTCGGCCAACCAATGGGAATGGACGCGCACCGACCGAACTGATTTCGATTTCTCTGGATGCCGTACCGGTGCCGGACGTGGTCAATATGTTTTCAAGGATTTCAGGCGCTAATATCATTGTCGCCGGCACTTTCACCAATTTATACATTACGGCTAACTTGAAAAATGTGGAGTGGCGCTCAGCCTTGAATTTGGCGCTGGGTTCGGTCAACTTATCCACCATTGAAGACCCTTCCGGTATCATCATGGTAGTTACCTCGGAGATGTATCAGCAGAAACTGAAGCAGATTGAAGAAACCAAGCCATTAGTAACACGCTCTTTCGTTTTACGTTATATGAATGCAGTGGACTTGGTTGAACAGATCAAAGCTTTGAAAATTTTATCGCCACGCGGCACAATTATTACCAGCCAGAGCAAGGAACAGCATCATGCCAGCATGAAATCTACTTCCTTGTCAACCGACGTCATCCAGAATCCCAGCATTACCACCGAGGTGATAGTTTCCGATATCCGCGAGTACGTGGATCGAGTGGGGGCCCTGATCGAAAAACTCGATAAGCGTGAGCCGCAAGTGTTCATCGAAGCGCGTATAATTGATGTAATTGTTAATGACAGCAAGAAACTTGGGTTCGATTGGGCAATGCTGGACCGATTCGGCGTCACCGCCGGATTGACGGATCTAAAATGGACCTTCTCTGATGAGTCAAAGCAGGCAAACACTTTGGCGAATACGGATAATCAATATGATCGCCGCAATGCGACGGATATGATTAACAAGCGTTATAATATATCCGGGCAGCCTTATGAGGAAAGCGTTACCACGTATGAAGAGCAGCCGCCGGGCTCGGGCAATTGGGTTTCACGAACCACCGTGACCCCTACGCGCCAAATCTCCGACACAATTGCGCTCGGGCGCAATATCGAGTCGCAACGCAGATATGACACCTCGGATACAACCCTCGAAACCAAGATGGGGACGGCTTTCCTGACGGTCTCAGAGGCATCCCTCTTCCTGAGCGCCCTGAAAAAGAGCAACAATGCCAACATGATTTCGCATCCACTGTTGATAGTCGGCAATAAGGTGGAGGCGAAAATCCACGTTGGCGAACGTTATCCGACGGTCTTTACTGAAAAAACCACCGACAGTACCGGCGGCATTGCCCGCGATTCTTACTCGGAACAGGTAGAGTGGAACGATCTGGGGCTGACCTTGTGGGTTATTCCCGAAATTGATACCGAAGCTCATGTGGTGCGCATGACGGTCAATCCGCAGATGAGTACTTGGGTTAAGGATATAACTACGCCGCAAGGGTCTGTTTATCCTGTGATCAGCACCCGCCACCTTTCCTCGCGCGTTAACGTGCCCAGTACGCACACAGTTGTTATCGGCGGCCTGATGGAGGATTCCAAAAGCCAAAAGGAATCGCGCGTGCCGATCCTTGGCGATATCCCCTTGTTAGGCTTGCTTTTTAGACATACCGAGGATGTCGTTGAACGCTCTAATCTACTTATCATGCTGACGCCGACCATTCTAGATGAATCCGAACCGTTGACGGGCTTGGAGGCGATAGGACAGAAAGTCATCTCGGAATTAGAATATACACCGCTGAATCCCAAGCCGGCGTCGCCAAGTCAAGAAGATGCCGCCCAGACCAATGTTGTCTCCACTGCTGCGGATGAAAAGCCGGATTCAACGGCTGAGGCCAAGACCGACACTGCAACGAAAGCTGAGGGCGTTTCGCCGTAAGTTCCTGTATAATCTAAATCCGTGAGACGGCTGATATGCCTGCGTCCTGATATAATTGGGGTATTTGGACGTGTGGCAGAACGGCGGCATACACACAGCGCGGTCTTTTCCGTTAAACAGTTTTTGCGTTTTTGCTAAAACATACTGTATTGTTGTTTGTGCGAAAACTATCTTGATCACATTAAATACCGCATGGATTACCGATGAACTTTCTTCCCAAAAGCGCTTGGCGTTATGCCTTAGTAATGTTGATGCTATTGGGCGTCGTTGCTTGTGCGTCATATTCCATCATTGCCTTCCTGCAGGGGCATCTGGTGGAGTGGGTGGACCAGCAGGTGGTTCGTGAATTGAGCGTGGCTGTTTGGTCATTGACCATTGGAGTAATGTTTCTGACCGGCGCCTTCGGCCTGTGGGGGATTCGTTCCACAGCGGAAATCGAGGGCCGGCGGCGTATCGGTCAGTTCGTTGCATCCATGGATTATCTGTCCGATGGCTTGCTGCTGTTGGACCGTGCCGGACAGATCATCGGTTACAATCCGGCGCTGGTAAATCTGCTGCCGAAACACATTCAGAATCCAAAACAAAAACACTTGCTAGATGTCTTTGATTGCCTCAGCAAGGAAGATATTGGGTGTCTGTTGGATTTAACTGTGCCACAGGAATTGGAACGGAATTGTCTTTATGACAGCTCCTTACACACTCTGCGCTTCCGCTCCCAGCCATCGTCTGGGGTGCGCCTGGTAATGGTTAGCGATGTTACTGATATGCGTACCCATGAAATCCACTGCCGGCAAATCGCCTTGTTGCAACTTGTCGGGCGGATAGCCGGAGGGATGGCCAATGACTTCAATAACATCTTATGCTCAATATCAGTTTATGCGGACTTGTTAGCCCGGGACTTGCCGCCGAACGATGCCAAGCGTGAATCATTGACGGTGATTCAAAATCAAACGCAAAAAGGCGCTGCGCTTTCACGTCAGTTGTTGACCTTGAGCCGGGCCGGCGCCGGCGGTACACTTGGCGCCCGCATTGAAAAACACCTGCATGACGCTGCCGATTTGTTGCGCTTCGCCTTGGCGCCTACTTGGAAAGTGCAAGTGGTGGTTGCCGGTGATTTTCCACCAGCGCCACTGACGGGCGGACAAATTGAGCAAATTGTGTTAAACCTTGGTTTGATGGCCGCGGATAATAGCCCGCATCCCGGAATCCTGACCATCACCCTGCGTCACCGCGGTGATGGCAACTTGGCGCATGTGCCTGATCGCTTTGAGTCGGTCTTGCTCATAAGCTCTGAACCCTATCCGGATGGCCATGAGTCATCGGTGGCGACGGATGCAGAGGGCGTATCCCTGCGGTCGCTTCCGGAAGATGGCGGCGTGATTATATCGGTTGTCAAATCCTTGCTGGAGGAGGCGCAAGGCACTTTGGAGGAATGGCAATCGCCTTCGGGTATATGTATTTATAGAGTTTGCCTGCCGCATCTGGCGCTTACCGGCGATGCATCGGAAGCCGGATTGACTATCCCCGCCGAATTCAGCGATTACGTCCGCGGATGGCGCATTACAGCGGCCATAGCGGACAGCCATGAGCCACCCGGATTGTCCCGGGCGCTTAGCGAGGCTGGAACGATGGTTGAGCGCCGGGACAGTTTCACTGCACTGCTAGGGAAGGTGGATTCTTTGCGGATTCAAGATGCTGTAATTCTGGACTTGCAACTGCTGGATGACGAGCCGGAAGGCTTGATTAAAGCGCTTTTGAATTTATACTCACATTTAGGGGTGGTCATTCTCTCTTCCGACTGTGGCCAGGATTTAATCGAGCGATTGACGTCACATGTGGTATTTGCTGATTATAAAGATTCTCCCGCCAAGATTATACAAGACTTGGTTACGGCCAAAGCCCTGCGGGCCGCTCCATTAAAATCTTGAAATCGCACTGAGTGTAAAGTAATTGTTCTATTACAGCAGCTCAAACCTTGAAAAAGCTTGCAAACAGCGCGATTTTTTATTATCAATTTTACACACGTGCCTCGGCTTAACCGATTAATGCCGTCACATAGGCCTTCCTCGCCAGCTTAGCTCAGTTGGTAGAGCAGCTGATTTGTAATCAGCAGGTCGCCGGTTCGACCCCGGCAGCTGGCTCCACTCTTAAGCGCCAGGCAATCATGGTGAAAAAACCATTGCACGACGGTTAGATTTATGGTATTACAATCGCTTTGCTTTGTGGGGGATTAGCTCAGTTGGCTAGAGCGCTTGAATGGCATTCAAGAGGTCGAGGGTTCGACTCCCTTATCCTCCACCACCAGAAAGTACAAACCCGTCACTCCGGAGCTGTTTTCCGGTGTGACGGGTTTTGCGTATTGCCAGAGAATTGCGTCGTTTTTAGTGTGCCAGTGTCGGCGCAACTTTGATCATCCCGCTTTTAGAAACCTTGAAAGATTCATGGTTTTTTTGGCTTTAGAGTTTTGGCTTGAAAAAGGGGCTGCCTTACGTTATTTTTTTTATTATATTTCCACCGAAAATCCGGTGGATGACATGGACCTACAAGACTAATATCTGGCCATTGTGGAGCTCTACTGCTATTTGGTGATAGGCCGCAGCAAGCTTTATCAAATGGTACAGAAAGAAAGCCGACTTGTCATGCTAAAATATTGGAACACAACGGTGGCTCGACATTAATGAGATTGATTATCGGATGAGGAGATTTCGATCGACAAGACAAAAGGCATCGGTCAACAGTGAATAGTCGCATTAAAAGGGGGCAGTTATGCCGAGCCTGATACAGCCAATACTCTTCGACCTACTGGATGTTTCTGATGTCCCTGAATCTGCGGCGGTCTCTGACGCAATTGAAACCCTGGCTTCGAACAGTAGTATTGAATCCCGTGGGGCAATTTTTACGCGCATTGAGGTCGTTGATTTTATTCTCGACTTAGTTGGTTACGTTGCCAGTGAGCCATTACACCACCGTCGCATTTTGGAGCCCGCTTTTGGGGAGGGTGATTTTATTTTTCCCATAATTGAACGCCTACTTGCTGCGTGGCGGGAGCATGGCGGAAATCTTTCTTCCGCTGGCGCTGAATTAGGAGAGGCCGTTCGTGGTGTAGAACTGCACAAGGCAACGTTTGCTTCGACACGCAAGGCGGTTGTCAATCGTCTTGTAAATATTGGAATTTCGACAACTGTAGCTTTAGCTCTCGCTGACCAATGGCTGATTCAGGGGGATTTCCTTCTTGAGCGGCAAAACGCCTGTTTTGATTTCGTCGTCGGCAACCCTCCATATATCCGACAAGAGCTGATTCCAGCGCCATTACTGTCTGAATACCGCCGTCGCTACAAGACAATGTATAACCGCGCCGACATTTATATTCCATTTATTGAACGTTCGCTTTCTCTTCTTAATCAAGGCGGGAATCTTGGTTTTATCTGCGCTAATCGGTGGATGAAAAACCGCTATGGTGGCCCATTGAGGGAGTTCATAGCAAGCGGTTTCCATCTCAAAGCTTATGTTGATATGGTTGGCGCCAACGCCTTTAACGCAGAAGTCAGCGCCTATCCTGCAATAACTATAATTTCTAAGACAAAAAAAGCAGGCGCAACCCGTATTGCCCATCGTCCAAAGATTGAAAGGAAAGTATTATCTGCTGTTGCCGCCGAAATCAGGTCGGACGTCTTGAAAAAAGATTCATCTGTTCGAGAAATGGCAGGTGTGTTAAATGCATCCGAGCCATGGCTTTTGGAATCCTGTGATCAAATGCCCTTGATTCGACGTGTCGAAAGCCAGTTTCCGGCATTGGAACAGGCTGGATGTAAGGTCGGGATTGGCGTGGCCACAGGATCTGACAAGGTATTTATTGGAACATTCGAATCTCTTGAAGTGGAATCTGACCGCAAACTTCCCTTGGTCACCACCCAAGATATTCAATCCGGTGAATTAATCTGGCGAGGTCATGGGGTCATTAACCCGTTTGCTGAAGATGGCAGTCTTGTTGATCTGCAGGATTACCCCATGTTGGCCCACTATCTTGAATCACACAAGACGGTCATTGCTAAGCGCCACTGCGCACAGAAAGCGCCGTCAAACTGGTACCGGACGATTGACCGAATATGGCCGGATCTGGCCGGCAAGCCGAAATTACTGATACCTGATATCAAAGGTGAGGCTCATATTGTTTTTGAGTCGGGCAAATTCTATCCGCACCACAACCTTTACTATGTCATCTCAGACACATGGGATTTACGGGCCTTGCAGGCAGTATTGCTATCCAGTATCGCCAAGTTATTTGTGGCGACCTATTCAACAAAAATGCGTGGAGATTACCTGCGGTTTCAGGCGCAATATCTGCGGCGTATTCGCATCCCGTTCTGGCAGGACGTATCCGAAAATCATCGGTGTGAGTTGATTCATGCCGCGACTACTCGCGATCTTGACGCCTGTGACAGAGCGGTTTTCAAGCTTTACAAGCTGAATCAAGAAGAACGGTTCGTTCTTGACGGCCATGGAGAATGACAATGGCAATTGACATTGTAGATTACGAGCGCAAGGCGCGTGAAGCGGTACAGATGTTTTGGAGAAACCGGGAAGCCGCTAAGCAGAAGCAGATTAAATCGGGTAAGGCCGATCAGGGCGAACGTGCTGGTGTGACCGCTGGTAAAAATATGGACGGTTTTATTGCTTTGATACTCGACATCATCCACGCCAATGGGCTCGCCCATGCCAATATCTATCATAAACGTGCTGTTCTAACGCTACCCGGTTTCTTTCGGCCAACCAAATTATGGGATTTATTGGTTGTCCATAAAGGTGAATTGATAGCCGCTATCGAGCTGAAAAGCCAGATTGGACCTTCCTTTGGCAACAATTTCAACAACCGGACGGAAGAGGCCATCGGCACAGCCCATGATTTATGGACTGCTTACCGCGAAGGGGCATTTGGCAAGCAGCCGCGTCCGTTTGTTGGTTGGCTGATTCTGGTTGAAGACGCACCCGAATCCCGGTCGTCAGTCAGTGACAACTCGCCTCATTTTCCCATATTTAAGGAATTCAAAGGCGCATCCTATCTCAAGCGGTATGATTTGCTGTGCCAAAAACTTATGCAGGAACAGCTCTACACAACTGCTTCACTTATCGCTTCTCCGCGAGCTGATGCAGACACAGGTAATTTTTCCTCCTTATCATCCATGGCCAGCCTTAAAACTTTCGTCACCTCCTTGGCGGGACATATTGCCGCCGAAGCTGCAAGACTTGGATAAATAAATTCAGTACGCCACGGGCATCCAGAATTTATAAGGCGAGTAGAAAGTTGCGGGAGATTTTCAATGATTTACTGTTTACCTATACCTATGGAAAAGCATGGATTTACCAAAGAGTGATAAGAGCCAGAATGAACAGGACGAACTGCGATGTCTGCGAGAGGAGAACGCCCGCCTCAGGGAACTGCTGACTCAGCATGGGATCGTCTGTGAAGAATCAGCCATCTTTGAACCAGTCCTCGCCCCAATCGAATCCGCACTAACTCCACCTCATTTCACCACCGACGACAAGATTGCCCTGTTCCGCCGTCTGTTCCGTGGTCGTGAAGATGTCTATCCCCAACGCTGGGAGTCGGCCAAGGGCACATCTGGCTATTCACCGGCCTGCGCTAATGAGTGGAAGTCTGGCGTTTGCCATAAACCTCGCATGAAATGTGGCGACTGCAACCAACGTCAATTACTGCCCGTGACCGATCAGGTGATCTATGACCATTTGGCCGGAAAACAGACCATCGGCGTCTATCCGCTCCTGAGTAATGACAACTGCTATTTCCTCGCGGCTGACTTCGATGGGGCCAACTGGCGGGAAGATGCCCAGGCTTTCATGCAGTCCTGTCGGGAGCTTGGCATTCCGGTGGCGCTGGAGATTTCACGCTCCGGCAATGGAGCACATATCTGGATCTTTTTTGCCGAACTGGTTCCAGCCCGCGAGGCCCGGCAACTTGGGGCGGCGTTGATCAGCCACACCTGCGACCGCACCCGGCAATTATCCCTAACCAGCTACGACCGCCTGTTTCCTAACCAGGACACCATGCCCAAGGGCGGCTTCGGCAACCTGATTGCGCTGCCCTTGCAGAAACAGCCGAGGAAATCGGGGCGCAGTGTCTTTGTTAACGACCACTTGCAACCTTATCCCGATCAATGGGCTTTTCTGGCGTCCATTCGTCCCATGTCCCGTCGGGAATTGGAAGACGCCATTTTGCGGGCCAGTGGCGGCCGCCATCCTCTGGATGTAGCCTTTGCTACTGCTGAGGAAGATCGCAAACCATGGCAGCGGCCATCACCTGTGCCACCCCGGATTGCTGGCCCACTGCCAAAATCACTGACCTTGGTGCTGGCCAACCAGATTTTTATCGCTAAGGCCGATCTGCCGCAACCGCTGGCCAACCGTCTGATTCGACTCGCTGCCTTCCAGAATCCCGAGTTCTACAAGGCTCAGGCAATGCGTCTGCCAGTGTGGAACAAGCCACGCATCATTGGCTGTGCTGATAATTTTCCCCAGCATATCGGTCTGCCCCGTGGCTGTCTCGGTGCGGCGCTCGATCTGCTTCAGGAGAACAATATTCGCCCGGTGTTACAGGACGAGCGTCTGGCCGGACGGGTGGTGAGAGCCAAGTTCATCGGCATCTTGCGCAATGACCAAAAGGCGGCGGTGCGGGAGATGCTCAAGCATGAGGTCGGCGTGCTTTGCGCCCCGACAGCTTTCGGCAAAACCGTTACCGCAGCCGCCTTGATCGCCCAACGCAAGGTCAGCACACTGGCGCTGGTCCATCGCACCGAACTACTGCGCCAATGGCAGGAGCGGTTGACTGGATTTCTTGAGTTCCCGAAGGGAAGCTTGGGTGTCATCGGCGGCGGCAAGAAAAAGCCGTCCGGCAAGATTGATATTGCTGTTATGCAGTCACTGTCCCGGCGGAAAGACTTGGGCGAGCTGCTCGACCAATATGGTCAGATCATTATAGACGAATGCCATCACCTGTCGGCCTTTTCCTTTGAGGCGATACTTAAACAAGCAAAGGCGAAATTCGTGGTGGGCCTGACCGCTACACCAATACGCCGTGACGGGCATCAGCCGATCATCTTCATGCAGTGTGGATCGATAAGGCACAGCGCAGCCAGACCGGAAACCGCCCCAGTAAAAATGGAGGTCTGGCCGAAGGCGCTGCCTGCGCCGACGATACCGCCGGATTCTCCAATTCAAGATGTGTTCCGTATTCTCGCCGGCGATGCGAGCCGCAACCGACGTATTGCCGGAGATGTGTTGGCCGCCTATCGGGAAGGGCGAAAGGTGTTGGTGCTCACTGAGCGAACGGATCATCTGCCGCTATTGCAGGAGGCTCTGAGAGAAGAGGTCGAGTGCTGTTTTGTCCTGCATGGACGATTGTCGAAGAAACAGAGAACAGCGGTGTTCGCAGAACTGGATGCATTGGATGAGTCAGCGCCGAGGGTGTTGCTTGCCACCGGTCGCCTGATAGGTGAAGGCTTTGATCATCCACCGCTCGACACGCTGATGCTGGCCATGCCAATCTCCTGGAAAGGAACCTTGCAGCAATACGCTGGACGCCTACACCGGGAGCATGCCGGTAAGCAGGATGTGCGCATTTACGACTATGCCGAGACCGATCAACCCCAACTCAACCGCATGTGGAACAAACGCCAACGCGGGTACCGAGCCATGGGATACGAGATCAAACCGATGGAGACCGTCATTTCAGGAGCAGGCATGAATCTGAAATGAAGCGATGTCTTAGACTTGGCGGGGATTGACACTGATCCAGGTTTGGCAAACCAGAAAGCTTTACACTGAACAGCGGCCCGGCAACTTGAACGCTATGTGCCAATTGACCACCGATCTTTTGTACACCCGGTGGCCGTGGGGTTCAGTTTTAATCCGGTTTTCTGCCTTTCCAAGGCATCTCTCAACGATACATACACCTGATTTTAGATTTCTGGCTCCTTATTTTAGGATAAGCGCTTAAGTTAAAATAACGATAAGGCTTATTTTAAGTTCGAGACGGATGGGGAGGAGCAAGAGCGCCCAAGCAGATATATGACCATACAAGAAGATCAGTTTGTACTCTTGATGTTACCACCAAATTTTTCCCATGAGTGGGTGTTGGAGTTGTTGATTAGGCGCTGTTTACCTATTATGCAGGCAAATTGTCAACGCAAAATATACAGTAATAACGTTTTTGCAAAATAATTGTCTTGACTATTGGCTTTGAATTGTGTATTTAGCGCCTAATTGAAGATAAGAATATCCTTTGCGGCGATAGATGAAGAAGATAAAAATTAAAGAATTAGCAACAATACAGATGGGATATTCGTTTCGATCCCGTCTTGTGGCAGATGATGGTGGCCGTGTTTCGGTTATCCAGATGAAGGATCTTCTCGATGATAACACAGTTAGTTGCAAGGACTTAATTAAAATTGATATGGTAGGAGTGAAGGAGCATCACCTTGCGCAAAAAGGTGACCTTGTCTTTAGGTCACGTGGCCAAACCGCCACTTCTGCGGTGCTGCTTGAGGATCCAGGAAGTGCCGTTGTAGCTGCTCCTTTATTAAGAATACGGGTCACAAAGCCAGAAGCGATTTTGCCGGAGTATCTGAACTGGTATATAAGTCAACGGGATGCGCAGATTTTCTTGGCTAGCAGAGCTAATGGTACAGTTCAAAAAATGATCAGTAAACAAACAATTGAAGAATTAAAAGTGGCGCTTCCAAGCTTGGAAACGCAGAGAAACATTGTCGAGCTGGCTGCGCTTTCTGCACGCGAGTGGTTCCTGCTGCATAGGCTGGCTGACAAACGGGAACGATACATGTCAGTAGTGCTCATGCAGTGCGCGACCACGGAAGGGCAGGGGGAATGATGGAACCACGGAATACACAGAATACACGGAAAGATTTTTTGTATAGGGATGAGAGTTATTTGCTGCGTGGCGCCGTCCATGAAGTGTTTCGCGAAATGGGCTGTGGCTTTCTTGAGGCAGTCTATCAGGAGTGCTTGGAAAAAGAGCTGCGCAACCAAAATATCCCCTTCGTATCTCAACCTGAGTTGGAGCTGTTTTATAAGCAGGAAAAACTCCAACTGACCTATAAGCCGGATTTGATCTGCTATAGTAAAATTGTTGTCGAAATCAAGGCAGTTAAAGAAATTTGCGACGAACATCGCGTACAGTTGCATAACTATCTGAAAGCAAGCAGACTCCAACTTGGATTCCTGGTGAACTTCGGGCATTACCCAAAAGCAACAATCGAAAGAATCATTAAATGAGACCACGGAACACAGAATTTTTTAACCACAGAATACACGGAATACACAGAAGAGGATTTTTTATGGGTGATATGGGTTGCCAGGCCAGATTGCAAATTCGCACGCAATCGCATCCGTCAGAGGAACAACCCTATAGAAATTTTTCCGTGTATTCCGTGTGTTCCGTGGTTAAATAAGGAGTATTATCATGGATCAGATTGATCAGAAAGACATCAACAATGCGGCATGGGCGGCGTGCGATACCTTCCGGGGCGTTGTTGATCCGGCACAGTACAAAGACTACATTCTCGTGATGCTGTTTTTGAAATACATCTCCGATGTCTGGCAGGATCACTACGAAGAATATCGAAAACTGCACGGCAATGATGATGTCCGCATCCGCCGCAAACTCGAACGCGAGCGTTTTGTTCTCCCTATAGTGAGACTCAGCGAAAAGAATGACGAAACAGGCATTGAGACGCTGTTGGATGAATTCCCTGCCACCTACTACAGCCTCTACGAGCGCCGTAATGCGGCCAATATCGGCGAATTGATCAACATCGTGCTTGATCACATTGAAGAGAGCAACAAGAGCAAGATCGAAGGAGTCTTCCGCAATATTGATTTTAATAGCGAAGCCAATCTCGGGAAAACCAGGGACCGCAACCGCCGTCTCAAACAGCTGCTGGAAGATTTCAACAAGCCGCAGTTGGATATGCGTCCCAGCCGGG
Source organism: Kiritimatiellia bacterium (assembly GCA_050944835.1). Taxonomy (GTDB): domain Bacteria; phylum Verrucomicrobiota; class Kiritimatiellia; order JAAZAB01; family JAAZAB01; genus JAXGPF01. The sequence goes on from JBMNRV010000039.1 coordinate 18,695, forward strand.
TTGCCGAGGACGTGATTGGCAATACCTACATCTATCTGATTGAGCGTTTTGCTGCGGACTCCGGCAAAAAAGCCGGCGAGTTCTTCACCCCGCTGAAAGTAAGCGAACTGGTCGCCAGACTTGCCGCCCCCAGGCCCGGCGACCGCATCTGCGATCCGGCTTGCGGCTCAGGCGGACTCTTGATCCAGACTGCCCACGAGGTGGCGCGCAATGCCGACAGCGCCCAGGAAAAGCGCAACTTTGCCCTCTTTGGGCAGGAATCCAACGGCAGCACCTGGGCGCTCTGCCGCATGAATATGTTCCTGCACAGCTTTGACAGCGCCCGTATCGAGTGGTGTGACACCCTGAACAGTCCGCTCCTGGTGGAAAATGATCGGCTGATGAAATTCAACTGCGTAGTGGCCAATCCGCCCTTTTCGCTGGATAAATGGGGCGCTGAAAATGCCGAAAGCGATCAATACAACCGCTTCTGGCGCGGGGTTCCACCCAAGAGCAAAGGGGACTGGGCCTTTATCAGCCACATGGTTGAAGTCGCTCTGGAAAAAGAGGGCCGGGTTGCCGTGGTCGTTCCCCATGGCGTACTTTTCCGGGGCGCGGCTGAAGGGCGTATCCGCAGAAAAATGATCGAGGAAAATTTGCTCGATGCCGTCATCGGCCTGCCGGGCAACCTGTTCCAGACCACCAATATCCCGGTGGCGATCCTCGTTTTTGACCGCTCCCGTGAAAAAGGCGGCGCCCGTGAGGAGTGCAAGAACGTCCTTTTCATTGACGCCAGTCGGGAGTTTGTTTCGGGTAAAAATCAGAACACCCTCTCGGAAGAACATATCAACAGGATTATGGAAACCTATACCGCCCGGGCCGAAGAAGAAAAATACGCCCACGTCGCCGACGTCGCCGAAATCAAGGAAAACGACTTCAACCTCAATATCCCCCGTTATGTGGACACCTTTGAAGAGGAAGAGGAGATCGATATTGACGCGGTGCAGGCGGAAATAGACGCCCTTGAAAAAGAGCTGATTGAGGTACGGGCAAAGATGGCGGAAAAGCTGGGGGAGCTGGGAGTTAAGAAGTGAATGCATCTGTTCAACTTCCCGTCGAAAAAGGAACCACGGAACACACGGAATACACGGAAAGCCGATCTGGAACACCTGCGTCCGTGTATTCAGAGGTTGAATGTATACAGGTCGCTTGCGACGTGTATACTTTTTGCCGTTTTTTGAACACATCGAGGTTGACGTGTATGCTTTCTACTGTTTCTTGAACACTTCAAGGATGATGTGTATACTTTTTCAAAAAAAAGAACAGGAGGTTCGATATGACACAGGATGTGGATGGTTTCAATCTTCCCCTGCTGCCCAATTCCGTAGACTTCGAAACAAAGGCCATACTGAAAAAGCTGGTCGAAGCGAATCGGTATCTTGCTGAACTTAAGGGCGTTGCGGCCACGATACCCAACGAAAACATCCTGATCCAAACCCTTGC
>JBMNRV010000040.1:0-19253 GCA_050944835.1 Kiritimatiellia bacterium
CTGAATCTGATCCGGCTGGAGCCGCGCCCCGGATACGAAACCAAAGCGGATTTTATCAAGGGCGTGGTATTAAAGGACAATCAGCCGTATTTCCCTATCGGTTTGTTCGGGCACACCCTCCAATGCCGTTTAGGCGTCAATGGCAGCACGGAGGATGATGAAGATTTATTCCGGTTTCTGGCCGAGGATATCGGGCTGAATACCATCGTCAGGACAAGACAATCCACTAATACGGTTACCTTCATGAATTTAGCCGAAAAATATGGATTAAACGTAATTACCTGGACTTCTCCCCAGCCGGAGCCGATAGGATTGAAACCCGGCACGTGGCCGCCGCCGCCATGTGATTTGCCGCTGGCTGAACGGTTGGCAATCCAGCAAAAGGAGTATGATGCGGAAGAGCCGAAAGTCATCGCGGACACCAAAATTTTGCGCGATTATAAAAATTTTATTGCCTATTACAATGTAGATGAACCGAACCTCGTCAATCCTGAGGAAAGAATCGCCGGCGCGGAACGGTATTGGAATACTGTTACGCCCTTAGACCCATATCGCCCGAAACTTCTGTTTTATGCCAGACATATCCCGCATGGCGATAACTGGACGCGCTGGGGGGATATTCTGGGATATGACGTTTATCCGGGCGCATATACCGGCGGTTTTCATAGCGAGCCAGGACAATCCACGGCGTGGTATGCCTACAACTTGCGCGAACGCTGCCGGCAGGACAACAAGATCATGTGGTTTGTGCCGCTGGCCAACCAACTCGACCCCGTGCGTTCGCCTATCGGATTGAGCAAGGCGCATATGCTGTGCCAAGCCTATGCCGCAATCATTTATGGTTCGCGCGGATTGATTTATTTTACTCTATCCGCTGTGATGGGTGAAGAAGCTTGGGATGCTTTGCGCGCCATCAGCACGCAGGTCAAGGAAATGACGCCAGCGCTGGTGAATGGCGATATTCCCCAACAAATCAAATACACGCCGGACGATTATCGCCCCACGGAACGCAAACTCCCAGCCGTCAACGCCGCGGTATTCCAGTATCCGGATGGCGATTACCTGCTGCTGGCAGTAAATATCATGCCGTTTGCCGTGGATTCAAAGTTTGACGTCGGGGGACTGCAGCGTGCGGTGCGGTTGTTTGCGGCAGAGGGGCAAAGGGACTTGGCATTGGATGGGGAATCATTCACCGACAAGATCGAGCCCTATGGCGTGCGCGCCTACCGTATAAAGATAGGTGAACAGGCCACACCGGTGCAAGTGGCGGTGGCCATGACTCCCGATGAAGATGACCGTGCGCCGCACGTTGACATTCCGGGTATTGTTCGGCAACTGATGATGGGCAAAAACTACATGCCCAACCCCTGTTTCGAACAGCAGACCAACAAGGGCGTGCCGGATTTCTACCGGCCCTATTTTTGCCTGAGTGTTGATCCCTTCTGGGGACAAAAAGGCAAGAGCGATTGGTATATTGATGATACGACGCGGTGGAATGGCAAGCCATCCCTGCGTATGTTGAAACGCAAATACGATCTGGGCGGGTACAAAACCCGCGGCTTTTTTGCCGTGTTCTATCCGCCAGTGGCCGCTGCGCCGGTGAAAATGACCTTTTCGCTTTATGCCAAGAGCGATGATCCGCAGGCCAGTATCTGGTTGCGGATTGACGGTGTGCCAGCGCATACATTTAGAAAATTGACTGCAGACTGGCAGCGGCACCAGTTTACATTCGACTTGCCGCCGGGTTCCGGCGCCAGCCTGGTCGTTCGAGGTTTTTTGATGGCGCCATCCGAGGGCGCGGTGATCTGGATTAATGGTCTGCAAGTGGAAGCGGGAGAGCAGGCCACTGAATTCCAGGACGATTCCGTTTTGATAAAAAAAAAGTAGCGCCGACTGATCCGGATAACCTGTTGGCCAATCCCGGCGCGGAATACGGCACGGCGGAAGGCTGGACGGGGCTGGAAAACATACGACGCGGCGAGTTCGGCATCCAACGCGGGACAGGGCGCACGGGCGAATACGCCTTCTGCTGGCGTGGACAATCGTCCGGCATGAGATCCGATTGGGTTGCGATAGATACCAACAAAACCTACGCCTTGAGCGGGTGGTTCAAGGCGAACTCCGGGTCGTTTACCGGCGTCACTTTCGGTATAGTGATGGCCGATGCGCAACAGCGCGATATGAAAAGCTGGAATGTATTTTCCGTCAAGGGGACAAGCACGGAACTGGCAGCGCCATGCCGCGCCGGTGACTGGGCGCTGCGGATCAAGGATGGCAAAGCATGGAAAACTGGGGCGGCATTCGCCGCGGCGTTTGGCGCGATGGAAAATGAACTTACCTATGATGTCACACCGCTGGGAATTGAGGCTGTGCGCCAGGATGGCGATATCTGGTTGGTGACGTTAAAAAAACCGTGCGGTTTAGAAATGCCGGTCGGCGCGGCAGTGCATCAGAACCAAGCCAGCAACAATGGCATTTTTTGGCCCAGCGCGGTCAACGCGGTAATTACTGACGAGTGGACGGAATTAAAAGGCGAGATCAAAGCCAAAGACTGGTGGCCGGGCACGGCGTATGCGCGGGTGGTGGTGGCGATTGGGCCGGGCATTCAGCGCAGTCAAACGTCCAGGATGTTGTTGATGGATGATTTTGACTTGCGAATTCGACCGGAGTTATGAATAATCTGCTACACGGAGAACCACGGATGAGGTTGAACCGCCAAGAACGCCAAGAAAATGAGAGAATGGAACCACAGATTGACGCAGATGGTGGAGAGGGGGAGAACCACTGATGGACACGGATGGACACAGATGGAGGAGGATTTTTTGAGAAGGGGATTATCCACAAATACAGCATGCGTTAGTAATCTGAAAAATCTTGTGCTTTCTGTGTGGTCTGTGGTTTTTGTTGGAACCACGGAATACACGGAATACACGGAAAGGGAGGGCGCGGCGGCGGGTGTTTTGTGTCTTTGTAGCCAATTATCCGGAATCTGCGCTAATCTGCGTAATCTGCGGTTCCCTCCTCTCCCTGGTCATCCATCCGTGGTTCCTTTCCTTTTCTGTTTCTTTCTTGGCGTTCTTGGCGGTTTATTTCAGGCTGAAAAACTAAAAGGAGGAGTAAAGTGAAATTACGTTCAATCATCGGGTTGTTGATGCTGGCGGCAGCCACTTGGGCCAGCGGTCAAACTACCATTTATGTGGCAACTACCGGTAGCGACTTGACTGGCGACGGTACGGCCGGCAATCCTTTTCTAACGATCAGCAACGCCGTGGCGCAGGCGGAGGCGGCGGATGTCGTACTGGTTAATCCGGGCGTTTACACCCAAGATGTCCAGATACACGTAAACAAAAACATCACTGTCCGCGGCATGCATGGGCCCACGGGGGTGGTGATCACCACCCGGTATCCGGATGTGAATTGCTCTACGCGGTGTGTGCGCGTGAACAGCGCCGGGGCAGTATTGGATGGAGTAACTTTGGAGCGGGGCTATCCACCAAATAATTATGCGAATCAAAATGCTCACGGCGGCGGAATTCTAGTCGAAGCTGGGCTGGTGACGAATTGCATCATTCGGGAAAATCAATCGCGGTGGGGCGGCGACGCGGCGTTATGGACGGAGAATGCATGCATGCGCAACTGCTGGATTTCAAACAATGTCAGTGCATATGGCCCTTCTCCTAGAGGTGGCGGCGTAATATTGGGTGATAGTAACAAAGAGAAAGGCGGCGCCCGCCTGCTGGATTGCATCATAAACAGTAATGCTGCGTGGATTTCTGGCGGAGGAATATATGTATCTGCAGCAGGTGGCATTATTTCCAATTGCACCGTAGCCGACAATTACTTGTCCTACATCGATGGCGCTTACGGCGGCGGCATTGCGACTGTCAAACCGGGCTTGCTGATCATTGATTCCGTTGTCAGCAACAACTTCTCCGCGCTCTACGGCGCTGGTATTGGAGTAGTGGAAAGTGGATATCCAGTCATCCGCAATACTGAGGTTGTAGAGAATAAAGCCAGATTCACCGGCTCCGGAATTCAAGTGCATACATATGCGGATGGCGGCGCGCTCATCAGCAATTGTGTGATCAAGGGTAATCAAACAAGCGTGTATGGTGGCAGGGGCGGAGGCATTTGTGATGGATATCCGGGCGGAGACGGAAAGGCATCATTGGGCGCTTTGTCGGTGGTGGATACCAAAATAGTTGACAATGGCAGCGTAAACCTCCGGTTCGGCGGCGGTGTATTTATCTATACCCATGGCACCGCGATGCTTCACAATTGCGAGATAATCAGCAATTCTCTGGCAGATGGTTCTGGTCTCGGCGTTGGAATATATGCCGCCACCGGCAGCACATTTGTCATTATTAAAAACTGCCTGATAGCAGATAACATTTCCGCCGCGGCTAATACTTGGGGTGGCGGCATATTCTTTTCCGGTTACACTTGCGCAAAATCAGGCCTTCATCCATTGCAAGCCACAGTGGAATCCTGCACGATTGTTGGCAATTCCGTTACTCGTGAATATGGGGGAATGAATATTATTACGAATCATGTGACGGTGATTAATTGCGTGGTGGCATCCAACTCGGCGGGCAGCGCTTATCCAGACATGCAAGGCGGCGCAGAGTATATCGCGCCGGTCCATTATTCCTGCAGTCCGGCGCTGATCAACTCCGAAAATGGCAATACAACCAATGCGCCGGTGTTTGTCAATTTCGACGCGGGCGATTACCGGCTGGTACAAGGCTCGCCCTGTATCAATACCGGAACCAATCTGCCCTGGATGGCGGAGGCTGTGGATTTGAATGGGCACATCCGGATAGATAGGTTTTCCAGGGTGGTGGATATGGGCTGTTATGAATATCTGCCGCAGGGGATGATTCTCAATTTGCGGTGATCCGCTGACAAGAGAGGGGAACCACGGATGGACACGGATGGACACGGATTGGGTTGAACCGCCAAGAACGCCAAGAAAATGAGAGAATGGAACCACAGATTGACGCAGATGGAGGAGAGGAGAACCACGGATTAACACGGATGGACACGGATTGGGTTGAACCGCCAAGACGCCAGGAAAATGAGAGAATGGAACCGCAGATTGACGCAGATGGGCGCAGAGGCGGAGAAGCTCACACTGAGACACTGAGACACGGAGGTGCAGAAGGGGATTAGCCACAAAGAGGCACAAAAGGCACAAGAGTGTGGAGAAGGGGAAAACCACTGATAACGGATGGGGAAAGAAATTAGCCACAAATACCGCACAGACCGGCATCTGCCATTCTAGTCAGCTTAAAATCTGCGTTAATTTGCGTAATCTGCGGTTCCCCCCCCTCTCCCTAGTCATCCGTGTCTATCCGTGTCCATCCGTGGTTCCTCTCCTTTTCTGTTTCTTTCTTAGCGTCCTTGGCGGTTCAATCAATCTGTGTTCATCAGTTTTCTCCGCTTGCCTGTTGTTTCAGCAATTCTTGTAAATGCTGAACGTAGGCTGCGGCTCCGCCTTTCTTATATCCGGTCTTGGCGATAACTTCGCCATCGGCTTTCAGCAAGAAGATAGTGGGGTAGCCACTGACCCCATATTTCTCCCTCAAGGCTTCATTCTGTTTCTTTTCCGACTTGTACTGCTGCTTGTTGCGCGGGAAGTCCGCCATAAACAACACAAGATTATCCTTGGCAAAATCCTTGAATTCTTTTTGTGTAAAAACTTCTTTGTCCAATCTGATGCACCAAACGCACCAATCCGATCCTGTGAAATCCGCCAGGATGGGGCGCTTGAGTTCCTCCGCCTTTTGTTTGGCCTTTTCAAAATCCGTCAGCCAGCCTTCTGAAGCCATAACCGCGCCTGCCGATAATATGCCCACCAGCGCTAAACCGATCATTTTTTTATGCATGGATAACTATACTCCTTTATTGGAATGTTGATGATGTGCTGCCTGCTACTTCACGCGACGAATAATGGCAAATCACCTTGAGGATGTCAAGCCCGCGGTTTTAGGTGGATGAGCTGGCTAAAACTGTGGCAGTTGGTAAGTTTGTCGCAGATGCGCGGCGCGAAGGATGAAGCTGTATAAACATACCGCGAATCGCCAGAGCGGCTCGCTCATTTGCAACAAAGCAGATGCGGCAAAATCGCCAACCCCTTTACGGGTTTGAAATTCAGGAAACTTTCTTTCACCAAATGAGTGCAGTAACTTTAAGTCTTAACATTCTTATTCTCAACTCTTTATCTCGTTTCCTGAATTTCAAATGCCGTTTTAGGAGCTGGCTTTCCTGTTGCACGCTGGCCTTTCCGCGTTATAATGAGCATTATGTTTAAATTGCCACATGCTGATCCGGACAAGGTTTACCGCGTGACGGAGCTTACGCGCCTGATCCGGATGGTGTTGGAAGATGATATCGGCGAGATTTGGCTGGAAGGCGAACTTTCCAATGTCCGGCGGCCGTCATCTGGCCATTTGTATTTCACGATTAAGGATGCCGATGCGCAGATTGCCGCCGTGATGTTTCGCGGCAATCAGCGCGATTTGCGCTTTACGCCGCAGGATGGTCTGCTGGTTAAGGTGCGAGGCCTGCTTAGTGTTTACGAAAAAAGCGGACAATACCAACTGGTGATACGCCAGATGTTGCCCGGAGGGCGGGGCGCGTTGCATGCCGCGTTTGAAGCGTTGAAGGCCCGATTGGAGCGGGAAGGATTGTTTGACCCGGCGCGCAAACGTCCGCTGCCGCGTCTGCCGCAACACATTGGGATTGTGACTTCGCCCACGGGGGCGGCGATTCGCGATATTTTAAACGTCCTGAACCGTCGCTACTCCAATCTGCATATCGTTTTGGCGCCGGTGCGAGTGCAAGGCGATGGCGCTGCCGCGGAAATTGCCACCGCGATCGCCGATTTGAATGACTTGGGTGCTCTGGATGTCCTGATAGTCGGCCGCGGCGGCGGCAGCCTGGAGGATTTGTGGTCTTTTAATGAGGAATGTGTAGCGCGCGCGATCGCGCAGTCGGATGTGCCGGTGATTTCCGCTGTCGGGCATGAAACGGATTTTACTATCAGTGACTTTGTCGCTGACTTGCGGGCGCCGACACCGTCGGCCGCCGCGGAGATGGTCGTAGGTGTCAAAATGGAGTTTGAGGAATTACTGGAACGCTTTCGCCGGCAGACGGTGCGCGCGATGCAAGACCGTTTGCGCGATGTGCGCCGACGTTGCACGGCGGCGGCCGGCGCCTATTTTTTCCGCGCGCCGGGTGAGTTGGCGCGCCGCCGCCGTGAACAGATAGATAGGTTGCGTCTGCGCGCGCGGAATAGTCTGCGGAATGTCTGGCGGATGCAACAACAGGCGCTGGACGAATACAGCCTGCGCCTGCGGCAATCCTGCCGTGGGAACTGTCAAGCGCGCGCGGCGCGGCTGGAAAGGTTGTCGGCGCAATTGCGCATAATCAACCCGCTGGCGGTGCTGGACCGCGGCTATAGTATTACCATGCGGCCGGACGGCTGTGTGATAAAATCCGGCGCCGACTTGCGAGTGGGCGACCGGCTTATAACCCGCTTTGCGCGGGATGCGGTTGAATCTGAGGTATTACAAAATGTCAACATCGAAAAAAACGACCCGGACGCCGGACTTTGAAAAGTCGTTGGAGCGTTTAGAAAAAATAGTCCAGGAAATGGAAGATGGCGATCTGCCGCTGGAAAAAATGATGCAGCATTTCGAGGAAGGGATGCGCTTGCTGCGCTTTTGCTCGCACAAACTCAACGAAGTCGAGCAGAAGATTGAGGTTTTGATTAAGCAGGATGAAGCGGTGCAGCTGAAGCCTTTTCAGCCGACGGCTGAAAACGAGGATGAAACGAATGCAAAAAACGAGGATACCACCGGATTGTGACGGCGGTCTGTTGGCGCAGATTAACAGCCCGGCGGATTTAAAAAAACTCTCCGACGCGGATTTGCCGTGTTTAGCAGAGGAAATCCGTAAGCTGATCATACGTACCGTTGGCGCCAACGGCGGCCATCTGGCGGCCAACTTGGGCACGGTGGAGCTGACGATTGCCCTGTTGAAGACTTTCGATCCGCCCCGGGACAAGTTGCTCTGGGATGTCAGCCACCAGACATATACCTATAAAATTCTCACCGGGCGCCGCGATCAGTTCCATACCCTGCGCCAGACTGACGGCTTGTCCGGGTTTTTGTCGCGCGCGGAAAGCCCATATGATGTTTTCGGCGCCGGCCATGCCGGCACAGCGCTTTCAGCGGCGCTGGGCATAGCTGTCGCACGCGACCGCCGCCGCAGCGATGAGCATGTTGTGGCAGTTGTGGGTGACGGCGCGTTGGGGTGCGGCGCTTCTTTTGAAGCTTTGAACAATTTGGCGTTTACCACCAACCGCCTGATTGTCGTGCTGAACGATAACGAGATGTCAATTTCCGCCAATGTCGGCTCAATCGCCCGATATCTGGCCACTTTATTGGCCCATCCCCGCTACAATCGCTGGAAATCGTCAGTGGAAAAACTGGGGCGCAGTTGGTTTGGACGCGGGCGATTACGCCATGCATACTTGCGCATGGGCGAAGCCGTCAAAAGTCTCTTTCTGCGTAGTGTGCTCTTTGAGGAATTCGGCTTGCGTTACATCGGGCCTATAGACGGGCATGACTTTCGTGCTCTGTTGTCTGCCATGGAGTTGGCTAGTCGCTCGGATGAGCCGATCCTGTTGCATGTTGCCACGCAAAAAGGGCGTGGCTATACTTTTGCCGAGCAAGCGCCGGAAATATGGCATGGCACCGGCGCGTTCGAGTGCGCCACCGGCAAACCGCTGGGACGGAATTCGCGTTTGAAATATTCGGAAGTCTTTGGCTGTGCGCTGGAGCAGTTGGCGGCGCGCGATAGCCGGGTAGTGGCCATCACCGCCGCTATGGCTGTGGGCACCGGGTTAAAGAATTTTGCCCAATTGTTCCCGGAACGCTTCTTCGATGTCGGCATTTCTGAGGAACATGCCGTCATCTTCGCCGCCGGGTTGGCCGCGGAAGGATATGTGCCGTTTTTAACGCTGTATTCCACCTTCTCGCAACGGGTGGTGGATTACATCATCCATGACGTCTGTCTTCAGAACTTGCCGGTGATTTTGTGTTTAGATCGCGCCGGCATTGTTGGCGACGATGGGCCGACGCATCACGGTGTGTTCGATATTCCGTTGTTTCGCTCTATTCCTAACTTGATCATGGCCCAGCCGCACGATGAAGCTGAGTTATTTGCCATGTTGCATTCCGCCCCGCAGTGGGGCGGCCCTGCCGTCATCCGTTACCCGCGCGGCAGTGGTCCCGGGGCGGCTCTGCCGGAAACTCCGGCACACATTATTCCCGGGCAGGCGGAAGTTCTGGCGTCCGGTGGCCCGGTGCAAATTTGGACGCTGGGCGATATGGCGCCGATGGCTTGGGACGTGGTCGCGCGATTGGAAAGTGACGGTGTGGCGGCAGGTGTTGTGAACACCCGCTTCATCCGGCCGTTGGATACAGAGTTGTTGGAGCTGCATCGCCGGGACGCACGGGTAATTGTAACTCTGGAAAACAGTCTGCTGGCCGGCGGTTTTGGCAGTGCGGTGGGTGAATGGCTGGCGGACCATGCATTTACAGGGCGTCTGTTGCGCTTCGGTTGGCCCGACCGGTTTATACCGCACGGTACGGCGGAAATGTTGCATGCGCGCAATGATTTTACGGCTGATAGTGTGGTGGCGGCAGTGCGTGCTGCCGTTGCGGCATTTGACATTCAGGAAACGAGATAAGATTTTGATGGCGGATGGGCAAAAGGGAAATGGGGCGCCCTGAAAGGGCGTGACATATGCCGCCCGCACGGCCCCGCGCCTTGCCAGCGCCATTTTGGGTTTAGTTAAAATCAGGCGGATTCAATGCAGAAAGACAAACCGCGGCGGATAGACCAATTGCTGGTAGAGCTGGGGCTGACGGAAAGTCGCGAGCAGGGTCAGCGTCTGCTCTTGGCTGGGGCGGTGTCAGTTGACGGTCAACCGGTCACGAAGCCGGGTCAGAAAGTTGATCCAGCTTGTCGGATAACCCTCGCGGCTCGGGAGCAGTTTGTCAGCCGCGGTGGAATGAAGTTGCAAAGGGCGCTGGAATATTTTAGCCTGCCTGTGGCCGGGCGGATATGTCTGGATATCGGAGCCTCCACCGGCGGATTTACCGATTGCCTTTTACAAAATGGCGCGGCACGGGTGATAGCGTTGGATGTAGGGCAGGGGTTGTTGCACTGGCGGTTGCGTCAGGATGAGCGTGTAACTTTATTGGAAAAATTTAATGCCCGCTGTTTGACGTCGGCTGACTTGCCCGCTGTGCCGGATCTGGTTACACTGGACGTGTCGTTTATTTCGTTGGCCAAAGTTCTGCCGGCGGTGAATAGCGTTTTGCCAAGCGGTGGACGGATATTGGCGCTGATCAAGCCCCAGTTTGAAGCGGGGCGAGCGCAGGTCCAGCGTGGCGGTGTGGTGCGGGATCCGGCGGTGCGGGCGCAGGTGGTGGATCAGGTCCGCGCTTTTGGCGAGACGGAACTGGGGTGGAAATGCCAGGGTGTTTGTGAATCGCCCATTACCGGCCCGGCCGGCAATGTCGAGTTTTTGATTTTATGGGAGAAACCTTGAAACGTATTAAAACCATAGGATTGTTCGCTAATTGCAATAAGCCCTCCGCCAATCAAGTCTTACGGCGGCTGTATGCCCGGGCTCAGGAATTGGGTTTGAATCTGGCCGCCTGCGCACCGGCCTCAGAACACGTGCCGGAAGCGCTATACCTGGCGCCGGAGGAGCTGGCCGGGCAGGTTGATTTATTGATGGCATTGGGCGGCGACGGCACCATGTTGCGCGCAGTGCGGCTACTGAACGGACGTGAAATTCCCGTGTTGGGCGTCAATCTGGGTAGCTTGGGTTTTTTGACCAGTGTGGCGGAAGACCATGCGGAATATGCGCTCACTTGTGTCGCGCATGGCGATTTTACAGTGCATCCGCGTACCTTGGCCGACTGTCGGGTGCTGCGGCATGGACGCGAAATCAGCCGATACCGCGCGTTGAACGATATTGTCATGGACCGTGGCGCTTCGTCGCGAATTGTCACTCTGGATTTGCTAACGGATGGCGAGGCCGTGTCATCGTATATCTGCGATGGTTTGATCGTTTCCACGCCCACCGGCAGCACCGGCCATTCGCTGTCCGCCGGCGGTCCGATCCTGCACCCGGAAACCGCCGCTTGGGTCATTAGCCTGATTTGTCCGCATACCTTGAGTTCCCGGCCGCTGGTGATTCCGGATCGGCATTTGATTACCGTGAATGTGACGCGCTGCGCCGGCGACTTGCTGCTCTCGGCTGACGGTCAGGCGGGGGAGGGATTGCAGACCGGCGACCAAGTGCAGATCAGCGCCAGCCCGAGCAAGGCGCATTTTGTCAAGCTGCCCGATTATAGTTATTTTGCCGTGTTGCGGCAGAAACTCCACTGGCGCGGCTCGAATTTTACGTGAGAGACATGTCGCCCCTATAGCCCTCATACATTTTGTCTGAAACTTCGGGCGTGTGGCGCACAATTCGTCCGGCGATCAGATAAATCAGGTCTTCAGCGATATTAGTGGCGTGGTCCGCGATGCGCTCAAGATGCCGGGCCACATTCATGATTTCGATGAAGGTGTCGCATTGCTCCGGATTTTTACGAATGGCGATTTTAGCCTGACGGAAGATTTCATTCTTCATGTTGTCAACGACATGATCGGTGATGCAAACTTCATGTGCGGCGGCCTTATCCTGATTGACGAAAGCGTCGAGCACTTTTTTCAACATCAACTGGGTTTTGTTGGCCATATCGCTCAGCCGTATTGGCGTTTCCGGTTCAGGCTGTCGGCATAATTCCAGACTGCATTCGGCGATGTGGACGGCCAGATCGCCAATGCGCTCCAGGTCTTGATTGATTTTCAGGACGGCGATGATATACCGTAAATCCGCCGCCACCGGCTGGTATAGGGCCAGGAGTTTCAGGCACTCTTCTTCAACTTCCACTTCCATAATGTTAGTTTGTTGCTCGCGCGCAATTACCTCCTCAGCCATCGCCTGGTTGCGTGTGTCCAGCGCCTGCACGGCGCGGTAAACATCTTCCTCCACTTCGGAGCTGAGCTGCAAAATCCGGCGTTTCAGTTTTTCCAGTTCCCGTCGTAAGTGTATGCACATGATATTTCCCCCCTCTCTGTGTCTCAGCGCCTCCGCGTGACAAATCCCTGTCTATCCGTATTCATCAGTGGTTCTCCCCTTCGCCCCTCTCATCCAAACCGTCCGGTGATGTAATCCTCAGTTTGTTTCATTTGCGGCTTGGTGAAGAGTTCTTTAGTGACGCCGAATTCCACCAGTAGGCCCTCGTATAAAAACGCAGTGAAATCCGAGACGCGGGCTGCTTGCTGCATATTATGTGTGACAATGATGATAGTGTAGCGCCCGCGCAATTCGTCAATCAAGCCCTCAATACGCGCTGTGGCGCGCGGGTCCAAAGCGGAAGTTGGCTCATCCATCAGCAGAATTTCCGGATTCACGGCTAACGCACGGGCAATACAGAGACGCTGCTGCTGACCGCCGGAAAGCCCCAGGGCATTGGCCTGCAAGCGATCCTTGACTTCGTCCCATAGCGCCGCGCCCTGCAGGCTGTCTTCGACAATCTCTGTGAGCGCGGACCGGCTCAGATTCCGGTGCAGGCGGGGGCCATAGGCCACATTATCAAAAATACTCTTAGGAAAAGGGTTGGGTTTCTGGAAAACCATGCCGATACGCCGCCGCAGTGTCTCTACATCCAGTCGCGGCGCATGGATGTCACAGCCGTCAAACAGCAACTCGCCGGAGGTGTGGCAGCCTGGCACCAGATCATTCATGCGGTTGATGGCGCGCAAAAAAGTGCTCTTGCCGCAGCCGCTGGGCCCGATAATAGCCGTTACACATCCGCGTGGAATGTCGAGCGTAACTTCTTTTACCGCTTGGTGGCGGCGGTAGAAGACGGAAAATTTACGCGCAATTACATGTGCCGCGCTGTCATTCGGCTCGATTATGTCAGTTTGGTTCATGTTTCAGTGTTATCCTAATCAGACAGATCAGACAGATCCGTCTGGTCCCAAGTGGCCAGCTTGTCCGCTGGTGGGCTCAATTATATCATCTTGTTTTCTGAATTTCAAATAACGGATATAGGATTATCCTTTCATCCTGGCAGCGATGCGGGCCCGGACGAAAATAGCTGTCAGGTTCAATAGCAATACCAGCCCGATCAGGGCCATGACCATGCCGAACTGTACATGGCGTATTTCATCTGCCGCTTCGTGCTCCGTTGCCAAGTTGTAAATATTCCACGAAAGCGCCGGGGTTGGGTTGGTGAGCACCTCCCAGGGCTTCAATGCCAAGCCCACACTGACGGCGGCTGTGAAAATGATCGGCGCGGTTTCGCCGGCCGCGCGCCCTAATGCGATTACCACGCCGGTAAGTATGCCTGGCAGCGCTGCCGGCAGAATCACGGTCAGTATAGTGTGCCAACGGCCGGCGCCCAAGCTCAGGGCGGCTTCCTTATAGGTATGTGGCACGGCCATGATGGCCTCCTCAGCAGTGCGTATGACTGTCGGCAGAATCAGCAACCCGAGAGTCAGCGACCCGGCTATCACACTTTTTGACGGTGAGACACGCAGCGTGTTAATGAAGAATGCCAGACCGAACAGACCAAAAACGATACTCGGAACTCCAGCCAGTGTGCCGACGCAGGAACGCAGCAGGTTTACAACGCGCCCTTGCCGGGCATATTCAGTGAAGTAAACGGCTGCGGCGATGCCCAGCGGCGCCGCGAACAGCATTGCGCCCAGCGCCAGATAAAGAGTTCCCAACAGTTCCGGGCCGATTCCGCCGAAGAAATGAATATCCACCGCCTTGTCCGTCAGGAATCGCCAATAGCAAGTCAGGCGTGGCCTTAGCATGGCCGGCATGTTTTGTGCCACGTAATCCGGCACGTCGTAAAGCGGTGTCCCAGCTAGTTTTTCCTTACGTGGTATGAATTTTTCGACTCCTAGCGCGCCGGCGGTGGAGTAGTCCCAAGTTTTGACATATAGCAATTCATTCAGCTTGACCTTGGCTCGATCCCAGCGCGCCTGCCCGAATTGTTCGCGTGGCATGAGCCGGGGCGCATCCCCCGGCAACGGTCCCAGCAGAGCTCGCAGCGCTTTTTCCAGATCGCGGTATGCGCCTGCCGTTGCCCGACGTTGGCTGGCCGGTAGTTTTTTATAGGATGCCAGCATGTCATAAACCGGCTGACGCGCGGCCTCCGCCTTTGCAATATCCCGCTGCAGAGCGTCGTCGTCGCCGCGGCCAAACAGCGTGTGCATCTGTTTGCGGTGTTCCACTGTGCCCCGGAAACAGATGGCGCCCACGCCTTGCCGGAAAATGGGGACGAGAATCGCTGCTAAAGCAGCAATCATCAGTGCAATAGCGAAGAGCCCAACGGTGGAAAACGCCCGATCCAGAAGTTTGCGGGTGGTCGGCTGCATTACGCTCCTTTCAACTTGCGGCGTTGCCGGGCAACAATCCATTCGGCTGCTAAATTGCATATCAGACAGAACAGCAACAGGCATAACCCCATGGCAAAAAGCACATGGTAACGATCCGAGCCGGTCACATGATCGGCTTCGCCCATGTCGCCGGCGATGGTAGCAGTCAAAGTACGCACGGGCATCAAATAATTAAACCAAGGGGTGGGGATTTGCGCGGCATTGCCGGATGCCATCCAGACCACCATAGTTTCACCAAGAGCCCGCATGACTCCCAAAAGCACGGCCGCAAAGATCCCGCTGCCGGCTGCCGGCAGGATGATCAGGCAGATGGTTTCCGCACGTGTGCCGCCCAAAGCATAGCCGGCTTCCCGTAATTCACGCCCGGTTGCCTGCAAAGCGTCTTCTGAGACGCTGACCACTGTCGGCAATGCCATAATGCCGAGAATTAAGGATACATTTAAGGCATTGGTGCCGGAGACGATGGTTATCTTTGACAAAGTCTGCCCAACGCTCCACAGCAACCAGATTGCCGCAATGGCCAGAATGGCGGTCAACGGCCAACGTAGTCGTCGGGCAGCCACTGGTCGCGCCGTGGAAGAGATTATTTCTCCGGCGATAACGGCGAGTAAAAGCAGGATGGGAGTGGCCAAGAGCCACCAGACGACGTTGAGGATACCACCCCCATGCTCTTGCAGCAGGGGCGCTAATATCACGAGCGCGAAGAAACCATAAGCTACGGAAGGGATGGCGGCCAGAATCTCAATGACCGGCTTAATCGTCTGGCTGACTCGAAACGGCAGGACATCGCTTAAACACATTGCCGCAGCCACACCCAGCGGCGCCGCTACTAACGTCGCGCCTAGTGTGACTAAAGCGCTGCCGACAAAAATAGCCCGCGCGCCGAAACGGGCTGGATCACGGGAGGGATACCAAGCAGTTTCAGTAAAAAATTCTACCACACCACGTGACTTAAAAAACGGCCAGGCATCGCGGGTAATAAAGTAAAAGATAAATAAAACGGCCAGAGTAGCCGCTGCGGCAATCACGAAAAGCAGCATGCGCCCAAGTATGCCGAGAAGATTTTTACGGATGTGGAGCGGCACACTGAGCACTAGGCTCTGGCTGCTTTTTTGTGGATTTTGCGCACGTAGCATAGATAATAACCGATAAGATAAACTTGCTGATTCTTTGTCAGAAACCTCCTTCATGCCGACGGATTGTCGGCATGAAGGGGTTTATGAAGCCTGTGTTCAGTATCAGGCCGGGGATTATATCAGTATTGCGTGACTGGCACAAAGCCGATGGTCTCAACAATTTCCTGGCCAGCCGCGCTCAGATGGAACGTAATGAAGCGATAGAGGTGGCTGCCCATCTTCGGATACCGGTCAGTGAACATGTATAGCGCGCGGGCAATGGGATATGAGCCGTCAATCACCGTTTCCCGGCTGGGCGCCACTCCGTTGACGGATAGGGCCTTGACGGTTTCATCAACAAAACCCAGACCGGCATAGCCGATGGCCGCAGGCGTGCTCTGGACGCGCTGGCGAACCGCGCCATTGCTGCCGACGTATTCTGCGCCGGCGCCGATCTTTTCCTTATTGCCGCCATGTTCCATAACCAGGTTGTAAAAGGTTTCGTAGGTGCCGCTGTTGGTGTCGCGACTGATCACGACGATCTGCATGTCGGCGCCGCCGACTTCCTTCCAGTTGACAATTTCACCCATATATATCTTGCGTATCTGTTCCAGAGTGAGATTGCTCACCGGGTTGGCGGGGTGCACTAGAATCGGCAACCCATCCAATGCCACCACGTGTGCTACCGGCAGGACGCCTTTCTCTACCGCGGCTTGGAATTCACCATCTTTCATAAACCGCGACATGATGGCAATCTGACAAGTCTTGTTGATTAGGCTTTTGGCTCCGTTGCCGCTGCCCGACTCGCTGACGGTCAGAGTGGCATCGGGGTTTTTCTGCATATAATGTTCAGCGAAAGCCTTTGCTATCGGGCCCACCGTCGTGGAGCCGTCAACAACTATCCGCTCTTGGGCTACCGCTGCCCAGCATACTCCCAGAGATACCAACGCTGCTACGATAATTCTATTCATGATTTTTCCTTTCGATTGCACCGACATATTGTCGGTTAGCGCTGCCGGAACGGTGTCCGGCTGATTATTATTTATAGTTACAAGACTCTGACATTCGATTTCTCCGCTGTAAACCGCAGTTTTTAAGCGCCGGTGCACCTCCTTCCTATCCTGTGTTCGTTGACGCATAATCTGCCGACAGGCGGTTAGTTCGATATGTTGGCTATGTTAGATTCCGGTTAGGGCATCGAAACATCTTTTTAACACAATGCCCAAACCTTCCTAACAGAACCGTTTTAACTTATGCGTATGAATTTTGGGCCTATACTCGGCAATTGGCAAGTTTGTCGCAGATGCACGACGCGAAGGATGAAGCTGTATACGCATACAGCGATTCCTTCGCAACAAAGCAGATGCGGCAAAATCGCCAATCCCTTTACGGGTTTGAAATTCAGGAAACTTTTTGCGCCCAATAGGCGCAGTGTCTTTTAATCTTAATGTTCTTGTTTTCAATATATCGTTTCCTGAATTTCAAATGCCGGATATAGGTTGAAAAGAAGAAGGAGGTGATTACTGCAAAAAATGTTAGTGTGCGCTGAAGCGCAGCGTGCGTGTAATAACAGGATAACGTCGGAAAATAAGGAAACTAAACATTAAACATAATTGAGAGATTGAGTAACAGAAAAGGGTAGATTAACAGAAAAGGGTAGATGATGAAAAAAACAAGGATAATGATAGGTGCAGCATTTCTAGCGGCGGGTATGGCCGGCTTGGCGCTGGGGCAAACTGTTCCGGCCGAAGCAAAGAAGGATTCGTGGGCGGATAAAGTGAAAGTGAAAGGCGACGTGCGGGTGCGTTATGAAAATATAGACAAGGAAGGCAGTCCTTCCCGCTCGCGCGAGCGGATTCGTGCCCGGTTGCGGGTTGAAGGCAAAGTTAACGATGAAGTCAAAGCCGGGATTGGTGTCCGGACCGGCGGCAATGATCCGGTTTCTGGAAACCAGACCATGGACAAAGGCTTCAGCAGCAAGGATGTTGCGCTGGATCTGGCATATGTAACCTGGCAGCCGGAAATAATACCGAACCTGACATTGCTCGGCGGGAAAATGCAGAAGCCGTTTTCACAGGTAAGCGATCTCGTATGGGATGGCGATCTGAACCCTGAAGGCGTGGCGCTGCAATATAAACTGGGGCTGGGGCCAGCCGATCTGTTTGTAAACGGCGCGGGTATGGTCGTTACGGAACGCTCCAAAGATAGCGATACAATGATTTATGCCGGACAAGCCGGCGTGGATCTCAAAACCGATGCCGGACTGAAACTTCTGGCCGGAGTAGGCTATTATTACTACGACAACATGGAAGGTTTTGGCGTGGTTGACTGGGATGGCAGCATGAAAGGGTACGGCAACACGGTGGTCAAGACTACTGACGATGCCGGCGCCGTTACCAAGGTCACCTATGCCAATGAATACCGTGAATTAGAGTTCATAGCGTCGTTGGGCTTCAAGTGCCCGTTGAGCGGCCTGCCTTGGAACTTTTATGGCAATTATGTGTTTAATACCGAAGCAGACGACAATGATATCGGCTACCTGGTTGGTGTGAAATTAGGATCGCTCAAGGCGCCGCGCTCATTTGAGTTGGGCTATAACTACCGGCACTTGGAAGCCGATGCGGTGGTCGGGGCGTTCTCAGACTCTGATTCCTGGGGCGGTGGCACCGATGGCAAAGGGCACAAGTTGATGGCCGGCTATCAAATCAGCAAAAATTGGAGCTTGGGCGCCACATATTTCATCAATGAAGTGGGCATCAAAGATGGCGCAGACAGCAAGGATTACAAGCGCCTCCAACTGGATGTGTCGGCTAAGTTTTAAATTTGGTTTCCGCCGACGGGTGGGGGGCGATTGCGCCCCCCGCCTTATCTGTAAATCGCCGACCTGCCCCAGTAAGGATTTTCGTTTTGCCGGGAGCATCCAGTCGGACGAAGAAAGGAGCCCTATGCTTGATGTTCTGCAATCAGGACAGTCGGACGGCAGTAATCCCGATGCAACTATTGTGGCAATCGCGCTGCGTCGGCGGTGTGTCGCTAATGTGCGGCAGTTGGCGGATGAGGTTGGCCGGTCGCCAGCAGCCGTGAGGGATGCCTTGAAAGATAGAGTTAAGCGCGGGCAAGTAGAACTATTGCGCCCCTGGCGGAGTACGTCCAGAGTGGATGATGAGTTGGATTACTACCGCTGGTGTCAACCGACCGACCGGGACCACCTTTTTGACCAGAAGAACGTTCTGGGGTGCGTATGTAATCGCCATGGCGTGTGGCCGCCACGGTGTGTGCGCCTCACTGCTTGTCGCTGTGGCTGATTTATTTTTTATTTCTCCACCGATCCGACGGATCAGGATCAGACTAACTCCAGGGCGCCAGCCCTATGCCTCTCACCCCCCTAAAACGGCATTTGAAATTCAGGAAACGAGATAAAGAGTTGGAACCGCAGATAACGCAGATTGACGCAGATTGGGAGAGGGATACGCGGAGAAGAGGAACCACGGATTCACACGGATGGACACGGATAGGGAAAGGATTATCCTCAAGCGCCGCGCTGACCGGCAGATGCCGGTCTGGCGGATCGGTTGACACCCAGATATG
>JBMNRV010000041.1:0-19010 GCA_050944835.1 Kiritimatiellia bacterium
TCGCGAAAAACCCCGTAATCGCAATAATTCGGCGCAAACAAATCCAACACCAAAATAACCGTGAAAAAACCTTTGACAAACAACGGGAGGTGGCCTAGACTTCACAAAGAACGTTCAACTGTAGAGTTTATGAAAGTCATGGTTTTATTGGGCGACGGCATGGGTGATTACCCGATTGAGGAATACAACGGGCGCACGCCATTGCAGCAGGCGGAAATCCCTAACATTCGCCGCCTGGCTGCCGCCGGGAAGGTCCAGCTTGTGCAGACTATTCCCGAAGGCATGTCACCCGGTAGCGATGTGGCTAATTTAAGTATGCTGGGCTTCGACCCCCGCCGTTACTATACGGGACGCGCCCCGATTGAAGCCGCCGGCGCCGGATGTGATATGGCGCCGGAAGACGTTGCTTTCAGATGTAATCTAGTCACAGTCCAGGACGGAATCATCACCGACCACTCCTCCGGGCACATTACCACACCCGAAGGCGCGGAACTCATCAAAGCGATCGGGCAAGCTCTGGGCTCATACGAAATGCGCTTTCATCCCGGCGCCAGTTACCGCCATCTGCTGCTCTGGCGTAACGGCCCGGTCACAACACATACCATTCCGCCACACGACGTTCTGGGACAACGCGTGGAATACAATATGCCGCGAGGCGGCGGGGCGGCGGCAATTACCCGGTTGATGGAAGCATCCCGCGAAATTCTCAAAGACCATCCCGTCAATGCCGCGCGGTTACGCGCCGGCAAATCCCCGGCTACACAAATCTGGCTCTGGGGGCAGGGCCGGCGGACAGTCCTCCCTTCGTTTCAGGAACTATATGGCATGACGGGCGGTGTTATTTCCGCCGTGGACCTGGTACGCGGAATCGGGCTTCTGGCAGGCTTGGACGCACCACATATACCCGGCGCCACCGGCCTTATTGATACCAATTACGCCGGCAAGCTGGAGGCGGCCCGGGCACTGCTGGATGCCGGGCGGGATTTTATTTTCCTGCATGTGGAAGCGCCGGACGAGTGCGGGCACATGGGCGACTTGAAATTGAAAACACGCGCCATTGAGGTATTCGACAAAGAAGTCGTCGGGCCGGCCTGGCGCATGTTGCAATCCATCGGCCAGCCTTACCGTATCGTGATCGCCACTGATCACCGCACCCCTATTGCCATCCGCAGCCATACGCTTGAGCCGGTGCCGTTGCTGATCTGCGACAGCATCGCGCATCTGCCGGAGGAGGAGCAACCGTTTGATGAATTTGTCAATAACGGCGTGGCGCATGGATTAGCTTTTGATATTATGCAAACAACTCTGAAAACCGCGCGTGAGGTAAAAACATGAAATTTTTCCAATCTGGATTGTTGTGTCTGTTGCTGGCCGCCATTAACAGCGGCTGTATTACAACTGAAGACCCTGCCGCCCGCATGCGCGAACGCGAAGATTTGATAGCGCTTCAGGATCGCCTGACCCGCACGGAAGGCCGCCTGGAAACGCTGGAGATGGAATATCAGCGGGTAATTAACAATATGCGTGAATTATCCGACGGGCGCAGCGAATCCGGCGCCCAGCAGCGCAGCATCCAAACGCGGATGGATGCCATGGAACAGCGGTTGGCCGCCGTTGACGCCGCGCGCGAACGCGACCGCCAGGCGATTGTTGATCAACTCTCCGGACGGATTGCCGAAGTAATGCGCGCCAGCAACCGATCGGCCGCCAGCAGCAGCGGCGGCGGCGTTGGATACGAACACGTCGTGCAACAGGGCGAAACACTTTCCGCAATTGCCAGCGCCTATAAGGTTACTGTAAAAGCGATCATTGAGGCCAACAACCTCCAGAATCCTGACCATTTGCGCAAAGGGCAGAAACTGTTTATCCCGCAATAATCTGCCGGTGGCTGTCAGGTTGATCAAACGGATCGGACGGATCGGACTGATCAGACAGATCCCAAGCAGCCAGCCCATATCCCCCCTTTAAGGGCTGCTCGGGCTGATCTTTGATTAATGACCGGATTTTTTAGGGAAAGCTCACCTATTTTTAACTTGACCTGACCGCCCTAACCCGCCATGCTAACCGGTAATTTAACCCTATAAACGGCATTTGAAATTCAGGAAATGAGATAACTGCCGGATGTAAGGGCACCATTTTTCCGGAGATATAAAAACATGCCGCGCCGCACTGATATTAACAAAATAATGATTATCGGCTCCGGGCCGATCGTCATAGGGCAGGCTTGTGAATTTGACTATTCTGGAACGCAGGCCTGTAAAGCCCTGCGGAAGCTCGGCTATCAGGTCGTCCTTGTCAATTCCAATCCCGCGACCATCATGACCGACCCCGGCATGGCCGACCAAACCTACATCGAACCGCTCAACGTGCAGCGGATGACGGAAATCATAGCTAAGGAAAAGCCTGATGCCCTGCTACCCAATCTGGGCGGCCAGTCTGCCCTGAACCTGTGTGCAGAGCTTGCCAAAGCCGGTGTGCTTGAACGCTATGGCGTCCGGGTCATCGGTGTGCAGACTGACGCTATCGAGCGTGGCGAAGACCGAATTGCCTTCAAGGAAACCATGCGCAAGATCGGGATTGACATGCCTCGCAGCGCGCCGGCCTTCACTGTGGATGAAGCGGAAAAAATCGCCGCTGACCTTGGATACCCAGTGGTCATTCGTCCGGCATACACCTTAGGCGGCACTGGTGGCGGGCTGGTGTATAACGTGGAAGAGCTTAAGGCAGTCGCCGCCCGCGGCATTGCCGCCAGTCTCGTAGGCCAAATCCTGGTGGAAGAATCGGTGCTGGGCTGGGAAGAGCTGGAGTTGGAAGTGGTGCGGGACGCCAAGAACCAGATGATCATCGTCTGTTTTATTGAAAACGTAGATCCTATGGGGATCCACACCGGCGACTCGTTCTGCACTGCGCCCATGTTAACCATCAGTCCCGAATTGCAACAGCGCCTGAAAAAACATGCTTTCGACATCGTCGAAGCCATCCAGGTCATCGGCGGCACCAATGTGCAATTCGCCCACGACCCCAAGACTGGACGCGTGGTAATCATCGAAATCAATCCGCGCACTTCACGCTCATCGGCTCTGGCTTCCAAGGCGACCGGCTTCCCGATCGCCATGATTTCCGCCATGCTGGCGACGGGAAT
Source organism: Kiritimatiellia bacterium (assembly GCA_050944835.1). GTDB lineage: Bacteria > Verrucomicrobiota > Kiritimatiellia > JAAZAB01 > JAAZAB01 > JAXGPF01. The sequence goes on from JBMNRV010000041.1 coordinate 3,143, forward strand.
AACGCTGGACGAAATCCCTTACTGGCGCGATGGCACGCTGGACAAGTACACCCCTAGCGGCGATTATGTGGTGGTTAAATTCGCGCGTTGGGCTTTCGAGAAATTCCGGCAGGCGGAAGACCGCCTTGGCACACAAATGCGCGCGGTGGGTGAGGTCATGAGCATCGGACGCAATTACAAGGAAGCGTTCCAAAAGGCTGTCCGGTCGCTGGAAAAACAGCGCTATGGGCTGGGCTTCGTCAAAAACTTCAACAAGCTACCCTTGAAGGATTTGATGGAACGGCTTAGCATCCCAACCAGTGAGCGTCATTTTATCATGTACGAGGCGCTCCGCAAAGGCGCCGGCGTCGAAGAGCTTTACAACCTGACTTATATCAAACCCTGGTTTATTGAGCAGATGCGGGAATTGGTGCAACTGGAGGAACAAATCCTCGCTTGCCGCGGCCATCTGCCGCCGGACGATCTGCTGATTCGCGCCAAGCGCGACGGATTTGCCGACAAGTACCTCTCGCAACTGTTGTGCCTGCCGGAAGAACAACTGCGCCACCGTCGTTTAAAACTGGGTCTGGCGGAAGCTTGGGAGCCGGTGCCTGTCAGCGGCGAAAACGATGCCGCCTATTATTACTCCACCTACAATGCCCCTGACCGCGCCCCAACCAGCACGCGCCGGAAGGTAATGATTTTGGGTGGCGGCCCGAACCGTATCGGACAGGGAATTGAATTTGATTACTGTTGCGTACATGCCGCCTTCGCATTGCGCGATGCCGGCTATGAAACCATCATGGTGAATTGCAACCCGGAGACCGTATCCACTGATTACGACACCGCCGACAAGTTGTATTTCGAGCCGCTGACTGTGGAAGATGTGTTGAGCATCTACGAAAAAGAGAAGCCGGAAGGCGTAATCGTGCAATTCGGCGGTCAGACGCCTTTGAATATCGCCAATGATTTAGCACGCGCCGGGGTGCGCATTCTGGGCACCACTCCGGATGTGATTGACTTGGCCGAAGACCGCGACCGATTCCGCCATATGATGGAAAACATGAACATTCCCATGCCTGAAGCGGGAATGGCGGTCAATCTGGAGGAAGCTCTGGCGGCAGCCCGCCGCATCGGATATCCGCTGATGGTGCGTCCATCCTACGTTCTGGGTGGCCGTGGTATGGAAGTGGTTTATGACGACGACGCACTCCAGCTCTACATGGAGGCCGCTGTCAATGTCACACCGGACCGGCCGATTCTGCTCGACCGTTTTCTGGAGAATGCCCTGGAGACTGAGGCTGACGCGCTAGCCGACGGCCAGGACGCCTTCGTGCCGGCAATCATGGAACACATTGAGTTGGCCGGCATTCATTCCGGCGATTCTGCCTGCGTCATTCCGCCTGTCAGCATTCCGGAGCACCACCGGAAAACCATCTATGATTACACCCGGCGCATCGCCCGGGAACTCGGCGTGGTCGGACTGATGAACATTCAATATGCCATTGCTGACGATGTCGTGTATGTTTTGGAAGCTAATCCCCGCGCTTCCCGCACGGTGCCGCTGGTTTCCAAGGTCTGTAATATTTCGATGGCGCACATCGCCACCCGCCTGATGCTCGGCGCCAAACTCAAGGATTTTAACCTGAAGTCGCGGCGCATTCCGCATTTTGGCGTAAAAGAAGCCGTCTTCCCGTTCAACATGTTCCCGGAAGTGGACCCGGTGCTGGGTCCGGAGATGCGCTCTACCGGCGAAGTGCTGGGCATGGCCGATTCTTTCGGACTGGCCTTTTACAAGGCCGAAGAGGCTGCCACACCACCCTTGCCTCTCAACGGAACGGTATTAATCAGCGTCACTGCCAGCGACCGTGAGCAGATTCTGGACGTCGCGCGCGAATTCGCCCGTATGAATTTTTGCATTAAGGCCACCCGCGGCACAAGGGCTTTCCTGGCCACACACAATGTGCCGGCGGAAATCATCAACAAACTAAAGGAGGGCAGACCGAATATTGCGGATGCGGTCATGAACAAGGAAATCCAACTGGTCATTAATACGCCCAGCGGCAAGCAGAGCCAGACGGATGATTCGTATATCCGCAAAGCAGCTATCAAATACAAAATTCCTTATATCACAACTGTCGCCACCGCCCGCGCCTCCGCCAAGGGTATTGCCGCCGCCCGCGCCGGACGTGGTGGTGTGCGTTCACTGCAGACATATCATAAAAACATCAACTAAAGGAGCATATCTCATGCATAAGTTATTCAGTAAGGTATTAATCGTTGGTTTATTAATCGGTTTGACGACAGGCATGACCAGCTACGCGTCTGAACATCAGACCCACCGTCTGGGCGTAGGCGCTAATTACTGGCGGACCATTGACCGCATCAAGGAAGATGATTACAAATTCGACGACGACGGCTTGGCTTGGTTGGTAACCTATCAGCTCGCGCCCTGGCGCCTCCTGAAAATTGAAGCCGATCTGGAAATTTTCCCGAACGGATTCGGCGGCGCCGATGAAACAACTTTTGCGCCGCAGGCTTTTCTGGTGGTAGGCTCCGGTATTTACGCGGCCGGCGGTATCGGCATTGCCTACGCTGACGGCGAATTTGCCGACGACCCGTTTTTTGCCCTGCGCGCCGGGCTGGACATTGAAGTCCTGCCCAATCTGCGTTTGGACATTAACGCCAACTACCGCTTCCTGGATTGGGACAACGTTAAAGAGCTGGACAAGAAGATCAACACCGATACCATCACATTCGGCGCTGCCGTGCGGTTTGCATTCTGATGTGATGAAAAGTCCAGGCAAAAGACCAATAATCTGCCCACCGGCAGATTGTATTAAAACGTCAATTTTTGATGTATTTAAAATTGGTCCAGGGCCGTCCAGTTCGCACACAATCGGGCCGATGAAAGCTGCGGGCCGATTCCGTGAGCGTATGGCGGCCCTGTCGGCTGCGGAGTTGGCCCGCGCCACCCGCCTGGAAGTGAACCTGTATGGTTCGTTGAGCGCCACCGGCAAAGGGCACGGCACTGATCGCGCCATCGCGGCCGGGCTATTAGGCATGGAGCCGGAAACCTGCGATGTAGAGGTATTATCCAACCTCCTGCGCGATCCAGCCGCCGTTTACAATATTGAACTGCCCGGCGCCGACCGGAGCGTGCCCTTTAAGGCCGCCGATATCCGCTTTGCCGGCGACCTGCCGAATGCCATCCACCCCAACACCATGATCTTGCGCCTGATGGCCGACGATAAACTGCTGTTGGAAAAGGAATGTTATTCCATCGGCGGCGGTTTTGTGCGCTATCGTGACGAACCGGTGGATAATACGCCAACCATACAGCCGCCCTACCCGTTCGCCAATATGGCAGAACTGCAAGCGCAGTTGGCGGATACCGGCATGTCGCTGGTAAACCTGATGCTCGCGCATGAGCAAGCGGTTTCCGGACGCAAGCCCAGTACGGTCTGGGATGAATTGGACCGGATTATCGCCGCTATGGAAGCCGCCGTTGATTACGGCATTCAACATGGCGGCTTGTTGCCCGGACCCATCCGGCTGGCGCGCAAGGCGCCAACACTTTACGCACGCGCACGGGCTTTGAAAAACTCACCGGAACGCTTTCTGGTGTTTCTCAACGCCTATGCTCTGGCGGCCGCTGAGGAAAATGCCGCCGGCCGGCGCATTGTCACCGCGCCCACTTCCGGCTCTGCCGGAGTGTTGCCGGCCCTGATTTACATGCTGCGGCGCCAGATGCGTATGCCACAGCAAGCCTTGCGCGAAGGACTGCTGGCAGCGGCAGCCGTCGCTTTTATCGCCAAGCATAATGCCAGCATTTCCGGAGCTGAAGTCGGCTGCCAAGGTGAAATCGGCGTCGCCTCGGCTATGGGCGCCGCACTGCTGACACAGGTTTACGGCTACGCCATTAATTTCATAGCCAATGCCGCGGAAATCGCCCTTGAACATCACCTTGGTCTCACCTGCGACCCTATCGGCGGCTACGTGCAGATTCCCTGTATAGAGCGCAACGCCATGGGCGCAGTCACTTCATATAACGCGTATCTGTTGGCAGCCATCGGCGATCCCCAGAAACATAAAATCACCCTGGATGAGGTCATTGCCGCAATGCGGCAGACTGGACACGATATGTCAACCCTCTATAAAGAAACCGCTTGCGGCGGTCTGGCGGTTTGCGCGGCCAAGTGTTGATCCATAGAAAACCGCTGGAAGAACCACGGATGAACACTGATAGACACGGATTAAGGGGGAGAGGATCTCACGGAGGAGCTGGCTTGCCTCCGTGTGATTCATCTGTCCTCACTTGTGCTTCTTGTGCCTCTTTGTGGCTAAAAATTCTATCGGAACTGAATTATGCCCCCTGCTCCGCCAACTGACACCACCCCGTATCCGGCAACGCCCGGCACGTTATTTCTAGCGTTCGCCCGTGTCGGCATGTTCACTTTCGGCGGCGGTTATGCCATGTTGCCCATGTTGGAGCGGGAAATCATTGAGCGTCGGCGCTGGGCAACGCCTGTGGAAATCAATGATATCTTTGCCATGTCGCAAACCGTTCCCGGCGCCATCGCCATCAATGCCGCGACTTTCATAGGCAAACGCTGGGCGGGCATCCCCGGCGCGATTGCCGCCACAGCCGGTATGATCACGCCTTCATTTGTCATTATTCTGGCTTTGGCCATATTGCTCCAAAAACCATTGCAAGCCGCGGCGGCAGCCCCAATTCTGCAAGGCATCCGCGGGGCCGTGGCCGGCCTCATCGCCGCAGTTGCTTTTAATTCGGCTAAGCGCAATTGCCACAACGTTATTACCGGAAGTCTGGCTGTGACGGCGGCAGTGCTGGCGCTGCTACCAGGCGTAAACGTGGTCTGGATCATACTCGGCGCAGGCGCTATCGGCGCCATGTCAGGAAGGATGAAGGATGAAGGCGGAAGGATGAATGTGAACCGCCAAGACGCCAAGATTACGGAAAGGAAATAGTGAACAAGAGGAAGCAGATATGTCACGCGGAGGTGCGAGCCGCACCAGCGGCGCGGAGACACGGAGGAAGAAGTAAGGTTTTCAGATTAATGAATGCCGCGCTGACCGGTATCTGCCGGTTTGGCGGCATGCCATGCCAATCCAATAAACTTTCTCTTTTGCTGTGCTTGGCGTTCTTGGCGGTTCAATCTAATCCGTATCCATCCGTGGTTCTCCCCCGCTGAATATAGGATGAATATTTACCTGCAATTAATCTGGTCTTTTTTCAAAATCGGCTGTCTCACTATCGGCGGCGGCTATGCCATGCTGCCATTGATCCAGCAGGAAATCGAACACCACGGCTGGCTGACAACTGCCCAATTTATGGACATTCTGGCAATCGCAGAAATCACACCTGGGCCGCTGTCTGTGAATGCCGCGACTTATATCGGCTACCGAACGGCGGGAGTCACCGGCTCATTGCTGGCAACCACAGCGCTGGCGCTGCCGTCTCTGGTAGGTATGATTGCCCTGGCGGCATCTTGGCAGCGTTACCGCCATCATCCACTGGTGCATGCCATCATGGGCGCGCTACGGCCGACCGTGGCGGGGCTGATCGCCGCCGCCGCCATTAAACTCGGCTTTGCATTGTGGGAGAATTCCGCGCCGGGAACGGGCCGGGCAACGGTCATCGCGATTGCAGCGGGCGCATTTTTGATTTTGCGCTACACACGCGTCAACCCGGCGCTAATCATGATTCTGGGCGGTCTGATGGGAGCGCTGATTTGCCGCTGACACAGCCCACGGCCGTCGGCAACTTTCGCAAAATCATCCGGGCCACATTCTCGACAGTCAAACCGTCTGTCGCCACCTGCCACGGCACGGCGCCATAAGCCGCCCGTCGCTCCTCCAGCAACCGTCGGATTTCGCTGAGCACTCGCGCAGGTGCGCCAGCGGCCAGCAGCGGCCGCGTTTGCGCTGTGCCCAGCCGCCCGGCAATCGTTTCAGGCGTAGCTGTCAGACAGATCACCGGGCCGGAAGATGCCAGCCGCCGCAAATTCTCCGGGTTCAGAATCGTGCCGCCGCCGACAGCAATTACCAAGTTGCGCCTGCTCGTCAGCTCGATGACCAAATTCCGCTCCAAGTCGCGAAAATAATCTTCGCCTTTTTCGGCAAAAATCCGGCGTACATCCATCCTTTCGCGCACTTCCAGAATGGCATCCGTATCCACGAACTCGCGCCCCAAAGCCTCCGCCAACCGGCGGCCGACGGCGGATTTCCCCGTCCCCATGAATCCCGTTAAAGTAATGTTGAATGCGTTACGCACGGTTTTTGAACTTACACTGCCCGGCTAAGGCATCCGCATCAACCAATCCAGATAGGCCTGCCACCAGTCAGCGCCACCCAGCACCCATAATATAGCCGCCAGAGCCAGATATGGGCCAAATGGGATTTTACTCGCCATTTTTTTTCGCCGCATGGCAATCATTGTCACCCCAGCCACCGCGCCAACTGTCGAGGCGCAGATGATGGTAAACAGCACCGCTTGCCATCCGAGAAATGCTCCAATTGCGCCCAGCAGTTTGACATCGCCCAATCCCATGGCTTCGCGTTTGAAATACAAACGCCCGAGTTCGGCCACAGACCACAATATGAGAGCGCCGACCAACAATCCCAGCACCGCCGCGCGGAAGCCCTCAAAAGCCGTCGCCTGACCGTGCATGGCAGGCGCCAAAGCCGCCAGGATTGGTCCGATCACCATTCCGCCAATGGAGATGCGGTCGGGAATAATTAAATGCTCAAAATCCACAAACGTCGCAATGACCAATCCTGCTGCCAGCAGCCAATATATCGGGGTGCGGACATCCCATCCGAACCGCAGCCAAATCATCAGAAACAGAAATCCAGTCAGCGCCTCCACCAGGAAATAACGGATATGGATTTTGCAGCCGCAATACCGGCAGCGGCCTCTTAATAAGAGATAACTCAACAGCGGCAGATTATAAAACCAGGGAATCATCCGTGAACAGGAAGGACAAAACGAACGCGGCGCGACTACTGACAGGTCACGGGGAATACGGTAAATGCAGACATTGGCAAAACTGCCGATACATGCGCCCAGGATGAAGACCATCACTGTAAGATAGCCGAACACGAATTCATGGGTCATGACAGGTTATCCTCTCATATTTACTGCCTGCTGTAACGCCCGGCGCATTGATGATATAGGCGCCGGACGTCCGGTCCAGATTTCCAGGGCAAGCGCCCCTTGATACAACAACATTCCCAATCCGTTAGCTACTCGTGCGCCAGCGGCGGCCGCGGCGCGCATCGTTGCAGTTTCCGGCACATGATAAATCAAATCGTAAAACCATTGGCCGGAATGAAAGGCGTCGGCGCCGACCAAAGGCGTATCTTCCTGCCGCAACCCTACCGATGTGGCCTGCACAATTATTTCCGACTGTCCAACGGCTTCCTGCCAGGCCGACACTGAAGTCGGCGCCAGACTAACGCGGGGCGCGTCCGGCATACCGGCGATTTCAGCGGCCAAACGTTCTGCGCGTCCGGCGGAGCGGTTCAGCAAGCGGATTTCCGCCGCGCCGGCCATTGCACAGGCGATGGCCGTCGCGCGTCCGGCTCCGCCGCACCCGATCACACAAATGCTCCGGCCCCGAACATCCAAATCGAATTCCGCCTGCAATGCCGCCAAAAAGCCAGCGCCATCAGTACTGTACCCGCGCATAGCGCGGTCTTCAATCTTAATCGTATTGACCGACCGCATGCGCATGGCGGAATCATCCAGATCTGACAATTGCTGAAAAGCAACTTCCTTCAAAGGCACGGTCAGGTTCAAGCCGGCAAAACCCAACTCGCCCAAGGCCGGCAGCAATACCGGCAAACGCTCGGGAGTTACGTCAAACGCCAAATAAACGGCATTGAGGCCCAATTCGGCAAAAGCCGCGTTTTGCATCGTGGGCGACAGTGAATGACTCACCGGATGCCCAAGCACGGCGTATAATTTGGCGCCGGCATTTATCATAATTATTTAGGTTTGGCGGTCTTGGTCTTAGTAGCCTTACATCTGGCGGTCAACATACGGTTGACGCAATTCAAATAAGCGTTGGCGCTGGCTTGCACAATATCTGTGCCGATCGCCTTGCCGCTGACGACATCCTTATCGAATGCCACGCGCATACTCACTTCGCCCTGTGCGTCCTTGCCGACCGTCACCGCTTGAATGCCATAATCCAACAGACGACCGGGAATACCTGTGATGCGGTCCACCGTCTTCAAGGCGGCATCCACCGGCCCATCGCCGCAGGCGGCATCCTGCTTTACAGCCGAGTCTTTTTTCAAACGGACAGTGGCAGTGGGAACGGTGCTTGATCCTGTGGATACATGGAGATACTCCAGCGAATAGATGCTGGCCACATCCTGCATTTCGTGGCGGGCGATGGCTATGAGATCGTCATCGTACATCGCTTTTTTCTTATCAGCCAGCTCGATAAACTGCGCATACGCCCGTTCCAATTCCTCCGCGCTCAACTGTAAGCCCATTTCAGCCAGACGGTCGCGGAAGGCATGCCGACCGGAGTGTTTGCCGAGGACAAGTTCCGTGCCGCCTTCCAAACCGATATCTTCCGGGCGCATGATTTCGTATGTGCTGCGTTCCTTCAGAATGCCGTCCTGATGGATGCCCGATTCATGGGCAAAGGCATTGGCGCCCACAATAGCCTTATTGCGCTGCACAACCATGCCAGTCAACCGACTGACCAAGCGGCTGGTACGATAAATTTCGCGGATATCAATCTGTGTCCGCAGCTTTAAGGCATCCGCACGCGTCCGCAGGGCCATGACAAACTCTTCCAACGCGCAATTGCCCGCTCGTTCGCCCAGTCCGTTAATCGTACATTCAACGCCGCGCGCGCCGTTTTTGACGGCTGCCAGTGAATTAGCCACCGCCAATCCCAGATCGTTATGGCAATGCACGTTGATGACAGCCTGCCCGATATTCGGCACGCGGTCGAACAAGTCGGCAATCAAAGCGCCAAATTCATCCGGCACAGCGTACCCGACCGTGTCGGGGATATTGACCGTGCCCGCCCCGGCGTCAATCACGGCACGCACTACTTCGGCCAGGAATTCCGGCTCGGTGCGCGAGGCGTCTTCGGGGCTGAACTCTATGTCCTCGCACAGCTTGCGGGCATAAGCCACAGATTCCACGGCCAGGCGAATAATTTCACGCTGATCCTTGCGCAACTTAAATTCGCGATGAATGCGGGAAGTTGCCAGAAATACATGGATACGCCCACGCTTCCCCGCCGGCGCTATGGCTTCCGCACAGCGCACAATATCCTTCTCCACCGAGCGCGCCAAACCGGCGATTTGCGGACCTTTAACCTGTTCCGCCACCGCCTGTACAGCATTAAAATCGTCCGGAGAGGCGATCGGAAACCCCGCCTCGATCACATCCACATTCAGGCGCGCCAACTGCTGGGCAATTTCGATTTTCTCACGCTGGTTCAGACTGGCTCCGGGACATTGCTCGCCGTCACGCAATGTCGTATCAAAAATTAAAACGCGATCATTTTGTACTTTTTTCATTTTCCGCATATCTCCCTGCGCGGCGCTCATTCGGCCGCTTTAATCCTGTCTAGCCAACACAATCACCCCTGAGCGTGACAACTCCAATATGCCATACGGACGCAAGAGATCCAGCAGATTATCCACGTCCTCGCTGATTCCCACCATTCGTATGGTCAACGATTTACTTTGCACACCAACCACGCGCGCATTAAACAACGTGACCAGTTCGAGCACTGGCGTACGATTTTTCACCCCCGCAGCGACTTTAACCAACATCAATTCACGCCCCAGGTAGCGTTCACCGGTAAGATCGTTCACCTTGATCACATCCACCAGCTTATTTAACTGCTTGGTCACCTGTTCCAACACATGATCATCGCCGGGCACGACCATGGTGATACGCGAAGTGGTAGTGTCCTGTGTAGGAGCCACGTTCAAGCTGTCAATATTATAGCCGCGGCCTGAGATCAGACCGACCACACGGGCCAAAACTCCGGGCCGATTTTCCACCACAACCGACAGGATATGTTTCATTTCTGTTTCCTTATGCCATACTGTGAATCATTTCAGTCAAAGACGCCCCGACCGGCACCATGGGATAGACGTTAGCCTCACGCTCCACCATAAACTCCACCACAGCCGGCCCATTATAAGCAAAAGCTTTTTCCAACGCCGGAATAACATCTGCGCGCTTGACAACCCGATCGCCGTAAGCGCCATGGGCCTCGGCCAACTTAACGAAATCCGGCAGATACACATCCGGGCCACCTTTAATACACTCATTTTTCGGGCGGTCACTCTGCCGGAGCACGGTGCCGGAATACTCCCGCTTATAAAACATCTCCTGCCACTGGCGCACCATGCCAAGATAGGTATTGTTCAAAATGATCACCTTAACCGGCAGCTTATGCTCCACCGCCACCACCAGCTCCTGGAAGTTCATCTGCGCGCTGCCGTCGCCGGCGATATCAACCACTATTTGATCGCGGCAACCCACTTGGGCGCCAATGGCGGCCGGCAGACCAAAGCCCATAGTCCCCAGACCGCCGGACGATATGAATGTCCGCGGGCGGGTATATTTGTAGAAATGCGCCGCCCACATCTGGTGCTGTCCAACTTCCGTGGTGATAATCGCCTTGCCGGCGGTCAGTTTATAAATCTGCTCGATTATGTACTGCGGCATAAGCTTGGCCGGGTCCTGATCGTAAGTGAAAGGGTATTGGTCCTGCCATTGCTTAAGCTGCTTCAGCCAATCCGTATGCTTGCGCGCCTCCACCTGCGGTAACAATTCCTGCAACACCTGTTTGGCATCGCCGACCACCGGAATATCAACCTTCACGCTCTTGGAGATGGCTGACGGGTCAATATCAATGTGGGCGACTTTGGCATGCGGCGCAAATTCCGCCACATTCCCGGTCACCCGGTCATCAAAACGCGCCCCCACCGACACCAGCAAATCGCATTCCTGCACAGCAAGATTGGCCGCGGGGCATCCATGCATGCCCAACATGCGCAGCGCCAACGGATCAGTCTCAGGGAATGCGCCCAATCCCAGCAAGGTGGTGGTCACCGGCAGGCGCGCTTTACGCGCCAGCGCCGTCAATTCCTCCGCGGAGTTACTCAGGTTCACACCGCCGCCGACATATAGTAACGGCCGTTTCGCGGCATTCAGCGCCTCGGCCAATTTTGCAATCTGACGCGGATGACCCTCGGTATTGGGATTGTAACTGCGTATTTTCACTTCCTTCGGCGTGGGCGCGCGTGTGGAAGCCCGCTGCACATCCTTGGGGATATCCACCAGCACCGGCCCCGGCTTGCCTGAAGAAGCGATATAAAAGGCTTCGGCTATGATGCGCGGCAGATCGTCAACGTCGCGCACCAGATAATTATGCTTGGTCACCGGGCGGGTGATGCCGGTAATATCAGCTTCCTGAAAAGCGTCATTACCTATCATATTCGACGACACCTGGCCGGTGATGCACACCAGTGGAATAGAATCCATGTTGGCCGTGGCCAAACCGGTAACAGTATTGGTGGCGCCGGGGCCGGAAGTCACCAGACAGCAGCCGGTGCGGCCGGTCGCCCGGGCATATCCATCCGCCATATGTGCGGCGCCCTGCTCATGCCGCGCCAGGAAAAATTCAAATGGGGCATGACACAAATCATTGAAAATATCCAATACTGCCCCGCCGGGGATACCAAAGATCACTTCCACACCAGCTTGCTTCAGCCCATCCATCAAACATTGCACACCTGTTCGCATAGCCGCTATTCCTTTATCCAAGGCTAAAAAAAACCCACCGCTTATTACAACACGGTGGGTTGAGTTCCTGCATAATCCGGCGGATTCAAGCCGCCTGCAGGAGTTGACCACCGTGTCGGATGCCCGGCACGGCTAGGCACAATACTAGTACCAAACGCAACGCGCCGTTAACTTGACCTATAACCACGGTGGTAGAACATTTCTTCATTTGCGGGCATTATTACCAACCGCCATGTGATTTGTCAAATACTTTTTTGCGGTTTAACAGAGAATACAAGCGGTGGGAGGATGGTCACGCCCCGGGTTGGATTAAACCCTTAAGAATACCGGATGAAAGTTTCCTTTGATATTCAGTATGGCGTCAGATATTCTATAGGCAGCCCGGCAAATTGCGACGGGCTGCGCTTGGCGGTGTTCCAGGGTTGGGTACAATCCTGTTATCGTCCAAGTAACACCATAGGCGGGAAGGTGAGAAACAATATGGATTTGAGCTATCGCTTGAAACACATCAGGCATATCCTTTGGTTAGGAGTATGCTGTCACATGTTGCAAAATTCTTCAATGGCAGAGGCCCTGTATCGTCAGTCCGCCAGCCAGCAGGACAAGTTCGATATGGCCTTGTTGCTTTGCGTGCCAGGTGATCCGGGTTGTTTCCAAGAAGCTCTTCAGGTGATCCGGACACCTGCCGATCCGCTTTCTATCCAAGCAGTCCGCAACGTGCCTGATTTTGCAAAATACATTTTGTATGACGATTGGAAGCCTGTTGATACAATAACCCGCAGCGTTGCCGCCGGGCAGGGAACTCCACAGAAGCCGGCGATACCCACGGAAATCACATTCACACCTGGCAGATTGAACATTGAACATCCGCTTTTACTGCCGCTCATCGGTGTCGTGAGCAATGCCGTTTTGTCAGCAGACCGAATCTTGAAGGCGAGGGATTATCAGGTTAACGAGTTCAGCCGGTCGATCTGGCTGACGCATGTGGATAAGGCCCGATCAATTGTTTGGACTATCTTCCCGTACAGGACGAGCGCGTTTGTTGGTTCCATTGAAGCAACCGCTTATCGAGATACGGCATTTCAGCAGAAGGACCTTTCACGCAGTTTCCGGATGAGTTTTCATCCTGAAAGCGGAGAACTCAGCCAATTTTCTTGGGCTGATTCCCACGAGGTGTTGTTCGTGTATACAAATGGCCCTTTCTCCATTGACTATGCGAGGGATGTTGAAGGATCGTTGTCATTGGTTATGCGGTGGAATGCGCAGGGGAACCTTGTTTCGAGCAATATTTATAATTGGGAAAAACGGGGCCGCGTTATTGGCGGTTCGCCGTCACCGGACAAAACAACCTATCGCCTTGGCCCGACATCATCTGTAGAAGCAGCAACAGAGTCTTGGCGCCAGTTGGAGGCGGAACGTCTTCATCACATCAAAAGCCAGACGCTTCTGGCCGAAACAGGAAATGCGGACGGGCGGGAAGCGGAGGACGAGGTTGTGGTTATCAGGCAAGAGCAGCTTTCTGTATATCAACAGGGCGAGCCCCTTTCCAAGAGGATCGGTGTAACTTCCCTGGATGGTACGGATATCGCCCTTGGTCACTTGCCTGCGACCGTCCTAACGAACCTTGAGCACATGGCTACGCGTGTAGCGTCTCGATTCGAGTTCAGCGCAGTTGACCCTAAAGATGTAATTCGTTTTGTGGTTAGGAAGCCTGAACAAAATAACATGATCCGTCTGGGTCTTACCTATGAATGTCAGGACAGCGCGGCAGATCCCCCCTGGCTTAAGGACCTACAAATTGGCAACAACAAACTCTCATGCACTTTAACGAACACCTCGCTTCTTGATCTCTCTATGCTACTTGCTGAATCTCTCGACTGTGAGTTTGGCGTCACCCAGGACGGAGAAGCTCTGTTTAGGAACAAAACGCAACCGGCCAGAGCAAAACACCCGGCTTACATCGTCAATCGGAAACCAACGGGGCCAGAGCGGGACCCCATGGAAAATATTTCATCCAGTCTGGACAGAAAATGAGGGCAGGTAAGATTGAGCTCAATCTGACAATTCCATCCGATATGAATTGGGTAAATTCTGGATGCCAGAACAAGGGACCTGTTTTGTCCGCAATCAAGGCGACTTTATGAAGCGTATAACAATCTTGTTCGTTATAATCAGCATGGTGTGCAGTGGAAACACTGCCGAGCCATTGAATCTGGATGACTTGGCGGAAAATCTTTTCGAAAGCATGTCTGCCGAGGGAACAAACATAGTTCTGAAGTTTAAATCAAGCGGGAGGAGATTCGAGTATAGCGTAAATAAGACAGCGCCAAAGGTTAATGCCTATGGCGAGGAGTTGCGCATTCCCATCGGATCACACATTCGAATCGTTGGCAAAGGAACGGAGATGGTGTTCTCATCGCTCCCCCTTGCTATCAAGGATGCCGGCTTTCATGTGCGCTTGGTGGAAGACCATCGCTCTGGCGGAAAGATGCGACGAGAGAAAGAAAGATATCTGGTCTTCCAAGAAAGGTTGAAAGATGCACGCTCCATTCCTGACAAAAATAAGAAAGGAGGGCTTGCGATTATTGAAGCATCCTTTGCCAAGATGGCTATCAACATGCCAGAAGATAACACGACAATTCCAGCGCTTGGCGAGGAGGAGCGCCGTTTTGTGGATATTGCTTTTAACCGGGCAAAAGAAGCAATGGAAATTACGGACACGAGTGCGGTCACCGTTGAATATAAAGACAATATCGCAATCGTCTCTTTTCCCTTTCCCCGGCATGCGGCAAGCGATCAACCGCCTTATCCCGGGCCTGATTTTCTCGCGCGTGTCAAGATTGATCGCGCCACTGGCAATGTCTTGGAGATACTTGGCGCGCCATGATTAGGACTGGGGAACATGATTTGAGGTCGGCGCCATGAAGAAAAAAACTCCTGTAGTTTTGGCTGTTGTCTTGCTCGCTGTGGCCATCGCGGCATTCCGGACGCATATTGTTACAAAACGGTCAGGACACCGGGGACGAGCCATTGACGCTGCTGAAAGAGCAGACGGAGACATACCCAAGCCACACCAAGCGCAAGAAAGTCCGGGGACAATGGCAATTAATGATGACCAAGCCCGGGCCATCGCCCGTGAAGCTGTCGGCGATATAGAGTTCGACGAGAAGGGTGAAATCCGTGTTGAACGTTTGGAAGGGAAGATTCGTGTTGTGTTCCCCGTAAACATGGAGACACCGCCAGGCACGAGATACCGGGGGCCCGACTATGCGGCAGAGGTTGAACTGGACGCTGAAACCGGCAAGGTATTGCGGGCCAAACTTGGTAGTTGATTGCCGCCGGGATTTCCTGATCTTGCCGGCGCCGATATTTGAGGGACATCACCGATGAAATCGCTGATTATTGCCAGCCCATAGAAAACTGCTAAGGGGAGGAAAGATTAACCGCCAATATTTAGGGCGCTATGCCAACAATTACCAAAGGGACAGCGGGGACACCGCGGCCTTGTCTAACCACATTATAAAGCTCACCTTCATAATAGGCAACGCCAGAACTCATTTGAGCTTGCAGTGATTTCATGGGTAAAATTTCAATACCGACATCTATGTGATCTCCGATATAAAAGGCTAAGTGCTTTACGAAAATATCGTATGCAACAAAGGAATATTTGCCGAACTGAACTTCCACGGCGACACGATCTTTTACAAAATCTGTTTGGTTGTAACTGAAAATGGGGAACTCACCGGCAGCTTCAATTTCTTTCTTTTGCTCCACAGCAGGCATGGTCATGGTTTTTCTTATCAATTTTTCGTTTTTTGTAACCCAATAACTGACTCTGCTTTCTTTCCATTGGTTTTTATGAAGTAAGGCTGCAAATGCTTTATTCATATCAATGGGGCTATAAAGCAACTTCCCCTTCATGGTTTTTTCTTTGGATATTTTTGTGGGCGGGCGAATTTATAGCTGAAGCAGGAGCTTTTGATTGCCGACTTGATTGCGGAACTGTTGCTGGTTTTTCATCATTTGCATTACGTCATCCGGCGTGTTGGACTTGCGCAATGAATGCAG
>JBMNRV010000042.1:0-18856 GCA_050944835.1 Kiritimatiellia bacterium
CCAAGAACTACAAGAGATTACTTGCCATCGTTGAGGAAATGACTATCCTAAACATGGAATTGATCAAGCGTGATGCCGATCTCTGACTGCGGTCAGAGAGGCGTTAGAACTTGTGACTGTCGAGTTAAATTCAATCAGGCAAAATGCCAGGGAATGGAAGTCAGCGCTTTGGTCTTATGTAGGCATTATGTTGAGCGCTCAAACATTTTTAAGCCTGACAACTTATGAAGCGCCCAAATTCATCTCTGGCTGAAGTTTTGCGGGCGGCGGGTATTCCCGATGCATCCGGCGCTCTTTGGGAAACCAAATGGGAGCAATCCGGCGCGACGTTTCCCACCGCCCGGCAGGAGTATTTGAATCCTGACTGGATTACGCAAATCGCCGATGAATTGGCATGGCCGGCCGAGGTGCGCAATGCTTTGATTGATGGCCTGGATTTGTTCCGGGCTTGCCCGGAGCTCCGGCGGTTGCTCTGGCACTGCCGGCATCTGCTGTTTATAGCGCCCGATGAAGCTATGGATGTGGCATTGAAAAAATGGCCGGCCATGTCAACTGGACGGCATCCGGCGGCGGATTTGTTTTATGCGTATGTGTTTCTCTCTGGCTTGCCTGCGGCGCTGGAGCTGCATCGCCGCCGCAATCTGCCCATGGAGGTCCCCCGTGCGACTTTCGCCGATTTTCCTTTATGGTTGGAAGACTTCCGATGCAAACACGGGCGCTGGGGTTTGAGCGAGTTGCAGGGCACGGGATGGCTTTACAGTCATCTGCGCGGACGGTTATACCAGTTGGGACGTTTGCAGTTCAGGTTCGAAACTTACCAACACCCTTGGCGCGCTTACCGGAACCGGACTAATGGGCGCATGGTGTTATTGGCTGAAAGTGGGCAGGTTTTACGTCCGGACGGCCGATATGACGGCGCTAACGGCATCCATGCCGGCGCGGATGCCTGGACTACGAATTTGCATACCGCGGATGGAGTGATTGTCGGTTTCCCGGCTGATCCGCGTGGATTTGCCAAAAGGACTCTGGTCAAGTTACCGGTTGACGAGTGGTCCGTAGTTCTGGCCCGTGATGAGAATGTGTTGGGCATCCATATCCCCGCCGGCGCGCCCTTGACGCCGGAGTCCTGTAGTGATTCCATGCGCTCCGCCATGGAGTTTTTCCCGAAATATTTTCCGGAATACACCTATAAGGCCTTTACCAGTACTACCTGGATGTTTGATTCACAACTTGCCGACTATCTGCCGCACGAATCAAACCTGATTCAATTCCAACGGCAGTTTTATCTCTATCCTATATTGGGCGCTTGTGACCGGCAAATCATGGAAAGGGTCTTTGGCAAGGTCGCTGCCGATCCGGCAGACATGCCGCGCGCGACCTCGTTGCAGCGCATTGTTGCCGATCACATGCTTGCCGGCGGTCGTTGGTATAAAACCGGCGGCTGTTTTTTTGCGGATGATATGCCGCGTTGGGGCATGGCGCCGTATCTTGTCATGGGATGAGGCAGTTCAGACGGGCGGTTACATCATTGATAACGCATCCACATCCACGGCGACGCGTACTCCTGACCGGGCGGGCAATTCCGCCAACGCTATTTGCAGCGGCCCTGTCATCGCCTTGACGGATACCGAGCGCAGTATTATCTGTTGCCGGCTGCGCCCCTTGATTTTACTCAGCGGCGCCGGCATCGGCCCGGTTTGCAGGATGGCGGGGTGCAGCAGCTTCCGCATACGCCGAGCCATGCGGTCAGCGACGGCGGCGACTGCTGTTTCGCTTGTACCTTCAAAGGTCAGGCAAATCAAGTGGGTAAACGGGGGATACATTAATTCGCGGCGGGCTTCAAGTTCCTGATCGCAAAATCCCGTGTAATCCTGACGGCGCACGGATTGGATGGCGGGGTGCTCGGGCGAAAATGTTTGAATGATGACTTCCCCCGGAACGTCGCCGCGTCCGGCGCGTCCTGCCACTTGCAACAGTAGTTGGAAAGTGCGTTCGGCGGCACGGAAATCCGGCAAATGCAAACTGCTGTCGGCGCTGATCACTCCGACCAGTGTTACACCCGGGAAGTGCAACCCTTTGGCGATCATCTGGGTACCGATCAGTATATCGGTTTTACCGGCTTTGAAATCGCCGAGAATGTCGGTGTAAGCGTGTTTGGTAACGGTGGTGTCGGCGTCCATGCGCCGGACGCGCGCTTGGGGGAGGACGGCGCGGACGGCGCTTTCAATGCGTTGAGTGCCTATGCCGCTGAATTTCAGCGTCGGCATCCCACATTCCGGGCATTTATCCGGCGGTGGCGCGCTGTTGCCACAGATATGGCAGCGGATTTCCGCCGCTGCGCGATGGTAAGTCATGCAGACACTACACTGGGAGCAAGCGGCGGTATAGCCGCATTGTGGACACATCACCGTAGTGGCAAATCCACGTCGGTTGAGGAACAGGATGATTTGCTCGCCGTTTTCCAAGCGCTGACGCATGGCCTCCAGCAAGGCGCGTGAAAATACGTTTAAGCGTCCTTCGCGTTCCGTTTCCACGCGCATATCCACAATCCGCATATCGGGCATAGAGCGGTTATCTACACGGTTTGGCATGCTGCATAGAAAGTATTTGCCGCGGCGCACGTTGTAAAATGACTCCAAAGCAGGTGTGGCCGAGCCGAGCAACACCGCGCATTTTTCCATATGCCCGCGCATCACAGCCACATCGCGCGCGTTGTAACGGGGCGCTTCAGCCTGCTTATAGCTGGGTTCGTGCTCTTCATCCACGACAATCAGTCCCAAGTCGGCCACCGGCGCGAATAAGGCTGATCGCGCTCCGACAACGATGCGCGCCCGCCCGTCATGAATCCGATGCCACTCATCATGGCGTTCGCCGTCGGAAAGATGGCTGTGCAGCACGGCGATTTCATTACCGAACCGGCTATGAAACCGTTCCACAGTTTGCGGGGTGAGGGCGATTTCCGGCACCAGCATGATGGCGCCACGTCCCTGGCTCAGAGCATGGCTGATGGCTTGCAGGTAAACTTCAGTTTTGCCGCTGCCGGTTACACCATGCAGGAGGATTACCGGCGGGGTATGGGTGTCAATCGCCTGCTTGGCCAGTTCCAATGCGCGTATCTGCTCAGAAAACAGCTCAAGCGGTTGCGTTGGCAGTATGTTCAGCAGTGCGAGGTGTTCCGAAGGGTTGCGTTCGGCCGTCCGCCGCCGCAGATGCAAAAGACCGTCTTTTTCCATCTGCCGCAGAATATTTGCGCTGGCGTGCGTTCGGCGGATGAAGTCCGCCATGGGCTGTGCGCCTTCAGCGCGTAATTGCTTCAGAAGCTGCGCCCGCCGTGGCGTCAAAGTGTCAATCATGGCATTGTCTGCCGGTAAGTCGGCCGGCTCGACATACAGCAGTGTGCGGCATCGTGCGCCGGCGCGGCGGATTGCGCAGGGCAGGACAGTGCGGATGGCCTGTTCCAAGGTGCAACAGTAGTATTCGCTCATCCAGCGTGCCAGTTGTAGTACGATAGGCGTCAGCAGCGGCCGCTTGCCAATCACTTCCTGAATTTCCTTGAGTGATTTGCAGTTGGAATGTGTCGCAAATCCCACAACGTAGCCGCGGGCGATGGAATGGCGGAAGGGCGCCAGCACTTGTGAACCGACTCGGATTTGTCCGGCCAGATGTTCCGGTATCAGGTAATCGAACTCGCGTCCCAGCGAAATCTCTACCACAATTTTAGCAATACGTGGCATGGTTTGCCGGGGACTATTCACCAATAATTTTCACCAATACCCGTTTGCGGCGTTTCCCGTCGAATTCGCCGTAAAAAATCTGCTCCCAAGGGCCGAAATCCAGCTTGCCTTCGGTAATTGCCACGACGACTTCCCTGCCCATCACCGATCGTTTCAGGTGGGCATCGGCGTTGTCTTCCGCACCGTTATGCGCGTATTGGCTATGTGGTTTTTCCGGCGCGAGTTTTTCCAACCACTTCTCCATGTCGGCATGCAGACCGCTTTCATCATCGTTGATGAAAACGCTGGCGGTGATGTGCATGGCATTCACCAGCGCCAGCCCTTCCCGGATACCACTTTCACGGAGGCAGGCGACAACTTGCGGTGTGATATTGAGAAACGCCCGGCGCGCGGGGACTTCAAACCATAATTCTTTGCGATATGTTTTCATTTGCTTTTGAGTTTAAGGTTATTTAATGCAATCGGATCGCCTCCACCGGGGGGCGCCGCAGATTCCGCCGGAATCGCTTAATTCTTCAGGCTTCCAGAGAATTTGTGATTTGCCGTATTATATAACCATCTGGAAGGCCTACGCAAGGCATTTTAATAATTCCGGACTTGAAAAAACAACCGTGCAATGTCACGATACCGTTATGCGGGGAGACTGTAGCGGCGTCCTCCGCCACCGGAGAGGGACGAACTTGGTCAATTTGGTATATCCGCTGAATGTGAGGGAATATGGGAATGTTATTGGATAAATTGAAAGCCGGTCGGCCATTAGTTTCAGATGGCGGCTGGGGAACGCTGTTGCAGGAAGCCGGTTTGGCGCCTGGTGAATGTCCTGAACTCTGGTGTCTGACACATCATCTGGATGTGCTGAAAATTGCCGCTGATTATGTGCAGGCCGGCGCTGATATGATCGAAACCAACAGTTTTGGCGGCACGCGTTTTAAGCTGGAACATTTCGGGCTGGAGGACTGCGTTCAGGAAATCAATCGTACGGCTGCGGAAATCTCCCGCGAGGCGGCTGGCAAGGAACGGGCGGTGCTGGGCTCTATCGGCCCTACAGGAAAGTTGCTGCTGATGGGCGATGTAACGGAGCAGGAACTTTACAACGCCTTTCGCGAACAGGCGCTGGCATTGGAAGCAGGCGGCGCGGATGCTGTCTGCATTGAAACCATGTCGGCGCTTGATGAAATCGAACAGGCTATCAAGGCCGTCCGTGAGAATACCGGCTTGGATATAGCGGCCACCATGACCTTCGAACGGAATACCCGCGGTGAGTATCGTACAATGATGGGGGTATCTCCGGAGCAGGCTGCGGAAGCTTGTCTGGGCGCCGGCGCCGATGTTATCGGCACTAACTGCGGCAACGGGTTTGATCGCATGGTGGATATCGTTCAGGCGCTGCGTGCGGCCGCGCCGCATACGCCGATCCTCGTGCATGCCAATGCCGGTATGCCCAGAACGGAAGGTGGCCGCACAGTGTTTGACACCACGCCTGAAGATGCGGCCAGGCAGGTTCCGGCCCTGCTGGCTGCCGGCGCCAACATCATCGGCGGTTGTTGCGGCACAACTCCGAAGCATATCGCTGCTATCGCTGCCGCCGTGCGCGCTGCTGGAGCCTGATGTAATTGGGTGGTGAACTGCCCATCTGGAGGGATTATTGCGATCCGTCCGGTTCCGTTCGATCAGACCGATCGGTCTGATTCGTCTGATCCGGATCACAACAAACACTTGAAGTTCACCCGGTTTTTTTGTAAGAATTTATCGTTTTAATTTAGCATCAAAGGGAAGGCAATTATATGGATGAAATGCGCATACTTTCTACCACTGGTATATTGGGCTATGGATTTCCGGAAGAATCTTTCCGCGAGGGCATGCGCCGCCGGCCGCACCTGATTGCCGTAGATGCCGGGTCAACCGATCCTGGCCCATATTATCTGGGCGCCGGTGTTTCCTTTACCAACCGCGCCGCAGTCAAGCGCGATCTGGCGTTAATGTTGGAAGGCGCGTTGACTGCCGGGGTTCCTATGATTGTGGGGTCGGCCGGCGGCAGCGGCGGCGCGCCGCATTTGGCATGGGCGTTGGAGATAGTTGAGGAATTGGCGCGTGAACACCGCTGGTCGTTCAAACTCGCGGCCATTGACGCCGAGATTGATAAAACAGCGGCTTTGCGCGCTTTTGAACAGGGACGGATTACGCCGTTGCATCCGGCGCCGGAGTTGACCCGTGCGGAACTGGAGCAGACAGTGCGTATTGTCGGTCAAATGGGGATGGAGCCGTTTATCCGTGCTTTGGATGAAGACGCGCAGGTTATTATCGCCGGACGCGCTTATGATCCGGCGGTATTTTCGGCGCTGCCTGTGCGTGAAGGTTTTGACCGCGGGTTAGCCGTGCATTTAGGCAAGATTTTGGAGTGCGCCTGTATCGCCGCCGTGCCGGGCAGTGGCAATGACTGCATGTTGGGCACTCTCCGCAATGATTGCTTCGAAGTGGAACCGCTGAATCCACAGCGGGCCTGTACTACGTTGTCCGTGGCCGCACATACGCTTTATGAGAAAACCAACCCTTATGAACTGCCCGGTCCCGGCGGCATCTTGGATTTGCACGCCGCCAAATTCGAGCAGGTCAGCGACCGTGTGACGCGTGTCAGCGGCAGTCGCTTCCAGCCCACACAGCCATATAAAATTAAACTGGAAGGCGCCAAATTGGTTGGGTATCGGACTGTTTCCATCGCCGGCACACGCGATCCGCTGATGATCCGCGAGATTGACACGGTTGTCGCGGGAGTGCGCGAGCGCGTGGCGGATAACCTGCGCGGGGTAATCGAAAACTATTTCCTGGATTTCAAAATTTACGGACGCAATGGTGTTATGGGAGCGCTGGAGCCTTGTCCAACGGCTGGCGGACACGAAATTGGCATAGTCATTGAAGCGGTAGCCACCGACCAGAATAGCGCCGATGCCGTTTGCAGTTTGGCCCGCTCGACTATGCTGCATTACGGCTACCCGGGACGGAAGGCTACGGCCGGCAATTTGGCTTTCCCGTATTCGCCGTCGGATTTCAAGGCCGGCCCGGTGTATGCCTTCAGCGTTTATCACTTGTTGGAAGTCGAGGATCCGTTGGAGTTATTCCCGATCCGGCACATGTCTATAGGAGGTGCGGCGTGAAAGTCAGATTAAACGATGTCGCTCAAGTGATACGGAGCAAGAATTCCGGGCCCTATGAGTTGACCTTGGATATTATTTTCAAGGATTGGGATATGTTTGACCGGTTTTGCCAGGCTGGCGCGATCAATACCGATTTGATTTCCGCTCTATATCGCACACCGAAAGAGAACGTCATCAATATTGTGGAATTCCGCCCGGCTAAGGCCATAAAAATTACCATCGTGCGTCCGCTGCCATCCGGCGGATTGGGCGAAACCGATGTTTATGGCGCACAGCAGCATGCACCGTTGCTGGATCTGGAATGCGATGTGTGAGTTTCTGGTAAGCGTTCAGACAGAGGTGGCACGCGGCTTCGTGTAAGTCTGTCTGTGTCAGTCACTGTTTGCCGGTGCGACCCGCACCATTCGTAGTTCTTCTGCAGTTTCTGTTGAAAAGCGTTGTTTTTTTTGTGTCATATTGTCCCTGTTGCGCGCCGGTGTGGGGCACTATGTCGCTGTCGGTGTGTGGTGTTCATGTGGCGCAATATTTTTATTTTTTTATATAAGCTGTTGTTTATCATGCAAATAAAAGAGTTGTTGGTGGGATCGCGTCTAGTTGGCATGGTAAATGCTCTTAAACTGTTTTTAAATGCGTGATGATACCGTGTTGCCTATCCGATGGGGATAGGCGGCATAATGGTAATGTTAGTTTAGGTGCGATAGCAAGGGGGGGAATATGTCAAAAGTATTGGGGATAGATTTAGGCACGACAAATTCGTGCATGGCTGTTATGGAAGGCGGCGAGCCGGTAGTGATTCCAAACGCGGAAGGGTCGCGGACGACGCCTTCAATTGTGGCGTTTACAAAGAGCGGGGAAAGATTAGTTGGGCAGGCGGCCAAGCGGCAGGCGGTCACGAATCCGGAGAATACGGTTTATTCGATCAAGCGTTTCATGGGGCGCAAGTATGACGAAGTGGTGAAGCATGAAATTGATTTGGTGCCATACAAGGTGGTTAAGGCTACCAATGGCGATGCGCATGTGAAGGCGGGCGATAAGGTTTATTCGCCGCCGGAAATCGCCTCTATGATCCTACAGAAATTACGCGCGGACGCGGAAGCCTATCTAGGTGAAAAAATAACCCAGGCAGTGATTACCGTGCCAGCCTATTTTAATGACAGTCAACGGCAGGCGACTAAGGATGCCGGCAAAATCGCCGGTTTGGAAGTTTTACGTATCATCAATGAGCCGACGGCGGCCTCGCTGGCTTACGGCTTAGACAAGAAAAAAGATGAGAAGATAGCCGTTTATGACTTAGGCGGCGGCACGTTCGATATCTCAATTCTGGAAATCGGCGAAGGAGTCTTTGAGGTCAAGGCTACTAATGGTGATACGCACTTGGGTGGCGATGATTTTGACCAGGCGGTGATCAATTGGATTCTGGCGGAATTCAAAAGAGATAATGGGGTGGACCTTTCCAAAGACCCGATGGGGTTGCAACGCTTGAAGGAAGCCGCTGAAAAGGCTAAGTGCGAGCTCTCCACTTCACAGCAGACAGACATCAATCTGCCGTTCATTACGGCGGATGCTTCCGGCCCAAAACACCTGAATATGACGCTGACGCGGGCCAAGTTGGAACAGTTGGTGGATGATCTGGTGTCGCGGACGGCCGGTCCGGTCAAGACCTGCATTAAGGATTCAGGGCTGGATATGGCTGCCATGAATGAAGTGGTACTGGTGGGCGGTATGACGCGCATGCCCAAAGTGCAGGAAGATGTGAAGGCGCTTTTTGGCAAAGATCCCCACAAAGGGGTTAATCCCGATGAGGTGGTGGCTATAGGCGCCGCTATCCAGGGCGGCGTTCTGAAAGGCGAAGTGCATGATGTCTTGCTGCTGGACGTCACGCCATTAAGTCTGGGGATCGAGACGCTGGGCGGTGTGTCAACGCCGTTGATTGAGCGCAACACCACCATCCCGACGCGTAAGAGTGAGATTTTCAGCACAGCGTCTGATAGCCAGCCTTCCGTGGAAATCCATGTGCTGCAAGGCGAGCGCAAAATGGCCGCGGACAACAAGTCTATCGGTCGGTTCCACTTGGACGGCATCCCGCCGGCGCCGCGCGGTGTCCCGCAGATTGAGGTTGCGTTTGACATTGACGTCAACGGGATTCTGCATGTGTCGGCTAAGGACTTGGGCACGGGCAAGGAGCAGAAAATCACAATTACATCTTCCAGCGGACTCGACAAAAAAGAGATCGAGCAGTTGGTAAAGGATGCCGAGTTGCATGCTGCTGAGGACCAGAAAAAACGCGAAGCCGTTGAACTGCGTAACCGGGCTGATGCCACTGTGTATGAAACCGAAAAGTTCCTGAAAGAACATGGCGACAAGGCAGATGCCACTAAGAAAGGGGCGGTGGAAGCGGCGATTGAGCGTTTGAAGCAGGCCGTCAAAGACGAGGATGCGGATAAGATGAAGGCCGGCATCGAAGAGCTTAACAAGGAAATGCAGGCGATTTCCGCTGATTTGTATGCTCAGGCCAAGCAGGGCGCGAGTGATCACTCAGCCGGAAGTGAACAGCAGGCCGGTGGCGGTGCGCCATCGCCCGAGGAGCCGCCTGTCGGCAAAAAGGACGATGGTGTGATTGACGCTGATTTCGAAATGGTGGACGACAAGAAGTAAGTCGTCACTGGGGTTGTGGGCATAACTGCCTGCGCAAGCAAAACATAAAAAGGAGGAAGCAGACTGTATGAAGATTCAACCGTTGGGAGATCGTGTACTGATTGAGCCGATGAAGGAAGGAGAAGTTAACAAAGGTGGTATCATCATTCCGGATTCCGCTAAGGAAAAACCGATGCAAGGCAAGGTTATTGCTGTGGGGCCCGGCAAACTGGATGATAACGGCAAGTTGATCCCGATGAACGTCAAAAAAGGGCAGTCCGTTTTGCTGCCGAAATATGGCGGTACGGAAATCAAGATAGACGACACGGAATATCAGATCGTGCGTGAGGAAGATATACTGGGTGTGATAGAAGGTTAAACCAAGTTCCGTGGCAGCAAGTGGATGCCGCGCCTGTCGGCGCGCGTCCCTGCGGCGGAAAGCTAATGAAGGAGAACAGCAGTTATGGCAGAAAAAGGTAAGCAGTTAAAGTATGACACCGAAGCGCGACAAAGTATTCTGCGCGGCGTTGAAAAGCTCAACCGCGCGGTAAAGACCACGCTCGGTCCCTGCGGGCGCAATGTGGTTCTGGACAAAAAATTCGGCTCGCCGACGATTACTAAGGACGGCGTAACTGTCGCTAAGGAAATCGAGCTGCCGGATCCGTTCGAAAACATGGGTGCGCAGTTAGTGCGTGAAGTCGCCAGCAAGACCAGCGATGTCGCTGGTGATGGCACCACGACAGCGACGCTGCTCAGCGAGGCGATTTACCGCGAAGGCCTGAAGAATGTCACCGCCGGCGCCGATCCGATGGCGCTTAAGCGGGGCATTGATAAAGCTGTTACGGCGGTTGTTGATGCGATCGCGAAGCAGAGCAAGAAAGTCAAGGAGCACACGGAAATTCGCCAGGTGGCTTCGATTTCCGCGAATGGCGACCAGCAGATTGGCGAAATCATCGCCGACGCCATGGACAAGGTTGGCAAGGACGGCACAGTGACGGTTGAGGAAGCCAAAACCATTGAAACCTCGCTGGACGTGGTGGAAGGGATGCAGTTTGACAAGGGCTACCTCTCGCCTTACTTTGTGACCGACTCTGAAAACATGGAAGCCGTGCTTGAAGATGCATACATCCTGATACACGAGAAGAAAATCTCGAGTCTGCAGGATTTGTTGCCGCTTTTGCAGACGGTAGCCAAGTCCGGCAAGCCGTTGATGATCATCGCCGAAGAAGTCGAAGGCGAGGCATTGGCGACTCTGGTGGTGAACCGCCTGCGTGGCACGCTGCAATGCTGCGCCGTCAAGGCGCCGGGATTCGGTGATCGCCGTAAAGCCATGCTGGAAGATATTGCCATCCTGACCGGCGGCAAATGTCTGACGGAAGATTTGGGCATCAAGCTGGAAAACGTCAAGCTGGACGAGCTGGGCCGTGCCAAACGGATTACGGTGGACAAGGAAAACACCACGATTATCGAAGGTGCGGGTAAATCTTCAGCAATTCAGGGGCGTGTCAGCCAGATTCGCAGGCAGATCGAGGAAACCACCTCAGATTATGACCGCGAGAAGCTGCAGGAACGCTTGGCTAAGCTGGCCGGCGGTGTGGCAGTGATCAACGTCGGCGCTGCGACTGAGACGGAAATGAAGGAAAAGAAAGCGCGCGTGGAAGATGCTTTACATGCTACGCGGGCGGCAGTGGAAGAAGGCGTAGTGGCCGGTGGCGGTGTGGCTTTGATGCGCACACAATCTGCGCTGGACAAGTTGGAAGTCACAGGCGATGAAGCCATCGGTGTGCAGATCATCAGCCGTTGTCTGGAAGCGCCTCTGCGCCAGTTAGTGGCCAATGCTGGGCTGGATGCTTCGATCGTCGTGGCGGAAGTCCGGAAAGCCAAAGGGACATTCGGTTATAACGTGGCTACTGCCCAATACACCGACCTGGTGAAGGATGGTGTAATTGATCCGGCTAAGGTGACGCGTTCAGCTATTCAAAATGCAGCCAGTATTGCCGGTTTGTTGCTGACAACTGAATGTATGGTCACGGACATTCCGGAGAAGGATAAGCCCGCGCCGGCGCCGGCAGGTGGCGGCATGGGCGGTATGGACGGGATGTATTAAACCGTTCGATCGGATATTCCGGTTAAATTCGGTTAAAAATGGCGCGGGCGGCGGCAACGCCGCCCGCGTTCATTTTCATGTTTTTATCACAGCCAATTTTTTGATTGACTTGTTGCGATAAAACCTTTTTAATGGCCGATGTTTTTTGCCAACGTAGCTCAGCTGGTAGAGCAGCGCATTCGTAATGCGCCGGTCGTCGGTTCGATTCCGACCGTTGGCTTTTTGCTTCCACGGATGAACGGCTGTCGGTCGCGTTCCGTTCCCCGTGGTTGGGCAAGCTCGATGCGCATTGCTGGAAACCTGCTTGGAAAGCGGCATGAATAAAAAGCCTGAAAAGACTAAAAAATCCACTCAAAAAAAACCCGTGACGGCGTCTGTCGGCAAAGATAAGTCGTCAGCCAAATCTGCTACACGACGAACGTCTTCCACAGCTAAAGCTGCGTCAAGTAAGACTAAGCTCAAAACAACCGCCAAAACTACTGCCAAAACCGCGCAGAAAAAAGCTACGGCTAAGTCTAAACGCGCCACAGGTCAGGCCGCGCCTCCCAAGACTAAGTCCAATAAGTCCGCCGCAACAGCGGGCGCCAGCCGCAAAAAGGGATTGCCGCCCGTCTCCAACACGCCATTGCGTATTAAGATGAGCAGTGAAGAGCGCCGCGAAAAGATCAAGGATTTGATGAAGCTTGCGCGCGAGCAAGGCTATTTGACTTACACCGATATTCAAGAGGCTCTGCCGACGGATTTGATTGATGCGGATGAAATTGACGGGTTAGTACTGCTGCTGCGCGGCATGGATATTGAAATCATTGATTCCGCCAATGTCGAACAGTTTAAAAAACAACTGGAAAAGGACGAACGCGCCGAGCAGGACCGCGCTTTTGACGTTATGGACGATCCCATCCGCACCTATCTGCATCAGATGGGCCAGGTTCCTTTGTTGACACGTACGCAGGAGGTGGAAATCTGCAAGCGGATTGAGGAGGCTGAGATCAATGCCCGGGAAATTTTCAAGCGCTTCGGTTTTTCAATAGACTCATATTTTGAGTTGACCGCCCGACTGGAGCAGAGCAAGGAACGTTTCGACCGGATTATTGTTGATAAACATGTTGATAGCCGCGATAAGTACTTGCGCGTCCTGCCTAAAGTCAAAAAGAAAATCCTCACTGCGCATAGGGATGCCTCGCGGGCTTTCGATGCCTTGCGGCAGTTGCCGGCAGATGCCGTCGCAGGTTCCAACGAAGCTAAGGTTTTCGAGCGCCAAGTGCGCAAATACGGGCAATTGCTCGATAAGTTGTTTTTCAAGCAAAAGGCGGTGGAAGATTTTGTTGACCAAGCGGATGAAGTCTTCAATGAATATCAGGCTTGGCGCCTTCAAATTTCGCGCCTGGAGTCCGGGCGCGGCAAAAATAAACCTGAAGTCAAAGCAGCCTTGTCCAAAGCTCGTGCCCTGCAAAAAGATTTTGAAAACAAGTATTGGATGACCTGTGAGGACTTTGAAGCCAAATATCGCGAATTGAAGTCTTGGCTGAAAAAAGGTCATAAAGCCCGCACGGAAATGGCGGAAGCCAATTTGCGCTTGGTCATCAGTATTGTTAAAAAATACATGAACCGTGGTTTGATGTTCCTGGACTTGATCCAGGAAGGCAATACCGGGCTGATGCGGGCAGTGGAAAAGTTTGAATACAAGCGCGGCTACAAATTCAGCACTTACGCCACTTGGTGGATTCGCCAGGCTGCCACACGCGCTATAGCCGATCAGGCCCGCACCATTCGCATCCCTGTCCACATGATCGAAACGATTAATAAGCTGACGCGGGTGCAGAAGCAGTTGCTGCAGGATTTTGGGCGTGAACCCACACCGGAAGAGGTAGCCGATGAAGTCAATATGCCGGTAGAGCGCATGCGCGAAGTGTTCAAAATGGCCCAGCAGCCCATTTCCCTTCAGGCCACCGTTGGCGATAGTGATGACGCCTATTTCGGCGATTTTATCGAAGACAAATCGGCGGAAAACCCATCGGAAATGACGGCTTACAGCCTGCTGCGCGAGCGCTTGCAGGATGTATTGAAAACTCTTTCCGAACGCGAGCAGAAGGTCTTGCGGTTGCGCTTCGGACTTGATGACGGTTGCCCGCGCACTTTGGAAGAAATAGGCAGCATGTTTTCAGTGACCCGTGAGCGCATTCGGCAAATTGAGGCGAAATCACTGCGCAAGCTGCGCCACCCCAGCCGTTTACAAAAGCTGGAAGGTTTCCTCGAAAGCCGGGATTGATTTCCCAGTGCAATAATTCCGACCTGTAGTATCGTGTGGGTGTTCAGGCTAGGCCTTCCCCTAAAAACGGCATTTGAAATTCAGGAAACGAGATAAAATGGTGAAACCGCAGATGGGCGCAGATTGACGCAGATGAGGAGGGAAAGAACCACGGAATACACTGAATACACGGAAGGGAGGGTGCGGCGGCGGGATTATCCGGGATCTGCAGTTTCATTCTTCGTCTGTTTTTTGGCATTCT
This sequence comes from Kiritimatiellia bacterium, assembly GCA_050944835.1. Classification (GTDB taxonomy): domain Bacteria; phylum Verrucomicrobiota; class Kiritimatiellia; order JAAZAB01; family JAAZAB01; genus JAXGPF01. Next base: position 14,138 of record JBMNRV010000042.1, read on the forward strand.
TGGGCAGTTTAAACCAAATCAGTGTTAATCAGTGTTCATCCGTGGTTCTTCCCCGTCGGTGTCGCGTCGCGCATCTGCGACAAACTTGCCAACTGCCGCAGTTTTAGGCTTCCACTTTCCAATTGCTTTCACCGCCGAAAGGTTTATACTGGCAGCATGAATAAGTTGATATTTACAGTGTGTCTGGCCGCGGCTTTTATAATGCCGCCTGTGGATGTTATGGCGCAAGTGCGCAAGGGGACAACCAGGCGTATCAGCACCTTGCGCATCGGTGCGGATAAAATGACGCGTGATGAGTGCATCAGCTTGGCCCGCGGCAATAGTTTTCACAAGAATTTATCTGCGGCCAAGCTGGACGGCGCCGATTTGAGCAATGTCAACCTAATTTCCGCTAATCTCAGTCATGCCGTTTTGAAGAGAACGATTTTCACTGATGCAATTATGATCCGGGCGGACTTGAGCAATGCCAATCTGGAAGGCGCTACTTTGCGCGGGGCGGACCTCACGGGCGCGACGCTGTATAATGCCATTTTAAAAAACGCATCTCTGATGGGAGCAATTTTAGCAAATGCCGTTATGGTCGGCGCTGATTTAACAAAGGCCGATTTGACGGATGCCGATCTTACCGGGGCGGATCTCACGGGCGCCGTGCTCAAAGATGCAATTTTTACCGGCGCCAAGCTGGAGAATGCCATGCTGCCAACTGGCTTCAAATTGCCGGAGGAAAAACCGCCTGTCAGCGACAAGGATAACAAGGACAAAGAGAAGGTCGCAGAGAAGGCCAAGGATAAGAAGTAACCCAGCCCCAGCGCTCAAATGCCGGGCTTGGCGTGTGTCTCCTGTAAATCCAACAACAGATTGGCTGCCAATTCCGTACGGCTGAAAAGTGTATCTTTGCGGATGTATTCATTCGGGGTAAAATCATGATCGCCCAGCGGCCCGAGTCCGTCAATCACAGTGACTCCGGCATGCGCCAGCCAACAGGCATCGGAAACCCCACCGCGTTTTTCTTCGGTGATCCGCATGCCCAATGCGCGCCCGCGTTCGACAATCAAGTCAAAGAGGCGCATAGCATCGGCGTCAGGGCGCATGGGCGGGCGGTATGAAAGACGTTCGAGAGTGGCGCCGAGGATTGGTACCCGGTGATTTTTAGCCAGTTGCTCGATGTCGCGGATGATTTTTTGTTCCAAGGCCGGGTCCCAATAACGGACCTCAAAATCCATAGATGCCGCCGCTGCTACAGCGTTGGCCGCCAGTCCGCCGTCAATTCGTCCGACATTTGTTACTATACTATTGTCGGTGCGGTTCATAGCTTCCACAGCCAGTATTTTATGCGCTAGTTCCTCGATCGCACTGATCTTTGGTTCCTGAAGATTCCCGAAATGGTTTGGTTTGCCGGTAAGGCGCATACGGTAACGTGCCACTCCCTTGCGGGTTGTCACAACTGTATCGGCTGGGCCGCCGCATTCAAAAACCAGCGCTGGCCCGGCGCCGCGCATGTCAGTAAAAAGTTTATATGAAGTTGGCGAACCCAATTCTTCATCACCGTTAAAAATACAGGTGATCGGCATCTGTTCCAATGCGCCGCATAGGTGCAACGTCTTCAACGCCCAGATCAGCACAACGTCCCCGCCTTTCATGTCGTTTACGCCGGGGCCGCGCAGGATGTCGCCTTCTTCGCGCAGACGATCAAATGCCGGATCGGGTGGACAGAGTGTGTCCAGATGGCCGGCTAACACGATAGCGGGGCGGTCGCGTCCGTCGCCGGACTTAGTGAAAATATGGTGATTGACACCGGCGTCATTTGTGACGCAGGAATGTTTAAAACCAGGCGGCATGGCTTCCCGCACCAATTCACCGACTTGGTTAATTCCAGCAGGGTTATGTGAAAAACTGTTGATGTTGACCATCTCTTCGAGCAAGGAAAGAATTGCTTTCTGATTGGTCTGTATTATTTCAGCGATGTGTGGCCGTGTTTGTAAGGTTTTCATGGCGTGTAGTATATTAAGCAAATTATCTGAATTGGCGGTGTGTAGAACGATCACCAGGAGGTTATATCGTCCGAAGTGTCGTTTGTGCCATCAGGCCCTACACTCCAGACGATCACTGGGCGGCGTATTACATTGTTTTTGTGGTTGATGACGTTATCATAATTATGGTCGAATTTAACTCGGAAAACATGTTCGTTGTCGTTTTCGCCCAATCCCCAGAAGGCATCCACAGCCTTATCGCCTGCGTTTGTATTGGAAAACTCGTAAAAAACAATTTTGTCGGGGTTAGGGTTAGCGGTGGAAGCTTCTCCTGAGAGCATTTTGTAAATATCGCCTTCGATTTTTTTTTCACTATCATTGACGCAGCTGGGCCATGTGGAGTAATGGTCAAGATAGGCGCGGAAGGCGGTTTCCAGATTTTTGGCGGTGACTTTATCCGAGGCAATGCGGGCATTCTTTTTCATGTTCCCATACATTGGGACAATCAATCCCATCAGAATTGCCAAGATAGAAACGGTGACCAGCAATTCCAGCAGGGTAAAGCCGGCACGGCGGTGATAAGTATTGGAATAATTCATGGCGGATAGAAGCCTTTCTGTTGTTTATAAGTGATGGAATGGTTAAATCATTAGGGATTTCATCCACATATTTGCTTAAATTGTAGTGGTTTCTGGCGGAAAGACAATCCTAAAAACGGCATTTGAAATTCAGGAAACGAGTTAACTGCCGCAGTTTAGGACAGTAGTGTTTAAGCATTTTGAAAAAATCCTTGCATTAAATATAGCGTTTTGTATATTGATAGGGTTTTCCATTGATTGCGGGGTGGAGCAGCCCGGTAGCTCGTCAGGCTCATAACCTGAAGGTCGTTGGTTCAAATCCAACCCCCGCTACCAACTTGACGTGTAAAGGTCGGCCGACGGCGGTCGGCCTTTTTTTGTGTCGGACAAAATCTGAACCCGCGTCCTGCGAGGCGCATCAGAAGGAACTACGGGAGTTAATACAATGGAATACACACGCTTCAGGATTACTGAGTTGTCGGTCGGCTGGATGTTCTGGCAGGTCCGTGGGCCGGGGATCAAGGAGGATATAGCCGCCTCTTGGATTGGATATCCGACCTTAGACCCTATGCTGCGCCTTGCAACCACCATGCTGACATTTCGCAAAGAGGGCTACTATTGGCCCTGGGGTGAGGACGAGTGGGATGATTATGTGGTTGGTTTCGATGGTGAACCGGAATGCTATAAAGCGACATTCTACAAGCCTGAAGGTGAGGTGGTAGATTTTATGCTGGAGTTTTCAGAGGATGACTTCTTTGATAAAACTCCCTATAAAGTGATTGCGCGAGGGAAAGTCAATATGATGCAATTCGCGGATGACCTGATTGAGGACGCTGCCGCCTTGCTCCGTGATAACGGTTTTGTAGGTTTTCATGAGAATTGGAAGGAATATGAGTATCCCATTGCTGAGTTTTTGCGTCTGCTTGCCGTGCGGAAGGGCAGGGAGCCTTATCGAGAAGGTTTTGCGCAGGAGATAAAAGAATTAATTGAAGTGATAGGCGTTAACAATCTGCCACAGGGACTTACTCCACCAGCGGAAGGAATTAGCCAGTAAGGAATGTAATATGGCAACAACGTCGTCAGCGGGCAGTTGTTCGTTGTTCCGGCAGCCGGCTTGATTTTTCTGTTGGTTGGGATCGTTATAGCGGTGTTCGTGCCTAGGATGGTTCGTCAATAACGCATGGACAACTGCGGTGAACTTGGAACGCTCATTGCGACTTTATTTCATATTCCAATGTCACAATCGCCTTGACGGTTTTGTCAATGGTGGATTCGTCATAGATGCCATATCCCGCGACATCGGTGGAGTTGCGCGTGGTGATCTGGAATACACCCTGTTTCGCGGCAGTTAATTTGCCTACTCGTCCGCCGCTGTTTTCTGCCAGTGTCGTCGCGCGTTTGCATCCGTCGGCTGTGGCCTCAGCCATAAGTTTGAGTTTGGTTGCCTGCAAGTCGGATACGTAGAAAGACGGGGCAAAGACCGTCAGGTCAATGTTATCCTTAATCATTTCACCCAGCGCGACAGCGGTATCACGGACCAGATAAACGTTGGTGGATTCTATGGTAACGCTTTGGGCCAGATCGTGGAATTCCACTTCGTTCATTTCCTTGCCGTGGGCATCCCGGCGTTGGACTTTTGTTACATCAATCACATCGAATGCAAGTTCCGCGCCGGTAAAGCCGCTGGCCAGCAATTTAGCCGTTACCGCCTTCCGTGCTTGTGCCAATCCGGCGTAAGCTTCCGGCAAGCTGGCGCCGCGGGCGGTATAGCGGCAGCGGAATCGGCTGAAGTCGGATTCTACATTCGCCTCGGCATAGCCTTTGACGGTAATAGACTGTTCAAGTTTGATTCGGAAAAACAATTTTGAAATAATGCCGGCAGACAACGTCATGCCTAACGCCAGTATCAACGCCGCAGCCAAGAACTTCCCATGATTCATGTCGTCTCCATTTTTTAAGATTGGTGCACGCAAGGATGGTTGCGTCAGCCGTGCGATTGCGCTGGGACATCCGCGCAACGCATATAATGGTGGTTTCTAACACCGCTCGACAGTCACAAGTTCTAACGCCTCTCTGACCGCAGTCAGAGATCGGCATCACGCTTGATCAATTCCATGTTTAGGATAGTCATTTCCTCAACGATGGCAAGTAATCTCTTGTAGTTCTTGGAA
>JBMNRV010000043.1:0-18369 GCA_050944835.1 Kiritimatiellia bacterium
ATCATTAAAACAGCACGGATCATGGCTTGCCGAGGCTGTAAATAATGCTGCATAAAAATCAATAAATTTACTTGACGGACCGGCTCAGATGTCTGAAAGGGCGTGACATAATCCAGACATACTTTGGATAAGGATTGGACAATGATGGTTCTCTATGTCACGTCCTTTAAGGGCTCCCCTTCCACTCCTTTATTCGCGTCCATCCGTGCGGCCCACACCATCCGTGGTTCCTCTGGTTCTCAACATTTTATCTCGTTTCCCGAATTTCAAATGCCGTTTTTAGGTTAATGTTAAGGCAGTGTATAAAGGCGAAGCACTCGGTTGCGATCCCAGATTTCCAGTCGCAATTTTTGCATATCTATGCCGTCAGCCGTTGGCCAACGCCAATCCTGGGCGTCGGGGCCCAAGCGTGTTTCCGGCAGCCACGTTTGCGTTTCCGGCATCCCTGTGCCTAATAGGCGCGGCGCCACTCGAACCGGCCGACCGAGGTTGCGCACTAACCCGCCTATACAATTCGGCCCAGTCTGTTCGCGTGGCAAGACCTCAACCGTAAAATGCTGTGCTCCGCCAAAAACCGACACTCGTGGCAGCGCCAGCAGGTTGGTCTCGCGGCTCAGCAAGGCGACTTCATCCTCGCAAATCATAGCGGTGGTATAGCCGGCGTCCCGTACTGCTTGTTCTAAAGCCGGATTGCTCTGGCCGTGTGGATAGCAAAAGCTGTCAGGGCGTACTCCAGTGTGTGCGCGGAAGCAGTCCCGGCTGACAGTAACTTCTTTTGCCACGGCGTCAGGTTGCTTTGGATGCGTATGGGAATGTACACCGAAGCTAAGGGTGCCGCGTCGCATAGCCGTGCGGACTTCCGGCCAAGTCAGGCAAGGGGTGTCACGGAAGCGTTGACGCTGATCCGTCGTATCGGCAATTTTGGCGGTAATCAGGTAAACCGTGCCCCGGAAGCCATATTGTTTCAGTAAGGGCTCGGCTAAGGTTACGCTGCTGAGGAAGCCATCATCAAAAGTGATTAACACCGGCTTTGATGGCAGGGTGGTCTGCCCGTGCGCTGCCGCGGCTAAGTCAGCCGGCAGTACGCTGGTATAACCCTGGTCTTTGAGAAATTGCAGGTGTTTTGCCAAATTGTCGGCTTGTACGGTCCAGACGTCATCAGCAGTCGCGATGTCACCAGCAGGGCTGATGTCATGATACATCAGGATCGGCACGGTCATCGGCAGGTGTGCGAAGGCTTTGTGCCTTTTGTAAAAATGACGCCCGGTCAATCCCGCCGTAACCAGGATGGCGAGAGACACAATAAAAGCAATCAAAGTTTTAGGTGCAGGCGGCATAGCGATTAGAACTCGAATTGTAAGGTAACTATTGGAAAGCGTTGTCGGTCAGGCTTGTAACCTGCGTTGCCGACAATCTGGTTTTGACAATCTTGCAGACGTTGATGATTATAACGGTGGGCGGCATCTATCCCGCCATAAATACTGCCGGAATACCATGTGAATTCAAAAAATGTTATGACGGCGAAAGCGCCCCAATCATCGTGCTGAGCGGTGTTGACCATGCCGAAAATGAATAAACTGTTAAGAATCAGCGAGCGGGCGGCATTGGAATATTCACCGGAATAGGCATAACCCAGTCCGGGGATGATTCCAAGAATGCCGCCCAGCCACGGTTTTTTGTCACGCCCGGCTTCATATTTCGTCAGCGCCTGTAGGGCTGCGTCATGTTTGCCCGGCGCATCGGCCAGTGCGGCCCGGGCGGCATCGTGCTGCTGCATGCCGGCCAGCAGGGCGGCCGACTTGATGGCGGCGTAGCGCTGGAGTTCCGTTGAAGCGGAGCGGTGGCTTCGCGCCGCCTGATAATAAAAGTCAGCCGCATCCGATTGATTTTGGGCGGCAGCGCTTTCCGCGCGCAGGAGCAGAACCGGCAACTCTAATGAGAGATCGGCGTCTTCTACATAATTCAGCATTTTGTCAGCCGCCGGCCAGATGCCGGCGCAAACGTATTCATAAGCCGCTGCCCAAGCCAGTCCGGCGGAGGCAGGGGCTTCTGCGGTCAGAGCCAGACGACGGAATTCAAGCGCGGCGGCGGCGTGATCCCCTTCCTCGGCCAACTCGCAAGCCAGACGATAGAGGGATGTTTCTGTTGCCAGTGCCGTCAGGGCAAAGGCTGTAATACAGACAAGCAGATTTTTTCGCCAAGTGTGCATGATTAATTCAGTTCCCCCCATTATCGTCCGGCGGTTGGGCGAACCACCAATCGTGGTCGTGCAGCGGATCGCTGTAGTATATGCGGCAGTTGCATATAACCGGAGAGGCGGCAGCGGCGGTAACACTCGGTTCACGCACAAAGCGGTCGGCAGTCATTGCGGCGCCGATGAAGAAACCGTGTTGCTGGAACGCTTGGTGTGAGTATTCCGAGCAGGAAGGCAGCAATACACAACGGTCGCCGATGGCCGGACGGATTTGTGAACGGTAAACGGCAATTACACCACGCCCAATGCCGCCGCCTTTTTCTTTTGGCGGTTTCCACTTGCGGCGCACGGATTGAATTAAGTCCGGTGTCCATTGCGCCGAAGAGGTATTTATTTGGTCTGTAATGAGTTTGATGTCGCCCCAAGTCATGGCCTGGACACGTAACACCATGTCCAAAGCGCAGCCGGCTTCCAAAAACAGGGCGGGGTTGTCAGTCTGCAGGAATACTTCACGCAGGTTATCGGCTGCGGCAGCGCGTTGTCCGTTACGCCAGAGAAGCCGGGCAGCGTCATAACGCGCCACCAAGCTTAGCGCCGGGGGGGCGTCCGGATGATTTGCCAAGTCTTTCAATGTCGGCAGGGCGCTTTCTCTCCCGAGTTCGGCTTCAGCGCGTGCCTGATAGAGTCGTGCTTCAAAATTGTGCGGTTGCTCCGCTATAATACGCTGCGCCTCAATCCGGCAGGCTTGCCATTGGCGCTCATTGTAAAGGTTGCCTAGCAACGTTGTTTCTGCCGCGGTACAGACCCCGGCCAAAAAGCAACAGAATAAAATTGACAGGAGAGCAGCCATGATGTTTTCGCGGCGCCTGGCCTTCTTTGCCGGGATTGCGATGTCATTCGGCGAGCGCATTTATGGCGCGGCGGAAAAATCGGCGACAAATTCCATCCCTTTGAAAAAAGCGTCCGGATCAAACAATCCGGCTGCCAAGGGTTGATTTGCCGTCAATTTGTCCAGGCGACGGGTTTCCTTGATGTTTTCGCCACGAATGCACAATTCCGCGCGTTGCCGTGCGGCCAGCCAGCAATCGTTAGTGACGTGCAAAAAGTCATCAAATAAATACAGAGCGGTGCGTTCTGCAAAATCGGACGAGGTATAAAATTCGATACGGGCCAAACGATGCTGCGCATCGGCAGACAGCACAATGCATAGGTCGTCTTTTTGGTAAGCTCGGCGTATGGGTAAATCCGGGAGCCCTTCCAATACTTCTTCCGGGACACCATGCAGCCGGAGGAGGTGCTCCATCGCCGTTCCGGGTATGGCCTGTTGCATGATTTTCCATTCGCCTGTAAGTTCAGGGAGAGGCACGGAATAACCCTTGCGCCAGCCATCCTGCGTCAGGTAAAAGCGTGTGCCGTCGGAGAGGATGCGCCGCCGTAATGGCACGATGTTTTCAACATGCAGGCGATCAGGGCGTTGGTAATACACCCGGCTGAGCATCTTGGCGGTATGACCCTGCAGCTCTGTTGTTTTGCGCACCATGCAGGAGACGGTATGGATGTTGGTATAGCTACGGCAAATTTGTTCTGCCAAAGTCAGTTCGGCTGCCATAGCTGTATATGCCGATGTGCCGACCGCCAAGAGAAAGAATAGTATTCTGATAATCATGGGCGGAGATTAGAATTGGGAATAAAAAAGGATTCCGGGCACGCGCCCGGAATCCTTGTAAATACATTTCGGGCGGTATTAATAAAACGCCGCGCCGTATTTGCCGGTGTAATCGGCCGTAGTCATGCCGTTGGCGCCGTCAATGCCATTCCAAATTGCAAAAACAATGTTGGCAAACGGAATACACAATACCCATTCGCGCCAGTGTATGTCCTTGCCGTCGTTATAAGCGGCGCCGGCACGGATACCAAAGCAGCATCCGGCGATAAACCCCATCAATCCTCCGCGATTTGGATTGACAGCATGTGTCGTTTGCACTGCGCCACCAACCAGCATAGCCGCCAGTACTACACCCGCTAATACTTTTTTCATGCCTGTCTCCTTTTGGTTAATCGAATAAATAACACTTATAACACTTATTAATTAATAAAACGCCGCGCCGTATTTTTTGACGTAGTCGTCGGTAGTCATGCCATTGGCGCCGTCAAATCCGTTCCAAATTGCAAAAACAATGTTGGCATAAGGGATAAGCGACACCCATTCGCGCCAGTGTATTTCCTTGCCGTCGTTGTAAGCGGCGCCGGCACGGATACCGAAACAGCATCCGGCAATAAATCCCATCAATCCGCCACGGTTTGGATTGATGGCGCTAACCCAAGGCGCACTACTTGCAAGCAGAGTCGCCACCACCAACATTCCTGCCAGTTTTTTACGCATATGTTATTCCTTTACATTAAACAAGACATAACTACACCTTTAATGCGAAAAAGGATACACAATTACTATATGTTTGGCAAATTATTTTTTTGTCTTCTGGAAAACAGGACATCCCCCCTTAAAAATCGGAGGTAGATCTATCTAAGTTATTGGGAAAAAACGAGATGCATTTTGACAGGCATATCTAGAAGTGGAAAAGTGGTTTTCCAGAATAGCCCCAACGCCCTTTCAGGGCGCCGCCAGACCCCGAATTTTAACCGCTCGGCCTGATCTTTATGGAATGACAGAATTTTTTGGGAAAGTCCACTCTGGAAAAGCGTTGACAATACGCGATGTCGAAGGTAAATGTGATGTTGGTGCAAGGGACTGAGGCGTTGGGGGGTACACAGCAAGCATTTTACAAGCGTCTCGAAGCCGCAGTGTCTGATCTTGTAAATTCTGCCACGTTTAGTGACATTGTGCATTCGCTTCTGGAGGGGGCTTATGACTAATTCAAAATTCACTCAGCTTAGAACAATGATGAAAGGAAGTATGGAAATGAAGAGATGTTTTGTAATCGCTTGCTGTCTGCTTATATTCCAGATGAGTTACGCTGATGAGACTTTAACCCCAGAGGCCGTCATTAAGGCTGTGGAGCAAATGACGCCTGAACAAGCATACGAATTCTCGCAGAAACTTGAGGCCAGAATGTGGGAGCCGGTTCCTGAGAGCATATTCACGCGTTTGGGATTTTTTATCTCAGGCGCTGGCACATCGCTTGAGAAGGTAGATGTTTCTGGGTTGGGTCTGGCGAACTGCGACTTGAACATCGAAGACATGTCGGGGATGGAGTGCGGGATCATCTGGCGTGTGGCAAACAAGACGCGCGTCGGCCTGAAGGGGTCATTTTGGATGTCGCAGGATTCGAGCCTGACTGAAGCCGGATATTCTCGTGCTGAACTTGACGTGGCTGAGATGTCGTTGGCGCTCAACCAACGATTGATCGAGAAGCCAAGGTGGGCCCTGTGGACGGAATTGGATTTAGGCTTTCGTTTGGCTCAACTCCAAACCGTGAATACACCGGCAGATGCGGCGACGACGGATCGGTACTTCGAAGGTGGCTTCCTGGTGGCAAACGCGCAACTAGGCCTTGCTTGGCGGTTGAATCGGCTGCTCTCTCTTTACGGCGCGGGGACATGGTGCTTTTCCTCGTCAGAGAATTTTTATGAGGGCGGCGAGGAAGCAAATCTCGAAATTGATGCAAGTGGCATCAGAGTACATATAGGCCTTAGTATGAACTATTAATAGTGTCATCCCATAGGGTGAATATTTAAAAGGCTGTTGTTCCCGACCAGATTCCAGCCGTTTTTAATCTGGCCTGTCCGCGTGCGAAAACGTGTGCCGCTTCTCATCCGTATGTCCATCACTGATGCTGCTTCTGTGTGATCATGGCCGGGATGTCGGCCCCAAGCGCAGGATAGGCAGAGTCTCTTCTGCTAAGGTGGCATTTAAGTCAAATAATACAAATCCGCCACAATGCAACGCTTCGGCTTGGGAGATTTGCTCAATCACATTGTCGGGCGTCAGACGACTTTCAGCAGCAGTCACGCCCAGCCCGGGGTAAATCCGATGTGCGGCGCCCGGCAATGCGGTTTGCCGCCGGAGAACATCGGCGAATTCCGCAGAGCTGCCGGTGTAATTCATTGGCACAGCAAAATCCAGCAGACCGTTTTTTAGCCAGTGACCCCAGTCCTGTCCGACACTACGGCGGCAATCGGGATAACCCTGATAAACTGCGGCGGAAAGTTTGATCTTTGGATCAAGTTCCTTCACGACTTGGCGGACGCGTCGCACGAATTCCGTGATTTGATCGCAACGCCATTCCTGAAACCGGCCGGCAAGTGGCCCTTTGCGTACTTTAGCAGGCCAACCGGTAACACGTTGCCCCAGAGCCTTTTCAAACCGCTGCCGGCAACCATTGCAGAAACAGGCATGCGGTCCTGGATAACGCAGGTAATCCAGATGGATGCCGTCCAGCAAGCCGGTAGCAACCGCTTCGCGGATTGCATTGATTTCCTGAGCGATATTTTTGGGATGGCTGGGGCACAGCCAAGGCAATGTTTCACCGTCTGTCGTTTGCTGCAGGCGTCCTTCGTTGCGCCATTGCTTGATTTTTTCCGCGGGAGCGTTGCCGAGGTTCCAGCAAACTTTCCAGAGATGCATTTCCAAGCCGGCGGCGCGGGCGGCATTGGCGGACTGGCGTAGCTGGTCGCCGACTATGCGGCTGATGTCGGAGGGTGGGACTATCTTGCTGGGGTAGTGCGCAGTTCCAGCCCATAATAAATTAGGGAAAATTGCATTGATGCCGGAACTCTTCAGTAACCGCGCTGTGCGCGGCCAATCGCCGGGGTAGAGTCCCATGCCGGAATGGTTCCAGACACCGCGTAACCTCATGGAGCAAGGAGGGTGGGCGGCAGAGTAAGCCTGTAATAGGGCGCGCTGCAAATGGCGGCTTTCCTGGAAAGCGTTCTGGTAGTTTTGTTCAGCCATTCGTTTGCGTAGTTTCCGGTAATAATCGTTCGCCCGGTCAAGCGCCGGTTGGGCCAAGTCCCGGCGGCCGCTGGCGGCCGCCAGACCAGCAATACCAGCTTGGGCCGCCGCCAAACCGGAGTAGCCGCCGATGCGGCCGACGTTTGCGAAAGCGGCCAGGGCCGCCTCGCGCCAAACCGATGGTTCAAAGTGTCCCGCCAACGCCAGGATGAGCAGTTTCTTGTTTTCATCATCGCCGTTCAGCAAAATATGCGACATCCAGCATCCGCGTTCGCTCAGCACCCAGGCCGGGTCCGCACTGGATTTACCAGCGGCGTTTTGCCAGTAAGCGATGGTTTTTGCATGGCGACTGTCGGGTAGAACAGGGCGGATATTGCTGGAATCCTGAAAGACTAATGCCGGAACACCGGCCGGCGCATTGCGGTTAAAAGCAAAGGCGTTCCATTGGCCTGGCTGGCGCGCACGTTGGTATTCGCCCAAACGCATTCCAAGCAACTCGGCTAATTTCGGCTCGGCGCTGTAAAACACCATAAATTTTCCACCCTTATCAGCAAAGTTTTGCAGCGCTTGAATTTGTCGGCGCGATGGGTGTGGGTTATAAGGTAAAATCACCAGGCGTGCTCCGGACAAGCGCCCGGCTGAGACATCTTCATCATTAAGTAACGAGTAGGGCAGGCGCAAATCGTCCAGCCAGTGGCTGATGCGGCGGGTAGCGCTGTTAGCGGCATTGCGCTCCGCCTGGTTGGGACAGGAAGTTGTGCCGCGCACCACAGCCAATGTCGGCCGTTTGGCTTTTAATGCATGCAGGGTTATTGTGGTGTCCAATGGAATGGACGGCATTACACTAAAACGGATGCCATCAATTTTATGCCAGCCCGCCGGTTGGCCTTCAATGCCGGCTTCTTGCTGCGCGAGAAATATTTTTTGTCGGCCGGAGCCGGTCAGTGGTTTTAACCAGACATACCATCCTTTGCCGCTTTTTAAGTATAGCCCTATACGGCGCACGGCGTCAGGTTTCGGACAAGTGATTTCCAGATCGAGCAAGGGATAATGGGTCAGGTTGAAATTGACGTCGCGATCCCAATATACACGATCCATACCGCGCCGCAGCGGGCATGGGAAAATCAAGGCGTCATTATGCCGTGTCGCAGTCGGAGTGGCTGGGCCCGGCCGCCAATGCTTGGCTGCCGCCGCCGGATATGGTTCAAGATTTATTGTCGGAACCTCAGACCCACGGGCAAAGCCAGTTGCCAGAACGAACAATAACGCAATAACCGATAATTTTTTCATCATGCGGTGAAAATATCCGATCAGAGGAGAAGAACCACGGACAAACACTGATGGACACAGATTTTTAGGTCGCTAGTCCGAGATTTCCGACTCCGCCTTTGTCCCTTTCTGTTGCTTGCCGATGCGGTGAATCGTCCCACCCAAAAATTGCCTGAATTTGTCCGATGACGCACAATGTTTGCATCAAGAATTGAAAGGAAATATAGACCTTGCTGAAAATTAAATCAACTTATATTCAGCAGGTGGCAAGTTTGCCGTAGATACGCCGGTGTCGGCTTTGATGTCAGAAAAAAAGCTTGATGAGTTTCAAGGCGCTTTGTTTCCAAGGCACGCGATGTGAAATGCCGGTCTGATTACGAAAACTGTCGTAGTTTTCCACATACCACCGGTAATTGCGCACTAAGGCGTCGCGGTTGGAATAGCGCGGTTGAAAACCAAGTTTCTGGCGTGCCTTGTCTATGCTGACGAACGAATCCTTGCCGGCGGTTTCGTAAACCCATTTGTAAAGTGGCGACAGATGCAGCCATTCCAGCAGGCGCAGTCCCCAGATGGCAGGGGCCGCAGGAAAGCCGATAATGCGCCGTCCGAACCCGGCTTCGTCCAGTACGGCTTGGTAATCCTCGCGCATGGTGGCGAAATCCGCTGCGCCGATATTGAAGGTGTCGTTGACTTTGGCAGCGTCAAGCGTCAGGCAGAGGTAGATGGCATCGCATAAATCTTCCACATCCAGCAACTGATAGCGGTTACGTCCGTTGCCGATCATGGGAAAATGGCGGCCATCAAGCGCCCATTCGTAAAAAATGGCGAACACACCCAGCCGCTCAGGGCCTATGAACGATTTAGGGCGGAGGATGGGAACGCATAAGCCATGACGGCGATATTCCAAGCAGACTTGTTCGGCTAAAATTTTGGCCATGCCGTAAGCGCCGACGCCTTCCAATTTATCCGTCTCCAGCAGCGGGTGGTGGTCGGGGATCCCGTAAACAGCGGTAGAGGAAATATGCACGAAGCGCTGAACTTGCGCCGCCTGAGCCGCCTTTAACAGACAGCGCGTGCCCTCGACTTCAATGCTCAAAATCTCGTTGCGTGGATAGAGCGGCAAGGCAGCGGCGGTATGCACCACCCAGTCGCAGCCCGACATGGCTTGCTGGACAATAGCTTCGTCGCGGATGTCGCCTTGAATAAACTTCACCCGGTCACGTTCGGGATAATCGAAGTCTGCGACATCCAGCACGACTATTTCACCGGTCTGTTTACCCAGAAGATGCCGAACGAGGTTGATCCCCAAAAAGCCGCTGCCGCCGGTGATAAGAGTGCGCATGGATGATTGAACTTAGAAAAAAAACAGCTCCCAATGAACCTCCGTTGAAGGCATTGGGAGCTGTTTTGGGGTTATCAAATTAGAACTTTAGAATATCGTTAATGCCGCCTGACGGCAGCGTGAACGAATTGGAAATAATGGCGTTAGTGATACAGGTCTTGGACTCAAGCCCGACTGGGAAGTTGGTTGAATCCACCCAGAGGCCATTGCCGCCCACCTTGATGACGTTGCCGCCATATCCATCGTGATTCCAGCCCCATGTATCGGGCATTCCGTTGGTGCCTGGACCGCTCTGATCACAGAGGATCACTTTGTCGCCATCGTTGGGGCCGCGTCCCATCCAATAGTTGTAATTGCTGTTGGTTTCCGTTATGTCTTTGAGCGTGGAGGCCGGGGAGATAGGGGTGCCGCGTATACCGGCAGCGGTCGGGCAAATGAACATTTCCGGCGAAATACCACCGGCGCTGGCCAATGCCTTGGCAATGTTGGTCTGGGGGAATGACGCACGGAATGAATCGGAAGGATCCAATCCCCAAGATGAAATAGCCTTAAACAGACCATTCAAGTTGGAAAGGCAATTCACACGCCGGGCTTTTTCACGCACGGAAGCCAAGTTCGGCAGCAACAACCCGGCCAGCAAGGCGATAATGGCGATTACCACCAGCAATTCCACCAACGTAAAAGCCCGAGATGAAATCCGACACCACGTTTTTTTCATACTGCATGTCTCCTGATACCTGCGTTGCTATTGTTTTGCATTTTTGCGAAATCCATTCTTAGTAATCTAAACTATTAAGGTGGTTATGACAAGAATATTTTTTAAAATGTCATAACTTTTTAACGGCGCTTCACCGGAATTAACGAGCAAAAATTTAGGTTAAGTTGTTCTCCAGACGATGTGCTGAATGTGTGAATATTATTTGAGCTTTGTTCATCCGGTCAGCTTGCTGGCCGGCTGTGCTAAGACATTCTTAATTGCTTGTTCCAAACATCGGAAGGCGACATCATAGCGCAATTCGTGGCCACCGTTGAAAATTTCAAAGTAAAAACGTTTTGCGCCGGCTTTTTCCATAGCCTGCGCCAAGTTGAATGTGTGGGTATATGACACAGCGCTGTCATGCCGACCATGGTGCACAGAGATATGTGCCTCACACAGAGCTTGAATATGGGTCATCGGCGATCGCTCGCGGTATTCAGCGGCGATGGCCGGGCTTGTTTCTGGCACGCCGCCACAACAGGCAATTGTAGCCTTGCCATAGTTCGACTCAGTTCCTGTTTCCTTCAGCCATACCGTGAGGTCTGTAATCGGCACCCAGGCGCTGACAATGCGCCATAGTTTGGGTGCGTAAGCTGCCATCATTAAAGCCATGTGCCCGCCGCCGCTTCCACCCAGCAGCATGATCCGGCTGCGGTCAATGGAGGAAGATGTTGCGACATGTTCTACGGCGTCCAATATGTCTTGGCGGGCCAGACGCGATGCACAAGCTTCGCGTGCATGCGGGTTGGTAACGGTGTTCGGGCCGCGGAATTCCGGCAGCAAAAGCGCCCAGCCGCGTTCCCTGCACAATGGCAGCATTTTATCTACTTGGTTGAACCGGTCATAACTCCAGGTGTGGAGCCCCACCAGCAGCGGTGCATTTTCAACGCCGTTGGGAAAATCAAAGAGCGACGGTTGATCCGAGCCATCCAGTGAAGATTTTACAAGGATTTCATTCATACTATTTATCTCATTTCTGAATTTCAAATGCCATTTATGAGTTCATTTGCATAATTTCATAAAGCATATGTAATACCATACGTCCGACGGTCTGCAAACTTTCGGCGCTGAGCTTATCAAGTGTGTCGTCTGAGGTATGCCAGTAATCGTTACCGCCGGGCGACGAGCCGTATTCAAAGTCTATTAATAACACTGCTGGCATCCCCGCGTCAAGAAATGGTTGATGGTCGTCTAAAATAGCCGTCGGTAAAAGGCGGCATTTCCGGCGTATGTTTTCTACGGTGGCGGCACGCATAGCCATTCCGCCCAAAGCCGGCGTGATGTTGCGCGGGATGGTCAGCGTCAAGTCGCGATCGCCGATCATGTCAATTACTATCACCGCACGGACGGCCTTAGCACGGCCGTCTTTGACTAAAGTGCGCGCCAGGTGCCGACTGCCGTGCAATCCGTCGTTAGGACTGTATTGCACCCGACATTCTTCGCCGTCCAGGAATGCCAGAAGAATGTTGGTTGGGAGCTTGTTAACGGTACGGAGTTGTTGTGCCAGTTCCAGAAGCAGGCCGGTGCTGGAGCCGGAATCATTGGCGCCGACGAAGTTCGTGGCAATGCCGTGTTTGGTGTCGTAATGCGAAGCCAATATCACCCAGTTTGTGCCGCTACCGGGAAGATGCCCAAGCACGTTACGAAAAACATACGGGCCACCGGGCGACGCATCTTGAAAGATGTCCATCTCCGTCTCAATGCCCATATCGCGCAGTCGTTGCCATAGATACAAAGCGGCAGTCTCAGCTCCCGCCGTGCCGGAGACGCGTGGACCCAGTGCGACGAATTTTTCCGTTTCGGCCAGTGCACGTGCGCCATCCAGTGCGATTGGCGGCAACGCATAGGTTTTGTCCAGGCGACGGCAGCCGGAACTCAACAGCCCCGTTGTTGCCCCAATCAGCAAACAAAGATAAACCCCGTGCCGGATGATTGTTCTCCAAAGTGATAGGTTGTTATTCAATGTGTGTTCTCAATATTGCATTGTCTTGAATATGGCGTGGCACCATCGGTGGCCAGGTTTAGGTCGTTTCAAGCTGGCATAAACTAAAATTGCGGCAGTTGGCAAGTTTGCCGCAGATGCGCAGGGAAGAACCACGGATGGACACTGATTAACACTGATTTGGTTTAAACTACCCAAGAATGCCAAAAAAATAGACGAAGAATGAAACCGCAGATCCCGGATAATTGGCCACAAAGATGCACAAGATTCACAAGATTTTTCAGAACACGCTGCGCTGACCGGCATCTGCCGGTCTGGCGGATCGGCTGACACCCTGATACGCGAATTCATTCGTGTATCAGGGTGTCCACCGATCCATGTCCGCACAGCGGACAGCGCGGCATGCCACTCCAGCCCAACAAACTTTCTCTTTTTCTGTAGCTTTCTCTTTTTGTGCATTGTGTGCATTTTTGTGGCTAATTTCTTCCCAATCTGCGCCAATCTGCGTTCATCTGCGGTTCCAACTCTTTATCTCGTTTCCTGAATTTCAAATGCCGTTTTAGGGCATAAACTTCAGAGTTGACAAGGTTGCTCAATAATACCACCATCCAGATATGCAACAATCAAAAAATCAATGTTTTTATAAGGAGTGAATGACAACTATGCAGAAATCATCAGATCTGGGGCGCCGTGTTTATTGGCGTGATCAAATGGAAGCGGCGGCAGCGATGATGGAAGCCTGTCGGATCATGCCTGTGCAGGATTGCCTGGAGCCGCTGGAGGATTTGCAGGCGGCCGCGGTTGCAGGCGGTGTGCGTATGGACTTTTCCAAGACGCCGTTTACATCGGGAGTGGCGCGGGTGTTCCGGTTGCGCGCCGGATTGGTGCCGCGACTGTTAGCCGCCGCGGAAGAGATGAACCGCCGCGGTTGGATATTACGGATTGAAGACGGTTATCGTTCAATGGATATGCAGCGCTCAATAATACATATTTCATCGGTTTTTGACGCCATTTACCGCAAAACAGTCTGGGAACTGGGCGGCAGTGTGCCTGATGCCGAAATGATGCTTCGCCGCGTGACGGCCCTGGTTGCCACCCGTCCGATATTTGGGACGCATATGTCAGGCACCGCGTTGGATATTTCCGTGTTGGTGGCGGATACGGGGGAGGTGGTGGACCGTGGCGCGCCATATCTGGAAATGTCGGAGTTGACGCCGATGGCATCGCCGTTTGTCAATGCGGCGGCCCAACGCAATCGCCAAGCTATCACAGACATTATGGCTGGACACGGCTTTGTGGCCTATCCATTTGAATTCTGGCATTACAGTCAGGGCGATGTTTATGAGGTTTATTTACAAGACGACATATCCGCGCCTCCTCCGGCGCGCTACGGCGCGGTGAATTGGGACAGTCGCCAAGGCAAGGTAACGCCGATCGCCGAACCGGACGTCTTGTTGAACGATATATCCGTCATCCGGAATGAAATCAACAACGCCATCCAGCGCGCTGCTTCTCGGAATTAACCTGGGTATTCGAACGCATGGGTGCAGGGAGGGGGACGCCATAGCCAATTATTAAGCTACTCCGGGGGGAGGGGGAACCACGGATTACGGATAGACACGGATTGGAACAGGGAAGGGGCATGCCACTCCAGCCCAATAAACTTTCTCTTTTGCTGTCGCTTTTTCTTTTTGTGTTTTGTGTGCTAATCTCTTCCCCCTCCTTGGCGGTTCAATCCTATCCGTGTCCATCCGGTGCATCCGTGGTTCATCTTCTCCACAATATTTTATATCGTTTCCTGAATTTCAAATGCCGTTTTTAGGTCAAATCCCCGACAAAGTTGGGTGCTTGACGGTTGTAGGACGGTTAGTCAGAAACAGCATGGCGCGCTCGTGCAATTCGGGTTCTGTTCGGGCGTTGCGCGCGGCAGTGGCGAGCGTATGGCCGAATAGAAAATTGCGGGCATAATAGGCGGTAAAAACTTTTAAGCGCGATAGAGCGCGGCCTGGCAGAAAGTCCTCAATAATGTAATCGTATAGGCGTGCCCAAACTGCGGTGTAGTCCGGGGTGTAACCTGGGTTGTGCCAAGCATGAAAAATCCAGGGTTGCGCCGCTGCAATGCGCCCAAGCATGATGCCCGATATGCCGGAAAAATATTCCGGGTGACGGGTGACAGTATCGGGGCCGGTGATGTCTCCATTGGCAATCAGTGGTAGTTTGGTCAGTTCGGCAACCCATGGGAACAATTCATGGCGGGCAGCGCGTTTTAATTTTTCGTCGGAAAAACGCGGATGCAGAGTAATAGCGTCCACACCGGTATCTTCAATAAGTTTCAGCGTTTCGCGAAAACGATTTTGCCAATCCGGGTGTGTTTGGCCGAGGCGAATCTTAATCGTCAATAAACCGCTGTGATGTCGGCGAAGGTTGGCAAGTGTGCTATACAGGCGCGGCGGGTCGTCAAACAGGGCCGTGCCACCGCCGATATAACGTGCGTCCGGCGCGCCGCAGCCGCAATTGAGATCAATGCCGGTTGGGCCGCAGGCGGCGACCTTATCCAGTACCGCCGGTAAATCCTCGCTGCCGTTTAGCAGCAGTTGGTAGAAGACCGGCCCTTCCTCCGGGCGCTTGCGGATAAAAGTGGAATAAGTCGGGCTTTCGTGCAGCAAGGCCGGCGCGGAGAGCATTTCAGTATAGAGCGCGCCGTATCCACCGAATTCCGACAGCAGACGTCGAAAGGCGGAATGTGTAATACCGACCATCGGCGCGCAAATCAGCGCCGACGGAAAGGTTATGCCGCCTATTTTCAATTGCTCGGTGATCATAGTGATTAAACCTATATTCGGCAGTTGGCAAGTTTGCCGCGGGTGCATAACCAGTCTGCCGCCTCTGGTGTCCGGTGTCAACTCTTGTTTAACCTTAATGTTGGGGGGAACCACGGATGAGTGTGATGCACACAGATTCTTAGGTTACTAGTCCGGCATCTCCGCCTTCATCCTTTCATTTATTGCTTGATTCAAGTTTGAATGTATATTATATATATTCTTGCAATAAAGCATTAACAACATACATACTAAGGAGAAAGTATGGCACAAAAACCTAAATTCAACGAAGAGCAAACTCAAGTGATGGTGGATATGTTCAAAGATGGTATGGCAATTAAAGCCATTGCCCGTGAAATGAATACTTCTCCCATTACTGTGAAAAACTATTTGAAAAAGGCCGGTGTTAGTAAGCGTCCGGCCAAAAAAGTATCCGCGAAAAAGGGTCGCGCGAAAGTTGCCCGGAAGGCGGCTGTTCAAAAGGCGCCTGTCCAAAAGACGGACGAGGTTGGCTCGCTGGCCGAATTGGTTGTGCAGCTTAAGCAGACTGAGAACGATATCGCTGATTTACAGAAATGCTTAGCTCAGGCCGTAGCGAAACAGGCCAAGCAACTGGAAACGCTGAAGCAAATGGTTAAAATCTAATCATTCAACCTAAAAACGGCAGTTGGCAAGGTGCGGGGGAGAAGAACCACGGATCAACACGGATGGATACGGATTGGATTGAACCGCCAAGGCGCCAAGAAAAACAGGCGAAGAAAGAAACCGCCGATTGACGCAGGTTTTACCAGAGATATCGGCCGACTAGAATAGCATGCTGCGCTGTCCGCTATGCGGACATGGAACGCCAGACCGGCAGATGCCGGTCAGCGCAGTATGCGTTCTTGATCTGAAAAAACTTACTTCCTCCTCCGTGATCTCCGTGCTTCCGTGTGAGACATCTGCATTTTCTTGTGCATCGTGTGCCTCTTTGTGGCTAATCTCTTTCTAATCTGTGTCCATTTGCGCCCATCTGCGGTTAATTCTCCCATTCCCCACCTTGGTACCTTGGCGGTTAATCTTTCCTTCCCGGAATTTCAAATGGCGTTCAAATGGCGAAAAGACTTGACTCTAGTCTGCCGGATGTTATCTTTTATCTGCTTTGTTTGCTGGAAAGGCAAAATTGAGATTCCTCGGTAGCTCAATGGTAGAGCGGGTGGCTGTTAACCACTAGGTTGCAGGTTCGAGCCCTGCCCGAGGAGCCACTCAACGCACTTCACTTTGTTCCGCTTGCTCGGGGACTCCGTCCCGGAGAAGCGCGTCAAAGGGCCCTGAGTACGGGCGCTGCAAGCGCCCCAAGGACAACAAGGTTTGCTGTTTAGTTTTGCCGCCATTACGGTAACTGCGGGCAATTTGCACATATTGATGCCGTCCAGCACGTGTCACACGAAAAAACATGATGTGCTCCTTTGCTCACATCATGTATCTCATGCGCCACTAATATGCAATAGAATAAGCTTAACACGCATATCTATTGCCAACACATTTCAAGTTTTGATTTTTCGTGACGCTTAATCCTTAGAGAATTTGATGGTTTTTGCAAAAAAATGGGAAATAACTGTAGAAGATGGATTTAAGCTGCGCGAAGGTATAGGTGATACACCGGTTAATCTTGATCATACAGCCGCAGGCGAGAATTACGAATAGACGGATATGTATCCTGGATTTGCAAAAGATGCAAAAGCCGAAGGATTCAAGGAAATCTATTAGAAAAACTGGTGGACACCTTGGACAGGGTCAGACGGAAACGGGTGCGTCCTGCCCCCTGTTTTACACCCTCTATGCAGCACATGCAGGTTAATCGATTTTCAGCACCAGATAGCCGTATGGTGCATTCACGTCAAAATGGATTCCTGCTTCAGGAACGCTGGAAATTTCCGGCAGGATGACGGAGGGTGTTTTTTCAATCACGGTCAACTTCTTCCCTGCCAGTTCAGGAGGCAGATTCAGGCGATGGTTCTGCAATGGTTTATGGCAGTCAAAATAGACGACAAGGGAATCCTGCTGCCGATGATAATAAAAGGCCGTAGCATCCGGATCATCCTCCGGGGAAAAGTACTGTTTGTAGCTGACCGTTTCCATGGCCGTTCCGGGTGTGACATCATTCAGAGTATATGCATAGGGATACATTTTTTTACCGCGATAAAGAAGATAAATGTCTTCACGGTCTTTTCCCCGGTTGTCCTTGGCCGTGCAACCGGAAAACAGAGAATACCCCAAGACTATTCCATATTCCCGCCGGTCTTTTCCGGAAAGCCGGATGAAGCGATCAGGAAGATCCTCCGGGTCTATACTGGCTTCGCGTTGAATGGTATATCTGACATCCATTTCTTTCGGCATACGGAATACGGCGCTGAAATCCGCCTCCAGAAATTGCTCCGCGTTTCCTCGCTTGGGAATACGCAGTGGTTTCAGTTTCGGAATGTAGAAGTCTTCCAGCTCTGCCGGAGCGATTGCACCGCCGCCCCAGCCGAACATCTGTTCGAGCTGTTGAACGGAGCTCAAGTTCACCAGGAAGCTGCATTTGCGATACAGCACAGAACAGCCCCGAGCCTGATAGCGGTAGCGGTTTTCAACGTGCATCAGCGCCGGCAATTTTGCATATTCTTGCAGTTCTGGAGAATTGTCCATTTTCTGCATCATCCATTTTGGCTGAAATTCCGGAATCGGCTTCCGTCCGGGATGATTTAGAAGGTAATT
Organism: Kiritimatiellia bacterium; assembly: GCA_050944835.1. Classification (GTDB taxonomy): domain Bacteria; phylum Verrucomicrobiota; class Kiritimatiellia; order JAAZAB01; family JAAZAB01; genus JAXGPF01. Next base: position 17,975 of record JBMNRV010000043.1, read on the forward strand.
GATGACCGCTTCCGGCTGCACAACATCATGCACCAGGATCTGATCAAGAAAATCGCATTGCATCACCGTCTTGTCAGGGAGGGGCTTTGTGCCATCCATGAGTAGTTCAAGGCGGTAAATCCGGTTCAATGGGTACATCTGCCCCATTTTGGCAGCCGTAACTTTCAGTTCCGTGCCATTGCGAAACAGCCTGTCACCCTTGAAAGAGACAAACTTGGCTTTTCCGGGTTTTCCGGTATTCAGAGGATGGATGAAAAGATTATCGTGGTCTTCAATGCAGATAATGCAGTAACGGTTATTGTCGGCATCGTTCAGTTCAGTGCCGATTTCCTGATCAGTCATGCCATGTCCCGGGATCGTGACTAAACGCCCGTAAGAAGATCCATGGTTGCCGC
>JBMNRV010000044.1:0-16359 GCA_050944835.1 Kiritimatiellia bacterium
CACAGTGTTCTGGAAATTTGATTAAGCGTCCCAAGATGGGCATTGCGTGCGCAATATTGGCCGCGTGGTTGAAATTTTGGGGTTGACGCGGTCTGGGTGTTGTTGTCGTATAATGACTCTCGCAAACCACAAATTTGGGGTCAGTCAAGTTTTTTTGTGATTCCACCTGACACAGTGTTCTGGAAATTTGATTAAGCGTCCCAAGATGGGCATTGCGTGCGCAATATTGGCCGCGTGGTTGAAATTTTGGGGTTGACGCGGTCTGGGTGTTGTTGTCGTATAATGACTCTCGCAAACTGCTATTGGCGGAGTTAATCTAAAACTCTGCGCTAAGAGACAAAGCGCTTGAAATCGCAAAAAACTTGACTGACCCAAATACTGCATCTGCCAGCTCACAGCCCCGGTCTTGCCACAGGTCCGCTCGTGGAGGAAACACTTTGAGCAAAAAACATGTTTTCAAATTGCGCTTGATATGTTTTTTCGGATTTTGCACACTGCCAAACATGCAAACACTTGTTCATGCTGATGCCGGTGGCTGTGTGCCTGCATCGGATGAAAAGCAATTTCTTATCAGTCGCTAGCCAGCCCACCGGCCGTCGAAAATGCTGGCCGGCATGGGGGCGGGCCGCTCGCAGGTGCTCTCGATCATGACATGCCTTCCCGACTCTGAAGCGTCGTGGAAGGCATGCATCAGATCCAGAACGTGATAGGCCAGTTCCCCGCTTGCGCGGTGCGGACGGCTGGTGCGGATGGCCTCGGCCATGTCCGAAGGCCCAAGACCACGGCCATTGGTCGGGAACCCGGCGCTGAGCGGCACCTCGCGCCACTCCTTGTCGCCCCTGAGCCGCAGCCGCACGGGGCCGCCGAAGCAGTTGGGATTGGGCACTGACAGCGAGCCTTCGGAGCCGAATATCTCGATATGCGGCGCCTGGGATGACCAGACATCGAAGCTCGTGGTGAGCGTGCCGATCGCACCCGAGGCGAAATCCATCACGCCGGCGATGTGGGTGGGCACCTCGACGCGGATACGCCGGCCGCGCTTCTTCTCGCTCGTGATGATGCGCTCGGGGAAGGAGATGCGGGCTGATCCGGTCACGCGGCGCACGGGGCCGAGCAACGCCACCAGCGCGGTCAGGTAGTAGGGGCCCATGTCAAAGAGCGGCCCGCCGCCGGTTTGGTAGTAGAACTCGGGGTCGGGATGCCATCTCTCGTGACCATGACATAGCATGAAGGACTGGGCCGCCACCGGCTCGCCGATAACGCCCTCGTCTATGAGACGGCGGCAGGTCTGGATACCGGCACCCAGGAAGGTGTCGGGGGCGTTGCCGACGCGGACGCCGACGCGCTTCGCCGCTTCCAGCAGCCTCCGCCCCTCGGCGCGGGTCAGCGTCAGCGGTTTCTCGCCATAGACATGCCGCCCGGCCGAGACGGCCTGCATCGCCACCGGATAGTGCCCCTTGGGGGTGGTCAGGTTGACGATTATTGGAATTGTGGCATCAGCCAGCAATTCCTCCACCGAGCAGACCCGCACGCCAGGATACTCGTCTGCGCACGCCTGCGCACGGCTTTCATCCAGATCGGCACATGCCGCGATCGTCACATTGTTGAAGACCGTGCACAGGTTCTTGAAATAGATGCCGCTGATGTTGCCGCACCCGATTACGCCGATCCGCATGGGGTTCATATTGTTTCCTTCCTTGGTAACGCCCGGCAGTACGTCCCGCCGGGGCAGCCACCCGCGCCTACCGCCTGCTTATGGCGAGACGTATTCTTGTGTAACACGTTCCACGGCAGCCCAGAGCATGCCGCGCCTGACGACCTCCAGAGCCTCGGGCACCTTAGGCATCCAGTGTGTCGGAAACCTTTACGCGGAACCCGCGTGAGGCCAGCCAGGGGGCAAGCAGATCCGCGCACGCCTTAGGCGTATGCCCGTCCCAGCCGCCCCACAGGATCAAGGCCGTTTTCCCGTGTGCGGATCCTTTGGAGCTTAACCGTCCGGTCTTGAGCATTGCAACCTCGCGAATGTCGGGAATGAACCCAATCCACTACCACGCCATAGATGCTGCCGGAAATAATCCGACATCCCATCGTCGGCTATGATTGTAACAGGCGGGTGTGGAAACATCAAGCCCCGAATGGTTCCACGGGTGTCCTTTTTTCGTTGTCCTCACCGTTTTGCGGAACAGCCTTGAGGCGAATGTTGTAGAGTCCGTTGACATCGCGTTCATTCCCGTATCAGACCCGGAGGCTGCCGGCGAGCGAACCGCCCGCCGCGGGCGTGAGTTCCATCATTGCGGTCAGGGTCTCCTCGAACGACAGGTTTCGCGGGGCCGTCGTCGAAGCGGTAGCGCACCACGAGCACACCCGCGGACGCGTTGATGTCGGCCTCGTGGCGCGGAGCGGCGAAATCGGTTTTCGTGCTGTCCGGGCGCACGAGGACGGCGGCGTAGTGCCTGTCGGCAAGCCGTTTCACCTCCAGCGAACCGCTGGAAGCCGTCTTGCTCTCCTTGTCGGTTCCGGTCGTCTCGGTCACGTCCCAGCGTCCTTCGGGAAAGCCTGTCACGAGTTCACTCAGGCGGTTGGACTCCTCAAAGAAGCGGTGGCGCAGGAACCTGTGCTGCTTGGTGCGCAAAGCAAAGCTTGGCTGTTTCTAACAGAATGAAAGGAATCTGTCATGTGAATTGGTCGTTGCACATGTAGCTGACCCAGTGGCGAGCGGGAGCCGGAGAAGCTTTTAGGTATCCTATCTGCAATTGACGCTTCAGTCTGAGTTTGCTAATTTGCACATCATAAGAGCGCTATTTCGGGGCGGCGCCATCTAGCGGTCCATGCCGTCAGAAAAGCAATTTCTTATCAATCCCTGCACCCAAGGACATCATCATGACAGACGAAATCAAAAAACCTCTCGGCTACACCGATACCCCGATCATTCCCGGAACCTGCTGGCGTGTCCATGATGGCGGCCGCCCGCAGCCTCGCGTTGTCACCCCGGGGACGTTCAGCACCCAGGAAACACCGGGCACACCGCCATCGGATGCCATTATCCTATTTGATGGTACTTGCCTCTGCCACTGGCTCGACAAGAACGATCAAGCAGCCAGATGGAAAGTTGAGAACGGTTACATGGAAGTGGCGCCTAAAACCGGGAACATCCACACGAAGATGGAGTTTGGCGACTGCCAGTTGCACTTGGAATTCGCCTCCCCGGAAACCGCCGTTGGCGACGGCCAGGGTCGTGGGAACAGCGGGGTATTCTTTATGCGTAAATATGAAATCCAGGTGCTGGATTGCTTTGAAAATCCGACCTATCCGGATGGTACCACCGGCAGCATCTACGGCCAGTATCCGCCCTTGGTGAATGCCTGCCGCCAGCCCGGGCAGTGGAACATGTACGACTTTGTCTGGATCGCGCCTCGCTTCGCCGGCGATACACTCCTTACCCCGGCTTATATCACCGTATTTCTGAACGGTGTTCTCCTGCATCACATGCGCGCGCTCCAGGGGCCGACCAAGCACCGCGCTCTGGCGGAATACAAGCCCCATAGTTCCGTCGGCGCCCTTGAGCTCCAGGACCACGGCAACCCTGTCCGCTTTCGTAACATTTGGTATCGCCCCTTGACAAATTACGACCAGTTGGCATGATAAAAAGACTGTGCGAGTTGTCAGTCCGCTGAACCTAAAACTGCGGCAAACTTGCCAACTGCCAAATACAGGGTTGAAATGCAACCCGGTGCGCCGGATGGGGCTTCACAACCTGGCATTGCGGCGAACCATCTTGTGGGAAGAGGAGCACATGCAGCTTTGCGTATTAGCCAGCGGCAGCTCGGGCAATTGCATCTATGTTCGGGCCGGCGCGACGAAAATATTGATTGATGCGGGATTGAGCGGACGGGAAACGGAACGGCGGCTGGATCAGATCGGTGTGCATCCTGATGAAATTCAGGCTATTTGCCTGACGCACGAACACAGCGATCACGTCGCCGGTCTGCCGGTATTATATTCACGGCACCAGATGGCGTTGTACGCCAACCGCGGCACGGTGGATGCCCTGCAACGCGATGAACGCCGCAGCGGGTTGGCTTGGAACGTTTTTACCACCGGCGCGCCGTTTAGTATCGGTGATTTGCGGATCGAGCCATTTGCCGTGTCGCACGATGCCTATGAGCCCGTAGGTTTTATCCTGGCCAACAACGGTGTGCGTGTAGGTGTGGTGACGGATATTGGTGTCAGCACGCATTTGGTCCGCGAACGTCTGCGCGGTTGCCGGATGGTGGTGCTGGAATCTAATCATGACGAGGAAATGTTGTCCGCTGCGCGCCGTCCGGAGTCCTTGAAGCAGCGCATTCGAGGCCGGCAGGGGCATTTATCCAATCAGCATGCTGCCGAGATGCTGGTGGAAATCGCCGGGGATGAATTAGAGCAGGTGTTTCTGGCGCATATCAGCGCGGATTGCAACCTGCCGGAGTTGGCCGTGCATACGGTCGGCAACGTCCTGGCGGAACACGGCTTGCAGCAAGTGCGCATTAAGATGACTTTTGCCGATCGGATAAGCGAGATGTGGTGCGCAAATGCTCACGCCGGATCAGCCACAGCAGCCCTACCCATAGCCCAAGCCACAGCAGTTGCCCCGGCCAGTGGCGCAGTGTAAGGCCGATGGGAATGAATACCTCGGCAAACGGATAAAGCAGCCAGCGCGTAGCGTATCCGTGTGAAATAACATCAATGCCTATGTGCAGCAATCCTCCCCAGGCAATTCGCGGTTGACGCCACAACAGCAGAAACAGCAATGGCAGGTTAAACGTCAGGGAGTGGGTCCAACGATAGGCATAACACCACCCGCATCCAAGCAAGATCAGCGCCAGGATGTCCGGCAGAACACCGATCAACGCCGCCATCAGAATGTGAATGCGGCGGCGTTCACCCAAGCGGTGGGCCAGCCAACCGGCTGAGATGGCATGGAATGCTGCGTCCATATCAGGTTTTCTCTTTTAGTTTCCGGATTGAACCGCCAAGGCGCCAACGCCAAGGGGATCGCAATTCCTTTCTGTTTAGCCGACATCTCCCTTGAGGTGTCCCGCTTATACTAGCCGCTGGCGGGCGTTTGTCCAGTTCCGTTAGAAGCAAAAAACAGGGCGTTCAAAAAAAATTTAAATTTTAGTTGACATGTGTGGCTGTCCGCAGTATGTTTGCCGCACCGAACTTTTAAAAGGCGGTGAATTCGGGGAGGGTGCAGCGATGACAGAGACACTGAGCGTCAGCATTGAGAACTACTTGGAGGCGATTTTTATCCTCATCCGGGAACATGCGGTTGCCCGGTCAAAGGATATTTCGAAACGTCTTAAGGTAAACCGGTCGTCCGTTACCGGCATGTTACAGACCCTGCGGGATCGAGGCTTGGTGAACTACGAGCGTTACGGTTTCGTTACATTGACTCAAGCCGGCGAAAAGATAGCCAGTCGCGTTGTGCACCGGCATGAGGCTTTGCGTGACTTTATGGTAAATGTTTTGTCCGTTAACGAGACGGAGGCTGACGAAGCGGCTTGCCACATGGAACACGGTGTATCGAAGCATGTTGTGGATCGCTTTATAGAGTTTGGAGAGTTTGTACGAACCTGTCCCAGAGCGGGCGCAAAGTGGGTGCGCGGTTTCGGCTACCGTTGCGAAGAATCATTGGTTTCGCCGCAGAACTGTGAGCGGTGCATTGAGCAATGTCTTGAAGACTTCAGGGAAAAACAAAAGAAAGGAAATAGCGATACGATGATTATATCACTTAGTGAGATGAAGCCCGGCGAGAAGGCGCAGATTGAAAAAGTTGCCGGCTCTGGCGCTATAAAAAGGCGTATCCGTGATATGGGGGTTACCACAGGGAGCCTGGTTGAGGTGGTGCGTGTGGCTCCACTGGGCGACCCTATGGATGTGAAGATAAAAGGCTATCATCTGTCGCTCCGCAAGGAAGAGGCGGCGGATATTAGTGTTAAAAAAGTTAATTCGTAAGGTGCGCAGTTATGAATACAGGATCGTGGATGCCTTTGAGTTTGGCGCCGACCGGCAGATCGGTGCGGTTTCGCTGCGTTCAGGCCGGCCACGGCCTGAATTCCCGGTTGGCTGCAATGGGGTTGTTGCCCGGAGTGCAAGTCCAGATATGCCATAACGACCGCAGAGGGCCGGTCATTATTGGCGTCAATGGCAACCGGCTGATGTTAGGGCGAGGGATGGCAGAGAAGGTAGCGGTGGAGGATAGCGAGGAACAACCAAGTAAACTTAAAAACGGCATTTGAAATTAAGGAACGATAATATAGGGCAATAGAAGAAGGGGTTAGTCTCTTTTTTTTGCAAGAAAAGTTAGGGAAGGCGAACTTTTAGCCACGTTGCCGTGTTCTGAAGCGTGAGGCATGAGAAAGGAAAGGAATGAAAACAACAATCACAGTTGCGCTGGCTGGAAACCCGAATTCCGGAAAGACAACATTATTCAACAATATCACGGGATCCCGTCAGCACGTCGGGAACTACCCGGGCGTTACGGTCGAGAAAAAAGAGGGCGTCTGTCACCATAAGGGACGGGAATTAAAGATTGTGGACCTCCCGGGCACCTACAGTCTGACCGCCTATTCCATTGAGGAAGTCGTAGCGCGCAACTTCATCATTGATGAGAAGCCGGACGTGGTCATTGATGTAGTAGATGCCTCGAACCTTGAACGCAACCTGTATCTCGGGGTTCAGCTTCTGGAGCTCGGGGTTCCGGTTGTATTTGCGTTCAACATGAGCGATGTGGCTAAATCCAGGGGACTGGATTTCGATCTGGCAGAGCTTTCCTCGATGCTTGGGGCGCCTATTGTTCAGACGGTCGGCCATAAGAACTCTGGCACGCAGGAATTGCTGGATGCAGCGGTTCGTGTTGCCGATGAACACCGCATTGCTAAAGCGCCCAAAATCCCCTATGGCCCTGACATTGAGCAAGCTATCGCCGCCATCCGGCGGCAAGCGGAACACCACGTTAAATTCGCAAATGACACGGAAGCCCGCTGGATAGCCGTAAAGCTTCTTGAAAACGACCAAGAAGTCGTGAAGCGGTTTCCATCATCGGATGTTCTGGATACTATTCGCTTTGAGCAGGCACGGATCGAGAAGGTCCTTGGTGATTCGGCTGAAATGATCATTGCCGACCGCCGCTACGGATTCATCTCCGGCGCGTGCCAGGGCGCTGTGCGCGCGACGGTTGAAACGCGGCATACGCGTTCGGATCTGATTGACGAGATCGTGATCCATCGCGTGTGGGGTCTGCCAATCTTTCTGGGATTGATGTATCTGGTCTTCTGGCTCACCTTTACTGTGGGTACCCCGCCCATGGAATGGATCGAAGGTTTCTTCGGGTGGCTTGGAGAGCGCGTAACGGGGTGGTGGCCGGCGGGATCGGATAGTCTGCTCAAATCGCTGCTGGTTGACGGCATCATCAGCGGGGTCGGGGGAGTGCTCGTGTTTCTCCCGAACATTCTGTTGCTTTTCCTGGCTATCGCCATCCTGGAGGACTCCGGCTACATGGCACGGGCGGCGTTCATGATGGACCGGGTGATGCACAAGATTGGACTGCATGGGAAGAGTTTTATTCCCATGTTGACGGGATTCGGTTGTTCAATCCCGGGGATCATGGCCACGCGTACATTAGAGAACCGGCGCGACCGGCTTACTACGATGCTCGTGTTGCCGCTGATCAGTTGCGGCGCCCGGTTGCCGATTTATGCCCTGATCATTCCGGCCTTCTTCCCGGAAGTTTGGCACGCGCCTATGCTGTGGATCATATATGTGATCGGTATCGTTCTGGCTATCATCTGTGCCAAGATATTCCGCTCGACTTTATTCAAGGGTGAGTCTGTTCCGTTTGTAATGGAGCTGCCGCCTTACCGCATGCCGACGCTCAAGGGTGTCCTCATTCACATGTGGGAACGGGGCAGTTTGTACCTCAAGAAAGCCGGAACGCTCATCTTGGCTGTTTCGATCCTCCTGTGGGCGATGACCAGCTTCCCGAGGCTGGAGACCGTGGATCCCGGCCTTTCCGCTGAGGAACAGCAGGCCGCCGAACTCTCGCACACCATTGCCGGGCGGATTGGCCATGCCATGGAGCCGGTCATTAAACCATTGGGTTTTGATTGGCGCATCGGCACGGCCATGATCGGCGCATTTGCGGCGAAGGAGGTTTTTGTTGCGCAGATGGGAATTGTGCATTCCGTGGGCGAAGCCGACGAGGAATCGGAGTCGTTGCGCGAGAAACTGCGTGCCGCTTACTCGCCGCTGGTCGGCTTCTGTATCATGCTCTTTATGCTGATTTCCGCGCCGTGCATGGCAACGATTGCAGTTACCAAGCGTGAAAGCAACTCGTGGAAGTGGGCGCTGTTCCAGTTGGGCGGGCTGACAGTTTTGGCCTATGTGGTGACTTTGATTGTATATCAAATAGGTTCGGCGCTTGGGATAGGGCTTGGATAGGAGAGGAGGAGGACAAATGTGGAGACTGTAGTAGTTATTATGGTCATCGGTGCGGCGCTGTTCTTTACCGTGCGTTCGTTTGTGCGAGCCTTGAGATCGAGGGATGGGCATTGCGCGGGATGCGCCGGGTGTGGACAGGCAAACCATCCGTGTCAGATAATTAGCGGGAGTAAAAACAACAAGTAACAAGTAGTAGGGAAAAAAGCAGTAAACCTTAAGTAGCGAGAAAGGGAGATAGAATGAAGGTAGTAAGCAAGATGGAAGGATGGGGGCGGAACATAGCAGTGGCAGTTCTTGTGGCGGTAGCATCGTCGGCAGCAGCGGACGGTATTGCTGGAGACGATGCGAGCGCCTGTGGTGTTGAATTCGGAATTTCCGGAGGGTGGGAGAGTCGGTACGTATCCGAGGGACGCGACAACCTGGATGGCGACGGCCTGGTAAGCTCAACAGTAGAGGCCGCTTTCAAAGGTCTCTCGCTTAATGCCAGTTATGCGTCCAGCCCCGATACGGACTATAGGGAGCTCAATCTCGGCGCTGGTTATACTTTTACGTGGAATGATCTGGAAGCCAACGTTTCCTACACTCATCTTCGCTTTCTGAGTGACGAAGAAGATGAAGATGATAACGAAATTGGCGTTGGATTAGCGTATTCGGGATTGCCTGCCGGGCTGTCCGTCGGTCTTGATGGCTACTATTCCTTCGATACAGAGGGCACATTTCTCGGAGCATACATGGCTGGGGAATACGATGTCATGGATTGGCTCACCCTTGTGCCATCTGCCGTTCTGGGTTGGAATTTGGGCTACATTCCCGATGGGCATGATGGCGCCAACCACTGCGCGTTATCACTGGAGGCGATCGTGCCGCTCAAGGACGGCTTGGAGCTGGTGGGGTATATCGCCCAATCGTGGGCGCTTGACGCAGATCCCGATAAGTACGAAGAAGATATCAATCTGAAGGATGTGTTCAGCGGAGGAGCGGCATTGTGTGCCACGTTTTAACTTGTGAACGGCATTTGATTAGTTGTTCGTGAGGTTGTGGGCATTAGCCCCCAAAGGGGCTAATGCCCTTTTCTTTCCGGGCTCAAAACCCGCTTGGCTTAAACCAAGACAGCTACGCTCTGCTGTAAACAACAATCCGCCCGCCCAAGCCCTAAAACACTCGCTCTACCGCCATGCGGTAAAAAAGAGGAGGTTTTTGCAACAGCAATGAATGTTTGGAGTGTAAGTGAACAACACCACTTTGCTTACTGATAAAACGATAATAAAGAATGAACTATAAGCACATAAGAATAATATGAACACATTAAAACGTTTTGAAATCTATATGGGCAAGCGAAAAATCCTGCTTCCCATATCGTTGGTGTTATCGGCTTTTAACGGGCTGTTAGCTTTAGTTCCGGCTCTGTTTGTCTGGCTTATCGTTCGCACGCTTGTCAGTAGCGGCGGTTCGCCGGAAGGCACTGCCGTAAATCAATATGCGTGGTGGGCATTTGCCACGGCGGCGCTCAGTGTTTTGCTCTACTTCGTAGCGCTGATGTTGTCGCACTTGGCAGCATTTCGGGTAGAGTGCAATTTGCGTACAACCGCCGTTAATCTATTACTTCATATGCCGTTGGGCTTTTTCGACAGCAAGGCGAGCGGGCGAATACGCAAAATCATTGATGACGATGCCGGGAACACGCATACTTTTTTAGCGCATATATTGCCCGATTTGGCGGCAAGTATTGTTTCGCCGTTGTTGGTTTTTGTTTTGCTTTTTGTTTTCGATTGGCGAATGGGAGTAGCATGTTTAATTCCGATTGGCGCTACAGTGTTTATTATGGGTTACATGATGAACCCTAAACGTAACCACTTTATGAAAGATTATCTTACCGCACAGGAACAGATGAGCGCCGAAGCGGTGGAATACGTGCGGGGAATCCCGGTGGTAAAAGTGTTTCAGCAAACCGTTTTCTCGTTTCGCCGTTTTTATGACAGTATTATCCGTTATCGCGATTTGGTAATTCCCTACACGCTCACGTGGCGCAATCCGATGAGCATTTACACCGCCGTAATCAACGGATTCGCCTTTTTCCTTATTCCTGTTGCCGTGTTGCTTATCGGCAGGGGTGGCGAGCTGCCGGTGGTTGTGAGCGATTTGCTATTCTACTTACTTATCACGCCCATTATCGGCGCCAATATTATGAAATTAATGTATCTGCAAAACAACCTGTTTTTAGCGGGTGAAGCGCTTACGCGTATTGAGAATATCACCTCAACTGAACCACTGCCCGAAGTGGCGCAACCGAAAACAATCACAAAATATGATATTCAGTTTGAAAACGTGCGATTTGCTTATCCCGAAGCTACCTCTTTCGCTGTGGACGGTGTGTCCTTTCATATCCCGCAGGGCAGTACTTATGCTTTGGTAGGAGCTTCGGGCGGGGGCAAAACCACCATTGCCCGACTTATCCCGCGTTTTTGGGATGTAGCAGAGGGGAATGTTAAAATCGGCGGCATTGATGTAAGAAATATCGCCAAAGAGGAGTTGATGCGCAACGTGTCGTTTGTATTTCAAAACAGCAAGTTGTTTAAGACTTCGCTATTGGAAAATATTACTTATGGCAAGCCTGAGGCCACCTCTGACGAGATAGAGCGGGCTATTGACCTATCACAAAGTCGTGAAATTATAGTCCGTCTGCCCGATGGATTGGAGACAAAAATAGGTGTGGACGGCACCTATCTTTCCGGCGGCGAACAACAACGAATAGTGTTGGCACGGGCATTTTTGAAAAACGCGCCTATTGTGGTCTTGGACGAAGCTACCGCTTTTGCCGACCCTGAAAACGAACACCTTATTCAACAAGCCCTACGCGAGTTGATGAAAGGAAAAACCGCGCTGATGATTGCCCATCGCCTGACTACCGTACAGGATGCAGATAAAATTTTAGTAATAGATAAGGGCAAAATTGCCGAACAAGGCACTCACTCTGAATTGATTGCTGAAAATGGAATATATAATTCTATGTGGGATGAATATCAAAAGGCAGTTGCGTGGACATTCTAGCTTCTAACATTTAATTGAAGTAATTATGAAACTCAAAAAATACTTTCAAAAACGATTTGCTCTCTCGCCGGAAGGTGTAACTTCGTTTATAAGTGGTGTAGTTTTATCTACGCTACAAAACATCGTGCTGATGCTACCGGCTATGTTTATGTTTATTTTCCTGATGGAATACTTAGCTTCGAGCGATGCACCACACGGAATTTGGTTTTACGCTCTTTTGGGTTTGGTTTTTTTATTGGTGATTTATCTTGTGACCTATTTTCAATATAAAAGCACCTATATCAATGTCTATAAAGAGAGCGCAAAACGTAGAATAGCTCTTGCCGAGAAATTACGCAAACTGCCGTTGGCGTTTTTTGGCGAGAAAAACCTCTCAGACCTTACCAATACCATTATGGAAGACAACAACGCGCTGGAACAGATATTTTCGCACGCTGTGCCACAACTACTTGCATCGTTTATCAGTATAACATTGGTGGGCATCGGGTTGTTGTTTTACCAATGGCAGTTAGCGTTGGCGTTGCTTTGGGTAGTTCCGTTAGCGTTATTGTTGGTGGTAATCTCAAGAAAGTTGATGGGAAGAGAGTTTGCTGAAAACTACCGTGTGAAACGCGATGTAAGTGAAAGCATTCAGGCGGCTATCGAAAACGTGCAGGAGATAAAATCGTACAACGGCGAAGCTGCCTATATGAACGGATTTGAAAATCAAATAAAAGTTTATGAAAAGAGCTTAATGAAAACCGAATTGGCATCGGGTGTACTGCTCAATATCTCGTATATCTTACTGAAATTAGGGTTGCCAACGGTAATTATTGCGGGTGCGTACCTGCTGGCTAGTGGTGATGTTTCGCTGATAAATTACTTGGTTTTTTTAATAATTTCGAGCATATTTTACAATCCTATTAACGCAGTGCTGAATAATATGGCTATTCTCAGCTACTTAGATGTACGTTTAGACCGTATGCGCGAAATGGAGCAAATGCCTGTGCAAGAGGGTAAAACCGAATACTCGGTGAAGAACTACGATATTGTTTTCGACAACGTGTCGTTCGCTTACGAGGAGAGGAAACAGGTTCTGCGTAATGTATCGTTCACTGCTCGTCAGGGCGAGGTTACGGCTTTGGTTGGTCCTTCGGGCGGCGGGAAAAGTACATCGGTGAAACTTGCAGCAAGGTTTTGGGATATTGACGAAGGCGCCATAACGCTCGGCGGTGAGAATATTTCGCAGATTGACCCTGAAGCGCTGCTCCGCAACTACTCGGTGGTGTTTCAAGACGTGGTGCTGTTCAATGCCTCTGTTGCCGATAATATTCGCATTGGGCGTAAAGATGCCTCTGATGCGGATATAAGGCGCGTGGCTCGCTTAGCTCAGTGTGAGGAGTTTATCAACCGTTTACCAAATGGCTACGACACTCTTTTAGGCGAAAACGGCGAAACTCTTTCAGGTGGTGAACGTCAGCGTATTTCCATTGCCCGTGCATTACTTAAAGACGCGCCCATCGTGCTGTTAGATGAAGCCACCGCAAGCCTCGATGTGGAAAACGAAACCAAAATTCAAGCCGGCATATCGGAATTGATAAAAAACAAAACCGTGCTTATCATCGCTCATCGTATGCGGACAGTCGCCAACGCTCATAAGATTGTTGTATTGAAAGGCGGCACGGTTGCCGAACAGGGTTCACCTGCAGAGCTGATAAGTCGTGGCGGGTATTATGCGGAGATGACGGAAAGACGGTAGTTATAAATCCTCATGCCAAAGTATAAATTATTAACAGGTGAAAACAGAAAAATACAATATCACAGGTATGGCTTGTTCGGCGTGTGTGGCACACGTCGAAAAGGCTGTGCGTAAGCTGGACGGGGTGCAAGATGTAAACGTCAGTTTGCTCACAAATTGCATGTCTGTCAAGTTTGATGAAAACAAGTTGTCATCACAAGATATTGTTAACTCTGTTCAAGATACAGGATATGGCGCTTTTTTGATACAGCCTGAAATAATTGCAAGATCATCCATCCAAAATGATCATGTTGTCAATGAGCAACAATCTTTAAGGAAGCGATTTCTTGCGTCTTTAATCTTTCTTTTACCGCTGCTTTATCTCTCTATGGGGCACATGCTCGGTTTTCCTTTCCCCGAAATTCTCTCAATAGAAAATAATCCGCTCAATTTTGCCCTTGCACAATTTTTATTAACGCTGCCTATATTGATAATCAACAGAAAGTTTTTCACACAGGGTTTTAGCGCTCTCGGAAAACTTTTGCCAACGATGGATACGTTGGTTGCTATCGGTTCGTCTGCCGCATTTATTTACGGAGTTTATGCGCTGGGCAGAATATTTTTTGGATTGCAGCTTGGCGATTTGGAATTGGTTAATCAGTATTCGCACAATCTGTTCTTTGAGTCGGGCGGCACTATCCTGACGTTGATAACGTTGGGCAAATATCTAGAAGCTCGTTCTAAGCGTAGAACATCAGACGCTTTGAGCACGTTAATCAGTTCCGCGCCAGAGACGGCTACCGTTATTCGTTCCCAAAAGGAGATGGAAGTTCTCGCCGATGATGTGGTGGTTGGTGATATTGTGAGCGTTCGCCCGGGGCAGAAAATCCCTGTTGATGGAGTAGTTATGGAAGGCATCAGCGCCGTCAATGAGTCGGCTATCACGGGCGAGAGTATTCCCGTAACGAAAGAGCCGGGCGATACTGTTATTTCCGCAAGTATAAATAAATCGGGCTACTTGCTTTTCAGGGCCACCAAAGTGGGTGAGGATACAACCTTTTCTCAGATAGTAAAGATTTTAGAGGAGGCGTCAGCTTCGAAAGCGCCTATTTCACGGCTTGCCGACAGGGTTGGCGGCTTCTTTGTTCCGGCCGTAATTCTTATAGCTGTCATATCAGTCGTTGCGTGGTTGCTGCTTGGACAGTCATTTGAGTTTGCGCTCTCTATCGGCATTACTGTTCTGATTATTTCATGTCCTTGTGCGTTGGGATTAGCTACACCTCTCGCCATAATGGTGGGAACAGGCAGGGGTGCTGAAAAAGGCATTCTCTTTAAATCGGGTGAAGCGCTTGAAATGGGAAGTAAACTTAACGCGGTGGTATTTGATAAAACCGGAACAGTTACAAAAGGCGAACCGCAAGTAACCGATATTGAGACATTTCAAAAAATGGACAAAAGTGAATTACTGAAAATCACAGCGTCATTAGAAGCTTATTCCGAACATCCCATTTCAAAAGCTTTATTAAATAGAGCCGAGGAGAAAAAATTGGAACTTTATCCCGTGTCGAATTTCATTTCAATACCCGGCAAAGGAGTATCGGGAGAGATAGATGGGACGTTTTATAAAACAGGAAACCGTTCTTACATTTCGGAAAATATAGATACGGCAAAAGTTGACGATTCCCTTTTTAACATCGCACAGCAGGGGAAAACACCGTTGTTGGTGGCTGACGAGAAGAAAGTTTTAGGTGTAATCGGAGTTGCCGATGTGCTGAAACCGACAAGCCGTCAGGCAGTAGATGAGTTAAAGGCGATTGGTATATACACCGTGATGCTTACGGGCGATAATCAGCTGACAGCGGAGGCTATTCAGCAGGAGTTAGGCGCAGACCAAGTTATTGCCGAAGTGTTGCCGCAAGATAAAGACAAAGCCATTCAGGAGCTTTGCAGGAATGGCGTAAAAGTCGCAATGGTGGGCGATGGAATCAACGATGCGCCTGCATTGGCACGAGCCGATTTAGGTTTTGCCATGAGTTCCGGCGCCGATGTAGCTATCGAGTCGGCAGATGTGGTGTTGATGAAGAGCAATCCGTACGACGTTGTAACGGCTATACGGCTCAGCAAAGCCACCATTAGAAACATCAAGCAAAATCTGTTTTGGGCATTTTTCTACAATGTTATAGGGATACCTTTGGCTGCGGGTGTTTTCTACTCGGCATTGGGATGGAAGCTAAGCCCTACGTTTGCCGCCATAGCTATGAGTTTAAGCTCAATCACAGTGGTGTTGAATGCGCTGAGGTTGAAAAGAGTGAGACTTTAAAGTTGGAAGCCCGAAAATGAAAGTATAAAACAATAATTAGAGATGATGAAGGGAAATATAGAGTGTTTTTAAATTGCGCTTGACATGTTTTTTCGGATTTTGCACACTGCCAACCATGCAAACACTTGTTCATGCTGATGCCGGTGGCTGTGTGCCCTAAAACGGCATTTGAAATTCAGGAAACGAGATAAAGCATTGAGAATAAGAATATTAAGATTTAGAGTTACTGCACTCATTTGGTGAAAGAAAGTTTCCTGAATTTCAAACCCGTAAAGGGGTTGGCGATTTTGCCGCATCTGCTTTGTTGCGAATGAGCGAGCCGCTCTGGCGGTGCGAGCCGCACTGGCGATTCGCAGTATGTTTATACAGCTTCATCATTCGCGTCGCGCATCTGCGACAAACTTGCCAACTGCCGCAGTTTTAGGTTTGCCTGCATCGGCTGAAAAGCAATTTCTTATCAGTTAGATGCTGGATTGGACGCCGACTGTTCCGCTGGAGGAAGGATTGAGACGCACCATCGCCTATTTTGAGGCCAAGCTTCGGGAGGGAGCGCGATGACGTTTCCGCTCTGGTCCGTGCTGACGGCGATGCTTTCGGTTGTGTCGGCATCGCCCTCATTCTTTATGGGTTTGTAATCATCGTTCGAGGAGGCGGAAGCCTATGAAGCTGTCGTGTAGGCGCGCAGTTTATTTGCGGGAAATAATTGAAAATTAAATGAAGACATTTTACGACGTGCATTTGTATTAGATTGTGGATATTGGATTTATTTTCATCATTATGCTGAGCCGTGCGTTTC
>JBMNRV010000045.1:0-16036 GCA_050944835.1 Kiritimatiellia bacterium
AGAGGGATACGCGGAGAAGAGGAACCACGGATTCACACGGATGGACACGGATAGGGAAAGGATTATCCTCAAGCGCCGCGCTGACCGGCAGATGCCGGTCTGGCGGATCGGTTGACACCCAGATATGCGAATTAATTCGCCTATCCGGGTGTCAGCCGATCCATGTCCGCGTAGCGGACAGCGTGGCCTGCCATTCGAGTCATCTTATATCTCCGATAAAATCTGCGTTAATCGGCGTCAATCTGCGGTTTCATTCTCTGTCTCAATTCCTGTATATCCGTGTCCATCCGTGTTCATCCGTGGTTCATTCCCTTCTCCTGCTTCTTCGTGTGCCTCTTTGGCCAATTATCCGGGATCTGCGGTTTCATTCTTCGTCTGTTTTTTGGCATTCTTGGGCAGTTTAAACCAAATCAGTGTTAATCAGTGTTCATCCGTGGTTCTCCCCTCCGTCTGCCAACTGCCGCAGTTTTAAGTATCCCGTTCAGATTAGGCCATTTCATTCGGTCATGTTTTTGATTGATTTTGTTAGGTTTTGCTGCTGGTATTGCTCCGGCGATAGGCCTATCTTGTGTGTATATTTAATCTGCTCCCTACGATGATTTTTTCTATGGGGTGCCAATGGGAGCGAATGAAATGCGTAGCAGTATTAAATATATAGCGGGTGTTGTTATAGCAGTTGGAATATTGGGCGGGGCGGGCGCGACCGACATGCGGGATCGGGCGGCGCCGGACGCTCCGATGCGGCATTTCAATCTGAAGTGGGAAAAAGGGGATAGGCAATTATGCGCTGACGCCAATTTTCTGGAATTGCGCGCGGTGTGTTCGTTCGTTGACATGTCCAACAAGGACTTCGTCACAGCGCCCGTCCAAGCTAAATATGAGGTGGTTAAAGCAGCGCCATGGATTCTGACGCCGTCGGTGATAGGGCATGAAGATAAGGGCTGGCAGCTAATATGGCTAGAATCGGATCATTACCGGAAAATAGGCAATGGCCCGGAATTCGACTTATCGCGTCCGGGCGTCAATCATGCCAACTACCAGTGCCGGGTATCAGCGGCTGGCGGCATCCCCAAAGGCGCGGTTAGTATTGTCCGCCCCGGCGTCTTTCAAGTGCGTTGGTCCGACTCCGGCGGCTATCTGCGCAATATGAACGACACCGCATATATTCGCCCGTCGCCTCCGGAATGGCTGGGCGCGCGCGCAGTCTCGGTTGCGTTGGCGTTTACCTTCGCCAATCTGACGGAGTACAAAATTGCATTAACTGATTTCCAATACGACTGGGAAAATGGCGAAACCGGCTGCATGCGGTGGGTGTTGACAGACGCGGATGGCGCGCAATTTCCAGTGTTAAACGCCGCTATATCGGTGGCGGCAGGCGACTATATGATACCGTTGACCACGGAATTTTCAGATGATTATCGTCCGACTGGCTGGTTTACATTTGCCCTGCCGGAAGGTGTCCGACCGGAAAGCCTGAAATTCAACGGTGAAATTCTTCTGGCTATGGCCGATGGTTCGATCGCCCGCGAATTGATTGAACTAAAACTCCCCAAGGGGACGAGCATGGGCAGCGCTCCGGCGCCGATGGCCACGAGCGGCGCCACTTTGCCGATCCGCGCCGTATGGGTGGTGGCGAATGACATGCGTGATAAGGCGCGCTTGGATACCGCCATCCAAGCCGCTGCGGCTGCAGGCATTAACACACTGATGGGAATGGTTCTGGTATCGGATGAGGCGTTTTTCACCAGTGAAATCTTTCCTTTTAAACTGCGTGACGAAAAATACGATCCCTTGGCGTATTTGGTTGAGCGGGGACATGCCGCCGGACTCAAGGTGCATGCCGTTTTTTGCGTCAATCACCGCCACACGGCATTCCGTAAATGGTTTCAGGAAACATATGGCGTGGATATCGGCAATGTGTACCATAACGCCGATGGCAAGCCGTGCTATCAGGAGTACGCGGTTTGTATGCAATCCGAAGAATACCACGATTTCATCGTGAAACTTGCCGAGGAAGTGGCGCACAAATACCAGATTGACGGTATGCAATTGGACTATATACGCGCAAAGGCATTCTGCCAATGTCCGCGCTGTGCCACGGAATTTCAGCGGCGTTTTGAAAAATCCATTGCCGCCGCCGATAATGCCGATTGGGCAGAATTCTACAGACCGAAACTCGGCGGGTTGGTCAAACGCGTCGCGGAAGTGGCGCGTCAACATCGCCCTGAAGCCATGATGTCAGTTGCCGCAGCGGCTTCGGAAGATGGGAAGGCGCAAGGCCAGTTTGTCGGCGACTGGACACGGGAACATGGTTATTATATTATGCCCATGGCGTATGGATCGCAAACACTGTCCATTGTCAAGGCGTTCCGCTATTTCGCGGCGGAAACCGGCGACCCGCAAAAAGTAGTGTGTGGGTTGGGTTTGTATTCCAGGGTCTATGAAGAGACTCTCCCGGCCGATAGCCGCAGGTACGCGTTCCGGCGCGCGGTCCGCGCGCCAGACGTAATAGTGGAGCAGGTATCCACGATGGCGGCCTTGAATTGCGGCGGGGTGGCATTTTTTGCGTCGCATTTTCTGGCGCCGGAAATCGTGTCGGCTCTGGGTCAGGCGTTCCAGCCTTAAACCTTAATTGAGGTTACACTCAAAAGATAGAGCGATCATGCAAGTATCCAAACGGGTTTACCTTGAACCATTGCATAAGGGCGCCACGATTTTACAGTGCGTGACGGCTTACGCGGAGCCGGATGGCTTGGCGCTATTCCAACAATTCAGCGATTTGATCGCGTCTGACACTTTTGGGCGCTTTTATTCACGGCGCAGCCATGATAACGGCAAAACCTGGACTGAGCCAGTGACTGTTTACGATCCGCAGCCAACGGCAGACGGTATCTGGCGGCGCGGCGAGAGCGCGTTGTTTTTAGACCCAGGCGCCCGGCGTCTGCTGCACTTTTTTAACTACTCATTGTACTCCGGTGATTATCATGACGGCAATGTGCGCAAGCGACACTTGATTTTTTACGAAATATCCATGGATGGCGGACAAACCTTTTCAGACGCCCGGCAAATCATCCAGACCGGATATGACGCCAAACATTGGATGAAGGACGTCCGGTATGGCGAAAACAGCGCGGCTATCTCATTCTGCATGCCGCTGGCGTTGCCGGATGGGAAAATCGGATTGCCATGCCAGATGACGCCGCCAGGCGAATTCACAAACCTATTGATACCGTACCGGGCCGGCATGCTGATCGGCACATGGGCCGGAAGCGACACGCTGAACTGGACCTTTGGCGAGTTTGTTGGAGTTGACCCGGCGCTATCGTCACGCGGGCTCTGTGAGCCGGCAATCGCCAGATTGCGCGATGGACGGCTGATGATGATTTTGCGTGGCAGCAACGCTTCCATGCCGGATGTGCCGGGGCGCAAGTGGATGGCGTTGTCATCGGATGGAGGCATGGCGTGGTCGGAGCCCGCGCCGCTGGCATACGATAACGGCGAACTGTTTTTCAGTCCGGCTTCCGGCTCGGCGCTGATCCGCCATAGCCGCAACGGTAAATTGTATTGGATTGCCAACGTTACACCGGAAAATCCAAAGGGCAATGGCCCGCGTTACCCGCTTGTGATTGCGGAGGTGGACGAGGCGCGCGCGGCAATTTGCAAGACCTCGCTGGCTACGATTGACACAAAAGGTGAAAATGATTCGCCGCTTCTGCAATTGTCAAACTTCCGCGTTCATGAAGACCGGGCAACTGGCGAATTTGTCGTGGCGCTGGCCAGATGGTTCGCCGCAGGCAAGGACTATCATTGCCCGTCCACCGAACTGCGCATTCGGATATGATTGGCAACAAACTTTATTAGGAAACAATGGCCTTTTGGGATAAATATTCATCATAAGAGATAACACTGAAGGGAATTCAAAAAATGAACATAACCAAATTGATGCGGAATGCGATATGTTTGATTACGGCGTTGGCCGGTATTATGATGTGCAGCGCGGACTACTATGTCGCAACTAACGGCACGGGTGATGGCGTGGGCAGTTGGGCTAACGCCACCAACAGCTTGCAGGGCGCAATCAATGCCGCGCCGGACGGCAGTGTGGTTTGGGTCTCAAACGGCATATACCGCGCGGAGGGGAATGCCATCAGCTTATATGGCTCCAATGCCGTGAGCATCACCAAACCGATTACATTGCGCGGCTGGAGCGGCAATCCGTCCGATACTATCATTGATGGCGAACACACCAACCGCTGTTTGGTTGTCAATATCAGCGGGGCCGGACACCTGATCACGGTTGAAGGCTTGACGTTGACTAATGGATATGGGTACCGGCGCGGCGGCGGCATCATTGTCCATGGCGATAATACCAGCACGACAATCGTGCGCAATTGCGTCATTTCCGGCAACATCACCGACAATCCAACCGGCGACAGCAGCGCCGGCGGCGGCGGAGTGTTTTTTTATCCCAGCAGTGATGATACCGGTTTCCGGCTATTTCTGGTAAAATGCGTCGTGCACGGCAATCATGCGCGTGAATTTGCGGAAGGCACGAATACCTACACTTCATATGGCGGCGGTTTGTTTTTGCGGGGCTCGGCAACGGTGACGGACTGCAGCATCATCGGCAATAACGCCTCGTCCGCTGGTGGTGGGATTTTCGCGTCTGTTCCCCAGACAACCATGTCCGTAACGCTTGATCGCTGCGAAATACGCGACAATGTCAGCGCGAGCAACGGCGGTGGCGGATATTTCCGCAATCCAGTATATGTTTACAACGCTTTGGTCGTATCCAATAGCTGCGCCGTCAATGGCGGCGGTTTCTATGTTTTTGACCATCAGTTCCTCTATAATTGCACCATCGTCGGCAATACAAAGCACGGGGTTTTTTTCCGGTCGTCCTGCGTTGGCACAAACTTTAATTGTGTGATTTATTACAACACACCGGCGGATTTGTCCAGCGCCGCCTATTCAACGTATATCAATTGTTGTTCGTCAATAATCAGCGGTTATCCCGGTGAAAACAACATCGAGCTGCCGCCGGAATTCGTGGGGGAGGGCGATTTCCGCCTGCAAACCACATCGCCCTGCGTCAATACCGGAACCAATATGCCTTGGATGAATGCTGCCGATGCCCTGGACTTGGATGGATGCCGGCGACTTGACCGGTTTTCACGGCGTGTGGACATGGGCTGTTACGAATACCTGTTACGCGGCACTATCATTGAGCTGCGATAAAAGGTTGCCATGCGCAGCTAACTCTGGTGGATCGGCTGACATCCTGATACACAAATTCATTCGAGCATCCGGGTGTCCGCCGATCCATGTCCGCGTAGCGGACAGCGTGGCTTGCGTTGGCAATCTGGGAAATTTGCGCAATTTCTTTTCCGTCTCCGCGTCTTCCGTGTGATACATCCACCTCTTCTCTCACCTTGTCGTTCTTGGCGCCTTCTTGGCGGTTAACCTTGCCTCCCCCTTAACAGTTTTTATGTGTTCTTCATAGAGCTCAGAATGGGACATTCTTAACGAGTTACGACAATAAGATTGCAAACCCGCTGCAATATGGTGTATTTTTTCATCATTGGAATGATCATTTCGGGTAATGTTTTATTCCTGTCGTTATGACACAGGGAATTGCTCCAACACTTTTTTAAATTGGATTACGGACGTACGTCCGCCTTGGGAAAAAGGTTAAGGATTTATGAGCAGACCCCCTGCAGATATGGCTCGGTTTTCAAAGTTAGCCGAGCAGATTGACCGGATAAACGCTAATATCCGTATGCCTTTGCCCAAGCTGGCTATCCCGCACGATGTTTATGCCTTCACGCGTTCACCGCATCAATTGCCATGGCGCGGCCGCAACTATTTGACACTTGTACATTTCAATTTGGTATATAATATACAGGGCAGTGGACAGGCCATAATTTCGGATGTCCGTCACAAATTTCCGCCCGGCACAGCTTTGTTGGTGTTTCCCGGTCAGCCACGCCGGTATGAAGTGGATGTGCCACAAAAATTCCGCTGGTTTTTTATTGGCTTCATGTTGGACAGAGTGGACGAACTGCAGGCTTTGCGCGACCGGATTCTGGTCATTGACAATGTCTCCCAGCAATTAATCGTGGATGTATTACAAGCTTATATCACTGCCAGATCCGGCCGGTTGGATTCTCTGGAACGCAGTGTCCGGCTTAGTTTGACGCTATGGTTATTATTGGCGCGTATTGCTAGCCGGTGTTCACCCCGTATTCACCGCCAATCGGGTGCGGCGGATATGGGCGATTTGATTGGGCGTGTGCAGGCGTTGGTTATGGCGCAGCCATCCAAACCGCTATCCATTAGTCAGATTGCGCAGAAGTTGGGCATTTCCACCGCATCCTTCAATCGGCGTTTCCAGCATGTAGCCGGAACCAGCCCGGGTCAGTATATGCGCACGCTCCGGCTGTGCCGTGGACGTGATTTGCTAAATACGACACAGCTTAGCGTTAAAGAGGTGGCAGACGCTTGCGGTTTCTCTTCGCCGTTTGCATTCAGCCGCGCATTTTCAAAACTGCTCGGCATGTCGCCCCGTCAATACCGCCGTAAGCATGGCAAGTAGGTGATTGGCCGCAAAGCGGCACAAAAGTCACGAGGTTTTTCAGATCACGGCACATGTTGCGCGCTACGATATGAACTCCCATATCAACAAGGCCACTCCCACCGTCAACATGTAATAGCGGAACAGGCGGAAAGAATGTGCGCGGAAAAACCAGAGGCATAGCCGGATGGCCAGCAGGCTGACTACGAAACTGCAACCGAACCCTGCCAGCATTAACACGGGCGGAACAGGGGAGGGCCCTGCTTGCCATAATGCCGGCAGTTGCATAATCAATGCGCCGGCAATTGCCGGCGCCGCCATGTAAAAAGAAAAGCGCACCGCGCCGGCGCGGCTGTGTCCACGCAAGACACCGGCGCCGGTCGTCCAGCCGGAACGCGAAGCGCCTGGCAACAGCGCGACAACCTGAGCCATTCCCATCCAAAACGCATCGCGCCAATTAAAATTGTCCAATGTGCGCCCACTATCGGCACGGCGCGCTTCACATCGGTCACATAACCAGAACCACAGCCCTGTGGCGATCATGCTTAATCCGGTGGTCGCCATATTACGCGCGCCTGTCTCATCCTCCAGAAAATGAAACAGCCCGGCGGCGGCAATTGCCGCCGGTATAACGGCAATTATCAGGAACCAAGGCAGATACCGGTAAAAGGGCGATACCCGTTTCGGCCGCGCCAGCCCCTGCGCCACCTGCATCCACTCGCGCCAAAAATAAATTAAAATCGCCGCCAGGCTGCCGGCGTGCAGAATAGTGTCGAAAAACAAACCGCCATCATCCGACCAGCCGCACAGGTTGCGCAAGATCACCAGATGTCCGGAGCTGCTGATAGGGATGAATTCCGTCGCGCCCTGTACGCAAGCCAGAACCAAGGCTTGAAGCGGTGTAACAACATTTTCCATGAAATAGAACTACCGTTTTAAAACAGATGTTTTGCCACCAAGATGCAAAAAGCACAAGGTGATAGGGGAAATAAACCGCAGATTGCGCAGATAACCGCAGATTGGGGAGAACCCCCTGCGTTATCTTGCGGTTACTTCCACCCTCTGTGTCAGCGCCTCCGCGTAACAAATCAGCGTCCATCCGTGGTTCCTCACCACAGCGTTGGCAACACCGGGGTGAAGCCCGCGCCTAATCCGCCGGGGAAGAACGCATCGCTGTTGAACAATTCGTTGCCGGCCAAATCACGAATTTTCCATCGGCCTTCAGCCGCGTGATATACCGAAAAGTCATACGCTCCATCGCCGTTGTAATCACCCGGCGCCGGCTGCCAGCCAAAGCCGCCTAACACAATGCCTTCGGCAATTATTCCCTTTTGAGCAAGCGACCACACCGACCACCGCCCGGATATTGGGTGGTAGAGCGCCAAATCAAAGATTCCATCGCCGTCGTAATCGCCCGACACCGGGCAGTAGCCGGCGGCGCCAAAATGTTGTCCCCAGACAATTTTCCGGCTGTCGTGAGAAAGGATATACCAGTAACCGGAGGCATTATGGTAGAGGGCGTAATCTGCAACGCCATCACCATCGTAATCGCCCGGTACCGCCGTAAAATCAGGGCCGGTTATGCTTTGGCCCCACGCGATAGTTGCGCCATCAGCCGCGGAAAGGACATACCAGTAACCGTTATTATAGCGGGCATACAATGCGCCGTCGGAAATGCCATCACCATCATAATCGCCGACTATCGGGCGCAACCCCATCCCGCCGAAATTCACGTTCTGATACAGGATTTGCATTTTCTTTACCGAAGCAATCATCCACTGGCCGGCCTGCTCGTTATACAAGGCCGCATCGGCATAGCCGTCACCATCGTAATCGCCGGCTATCGGGCGCCAGCCCGGCCCTCCGAACTGT
The DNA here is from genome assembly GCA_050944835.1 of Kiritimatiellia bacterium. Taxonomy (GTDB): domain Bacteria; phylum Verrucomicrobiota; class Kiritimatiellia; order JAAZAB01; family JAAZAB01; genus JAXGPF01. The sequence goes on from JBMNRV010000045.1 coordinate 8,447, forward strand.
GCGCCATATACAATCCATTGCCAGTTGGTCAGGCCGTCCAGGAAGTCGTAGTAACGTGCCAGAGACCCTATATACCAAGTCCCGGAAGCTTCATGATACAGCGCCAAGTCCGATGCGCCGTCAGCGTCGTAATCATTATAGATGAACGCGCCGGACCCGGGGTGTATCAAACCAACTCCGCGGGCAATAGTATCCGCGAGCAAGGTCTCGTTATAACATTGCGGGCGCTGGTTAGTATTATTCAATGTTGTTTGTTCCTTGGCATACTCATGTAATTCCTGGAAACTGTAACAACCGTTTGTATCAACATCATCCGCCTTTAAACAAGCAGCGAGAAGGGAGCCGGTGTAGAGACCATGGTTGTCTTTCTCCATGCTCAATTCATCGGCGGCGCAGGCGGTCATGAAGGCAATATTGGCGCCCAAATCACGTGGCAGAGGCAGGCCTTTGGCGCGATACTCCGCCTGTTTAATCTGTTTGTAATTGGCCATCACCCGCTCAACGAAGGGCCAGTATGGGCGCCCTTGCTTGAACATGCCGCCGGAATGGCAGGTGTCAAGAATGATCACCACGCGGGTATCGCTGCGGAACCGGGCCAAGTCGGCAGCCATTTCGTAATCGTAATAGTTGTTGTCATACGCGCAAATCAAGGTGTTGGTTCCATCGTATCCGCCATGACTGGCATGTGTATAGAGGATTAAATCGCCTGCGGCGGAATCGGCGGCCAGAGCCTGCATAGCGCCACGCAATGTGCTCTTGGCGGCCTGACGATCAGTAAACATGCTGATATTTGCTTCAGCCCAAAAATTAGACGGGTCGCCCAGCAGCATTTCCTGTTTGATGCCGTAAGCGTCATTGACGCAAAATTGTAACGGTGTGGGGGCGCCGCCGGGGTACCCGGGCGAATACTTGTTAATCCCCACCAGCACAGCTTTACGAACTGTAGGCGCGGGGATGATATTTGAGCCACACCAGCCGGAATCGGTGTTGCTGAAATTAGTGCTGACGCCGTAGGTATTACGGGATTTAACCTTGTAATAATATGTCGTGTTTTTGATTACATCATAATCCTGAAATATGGTGGAATTATGGTTTGTGACTATAACGCTCGGCGGATTGGTGCCATGGCTGCGCCAGAGATCATACCCTAACGCGCCTTCGGCGCTATCCCATGAAATCCGGATGTAATTGGTATAAGTGCCGTCTGTCGCCACCAGTCCCGTGGGGGTTTCCGGGCGATTTTCAGTGCTGGGGCCGCTGATGAAATTAAAGGTCAGGTCGTATTCGACATTGTGGCGGTCCTGGGCATCTTTCAGAATCAACGTATATTTGCCGGTGGTGTTCAGGAGCAGGTTTGTAATAGCGGCCTGCTGTTGCAAAGGATCCTTTGCAATCGCAATCAATTCAGCGTCCGGGCCATAGAGTTCCATGACTGGGTTCAAAGCCGCTGTTTTTTTCTGCATGACTACCGAGATCACGTCGCCTGTAATAGCATTAAAAAACGCCACGTCCAAGTCGCCGGGTTTATCAATAGCGCCGGTCTTGGTTTCACCGTTAATGATCCAGCCGATATCCAGGTCGTCGCCTTCAAGTTCTCCGGGAATCTTCACTATAGACAGGACATACGCCCCCCGGGATTTGAAGAAATCGCTGCAGGCCACAGTATAGATGCCCATATTGGTTAAAATTGCAGTAGTGATTTCCGCGCGGTATTCCGGGGTGTAGTCCGCGGTAATCTGATTGCCGTTTGGGCCGAAAACCTGTATGGAGGGCACAAGCGATGGCGCGCCCTGGCCCATGCGGATTTGCATGCGACAGGAGTTGGAAATTGCGATCGTGGCTGCGTCCAAGTCCGCTCCGACATGTATTGTGCCGGCCAACGCTTGGCCGCTCAGGATCGGCCCCACGTCTAAGTCAGCATGTGAAAGCGGGGCGTCCGGCATGCGCAATATTGACACGCTGTATTGCAAGTCGTTGGAGTAATTGGCCAAAACCATCGGAAGCTTTACGTGTATGGCATGCCAACTTTGGGTGGTAATGTTGATTTTTAAGTCCTGCATAGTGTAAGCATTCGGCGAGCCTTCGGCTATCTTATGCGTAGCTGCCAAGTCGCTGTAAACAGTGATGTCAGGAACGTATGCGGATAATGCATCTTCGCAGGCCACCCGCACCAGCACTGTATCATTGGGGCGCGCATCGAAGTAATACGGATGCACCGGGTTGTTGGTGGAAAGAGCTCCGGTAAAATACTGCCCCGACTCAATCGGAGAAGCAACGGCATTCTCAAGCGCTCCCCCTGCCAAAGCCACTAACATCCAACAAGCATTGCGGCCCAGCCATATAATAAATTTTTTCATAGATATCTCCATTCGGGATATAACCCCGTCCACAACCGTTCCACAACCGTACATCAGGAGTTTGGCAAGTTTCAATTTGTCAGTCAATCATAATTTCTCTATGACACTGATACCATTTGAAGCATCTTAAAAAAAGCTTGCTTATCGAAACTCTTTTGCTAGTATTATCACTAATCAGTCTGACGCATGGCGGGCGCTTGCGCTGGCAACGCCCCCATCTTTTATCCGGCGGGCGCCAATATGAGAAAACGAAAAATCTGTATTACAAAACAGGACCATGCACGTCTTGGTGAATTGCTGCTTGTTTCCGCTAATCAGCGTGAGCGGTCTGACTTGGCGGAACTGGCCGCCGAGCTCGGCCGGGCGACGATTCTGGAGGAAAAAGATATACCGTCTTCTCTGGTTACAATGAATTCCAAGATCGTCCTAAAGGATCTTGACACCGGAGAAAAGATGGTGTTCACCTTGGTTTATCCCGATGAGGCCAACATTGAAGCCGGCAAAATTTCGGTGATCTCGCCGATAGGCACGGCTGTCCTTGGCTATGCCGCCGGCGATGAAATCTCCTGGAATGTTCCAGCCGGCAAGCGCCGAATAAAAATCGTAGAAGTGCTTTTTCAGCCTGAAGCCGCCGGCAATCGCTGAAGTGTCCCGCAGCACGCCTGACGGATGCGAGTGATAGCGTGTGTGCCCGAACGGGGCTCATTGCCCGGCGCGCTCCGGAAACGGATGTTCCCATGACCTTGGGTGCGGTGGATTTGTTGTTCAATATTGCGGTTATGCTGTTCTGGATACGCGCATGGGAATCCGGTCGGCCGGCGGCGCTATTCGATAATCCATATTTGGCCGGCATTCGGAATGTCACCCAACCCATACTGGATTTGCCGGCGCGGCTTTGGCCGTGGCGTTCCACCCGTCCGACCGCATGGTGCTGTTGGCTGGGGCTGATCGTATTCCGCGGCTTGGTCCTGCCCATGACCAATCCGGACGCTGTCCAGATGTGGCAAGTCACATGGGGTTTTATGGTTTTCACTCCACGCGCGGCGCCGGAGCTGTCGGCGGTGTATGGAATCCTTTTCAGCTTGGCCTCCTTTGCCGCCTTCCTGCTTCAAATCTGGATTATTGCTTTGCTTTACTCGTCCATCAGACAGCCTGAGCGGCCGGCGGAATTCCTGCAAGCCATTGCTGCGCCTTGGCCACGCTATGCTGCCTTCGCCCGCGCGCTTATCATCGTGGGCGCCGGCGCAGCGACAGTCGGCCTGTTATATTTTGCTGCGGGCGGACCGTCGCCGCAGGAACCGTCTTTCTTGGCGCGGCCGGTCTGGTGGATCGCGCGTGAGCTGGTAAACGGGCTGGCCGGCGCGGCCAATGTGTTGATCGCGCTGCGCTCGCTAATGCTTGTTATGCTGCTCGGCACATGGGTGGCGCTTTTTGGAGGTTCGGGCAGCATGATGGAAGTATGCCGCGAGTGGCTGGATTTTCTGCTATGGCCGTTCCGGCGTTTCCAGTTGCAAGTCGCTATGTTTGATCTGACCCCTATCATCGCTTACATAGCGCTGGGGCTGGCGCATTTCGTAATTTACAACTATATTTTACGCATGATTTTTTTTGTGGTTATCAACCACTGAATCTAAAAACGGCTGCCGTATGTCCACCAAAGAACAACATACTCTGGAGTTGCATATCGTGCCGCGGGCCGGGCGCACGGAAATTTGCGGGAGGCACGGCTCTGCGGTGAAAATCCGCCTGCATGCCCCGCCTGTGGACGGCAAGGCCAATCGGGCGCTCTTGGAATTCCTGGGTCAGACCTTGGACATGCCGATCTCTCGTCTGACGCTCGTCAGTGGCGCTGCCGGCCGCCGCAAGCGCGTGCGGGTGGACGGGTTATCCGAGGCGGAAGTGTATCGGCGGCTGGGGTTGTCGCCGCTATAATCCATCGCAATCACAGATGGAGCGGTTGCTGTCCAAAATGTCTATGAAACAGGAACGTCATGCCATTATCATCTGATATTCGCCGGAAGTTGCAAGAGTTGCCGGACAAACCCGGCTGCTACATTATGCGCGACGCCCGCGGCCAGATTATTTATATCGGCAAGGCTGCTTCGCTGCGTAAGCGGGTGGCATCATATTTCCGTCCGGGCACACTGCGCCGCAGCCCACCCAAGCTGCGCAGCCTGATCAACAGCATTGCCGATTTTGAGTACATAGTGCAACCTTCCGAAGAAGCGGCGGCGCTGACCGAAGGACGGCTGATCAAGGACTATCGGCCGCGCTATAATACGTTATTCAAGGATGACAAGCGTTTCCCCCTGTTGCGCATAGACCTTTCACTGCCATTCCCATTTTTCCGTATGTGCCGTATCCAGCGTGATGACGGCGCGGAATATTTTGGGCCTTACACATCCGGCGCGGCTATCCGCGCAACGCTGGAGTTTTTGGAAAAACATTTCGGATTGCGGCGGTGTGCCGTAGCGATGCCTGGCCCGTCAGATCATAAACACTGTCTCAATGATATTATCCGGTTCTGTTCGGCGCCATGCATAAACAAAATCACCTCGGAAGAATACCGCCAGCGCGCGGCGGAAGCCTGCGCCTGCCTGCGTGGCGAGCGTCCCGCCATCCTGCAATTGGTCCGTGATAATATGTTGGCGGACGCCGCCGCGTGCGATTACGAAAAGGCTGCCACCTGGCGCGATATACTGGAATTGCTGCGCGCCGCCGGACGCCGCCACCGGCGTCTGTCCACAACTGTCAAACCGGAGGTGGATCTTGGCATAGCCGGTGTAGAGGCGTTGCGCGATCTGCTTGGTTTGGAGCATTCGCCGCATTTGATTGAAGCTTACGATATTTCCAACATCTCCGGCACTCACGCTGTCGGCAGTCTGGTAGCCGCCGTGGCCGGCCGGCCGACGCCGTCGCGATACCGGCGTTTCCGCATTAAGACGGTCATGGCCGCCAATGATGTTGCTATGCTGAGTGAGGTGATTCATCGGCGCGGCCTCCGGCTGGCGCAAGAGCCTGGTCCGCGGCCGGACCTTTTTCTGATTGACGGCGGTCTGCCGCAACTGCGCGCAGTGCGTGCGACATTGGATCGGCTGGGATTGTCGGAATTGCCGGCCATTGGGCTGGCCGAGCAATACGAGGAAATTTACACCGAAACCGCCGCAGGCGTAAAAGTTTATGCCCTGCCGTCCGATTCACCAGCGCTCCTGATGCTCCGCCGGTTGCGCGATGAAGCGCACCGGTTTGCATTGACCTACCATCGGAGATTGCGAGCGCAGCGCATCCGGGAATCGCAATTGGACGATATCCCCGGAATCGGGCCTCAGCGCAAACAAGCATTATTTAAAACTTTCGGGTCGTTTATGCGCCTGACGCGGGCCACGCCGGAAGAAATCGCCGCTGTGCCGGGCATCGGGCCGGAACTGGCCCTCCAAATCCATCAGCATTTGACTAACCTGAGAAAGGAAAAAATCGAATGACATCTCAACATTTCAAGTCCGACGGGCGCCGCACAAAAATTGTCTGTACCATCGGTCCGGCCAGCCGGTCACCGACAGGCATAGCTAACCTAATACGCGCTGGTATGAATGTTGCCCGGCTGAATTTTTCTCACGGCACACATGCGGAACATGCCGAAGTCATTGCCAGCATCCGCGCCGCCGCTAAACGCCTTGGTGCGTATGTCGCAATTATGCAGGATTTGTCCGGACCAAAAATGCGCATCGGCCAGGTTCCTGACGATCGGATGGAGTTGAAGGCAGGGCAGCGACTAACGCTGACAGCGCATGCCGCGCCAGCCAGCTCGAATTCCGTCTCGGTCAATTACCCCGACTTAATCAAGGTGGCTGAAATTCAACAGCGGATATTGCTAGGCGACGGATTAATTCAGTTGAAAGTTGTTGCGAAGACCGCCGATGCCTTGGAGTGTAAAGTTCAGCATGGCGGATGGTTGGCATCACGCCAAGGTGTCAATGCGCCCGGTATTGTGCTGCCGGAAGGCGTTCCCACGGCTAAGGATCGCGCCGATCTCGCTTTCGGTCTGCGTCATGGGGTGGACTGGACGGCGCAGTCATTTGTCAGCACTGCCGATGAGTTGCGCGACCTGCGCCGGGCTATCCGGGATGCCGGCGGTGACACACCCATCATCGCCAAAATCGAGCGGCGCGCAGCCTTGCGCAACTTAGACGCCATCGCCGCGGAAGCCGATGCTCTGATGATAGCCCGTGGCGATCTGGGATTGGAAATTGGGTTGGAACAAGTGCCGTTTGCTCAGAAACAAATTATCCGTGCGGCCGGTCTGGCAGGCAAGCCGGAAATCACCGCCACGCAAATGCTTGAATCCATGATTGTTCAGCCTCGTCCGACGCGCGCCGAAGTTAATGACGTAGCCAATGCCGTCATGGACGGCAGCGACGCCGTAATGCTTTCCGGCGAAACGGCTGTGGGCGCCAATCCTGCCGCCGCCTGCCGCGCTATGGCAAAGATAGCCGCCGCTGCGGAAAAACATTTGGATTATCAGGCCGATTTGAGCGCGAAAAGTTTTTCTGCCGATGCCTGTGCCTGTGCGGCCATTGCGTATGCCGCTTGTTGGACAGCATCGGCCACCCGCGCCAAAATCATCATATGTTGCACACGCTCTGGTTTGACGGCCCGGCTGATTGCGCGGCATAGGCCGCAAACGCCAATGGCCGTCGTCAGTCCTTTTGAATCCACACTCCGGCGCTCGATGCTTTACTGGGGCGCATACCCAGTCCAGATTGAGATGGCCGACAATACCGATCAGATGATTGCGCTTGCGCGCAATGCCGTTTTACAAGCCGGCCTGGCCAAGCGCGGTGACAAAGCCATAATCGCCGCCGGTATTCCCGTGGATCAACCCGGTCGCACTAATATGATTAAGGCTGACATCCTTTAACCTTAAGCGGCATTTGAAATTCAGGAAACGAGATAAAGTGTTGGAACCGCAGATTTACGCAGATTGACGCAGATTGGGAGAGGGATACGCGGAGAAGAGGAACCACGGATTCACACGGATGGACACGGATAGGGAAAGGATTAGCCTCAAGCGCCGCGCTGACCGGCAGATGCCGGTCTGGCGGATCGGTTGACACCCAGATATGCGAATTAATTCGCCTATCCGGGTGTCAGCCGATCCATGTCCGCGTAGCGGACAGCACGGCCTGCCATTCGAGTCATCTTATATCTCCGATAAAATCTGCGTTAATCGGCG
>JBMNRV010000046.1:0-15855 GCA_050944835.1 Kiritimatiellia bacterium
ATCGCCAACAGATTTTCCGCTTGCGGATCCGCCTCCGGCGGAACAGTCTGCCCCAGTTGTCTATATTCCAAATTTATATGGTGGTGGGGGATGGATTCGAACCATCGAAGGCATCGCCAACAGATTTTCCGCTTGCGGATCCGCCTCCGGCGGAACAGTCTGCCCCAGTTGTCTATATTCCAAATTTATATGGTGGTGGGGGATGGATTCGAACCATCGAAGGCATCGCCAACAGATTTACAGTCTGCCCCGGTTGTCCACTTCGGTACCCCACCAAGGTAGGAAGAAAAACGAATGCGAACATAATTCCAGACCACGCCCAGCATTGCAAGCATTATTTTTTTACACACAAATGCCATTTTATATTGACACTGACATTCCTCGTTATTATTCTCCGCCATTTAATGCCTGACACATTGTCTGTCACCAATTATCCCGTACCGCGGCGCAACGGTTTCGGGTCAGATAAATGCAGAAGAGGAAATGATGATAGAAGCGCCGACCAACAATACAAAACTCATTCAATGGGTGCGCGCGACAGCGGAGCTCTGCCAGCCGGACAGAGTGCATTGGTGTACCGGCACGGACGAAGAGTATAACACGCTTTGCGAGCAAATGACCGAGTCCGGCTTGTTCATCAAACTCAACCCAGCCAAGCGTCCTGGATCGTATCTGGCGCGTTCTCATCCCAGCGATGTGGCGCGTGTGGAAGACCGTACTTTTATCTGCACCCCTACCCCTGAAGATGCCGGACCCAATAACCGCTGGGCCGATCCGGAATCAATGCGGCGCAAACAAAAAGAATTATTCCACGCCTGCATGCGTGGCCGTACGCTTTATGTGATTCCCTTTTCTATGGGCCCGCTGGATGCGCCGCTGGCTAAGATCGGTGTGGAAATAACCGACTCGCCTTACGTCGTCTGTAATATGCGTATTATGACCCGTATGGGCCTGCCCGTCCTGAAGAAGCTCGGCGAAACTGGCAGCTTTATTCCATGTTTGCATTCCGTGGGCGCGCCGCTCGCACCGGGCCAGGCGGATGTCCCCTGGCCGTGCGAACCCGACCAAACCAAAAAATATATTGTGCATATGCAGGACGAGCAATTCATCTGGTCTTACGGCTCAGGATATGGCGGCAATGCTCTGCTCGGCAAGAAATGCCTTGCGCTGCGGTTGGCGTCGTATATTGCTCGTCGTGAAGGTTGGCTGGCGGAACATATGCTGATTCTGGCGATAATTTCGCCGCAAGGGAAAAAATATTACATTGCCGCCGCCTTCCCAAGCGCTTGCGGCAAAACCAATCTGGCCATGATGCAACCTACCTTGCCAGGCTGGGAGGTCCGGTGCCTGGGCGACGATATCGCCTGGATGCGCATCGGCGCCGATGGGCGTCTCTATGCCATTAATCCGGAATACGGCTTTTTCGGAGTAGCCTCCGGCACTTCGGATAAATCCAATCCCAACGCCATGCGAACCATTCAGCGCAACTCAATTTTCACAAATGTTGCGTTAACCACTGACCGTGATGTCTGGTGGGAAGATATGACACCAACGCCGCCGCCACATCTGACCGATTGGGAAGGACGCCCCTGGACACCTAAATGCGGACGCCCAGCCGCTCATCCCAATTCCAGATTTACAGCTCCAGCTTGTCAATGCCCTACTATTGACTCTGAATGGGAATCGCCATCCGGCGTACCGATTTCCGCCATCCTTTTCGGTGGACGCCGCCCATCCACCATCCCACTGGTCGCGGAAGCGATGAACTGGGAACAAGGTGTCTTTATGGGCTCGTCCGCCGGATCAGAGACCACTGCGGCCGCTCTTGGAAAATCCGGTGTGCTACGGCGTGACCCGTTTGCCATGCTGCCCTTCTGCGGGTATCACATAGGTGACTACTTGGCATACTGGATGTCCATTGCCAAACATGCCTCACGTGACAAACTACCGAAAATTTTCTCCGTTAATTGGTTCCGTAAATCACCTACCGGTCAATGGCTTTGGCCGGGATATGGCGAAAACTGCCGTGTATTGAAATGGATTTGCGAACGCGTTGACGGCACAGCCGCCGCCATCAATACCCCCATCGGCAATGTACCAACGCCGGAAGCGTTGGATGTCAGTGGGTTAAACCTGCCGGCAGAAGATCTACGCACACTGCTGGAAGTTGACCGCGCTGCCTGGCAACACGAAGCGGATGACATTGAAGTCTATTACCGCACTTTAGGCAACCGCTTGCCGCCGGGTCTGATGGAAAAACTGCAAAATTTACGCCAACGCCTGGCGTCTCAAGCTTGAGAACAATCAGAGCTGTCACGCGGTGAGGAGAACCGCAGATTACGCCGATGGACGCAGAGGCGGAGAGGTCTCACCGGAGATAGAACCACGGATGAACACGGATAGACACGGATGAAAAGGGAAAAATAAACCGCCAAGACGCCAAGAATGCCAGATGAAGGATGAAGGATGAAGGATGAAGGGGGGAACCGCCAAGACGCCAAGGTGTCAGAAGGAAATTAGCCACAAAGATGCACAAAATGCACAAAAAGAAAGAGCTACAGAAAAAGAGAAAGTTTGTTGGGCTGGAGTGGCATGCTGCGCTGTCCGCTATGCGGACATGGATCGCTGGACACCCGGATACACGAATGAATTCGCGTATAAGGGTGTCAGCCGATCCGCCAGACCGGCAGATGCCGGTCAGCGCAGCCTGCGTTAGCAGTCTGAAAATCTTGTGCTTCTTGTGCCTCTTTGTGGCCAATTATCCGGAATCTGCGTTGATCAGCGTCAATCTGCGGTTCCTATCGCTTCTCTGTCTCTCCGCGTGGTTCATTACCTTCTCCCGCTTCTTGGCGCCTTGGCGGTTCAATTCCTCTGTCGTCCCCCTAAAACTGCGGCAGTTGGCAAGTTTGTCGCAGATGCGCGGCGCGAAGGATGAAGCTGTATAAGCATACTGCGAGTCATTCGCAACAAAGCAGATGCGGCAAAATCGCCAACCCCTTTACGGGTTTGAAATTCAGGAAACTTTCTTTCACCAAATAAGTGCAGTAACTCTAAATCTTAAAATTCTTATTCTCAACATTTTATCTCGTTTCCTGAATTTCAAATGCCGTTTTTAGGGTCCCTTGTGCTTCTTGTGCCTCTTTGTGGCCAATTATCTGAGACCTGCGCCAATCCTGCACGTTAAGCTGCAAAGTGGAGCGCCCTTGCCAGACATTTTCCTCCAACTGGAAAGCCATATCAAACACCTCAGGGAGATGTTTATCCGCACATCCAAAGGCAATCGCCTCATAGCAGTGGCTGCCATCTGTTACTGTTAGTTTTAAATGTTTGCGCCCGACAACTCGCGGTGTGCCAACCGCACGCAGTTTACGCGCCGCAAATACCGGCGTGGGATGGCTTTGACCAAAAGGCTGCATGTTTTGCAATGCCTCTAATAATGGCATATCCAGCTCTGACAATTCCACCCAGCAGTCCACACGCTGCACCGGACGTAAATCCACTCCGCGCAAGCGCGCCGCGGCGGCAGCGTTGAAAGCGGCGCGGAATGCCGGCAATGTTTCCTGACGCAGCCCCAGCCCGGCTGCCGAAGTATGGCCGCCTACGCTAGTCAAATGTTCGGAACATTCACGCAGACATTCCAGCAGGTTAAAATCTTCTATCCCACGGGCGGAACCGCGTCCATGACCGTCTTCATCAAAGGATACCACTACCACCGGACGATAATAAGCGGCCACTAAACGTGCGGCAACTATTCCAATCACACCCGGATGCCATCCAATATTCGCCACTACTAAACCGAATTGGTCGGTCGGGTCGAATTGCTTACCGGCGCCTTCAATTTGCTCAACGGCCTCAGCGTAAATTCGCCCTTCTATATCTTGGCGCGCGCGATTGGCGCTATCCAGTTCCGCCGCTAAAACGGCCGCCCGATCCGGGTCGTCAGTCAACAGCAACTCCAGAGCGGGTTCCGGTGTTTGCAGACGGCCCATGGCGTTTATCCGCGGAGCCAACCCGAAGGCCACACGACCGGCGCTGATTTCCCCATTAATACCAGCACGTTCAAGCAATGCCAGCAGACCAGGCCGACCAATGGAGTGCAACAGCTCCAAACCATGTCGAACCAGTATCCGGTTGTCATCCAACAACGGAGCCACATCGGCGATGGTGCCCAACATGACCAAATCCAGCCAGTTTTCCATCCCCGGAAAAGCAGCGGGCGGTTGGCGGGCCGCAAGCAGTGCGCGGCAGAGATAGTAAACCACCCCTACCCCTGCCAACATCCAAGTCGCAGGCGGGCCGCCCAATTTGGGATTAACAATGGCAGCCGCCTGCGGCAACTCCAATCCGGGCTCATGATGATCGGTAATGATTACATCAATACCGGCGGCCGCCGCCAGCGCGCAGGTATCAACGGCGGTAATGCCCGTATCCACCGTCACCACCAATGATGGACGCCCCAACTCACGACAACGCGCCAGCGCCGCTGGAATGAAACCATAGCCGCCCTGCAACCGGTTGGATAAACAAGGCGTAACGGTAGATGCGCCCAGCGCACGCAGAACCTGAAGCAGCAGCGCAACACTGGTGACACCATCGGCGTCGTAATCGCCGAAAACAACTATTTCCTCGCGGGCATCCAACGCCCGTGAAAGACGCGCCACAGCAGATGGCATTCCCGGCAAAAGCAGCGGATCGCTCAAATCGGCTAACGCCGGATGTAAAAACCGGCTGATAGCGTCGGCATCGGGGAGCGGCCTGGCTGCCAGCACGGTAGCGGCGGCACGTGGGATATTCAATGCCGCCGCCAGATGCGCGATACGGGCTGGATCAACGTCAACCGTGCGCCAAATGTTTTCGGCGCCGCATATCTCCGTTTGATCGCGACCAGAAGACATATCTATTTTTTTGTGGTTTTTGCCACCGACTGCGCACGATACAGCTTCAGCATGACAGGCACGGCGATGTAGATAGTCGAATATGTGCCGGCAATGATACCCAAGAAGAGCACCAACGCAAAATCATTAATGGCGCCACCACCAAACACTAACAAGATAGTGACTGCCAGAAAAGTCGTAAGCGAAGTAAGAATCGTACGGCTCAAGGTCTCATTCAAACATGTATTGCACAATTGCCTGAAGGCCTGGAAATCGTCGGCGATGCGGGGCTGAACTTTCAGTTTTTCGCGGATTCGATCAAAAATCACAATTGTGTCATTAATGGAATACCCCACAATTGTCATCACCCCTGCGACTACCGTCATGTTGATTTGGCGCCCCAATAAGCAATAAACACCTACGCAAATCAGCACGTCATGGATCAAGGCGACAATGCCGCCAACGGCATACGCAAACTGAAAACGCCAGGAAATATATACCACCATACCAATCAGCGAAAACAGGAGCGCCTTGCCGGCACGGGCAACCATTTCGTTGCCAATTTGCGGCCCGATCAGATCCTCATTAAGCAATTTGAAGTCCGCCGACTCAAAACCCTGTGCCAAAGTCTGCTTGACCAGATCGGCAGAAGCGGCATCGGTGCGCAGTTGGAGACGCTCAGCGCTGCCATCTAATTCGCGCTGATACTGAATCTGCGCTTCGTTCACACCGGCGTCCGCCAATGCATCCCGGATTGCCGCCACTGTCGGCTTCTGATTATTATCAAATGTAAACGTCAGCGACGCGCCACCGGTGAAATCCGTACCGAAGATAGATGTGGGGTCTTTGGCCGCCCGAAGGCCAACCGTCACACTGCAAATAACTACTACAATCAGTGATAAAATCACCGCCGGTTTATAAAATGCCAGGAAATTGATATTCTTGATACGGTTGAAGACATCCAACATGCGGAGAGTTTTAACTTTACCGCTGCGTATGATTAAATCGAAAATCATACGCGATACCACCAAAGCGGTGTACATGCTCACGATTATACCGGCAGTCAAAGTGACACCAAAGCCGCGCACTGGCCCCGTGCCGAAAATAAACAGCAGCACGGCCGCCATTATAGTAGTAAGGTTGGAGTCCAGAATGGTAATAAAGGCCTTGTCATAACCCGCTACCACTGCCGGGCCAAAGCGCTTGCCAAGGTTTTGCTCCTCACGGATACGTTCAAAAATAAGGACATTGGCATCCACTGCCATACCGATAGTCAAGACAATACCAGCAATGCCGGGCAGGGTCAGCACTGGCAACCCCACCGACGATCCAGCGGCGCCGGAGAACAACCCCATGACACCCGCGGTGATCATCATTCCCAGCGGAAGCAGCAGCATATTGCATATTAAGCCGATATCCGCAATCAGACCGCCCCAGGAGTAATAGATCAACATAAAGACGATTACAGCCATACCGCTGTAAAAAGCCGCGCGTAAACCACTGGTAATGGAGTCGCGTCCCAAGGACGGATCAACCGTGCGCGATTCAATGATTTTCACAGGCGTCGGCAACGAGCCGGCGCGCAAAACGATGACTAAGTCCTGAGCTTCCTTCAGCGTGAAATTGCCTTCAATCATCGCCTCGCCGCCATGAATTGCCGTTTTGATGAATGGGGCAGAATATAAGCGGCCATCCATGATGATACCTAAATAACGCCGCCCGTTGGGATTAGGATTGCGAGCGCCGCCCGGAGCGTAGTCTGAGGTAATATTCGCAAAGCGGCGAGCGCCTTTGGCGTCGAATTCCAACGCGACATAAGGCTGGCCACCTGGGCCATATTCCACCTTGGCAAGGCGCACTGCGCTGCCTTTTAATTCACTGCGCTGCCGCACGAAATAGGGAATGTAACGTTTATGCCCTTCTACTACCCGCTCTTCCAGCATGAACCGGTAGCCGGGCGGCGCCTGAAACCCGGAGATTTTCTCGCGCCAATCCTCGGCTTGAGGCTCACTGGTGCGCTGGTAATAGTCACTGCCGCCGCGGCGGCCTTCGGTCGCAATCTGAAACCCTTCCGGCGCCAGTCCCTTGTCAAACAGCTTGCGCACCAAGTCATCGTTATTTTCATGCACCATGCTGAATTCCAGAAAAGCGGCGCTTTGTATCAGCTGCACCGCGCGCTCATGGTCTTCCGTGCTGGAGCCTGGAATTTGCACAACAATGCGGTTATGGTGTTCCGGGAAGATCATCGGCTCCGCGACGCCCAACGCATCCACACGGTTTCGGATAATCTCAAGCGCCTGTTCCTGAGCATCACGGACTTTGCCCGGCACACGGCCTCGCACCTGCGCTTCGGTCATGTCAGGATATTCTTCCCGTAACAGGTTGTATATGTCTTCCTCGTTAATCTCCACAGTAAAAGCAGCGCCGCCGCGCAAGTCCAATCCCAGTTTAATTTTGTCGGGTGGAATGACCAATGATAACGAGAACGCCATCAATCCCGCCAACAGCAACCACTTCCAAATCGCGTTCTTATCCATGAGTTTTACTCCTTTATATCCTTGCGTAAATCGTTATCGTCCTGCAATACACGCGTCACCGCCGCCCGTACTACCTCCACCTTGGTGTTGTCGGCAACCTTGATGATAAAAACGTCAGGCTTGACGTTGGCCACCACACCTATCAAGCCACCTGCAAATAACACCCGATCGCCACTCTTGATTGAGTCAATCAGTTTGCGCCGCTCTTTTTCCCGGCGTTGTTGCGGCAAAATCATCATGAAATAGAATAAAGCCGCCATGATAACCAGCCAGCCGATCATCATCCCCGGCGCCTGCTGTTGCTGCCCCGCGCCACTTGGGCTTCCGCCCATACCCAACACCAACATGTTCGTCATTAATGCTGTCATCTATATCACCTTGCATCCTGCGTTATTAATAAATTTTTCCCGCTGCTAATCCGGATTCAAAACCGGACTTGAACTGCTGAAAACGGCCTTCCGCTACGGCAGCGCGCAATTCATTCATAAATTGCATGTAACAAAACAAATTATGTATGGTCAACAGCCGCACACCCAGTATTTCACCCACATTTATCAGGTGACGCACATACGCCCGTGAAAAATTGCGGCAGGCATAACAACTGCAACCTTCCTCCAATGGCCGCTGATCTGAGCGGTAAGCGGCATTCCGCACTGAATAATGGCCATGTTTTGTGAAAGCCGACCCGTGGCGCGCCAGCCGCGTCGGCATCACACAATCAAACATATCCACGCCATGCTCCACCGCTGACAAAATCTGCCCCATCATTCCCACGCCCATCAGATAGCGTGGGCGCTCCGGCGGCAGACACGGAGCAGTAACAGCTATTGCCTCAAGCAAAACCTCCTGCGGCTCACCGACACTTACCCCGCCGATCGCGTAACCATCAAAACCCAGTTCCACCAACCCGGCTGCGCATCGCCGCCGTAAGTCGGCAAACATACCACCTTGCACAATGCCAAAAAGCGCCTGCCATGCCGGACGCGGCGCTTTGCGACATATGGCTGCCCATTGTAGAGTTCGTTTAACAGCATTGCAAGCGTATTCATAATCGCATGGATAAGGCGGACACTCGTCAAACGCCATGGCAATATCCGCTCCAAGCGCTGCCTGAATTACCATTGATTCCTTCGGGCCCAAGAAAAGGCGTCGCCCATCTACATGGGAGTTGAACTCCACGCCATCCTCCCGGATTTTACGCAGACTTGCCAGACTGAAGACCTGAAATCCGCCGCTATCGGTAAGAATTGGGGCGTCCCACCCCATGAAGCGATGCAATCCGCCACATTCGGCCACAATATCTTCCCCCGGCCGCACATGCAGGTGGTACGTATTGGCCAGAATCATCTTGACATCTGCTTCCTGCAATTCCGCGGGCGTCATGGCCTTGACCGCCGCCTGTGTACCGACCGGCATGAATACGGGAGTATCCACCGGGCCGTGCGCCGTCCAAAGCCGGCCACAGCGGGCCTGAGACGCCGAATCGCGCGCCAGAATTTCAAATTTGCATGGGGAAGTGGAATCACTCATGGGGTGCGGGGGACAGATTGGATTGAACCGCCAAGAAGCCAAGAAGCAGAAGAAGGAAATGAACCACGGATGAACACGGATATACACGGATATACAGGAATTGAGACAGAGAATGAAACCGCAGATTGCCGCCAATCCCGGATAATTGGCCACAAAGAGGCACAAGAAACACAAGGAGCGACAGAGGAATTGAACCGCCAAGGCGCCAAGAACTCCAAGGGTGGACGAAACAGGATGACAGAAGTCTCACACGGAGCCGCGGAGACACAGAGAAGAGATAGGAACCGCAGATTGACGCCGATTAACGCAGATTTTATCGGAGATATAAGATGACTCGAATGGCAGGCCGCGCTGTCCGCTACGCGGACATGGATCGGCGGACACCCGGATAGGCGAATTAATTCGCATATCTGGGTGTCAACCGATCCGCCAGACCGGCATCTGCCGGTCAGCGCGGCATGCGTGGTTAATCCTTTTCTCAATCCGTGTCTATCCGTGTCCATCCGTGGTTCTATCTCCGTGAGACCTCTCCTCCCCTTTCCGTGTATTCCGTGGTTCTCTCCCCTCTGCGCCCATCTGCATCATCTGCGGTTCTTTCCGCCTATGTCACGCCCCTTCGGGGCTAATATTGGGGAGGTGTTCTGTACCCAGGGCGTTGCCCTGGGCTGGGTATGTCACGCCCCTTCGGGGCTTATTTTCACGTCTCTGTGTGAGGCCTCTCCTCCCCTTTCCGTGTATTCCGTGTATTCCGTGGTTACCTCTCCTCTGCGCCCATCTGCGTAATCTGCGGTTACATTCTTCGTCTGTTTTTTTCCTGGTTTTCTTGGCGTCTTGGCGGTTCCCCCCTTCATCCTTCATCCTTCATCTGGCATTCTTGGCGTCTTGGCGGTTTATCCTTCCCTGTCATCCGTGTTAATCCGTGTTAATCCGTGGTTCCCCTCAAAATGCCTGCCTGCTCTTCATGGCGTTGGCGAGTGTAAGCGCGTCGGCATAAGCCACACCGCCGCCGGCGGGAATACCCATGGCCGGACGCGAGACCAACAGATTCCGTCCGGCCAGACGGCTGCGGATGAAGCTGGCTGTGGCATCGCTCTCCACATTGCTGTTCAGCGCTAATATGATTTCACGGAATGCGCCCTGATTTATCCTTTCAAACAGGGCATTCATCCGTAAATCCTGCATCCCTAATCCACTCATTGGCGAAAGACGCCCCATCAACGCATGATAATACCCGCGATAGCCGCCAGCCTGCTCAATCCGCATAATGTCAGACGGCGCCTCAACCACACAAAGCAAGGTGGCGTCACGTGTCGGATCCGTACATAAACGGCATGGATCATCAGCCACCGGCGTCAAAGCGCCACACCGGCTGCAGCAACACAGTCCGGCTGCCATTTCCTGCAAGGCGGAAATCAATTCCTTTGACAATCCGGTTTGATCCGTCAAGAGGCCAAACACCAGGCGTTCAGCGGAGCGGCGTCCGATCCCCGGCAACCTTGCAAAACAATCGCGTAATTTTTCAAATGCAGGATGATAACGCATAAGCAACCCTTAACACCAGCTTGCGACAGAAAACAGAGGTATCACGCGGAGGAGGAAATTAAACCGCAGATGACGCCGATCAACGCAGATTCCGGATAATTGGCCACAAAGAGGCACAAGAAGCACAAGGAGGACAGAGGAATTGAACCGCCAAGGCGCCAAGAAGCGGGAGAAGGTAATGAACCACGCGGAGAGACAGAGAAGCGATAGGAACCGCAGATTGACGCCGATCAACGCAGATTCCGGATAATTGGCCACAAAGAGGCACAAGAAGCACAAGATTTTCAGACTGCTAACGCAGGCTGCGCTGACCGGCATCTGCCGGTCTGGCGGATCGGCTGACACCCTTATACGCGAATTCATTCGTGTATAAGGGTGTCCAGCGATCCATGTCCGCATAGCGGACAGCGCAGCATGCCACTCCAGCCCAACAAACTTTCTCTTTTTCTGTAGCTCTTTCTTTTTGTGCATTGTGTGCATCTTTGTGGCTAATTCCTTCCGCCACCTTGGCGTCTTGGCGGTTCCCCCCTTCATCCTTCATCCTTCATCCTTCATCCTTCATCTGGCATTCTTGGCGTCTTGGCGGTTTATCTTCCCCTGTCATCCGTGTCCATCCGTGTTCATCCGTGGTTCTCCCCGCCGCGCCGCGACTGCCTCACATTCCCGGCAAATCCGGCATTCCCATTTCCGACATTATCCGGCGCATCTCGGTGGCGCTGCGCTTGCGGGCGGCATCCAACGCGCCTTCCACCGCCGACAGCACCATTTTTTCCAACACGGCGGGACGGCTGGGGTCTATCACTTCCGGATCAATTTTAACTGACGCCACCGTACCATCGCCGCGAGCGGTAACCATCACCTTCCCGTTGCCAGCGGAAAAATCCACCGTCTGCTTACGCAACTGATCCTGAATTTTTTTCATATTGCGCTGCATACCGGCAGCGTCTTTAAGCATTTTGAACATATTAGCCATAGCTTCACTCCCCTACTCTCTGATTTCCTGAATACTGCCGTTAAAAGTATCTAACACCTTCTGCACTTTCTCATCCGCCATCCATTTATGCATGGATGACTTGCCAGCGTCCGAAGCTTTCTGTGGCGCTTCTCCGGCAGATGGAGCCGACGCCGCCTTGACCTTGCGTCCGGCAGCGTTCGGCTGTGGCGCGCTCTTACCGGTCGGCGCAATGCCAAGGTCCGGCAATTGATCGCACAACTCGAACACTACATCTACAGGACGACGCAATACTTCCGACACACTCTTTTGAATCGCCGTGCGATTGCGCGGTTGCTCCAATTGCTCCTGACGGTCGGCAAATTCACGATCTACGCCGATAACCACCTTGTCACCTTGAACGGATAGCGGCGCCGCAGATAACAGATATGTGCGGGCGCGGATGGCGGCACGACCTACCCGCTCTACAATTGACGGCCATTCCCGCAGCAATCGCTGATGCTCACCGGTCGGCAGGTCATTTGCGGCAGATGGCGGCTTCAACTTCAATTCACCAACGGTCGCCGTAGTTTGCGCTGGCGCCGCTGGCGAAGCTGCTGTGGCACGCCGTTCTGTAGCCGGAGCCGCCGCGGGTGCAGGACGTGTGGACGCCGTGACAACAGGACGCACCGGCGCCGCTGCCGGTACCGCTACCCCGCCGGCGCCTGCCGGCAATTGGCGCCGTAAAGTCTGGATTTGGGCTAGCACTTCATCCAAGCTGACCGAATCACGCAAACGGGCGCAGCGAATCAACGCCGTCTCCACCAGAGTGCGCTGGGAAAGCGCGTACCGCATGCGATCCAGCGTATCCATGAGGATTTCAGTCATACGCAACAGACGGCCGGCTTCCGCCTGCTGCGCCTGCTCAGCCAAAAGCGCAGTGTCGGAATCTATAAGCTCACCGGCGGCAGCGGCGCCGACCTCAACATAAATCAACAGGTTGCGGAAATGCTCCAGCAATTCCACCAACAGACGCTGCATATCCTTCCCTTGCTCATCCAATTCACCTATCAGCTTCACCGTCTGCAAAATATCACCGGAGAGAATGGACCCGGACAAAGTTTCCAGCACATTATGAGAAATCAGGCCGAACACGGAGAGCACATCGGCTTCTTTAATCTCACGCCCTTGGAATGAAATCATCTGGTCCAGAGCGGACTCGGCATCGCGCAAACCACCTTCCGCAGCGCGCGCCAGTGCGTTTAAGGCATCCTGATCCACTGCTACATTTTCCGCCTTGGCAATCAACGCCAAGCGCTCCACAATCAGCGGAATGGGAATGCGCCGTAAGTCAAACCGCTGGCAGCGCGACAAAATGGTGGCCGGCATACGCTCCGGATCAGTCGTCGCCATAAAGAACTTCAAATGCGGCGGCGGTTCCTCCAAGGTTTTCAACAAAGCGTTAAACGCCTCGTTAGTCAACATGTGGACTTCGTCAATAATGTATATCTTAAACCGCCCTCGTGGCATAAATCTGGCGTTGTCGCGCAACTCGCGGATGTTATCAATCCCGCGATTGGACGCAGCGTCAATTTCCTGAACATCCAAATTTATACCGGCGGCAATTTCGAGACAGGAATCACACTCACCACAAGCCCTGACCGCAGGTCCCTTAACACAATTCAACGCACGGGCAAAAATCCGGGCGATGGTGGTTTTGCCAACTCCACGCGGACCGACAAACAAATACGCATGCGCTACGCGCTCGGATGTGATAGCGTTTTGCAGCGTGGTGATCACATGCGACTGCCCCACAACATCCTCAAACTGTTGCGGACGCCACTTACGGGCAATGACTTCATAAGCCATAATTTAATCCTTTTAGTTTGGTTTACAAAATTCAGTTCCGATGGATTTTTAGCCAAAGACACAAGAGCACAAGGGGCGACAGTGGAATTGAACCGCCAAGGCGCCAAGAACTCCAAGGGTGGACGAAACAGGATGACAGAAGTCTCACACAGAGACGCGGAGACACAGAGAAGAGATAGGAACCGCAGATTGACGCCGATTAACGCAGATTCCGGATAATTGGCCACAAAGATGCACAAGAAGCACAAGATTTTCAGACTGCTAACGCATGCTGCGCTGACCGGCATCTGCCGGTCTGGCGGATCGGCTGACACCCTTATACGCGAATTAATTCGTGTATCCGGGTGTCCACCGATCCATGTCCGCATAGCGGACAGCGCAGCATGCCACTCCAGCCCAACAAACTTTCTCTTTTCCTGTAGCTTTTTCTTTTTGTGCATTGTGTGCATCTTTGTGGCTAATTCCTTCCGCCACCTTGGCGTCTTGGCGGTTCCCCCCTTCATCCTTCATCTGGCATTCTTGGCGTCTTGGCGGTTTATCTTCCCCTGTCATCCGTGTCCATCCGTGTTAATCCGTGGTTCTCTCCTCCGTGAGACCTCTCCTCCCTTTCCGTGTATTCCGTGTGTTCCGTGGTTCCCTCCCCTCTGCGTCCATCTGCGTCATCTGCGGTTTTATTCTCCCTTTTTGTGCTTCTTGTGCCTCTTTGTGGCTAAATTCCTTCTGCCCGTTCTTGGCGGTTTATCTTTCCCACTCATCCCTGTCCATCCGTGCGGTTATCCTTCAGCCAGGCTTCAACAAACCGGTCCAGATCGCCATCCAGCACGGCGGCGACATTGCCTGTTTCCGTATCCGTGCGATGGTCCTTCACCATTGTATAGGGCTGCATCACATAGGAACGGATTTGGCGTCCCCATGCGATTTCACCCTTCTCGCCGTAAAACCGCTCCATTTCCTTCCGCTTCTGATCCTCGCGCCACTCATACAGGCGGGCGCGGAGCAGCTTCATAGCCTTGGCACGGTTGGCATGTTGCGAACGCTCGGTCTGGCAGGCCACGACAATACCGGAAGGCATGTGGGTGATACGGACGGCGGAATCGGTTTTATTTACATGCTGTCCGCCAGCGCCGCCGGAGCGGTAGGTATCCGTCCTCAAATCCTCATCCCTGATTTCCACATCAAAATCGTCATCCACTTCCGCCACGACATCCAATGAGGCGAAAGAAGTATGCCGGCGGCTGTTAGCGTCAAAAGGACTGATGCGCACCAGGCGGTGAACGCCGCGCTCGGCCTTCATCCGTCCGTAGGCGAAATCGCCGTTTACGGCAAAGGTTACGCTTTTGATCCCGGCCTCGTCGCCCGGCAACATATCCAGCACGACCAACTCGAAATTCCGGCGTTCACAATACCGCCGGTACATACGGAAGAGGATAGAAGCCCAATCGCATGATTCCGTGCCGCCGGCGCCGGCGTGCAAGCTTAAGAAGGCGTTATTGTGATCAAAAGGCCCGGACAACAGCGATTGAATCTCCAAGCGTGCGAAAGCGGTCTCCCATTGCGTCAATTCCGTTCGCACATGTTCGGCGGCGGTTTCCGCTTGGGCGGGATCGGATTCCTCACGCGCCAACTCAATCATGACGCGGCAATCCTCCAGACGGCTGGCTAGGGAGCGGCATGGTTCGAGCACGGCGCGATGGGCATTAGCCTGGTTGATCAGATTTTTTGCCGCATTGGCATCATCCCAGAAATCTTGCGCTGACATTCGCAGTTCGAGTTCAGCAAATTCTTTTTCACGCTGGGCGCAGTCAAAGACACCTCTGCATTTCACCCAGCCGGCGTTCCATATCCGCGAGTTGTTCTTCTAATTCATCCAGCATGTTCAAAATTCCTTATGTAAAACTCATCCGTGCATCGCGTGACGCGGTCAATTTGCCTTGAACCTTAAAACGGCAAAAACGCCGTTATAGGTTGAATTAAGAAAGGCATATTATGCCCAATCCCACCGTATTTGGCAAGAAAGCAAACTGAAAAATTAGCCACAAAGATGCACAGGGGACAGGAAGAGAATTTAGCCACAAAGATGCACAAAATGCACAAAAAGGAAGAATGAAACCGCAGATGGGCGCAGATTGACGCAGTGGGAATGGAACCACGGAACACACGGAATACACGGAAAGGGAGGAGAGGTCTCACGGAGAGACGTGAAAATAAGCCCCGAAGGGGCGCGACATACCCAGATCAGGGCAACGCCCTGGGTACAGAACATCTCCCCAATATTAGCCTCGAAGGGGCGTGACATAGGCGGAAAGAACCGCAGATGGGCGCAGATTGACGCAGAAGCGGAGGAGAGAACCACGGATGAACACGGATGGACACTGAATTTTTGGGAAGTAATTAGCACCAAAAATGCAAAAGGCACAAGGTGGCAGAGTAAGGAATTTAGCCACAAAAATGCACACAATGCACAAAAAGAGAAAGCGACAGAAAAAGAGAAAGTTTGTTGGGCTGGAGTGGCATGCTGCGCTGTCCGCTATGCGGACATGGATCGGTGGACACCCGGATACACGAATGAATT
>JBMNRV010000047.1:0-15796 GCA_050944835.1 Kiritimatiellia bacterium
GATTGGTCTATCTGTGAATGCATCTTACAAATGTCTTTCGCGAGAGCCGGATGCGGGAAATCTGCATGTCCGGTTCGACGAGGGGGAGGGCGGCTACCCACATGGATGCCCCCTCTCTACTCTACTGTCCATCTGTGGTTCCTTTCCTTTTTCTGTTTCTCGGCGTTCTTGGCGGTTCAATCTGTGGTTCTTCGGCATCTTTGTGGCCAATTATCCGGGATCCGCGTCCATCTGCGTAATCTGCGGTTCCCCCCTCTCCCTAGCCATCCGTGTCTATCCGTGTCCATCTGTGGTTCCTTTCCTTTTTCTGTTTCTTTCTTGGCGTTCTTGGCGGTTCAAATCTGGGAATGTGTGGTTCTCTTCTCCTCCGCTCCTTGTCAAGGAATCGGGTTCAATCCGGGAAGGACATCCGATTCCGGGCATCCATCCGGATTCCTTTGCAGGCGCTTTTGCACAAATGTCTTCCAATGTCCCGCCCGGTGAACTTCAGGCGCTATGCCGATATCATAAGTTCTGGGGAGCAGCCTTGGGTCCAGCTCCTTGAGCTTTTTGATTAATTCCGCTTCGGACATAGTGTCCTTCGTTTTGGCCAGTTCCAACACCTTGATTCGCGCCTGATTATAGTCCCGAATTACGGCGAGATTCGTTTTCAGGTCTTCCAACATGGTCTGGAAGTTGAATACCAGTTCAAGATACGGCAGCTTGGGGATATGGTTTTCACTCAAGGAAATACTTTCAAGACCTTTGAGGGCCTCAGCGGCTAGTTTATAGTCGCGCGCCGGATCTTCCGAACCTTTGCCGAAATTATCCTGACCGGCGCTATCCGGCCCATCAGTGCGCGGCGTAAGATAATTGCGCGTCTTACGGATGGCATCCAACGCCTTTTTCACTTTTGCGGCATTCTTCTTCCCCGCGATGCTGGCGCAAAACTCTCTGACCAGCCTGTCCGGATCAAGCCGCACATCAAGTTCAAGCATCCCACCCACCATATTGGACACCGTATTCCAGTCGCCCGAGCGGTTTACTTCGCATTGACTCCATTGGATGTGCTTTACGTAATCTGTTTCCGCGAGCTCCTTCAAATATTTGGCGCTCCTTCTGTAATTGATATGCAAGCCGGTGTTAATCTCGAAATCAAATAAATACCACACCCACATTCCGACCTTTCTTTTGGCGCGGATGATTTTCATCAGGTAATCCAACCATATCCCGTGAGGCAGGGCGCCGCCTTCCTGATGGGCCGCGATGCCCACGTCATCCGGGAGAATGCCGGAATCAAGGATATCTTCTATTCCGCGAATATGTTTCCATGACCATCCCCATTTCATCTGCCAGTATCTGCGGTCTTTAAGCCGTTCGAAATCTTTGCCCTCATTGGGGAACATTGACCAGAGGCTGAAAAAACTTTGAATTTTTGGATTATGCTTTCTAAATGCATTCACAATCTGGTTGTGATATTCCTGAGGGGTCTTAACGCTGCAGGCGCAATCACCGGACTTGCATCCACCCGGATCCCCCCAATGGGTAATGATGCAGTCCGCCATCGGCCCGAATTCCCCCGCCATATAATCATAATACTCCAGCGCTTCTTGCCGGCCTTGGGGACTATTCAAACAAACATGCATATTCCAAGTTCGATTTTCCTTTGAATAAACCCCCGCCCCCCAGAAAAACTGAATGTTTTCATTGCCGAGCCGTTTGTTTTCCTGAAATCGTGTTTTTAGCGATTTGATTGCTTGCTCCGGGGTAGCGCCGGGCCAACTGTGTGCGTTATAAATAAATCCCAGTTGGAGCGTGTTGAAACCGAAAGAATCCATCATTTTTACCCAGTCCCGGTTCTTGGCCTCAGTCCACCACGCAGGAGAGTATTTTTTACTGGCAGTTAAATCCTTCGGCCAAGAATTCAGCGGGGAGGGCGGAATTTCACCGGACGATGACTTGACGTTCAAATAATGGGCATCCATTGGCGCGGACGCGCTTTCAAGAATAACGCGCTTTTCAAACAGCGGGCTGACATTTATATCAAGCGGGCCGGGCAGAAACAGGGTTTGATTCTCATATTCCGATTCCAGGATGAGCCGATAAAGCCCGTACTTGATCCCCTGCTCATTATTGCCCACGCAATATATCAGGAGGTTGTCGGCGCCATCTGCTTTGGTTTGTATAGTGAACCCATCGTGGTTTATTTGGCCGACATGAAATCCTGCAATATCAGCCTCTGCTTTTGTCGCCAGAATAATCCTGCTCCCGGAAGCTTTTAAAGCCTCAGCAATGCTCATTACCTTTGGCCGGCAGCCGCAGCGGGTTGAAAAATAGTAAACTATAAACTCTTCAATATACGGAAGGTTTTCCAGGCAGGCGCCTGCGCCGATAACAGCCGGCTGTGTCGGCGCGGCGATAATATTCTTGCCTTCCAGAGGATATGTTGCGGCGCTCATTAGATGTGCTCCTTATGTGCCTGTGTAACATGATGGGTGACAACAAATAACCGTGCAAATACAATTTTGCACACGCTATATTCGTGCAAAATTCATACATCAACAGATTATCACCGGCGGAATCAGCCGTCCAGACATTTATGAAATCTGGGGGACTTCCAGTTTCCGCCCGTGATGCAAGGCGTCTGTAGCTACGAGGGTAGCGATTTCGCTCTGGGCGCAGTCTTTCGCCGGAGCGCATACCGGCTCCCCGGTGCGGATGGCGTTGGCGAAGTCCAGGATTTCGCGTTCAAACCCATGCCCGTATTGCTCCTTATAGACTTCATACTGCAATGACAGCCAGTTTTTTTCATCATAGCAGACCTGGCCCCGCCAGACGCTGCATTTCGTGCCGTAAACCGCGATATTATTGAATGGCGCATACGGCGCGACCGCCGCATACAGCGCCGTGACTTTGGCCACTGCGCCATTGGCGAACTGGTAAATGGAAACAATGCAATCCTCGTGCCGCATGGCGGGGAAAGCGATTTTATTGCCCATGGAGGCCACAGACACGACCGGCGAATCAACAACCCAACGCAGCACATCAAACGGATGGCATCCGCCGCCCACCATGGGTTTTTCATCTTCAAGATACCAGTTGCGGCCTAAGGCTTCATTGATACGCTCCGGCTTGCCCTGTCCCTTGAGATTGTGAATATAATCGCCTTCCATGTAAAAAATTTCGCCAAACTCCCCCGCTTCCGCCATTTGCTTGATTTTTCGGTTGACGGGATAATAACGCAACACATGTCCGGAAGCCGCCACTAGCTGCGGATTGCGATTGATGGCCTGGACCATTTCCATGATTTCAGGGATATTATTGCCCACGGGCTTCTCAACATATACGTGCTTGCCGGCATCCAGGCATTGAATGAACGGCGCGGCGTGGCAGGGATCGGAAGTCAACACCAGCGCAGCCTCAAACTCAGCCCGCGCCAACAGTTCATCCACAGAAGCATACACAGGCAAATTTGGGAATTGACTTGAAAAGCGCGCGCGCGCTTTTTCAAAGATATCGCAGGCGGCCACCGGCACAATCCCCTCGCTTTGCATAGCGGAGGTCATGCGCGTGTAAATATGCCCGATATTCCCAAGTCCAATCACGGCGAGACGAATTGTTTTCATAGGGGTTGTTTTCTTAATGAATCTCTTTTTTACCCAGCGGCCCATTCAGGCGTTGTGCCGCAAGTCCATTGAACTCAATGTATTGAAATTATGCTCCCGACGGGCATGTGCTCGTAAGCTCCCATATCCGACCGGCGCATGAAATAATCCAGCCGGCGCCGACCATCCAAGTCCAACGCGCCGGCCAAAATAATGAAGCAACAAACTTTCATCTTTTTCCCTCCATGCCTGATGTCAATTATTCTCCCTGTGGCTTAAACGCAAGATCATCTATGTACAAGGTATCGGTTTTGCCCGACCGTCGGGGTTGCATCCAGACTTTAACATAGCGTGTGCCCGGCCACCATTGCGATGGAGCGATCACACCTTTCAGTTCCTGCCAGTCGTTTGACACCGGAACATACACCGCCACGAAGATTCCGCCGTTGGAAGTCCGATTTTCCACCACCGGCGTTCCGGCGGGCGCGGCCAGGCCGCACGGCTCGCGCAAGACCACTTTCCAGACGTCATCTCCCTGACTAATATCAATGATCCCGGGCGGCGTGACATCAAAGTTCAGCTCGTTGGGCTCTTTGCCGAAGGCCGCCACAAACCAGCGCCCGGTTTCCCAGCCTGCGGCGGAATGGACTTGGAGCGTCCGATCGCCGACGCCGCAATCCGCCGCGAGCACAGTGCGGCTGCCCGGGACGGACATAAAATTGTGCGTTCCCATTTTTCGGCGGTCTTGATCAGCCAGCGTCAATCCAAACAAAATGCTGACTGGCGCTTCCGACTCCGCCCTGAACCAGCCGCTTAGTTCGTAGGCGGTGTTGGTGTCCACGGCAATCCAGTCGGAGTAGATGGTGGACGACTGCCCGCGCCATATAAAACCGTACTCGCCGGTCCGTCCTATGCCGCGCCGCAAACCGATTTCTCCGGAGGAGGTGGCCAACCCCGTCCAACCTTCCGCTGAACCGCATTCCGCGCCGCCGTTCTTGAGCAACCCGCCGGATTCCACTGCAGCTGTTGTCGGGACGGCCACCGAATCGTCCTGGAATGGCGTCGGCTCTTCGCCTTCTTCTATTTGCAATCCATTAATCCATACCGTCGAGTTTTCCGAAGGAATCATCAGGAATAGATTGTCGCCGCGCCAATCAAGGGTCAGGTGATACCGCGCCCAATTCGTCGCCATGTTTTTATATGTAATTTCCCTGCCGCAGATTCTGAGCCACAGGCTGTGATTGGTTTCCGCGCTGCGCGCGTAAAACGAAAATGTCAATTTCCGCGGCTTGTCGGACTGGGGCGGATGAAAGACGCCGAAAGTGCCCCGCGTCTTGTTGCCCGGCCCCCGGTAATCCGGCGCAACTATGGGGCGCCTGAACATGCGCAAGGATGGCTTGCCTTCCCACAGCGCCTCGTCATCCACATACCAGGTTGATCCTTTTTTGCCCGCGTCCGGGTCAATGCTGACATTGAAATACGGCCGGTAAAAATCCGGGATGCCCTTATGGAATTGCTGTTGAAAACAGGGGTTAGGCATATAGTTCTTACCCAGCATAACCCGGCGGATGATTCCCGGCACATCCACCTGGCGCGCTTTTTCGTCTTCCAACTCCGACATCACCACGGCGATTGCCACTGGCTGTGCGGCATCCGACGCCGCCCCGCTCAGCTGCATCCGGTACGCTCGTACGCCATACGGTTCGATTTTTTCCTTAAACGATTCCCCGTCCAGCTCCATCTTGCTTAGCCCCTCTGCCTCTTTGCCCCTTTGCCCCTCGCATGTAAACATCCGTGCCACGTGTTTGATTCCGCCGACTTGGAACGTCGTTTCCACTGCATACGGCATGATGTTAGCCGCCAGCAATAGATGATCGCCATCCGGATACTGATACAACGCGGCGTTCACCATAGGGAATTTTTGTTCCCGCGGCCGGAAATTATCCGGTGTATATTGAATTTCCACAGCAGTTTCGCCGTTGAGCAGCGCTGGCGCCATTTCCTTGAATTGCGCGCAGATTGCGCGCAAGGCGTCCCAGGCATGTTCCCCCACCACATTACTCAGCGCGAAATAAAACAATCCCTTGGCGCCATAGATGGCCGCGACATACGCCTGGCAGAGCATATGATCCCGCCCCAAGCCGATCGGCGACCGTCCCGGGTCCAGAATATTTGACAGCGGTATGAAAAACATGACTTTGTGATCCTGCCGACAACGTTCGCGCAAGGCATGCGCATAATAGGCGGTATATAAGCCAGGTTCGCCGAAAATACCGGGGGTGAACGGGCGCGGGTAAATATCTAATCCCAGCATCTCCCCGCAGCGCGTCCAAATGTCGCCGCGGGGAATATCCATTGAATACAGCAACATCACCGGCCGATACGGATCAACGGCCTGAATTGTCTGCCAATACCATCCCGCCGCAGCAATGCGCTCGTCCGGATTTATCAGATTAGGTTCGTCCACGTTGTAATAGCCCAGCATATTCGTGTATTTAGAAAGGATTTCCGCATCCTGGATCAAGGTCGGCTCAAGCTCGTTGTACCATTTCCGCTGGATGTCCAGTCTGGCGGGCAAGGGCAAGTCGTCAACCTTGTTGGCTTGCTGAAAACTTTTCCACTCCCCCCACCTTTTAAACACATTGGTTCCGGCCAAAAAGAGCGGTTCGGGCATGGTCCAGGTAACGACGTTCAACCCGTATTGCCCCGCCAGTTTCATGAACATGTCCCCGTCTTCGTATGTGCTCCGGATCAGTGTGTTAAAACCGACGTCGCGCAAGAAGCGGAACATGCCTTCTTCACCATCGCGGACATGGCGATATTTGACGCTCATCCCCAGCGCATGCGCGCACATCCCTACGGGGAAAAAAGGCGCATCGTCCTTCAGGAGCACACCGCGAACCAAATCCGCCTTGACTTCATGGCCCGGCCGCGGCTCCCGCCGGATGAGATTCACCGTTTGCGTTGCCATCTCACGGCCGCGATACAGCGCCCGCAAGACCACCGGGTTGTCGCCGTGCGACAGCATTTCCATAGGTATGGCCGGCCGCAACCTGGATTGGAGTTTCGCGATTGTGAGCACATTACTTCCATTGACCTCCGCCGTCAATTCCGCATCCTGAAGCATCTCCCGCGGCAATCCCAACTCCAGCGCTATGCCGGCCTGAGCTTCGCTCGTAAAATAGCTGCGCGTAGCATACGCCTGTTGAATGACATTCAAAGCGGATATATCTTCAATCTCCCAGGATGCAAACAGGGAGCCGTCTTCCGGGTCCGCCAATTCAAGACGAATCCGGCGCATACCCAGATCGCCGGCCGGCGCCTCCAAATTCAGTTCGCGGTGGCCGTCAAGCGCCACGGTCTCGGAAAACTTTTCCTCTTCGCCGTCAGCGCTGTCCTCCACCACGCGGATCAACACCCGGCCGGCAACCGGCGAAGCGGTTTCCAGCGAGGCTTTAACTCCATAATAAAAGCTTTCATTTTTTTGAATTAACCCGGTCAATTCCGCCGATGTCACCTGCGGGACAAACGGCAGTTCCGGACGTAAGCCCGTCAAGCCCGACACGGCCGCGAATACCTTGAAATTATGCGCGCTCCCCGACACATTCGGCTGGAGCGTGTGCAATTCCCAAGTTTCGCTTTTTTTGGCGCCATAATCGTCCAATTCAATCCGCATCAGATTGCGGCACAAATTAATCTGGCATCCGGATAGGTCTTCGCTTTCCAGCACAAACCATGGAATCGCAACTTCCGCCGTCCAGCCATCCGGACGGCGTTTAACGAATGAACGCCAAGGCGGCAGCCAGCCGTCGTCCCGTGCGCCGGCATCGGATGTGCGCTGCTCGGCCGTTACGTTGGCATAACTCAGTTTGAATTGATAATAACGTTGGCGCGCGGCATCCGGCCGGATGAATATCTCCATCGAATCGTCCGTATGCACAGCGCCGTCATGCTTAAAAACCTTTTGGGAAACGTGGCTGAGATTGGAATTGGCGCAATCGAATCCCAGATACAACCATCGCTGGTCATATCCCATGTAAATTACCGTATCCGCTGTTGCCTGATCGCTGCCATACAGATACAAACGCTCAATTCTGGCGGCATCCCGCCAGGCGGCATCGTCCAGACTCCCATCCAGGACAGGCGGGGCCATCATGGGCGCTGTCAAGGATACATGGCCGGCCGCGCACAATGACATTACCGGCGCTCCCAACATAGTCCAAACGATCTTACGCCAACTCATATTTGCCTCCAATCATACCACAAGATGAATGTTTAGCCCGAAAAGGCCGTTGCCTCCTGATAAATTTACTATCCTCCATTGCTATAGGCAAGGTTTTAATACGTGGACTTTCCGCTTGCGCCGGCATGAGAGTCGGCTTATACTCGCCGACGTATGCTCGAATATTATCAGCATGTACAAAAAATCACAGCGCGCCAACCCGGCGCCAAAAAAAAGGATTCGCCATGGGAACAAACAAACCGCGCCAGCCCATCTGGGCTAACCTCATCCATTTAAGCTATAACATGTGGTTTGATTGCCCCGAATCCCTTTTCAAAAATAAAACCAACGATGCCGTAGCCAAGCCGTATCTGCGGTTTGACAACCGGTTATGGCGGGACATTCTGCGCGCCATGTCCGAAGCTGGCATGAACATGGTGGTGTTGGACTTGGGCGACGCTGTCGCCTACCGCAGCCACCCGGAAATCGCCGTCAAAAACGCCTGGACTCCGGCGCGTTTGAAAAAGGAAATTGCCGCCGCGCGGGATTTGGGGATTGAAATTATCCCTAAGCTGAATTTCGCCGCGTCGCACGATGTCTGGCTGGGGATATATTCGCGCATGGTCGCCACGGAAACTTATTACCGCGTCTGCCGCGACCTGATTGCCGAAGTCTGTGAGATTTTTGACGGCCCACGCTTTTTCCACCTCGGCATGGACGAGGAAACCGCCGTCAACCAGATTTACAGCCGCCTGGCAGTCATCCGCCAGCACGACCTGTACTGGCATGACTTGAACCTGCTGTGCGATGCCGTCCGGAAACACGGCGCCCGTCCGTGGATTTGGTCCGATTACCAGTGGTACCACCCCCTGGAATTCGCCAAAAACATGCGGCGCGATGTGCTGCAAAGCAACTGGTGGTATAGCCGGGTGCATCCGGCGACCGTGCTGGTCAGGACGAATCCGCAGGTCATGGACGATCCAGTCCGGCCGCGCGATAACATGAGCAAGCCGCTACGGCTGAAACCTGTGCAGGCCTATCTGGACTTGGAAAAACTGCGCTTTGACCAGATTCCTACCGGTGGGATAACGTCGAAACCCGCCAATTTCGCCGACACTGTGAAATTCTGCCGCAAAAATATTGCCGCTAAACGCCTTTACGGATTTATGCAAACCAGTTGGCGGGCGACGCTGGAGAAACATCGGGAGCGGCACATGGCGGCGATCGCGGCTGTAGGGGCGGTCATAGCCAAAAACCGTTGACCACCGCCAGAACTAACCAAACAGGAGAAAACAGCATGCTGACGCACATTAAAAACGCGGTGATTATTCCGGCCATCCTGGCCGGCGCAACGGTCTGGGCCGCAACGGAGTCTAGTTGGCATCCTGTCATACCCGAAATGACTATTGCGCCGTGCCGGGCAGCGCCGAAAATTGATGGCATATTGGACGACGATTGCTGGGCTGTGGCCGTATCAACGACTAACTTCAATATCGTTGGCGAGGCCGGCAAAGTCACCCACCGGCACCAAGCTTGGGTGACATTCGACCAGGAATGGCTCTATGTTGCGTTTGCGGTGGATCATCCCGCATCCGACCGCAATCCGCCGGTTTACCGCAAGCACGACGAAACCGTGCAGCGTGAGAATAATGTCCAGGTGTCGTTCGACCCCGGCACGGGCGGGAATTTGTATTATCAGTTTTTGCTGAACCCGGCGAATGTGCGGGCTGATTTCCGCATGACCCGCGAAAAAGGCCGTGAGCGCGAGAACTGGAATATCCCCTGGCGCTCCGCCACTCATGCGGATGATGCCGGTTGGAAGGCAGAAATCGCTCTGCCATGGTGCCTGCTCTTGACGCACGGCGAGATTGCGCAGGCCAAACTGAACTTGATAGTGGTGTCCCATTTGCCTATCCGCGACAAACAGGCAGTGCAGATGGGCACGCAACGCGAGAAGACGAGCTGGGCGCCACTGCGGACCAATTTTCACGAGCCGGAACAATTCGGCGCTCTGCATGGCATCCAGGACACAGAGTTCAAGGCGCCGTTTCTGCCGTTCATCCACTCTGCGGCCGTCCAGCCTTACCACCTGGAAAACGGCCGGTATTTCTATAATATCGCCCTGACCGCCCAATCGCTCAGCTCGCGGACAGGTATGATCAGTCTGGCGGTGACGGATCAGCCCGAAGGCGCTCCGCCGGTGGAAACTGCTTGGGAAATCCCCTTGCCCGGAGATAGCGAACAAGCTACCACATTGGCCGTGCCGGCGGACACCCTGGTGAAGCGGACGGCTATCGTCAGATTAGTTGATGCGCGCAATGGCGAGGAATGGCAGCGCATCATTGTGGATGAGACCAGCGTGCTAGATTTGTTTGCCTGTTACCTTGACCGCAACTACTATACTACGGAAGATGCCGCACGGGTCATCTGCCGTATTGCCCTGCCGCCGGAGGGGCTGCCGGGCATGTCGCTGGTTGCCAAAGACGCTGACGGTCAAACGCTTGCGGAAGCCGGCACATTGAGTCCGGAACATGTCTTAGCGATTCCTTTGCAGGGACTCCCGCTGGGCCGGCAAATGGTGGCGGTGGAGCTGCGGCAGGCAGGCGGCCAGACGGCCACCCGCCTGGAACTCCAACTGGTCAAACGCGCGCCCCAGCCCGGCTGCGAATGGAAAATTGACCGTGAAAACCGTGTTTTGCTGGACAACGGTCGGCCATTCTTCCCGTATGGATTCATCATGGCTAACATCACGGCTAATGACGAATGGGCGCTACGGGACGTCGGCAGCAATGGCTTCACGGCGGTTTGCCAGTGGGGGCGGACCCCGGCGGGCAGCGAGTTTGTGAATGATGGGCGAAATTATCTGGATGTGGCCGCCCGCTGCAACCTGAAAGTAGTGCTGGCGCCGGATATGGCGTACCCCGGTGGCAATGAAACGATCACCGATCCGGATGGATTTTTATCCGCCGAAGGAATAGCTGATGTCAACAAGAACATAGCCATGCACCGCAGTAACCTGACCTCATTCAAGGGCATGTTGATTTTCAACCCCCATCTGCGTCCTCTCTCGGTGGAATGGAAAGGGCGGATGTATTTCCAGCTTTACGAAAAACTGCTGCCGCATTTTACGGAGTTCATTCAAAATTCCCTGGGGCGTCCGAACCTGATCGGGTTTTACATGCTGGATGAGCCGCATATCATGGAAATCAACCAGGACATCACCGGTCGGCATTACTACCATCACGTTCATGCTACGGACGGCTATCACCCGGTTTTCGTCTTGTATTCTTCGGAGATTCCTGAAACGCCGCGCGCCACCGATTGGTGCGATGCGCTGGGCACGGACCCCTACTGGATTCCCGCCGCCGACCGCCGCTCGACCGTGAACTGGGTGTCCAAGGTCGTCGCCAACACCCGGCGGCGCGCGGATGAAGTCCGGCTTGTCACCTATACCGTGCCGATGGCGGAGTACTGGAGCGCCTGCCGCAAACGGGTGATCCTGCCGCGTGAACAGCGCTGCCAGACCTACTTATCCCTGATTCACGGGTCCCGCGGAATTTTCTACTTCATCTACCCGGTGATTTCCCAGCCGGTCTTCGATGAATTGAAAATCCTGGCCCGGGAAATGCAAACGCTGGGACCGATCTGCCTGACTCCGGATGTCGCGCAACAAGCTGAATATTCGCCGGGTGAGCTCGATCCGCGCAATGACAAATTCACCGATGTCCAGGTTGCCCTCAAGCGGAATCCCGCCGGAGGCTACGTCCTGCTGGCGGCCAACACCGCCCCTTACCCCGTGGACACGACTTTCACCGTCTCGCTGCTGGGTGAGTCGGGCGCGATTAAACGCCTCTTCGGCGACGAGGTCTATCCGGTTCAGCGCCAATCGTTCCAGGAGCGCCTGGCAGGGTTTGACACCCGCGCTTACCTGATTCCGGAGCCTGCGGCGGAGGCCGCCGCGCCTGTCGCCATCAAGGTGCAGATGGCGCCCCAGCTAGAGGGATTCCAGCCGGAAACGCCGGCGCGTCTGGAGCTCGACCGCAAAGGCAAAAAGAACCTGCTGCCGAATTCCAGCTTTGAGCAGACCAGTGTGCCCGGCTGGCCGGACTTCTATCGCTACACCGGCACGCCGATCATGCCGGAAGAACGCATCGGCGGCCCGACGCCGGTTTTCGGCGCTGATGCCCGCCAGGCATATCACGGCCAACGCAGCCTGTTCCTGGTGGGGAACACCAATGTGCAGCGGATTGCCTTCATCGAGCCAACCGGGCTCCGCCACCTGACCGACCAGGCGCGCCCATTTGTCTTTTCGGCCTGGATGCGCGCCAACCGCGATGGCGTCCGCGCCCTGGTGCGGATCGGCCTGGTGCTCTCCAAAAAGGAAGTGGAGCTGACTACGGAGTGGCAGCGCGTATCGCTCAGCGCGGTGCTTCCCGCCAAAGCAGATGACACCGTCATCTGGATGCACAACAACAAGAATCAAAACGGCGATTGCATCTGGATTGATGCGATCCAGTTCGAGGTCGGCGACCAGCCGACGGATTACGAACCATGAACCACAAACTATCCTGCCGCATAATCATGGGCTGGATGATCGCAGGGCTGCTTGGGCTGGGCGCGCAAGATGGCGCGGCCTTCTGCCGTTACCTGCCGGAATCCAACACCATCTGGGTGCATGATTATCCCACCAGCATGCCCTGTACGCCGGCCTTGCTGTTGCGCACTGACCGCATGTTCGAATGGGGTCTGGTGGAATACGCTCCGGAATCGGACACCTATACCATCAATGCCAACCTGCGCCTCGGTTATAACGATGGCGCCGATACGTTTTTCCAGATTGGCAGCCGCGAACATCCCCGGGAAACCTTAGTGCTCAAAGGCAATCTGGTGCTTTATCCGGAATTTTTCAGGGGACAGGATCACCATCGGCGCGGGATCAACCGCCTGACCATTGGGGTGAAGGACGATCCGTCCGTACGGGCCGCCCTGAAATTCCATAACGAACCCGGTCAGTATCATACACTGCTTTCCGGAACTTATTACGAAGGCGCCGACCGCCCCTCCAAAAACGGCCCTTACGGCGGACAACTTCATGTCTATCACAGTTTGATTACCGCCGCCATCCAGGACCGATCACACGCCATCGGCGCGGCCGGCAACCGCCATTTTTATATACCCGGCGCATACGGATATGTGGCGCTGCGCCAAGCCACTATCTCATGGGTCGCCGGTGTGATTGCGTTCGGAATGACCGCCAAATACAGCGACGTTGCCGATAGCATCTTTGAGCACAGCGGCTATGCCCTGATCAACAGCGATCAGGCCGCCGTCAATTGCATTTTCCGCAACCTGAGGACCGCCATTATGGACTGGGGCGGCCCCCTGGACGCCCTGTTGACCAATTGCCGCTTTGAAGACAATGACGCCAACTGGTCGCTCAGCCGCGGCCGCCTGCGTTGTGTGGACTGCGTGTTTGGCGCGCCCAAAAAGGGCAACATCTATAAAAGCTGGCCGGAGCAGCAGGCCGGAACAAAGCCCTATGCGTATTTCGAATCCAGCCGGCACGTGATGGTCCGGGTTCAAGACCGCCAGGGCGGGCCAATAGCCGGAGCGCGCATTGAAGTGACCACCGCCTTGAACCCACTGGAACGTAAAATCGTCTTCACTGGGAACGACGGGCAGACGCCCGGCCCGGGCGTGGAAGGGGCTCTGCTGCTGATCGAGCGCCGGGAAACCGCCACCGCCGTTGAAAACTCTCCTGAAATCATTGATTTCACATACGACCTTGCTGTCACCGCCAGCAATCGCCAGGACGCCATCGTCCACAACCTGGCGCCGACCCAAAGCTGGATGATGGTTACGGTGGCATTGGATTAGGCCTTTCCGTTTCGACAAGAATCTTCTTGGCGGTGCAGGCCTTAGATGGTTAGGCATCAGGCGTAAAATTTCGCAATGTCAGGCGGAAGCCCGGCGCTTTGGCAGCGACTGCCGCTAAAAAATCCGGCGCCGGCGTGAAAAACTTAATTTGCCATTCTTCGCCTGTGCCTATCGGGCGACAGACTGCGTTTGTTTCATTGACAAATTTGACGCGCAGTTTTTTTGGCGGCTGTGCCAGCCCCGTGCCAATGGCTTTCAGGCAGGCCTCTTTTGCCGTCCAGTAATGCAGAAACAGCGTTGGATTGTCAGACTGGCCGGTGGATTTGATAGTTCGTTGTTCTGCCGGCGTCAAAACCCGCTGGATCAGTCCCGTAAAATTGCGCAGGCGGCGTTGACGGCTTTCCACATCCACACCAAGCGGGCTATCGGCCCCGACTGCTATTAGAATTATGCCGTGCGTATGTGCCAGACTGAAATGCCAAACCGGTGTGCCGGTGGTTTTTTGTACAAGTTCCGGTTTTTGATGCGAGCCGTGGGTGAACACCAAAGCCGCCGGAGATTGGTTGGTGTAACGCCCCAGAATTGTGCGCAGAGCCAGCCGCCCTGCGAGATATTGCCGACGCGTTGCAGGCGCGGCCATAGCGCCGGCCCGGTTCAGCTCAGCGCGGGAGAGGACTTGTTCCGCTTGCCCGGGTGGGAATTCTGTTGTGTCTTTAAGCCGCCAGACGGTTAACTCGCCAGAATGATGCGGAAAGGCGGCGGTATTATCCTGGAGCTTGTACATAATGTGGAAAAATTTTTGTCCCTATGGCGGGCCGGCAACCGCGTCCCAGCTTAAATTGAAGTGTGCTTAACCTGTATATCCAGAGCAAACAATATGTGCAAGAGTATTTTGCGTTTTGATGCGTTTTGACTCGTTTTTGGCGCGATTGGCGCGATTGGCGCGATTTTGGCGCGATAAGCGGTTCACCTATCAGTGGAGGCGGCGGTATGACGAGGCCGTATAGCCGGTTAGACGGCGGAATTGACGGGAAAAGTATTGAGTGTCCTCGAACCCCAGTGCGGTGGCAATTTCATTGATGCGCAGGTCGGTTCCGGTCAGCAGCCGGCAGGCTTCCTGCACACGTTGGTCCAGGACATAATGCGCTGGCGGCAGGCTGAAGAATTTACGCCATAACCGGCGGAAATGGGATGGCGACAAGCCGTGCCGGCGCGCCAATGCGTCAAAATCAATCTTTCCCGTCAGGTGTGCGATGATATGCGATTCAATCGCCTTGATAGTCTGTTCGGTATCATCTGGAATCATCCGGGCTTCGTGGGTGATTAATGTGTCGGTCAGGATGGCATCGCAAAGACGGTCAATCCGGTCAGCCTGTCCATATTTATTTACGTCGTTCAGCAATTGTCTTAATTCCATCAATCCGCGCCGCGCTTCCTGTGGGTTATGGATCGGCCAGGTTAGCAATTCCGGGCGCGCCAATCGGCGCCGTTTGAGGCTGGGCATGGTTTTGGTTGCGTAGCAGATGTAAAACTCCTCCCAAACGGCGCCGGCATTCGTTCCGAATTCCATTGGCTCGCCGGGCCAGGTGGTGAAGATGCAGGGTGGGACGACATCCCAAGTTTTGCCAAAGATTTTGCATTTGCCATGCCCGCCGAAGACGAAGCTTAAGGCAAAGTCTTTTCCGCCCACCGGCCAGTGTAGCCGTCTCACGGATGCGGACTGATAACCAATGTTGTCAACTGGCAGCTCATGGGGTGAAATGCGGCGCAACGCCGCCAGCGACATGCTAAATTCTTGCCAGTCATCGCTCAGCCGCGTCATGGCGTTCTTTGCGTCTTGGCGCGGTTCCATTTCCACCCTCCACCTCCGTGTGACTCTCTGTCTCTTCTTGTGAATCCTGTGTGGCTAATCTTTCTTATCTGCGCCTCTGCGGTTCCATTCTCTTATTTTCTTGGCGTCTTGGCGGTTCAATTCCCATCCGTGTCCATCCGGTGCGCCAAGCAAAGCTTGGCTGTTTCTAACAGAATGAAAGGAATCTGTCATGTGAATTAATCGTTGCACATGTAGCAGACCCAGCGGCGAGCGGGAGCAATTCCGTCGTCGAAGCCTGGG
>JBMNRV010000048.1:0-15501 GCA_050944835.1 Kiritimatiellia bacterium
TCCAAGAACTACAAGAGATTACTTGCCATCGTTGAGGAAATGACTATCCTAAACATGGAATTGATCAAGCGTGATGCCGATCTCTGACTGCGGTCAGAGAGGCGTTAGAACTTGTGACTGTCGAGAACTTTACTTTGCCCGAAGGCGCGGCTTCTTTCCGCATTACGGCGGCGATCTATCAAACTGCCGGCACAGCAGATTTCACAGACTTCAAGCTCCAACACAACAATGGCAAGGACTTTGCCATCCCGAACCATGATTTCTCCTCTAACAAACCGTCGCCGCGTCCCCCTCCCATGGTGGTTCCCGATGATGCGGCGTGGAGTTACAGTTTTAATGTCAACAATGAATACAATTATCTTCACTTCATCGGACTGGAGCTCGATGCCGAGCTGGTCCAGTTTGACACGCCGGAGTCGCTCCGCTACCTCACCAGTAAGGGTACCGCGCGCTCGGCATTTGCCATGCCTTACACAGCCACTTCATCCAAAGGTTCAGCTTATTGGCAAATCTGCAATATAGACAAACTTGAACAATCGTTTGTGTTTTCCGACGAAAATATTCCATTCGAAGGGGCACTCAAAATCACAACATTTGCGATTCCTTTCGGCAATATCGTGGAGAATTGGATGGCGCCACTTGCTAAGGGCGCTCACGCGATCCGTGGCCATTACATATTCCAGATTATGGATAAGGACAAAATTGTCGCTAGCGCAACTGCAGCGGCGGCAGATGCGCAAGCGGCGCCTGAAGCGTCATTTTTCGGCGATGGTCTTACGCACAACAAGCAGCCGCATCGTGCCGGGCTTTTCACTCTGGCTGATTTAAGTGAATTCAAGGTCGAAATTGTTGATTTCCGGAGTAGCGGGCAGCCAGAGGGTGAATTTGCATTTCGGATCGAACTCACCGATGCGGCAGGCGACAAGTTTGTAGTTAACCGCATACAGGATCTCATGATCACGGGCGATGATGAAAAACTTGCCTGTGCTATGCAATTCGACCGTTATGATATTCCAAGCGGCTGGTTCACCGGTAAGTTCGGTAAAAAACTTCCGGAAAAAATAACAGTGGAGGCTGATCTCCGCGCCGCTTTGCGTGAAGGCATAAAACCGGTTAAAGTCACAGCGGAATTTTCTGCTGCCGCGACCGAAAAGTCACTTCCCGTCATCCAGAAAACGCATTGTATTCTTCCCGGTGAGGGGCGAATTGTAGTATTGGTGGACACCATGTTGCCTCGCGATGCCCAGACGGGGCCGGCCACAGCCAAAAAAATCATCGGTCAAATTGCCAAGGGCAATTATACTGAAGTTGCCATGTTTGTGATGGGTAACCGGGCGATCAGTTGTGCCGACGTCGGCAATCCCTATATGAAGCGGATTCACGATTGGGATCCAGTGCGGGTTGTGCGTGAGGAAACGCGCAAGAACAATCTTAAATTCAGCGGTATGGTCTGCCTCATTCCAGAAGGTGTTGCCAAGCTGGTTGGCTTTCTCGCTAAACACCCGGAATATGCCATGCGCAATACCGCAGGCGAGCTCGTCGGCTGGCTTGATCCTGCCGTGCCGGAGGTGCGTGAATATCGGATTAAAGACATTGTTGCAATCGTGCGCAAGTATGAAATTGACGGCATTCAACTGGATTATGCCAGAGTGCCGAAAGGGCCGAGTGACCGCGGCGCTGAAATCTATCAGAAGGAATTTGGCAAGGATCCGCGCGCTTTTGCCTATGGGTCGGAGGACTATCAGCATTGGTTTCAGTGGCAGGGCGAGCAGTTGACCAGACTTGTCCGGGAGCTTCGCGCTGAACTCAAAAAGGTGAATCCCAGTATAGAACTCTCCGCCTATGTGCAGGGAAGTCGTTACAGTGAAGTCGGTTCTTGGCTGGAAAATCATCAGCCTATAAAAGACTGGCTCAAGGAGGGTCTCTTGGATTACATTGCTCCAACGGGGTATGTTTATGATATGCTTCGATACAAATGCTGGAGTAAGCGGCAGATTGACTATTGCCGCCGTTACAACCCTAATGTGCCGGTTTACATCACCATCGGTGTGCGCAGCACCGGCGGCAAAATCAAGGACCTGGAAGAATTGATTGATCAGATCAATGAGGCGCAGCGTCTTGGCGCTGATGGGGTGGAGTTTTTCCATTGGCACGTGTTGAGCAAATTTAACGATGCGCTTGTCAAGGAACGTTACAATGCGCCTGCCGGAGCGCCGGAAAAACAGTAATCATAACCAGTTTTAAACTAACCCGATACAGGAGGATAGAAATAGTGTTCATTGATATTCATTCGCACACGCGTCTTATGGAAGGGCCGCCGCGTTTTCATAGCGACAATCTGACTTACGCTTCCCCCGACGAACTT
Organism: Kiritimatiellia bacterium; assembly: GCA_050944835.1. Taxonomy (GTDB): domain Bacteria; phylum Verrucomicrobiota; class Kiritimatiellia; order JAAZAB01; family JAAZAB01; genus JAXGPF01. The sequence continues at coordinate 2,366 of JBMNRV010000048.1, forward strand.
TGGGAGGCTTACGAAAGTGTTGGTATTGAGCGCTCCATATTGCTGCCACGCGGCAATCCGGAATGCGCCTACAGTCTGCAATCCAACGAAGAGGTTCTCTATCTGGCAGAGAAGTATCCCTTTGTGCCGTTCTGCAATATGGACCCGCGTTGTATGACGAACAGCGTTACCGCGCCGTTTGAACGTGTTTTCAAATATTACCGCGACAAGGGCTGCAAAGGAATTGGTGAAGTGTGTGCCAATCTGCCAATGCTGGATCCGCTGGTGCAGGCGATGTTCAAAGGCGCGGAAGCTGCCGGTCTGCCGATGACGATCCACATGTCCCCTTATATCGGCCATAAATACGGGTTGGTGGACAATGCCGGATTGCCACAGTTGGAGGCGACTTTGCAACGCTTCCCGGCGCTCAAGATATTTGGGCACAGTCAGGCTTTCTGGGCGGAAATGGGCGCCCGTCCGAAGATTGAAGAACGTATGGGGTACCCCAAAGGAAAAATTCAAGAGGAAGGACGCATCCCACAACTGATGCGCAAATATGAAAACCTTTACGGTGATCTCTCTGCCGGGTCTGGCTATAATGCGCTTGCCCGAGACCCGGAATATGCAGCAAAATTTCTGACGGAGTTTCAAGACCGACTCTTTTTCGGCACCGATGTGGCCTCCCCAAAAGGGCACATGGATGAGCTGCTTTTTGGTTTGGCCAATTTCCTTAAGAATTTGCGCCAGACCGGCAAAATCAGTGAGACGGTGTTCCAAAAGGTTGCGCGCGAAAACGCTATCCGTGTGCTGGAATTATAAACTCTTCAAGTGACTGTCATGAAATTTGAAATCCCATAAAAAATAACAAAGTTGGACAAATGGAGGAAAAATGCAAGGATTAGTCTTGGTGTTATGTGCGATGTTGATCGGTGGAATTGCAGATGAGTCGGCAGCTTCGGATGCCGCTGCCGCCCCGGAAAACCAGCCGGTGGCGACGGCTGATACGGCACAAAGGGTCCGCACAGCCGCTTTTGTCATTGCTGCTGCCGATTCCCCGGAGCATCTGAAGTCACAGGCTGATTTCGTCTGCCCCGGCACGAATGACCATGCCGTTATCAATGCCGCGATTGCCGCCCTGCCGGAACCGGGCGGGCGGGTGCACCTTTCCGCCGGCAATTACAGCATCGGTGCGGTTGAGGGCACCCGCGGCGGGATCAATATCCTGCGCAGCAACGTGCTGCTGACGGGCGAGGGTAGCGGCACCCGCCTGATGTTGCAGGGTGGATTGGCGGATATCAATGTGATCTGGATTACGGGCGACATTTGCGATGTCACCGTCCGGGATCTTTACATCAACGGCAATGGCAAACAGCAAATCCGTAACCTGCGCTGGCAAGGCTGTAATGGAATCAAGGCGATTGAACCTGAACGGAGTTCTAGAGGCTCGGCCCCTCGCAACATCCGGGTGGAAAACTGCCACATTGAGAATTGCCGACTCATGGCCGTGATGTTGTCGGGCGATGTGGTGGAGGTGATCAATTGTTATTTCACCGGCGATTTCGGGTCGCATGTGGTAGAACTGCTGGGCGCCTCCGGCCGGATTGAGGGCTGCACCATGCGGATACGCAAGGGCGAGGTGGTTGATATGGGGTGGGCCACGGATGACTGTATGTATTACCATATCGTGAATAACAAGCTGTTTGTTGATGAGGGCGGGATTTTGCATGCTAATGCCTTCCAAAATTGGCCGCCATGCTTGAATACTAAGGATGGCACGAGCACCAATCTGTACCAAGGGGTCATCTCGGGCAACATTTTCATCAACGAAGGCAAATGTGGTCCGGTGCAATTGCGCGGGTATCTGGATATCGTCAACAACAACATCATCCGGGGCATGCCGGTGATATTTGGCATGAATACGCATGGTGGGGGCGGCATGTGGGGCATTTTCGAGCATAATATGCTGATCAACAGTTCACTGACCGTGGATATTCCATTCACCAGCCCGGAATATTTCACCCTGATCAGTGGCAATGGTCTGATCAATTCGCCGGTCATTTACAAGAGCGGCAACGTCATTTGGGGCGTGAATCCGGGGATGGCGCCAGACGCCACCAACGCGCTGGTGAAAGCCGATACGGAGTAATGCGTCAATATCACGGAAGGGCTCTGTGTGGAATAGGCTGAATATTCGTTCTATGGTGTGATGCTAAAAACACTTCAATATAAATCCAATCATGAGTTCAGGGGGTGCATATGAAAATGCGAAACAATCACAAGGGTTTTCGGTCTTTTATATTTGCTGTTTTAACGACAATTTTATTTTCTTTAACGATGATGCCGCTATATGGAGTTGCCGCCACTTGGTATGTGGCGCCGGCCGATGCCGGTGGCGATGACTCCAATTCCGGAACCGGGTGGGGCGCCGGTGAACCGTTTGCTACAATACAGCGCGGCGTATTGTTTGCTTCCTCGAATGCAAACGATGTGGTTTTAGTGTCTAACGGCACTTATGTGTTCTACTCTGAAGTCCAAATAACTGCCGGCATTACAGTGCGCTCTTTGGAGGGGCGTTCCAAGACGTTTATCAATTGCAATTACCCTGACAGTCAAAATCGTGGGTTTTATTTGCGACACACCGACGCATTACTGGAAGGATTCACAATCAGCAATGCGTACGCCATCAATGATGACGGTGGCGCTGTACTGGTAGAAAAAGGATTGGTGCGAGACTGTCGCATGACCAGGAGTTGGGGAAATCGCGGAAGCGGCGTTTACATTGAAAGCGATGGCATTGTCAGCAACTGCCTGATAGATCTGAATGATCAGGAACCTTTGGCCGGGTATGGGGGCGGGGTCGAGAATGTCGGCGGCTTGATTACTGATAGTCAGATAATCAGCAATAAATCTCGCAGTTATGGCGGCGGTATCTATTTGCGCGACGGTGGCACAATATCCAACTCTTTGATTACTGGCAATAAGTCCACCAATTCCTACGGCGGCGGTATAGCGACCAGAGGAATAGTCAATGTGTATAATTGCCAAATTATCAGCAATGAGGCCCCTGTGCAGCGTGGCGGTGGGATTTGTTTTGCGTACGGTCCCGGCGGAGTTGTCGCTGATAGCTTGATTGCTGACAATTCGTCAGGATTGCATGGTGGCGGAATAATCTTAGATGGCACGGAAGTTTATAATTGCCAGGTAATCAACAATACGGCCACAGACAGTGGCGGAGGGATGTCTACTACAGTTGCCGGTTCTACCAACTATGTGCGAAATTGTCTGATAGCAGGTAATGTGTCCTTATCATCATCATACGGCGGCGGCGGTATGTATGTGGGCATGGGGACTGTCGCTTTCGTGGAAAATTGCACGATAGTCAGTAACAGCGCGCCAAATAAAAGAGCTGGTGGCATATATGTCTATAGAGGGGGACTGAACATCGGCAATTCGATTATAACTTCCAATACGGCATCGGAAACAACGTATTCGGAGTGGATAGGCACATCCGGCACCAATGCTTTTACCAATTGCCTGATGTATTCATTGACTCAGACCGTGGTATTGCCGGGCGTGAGCAATATTACAGATAAACCGGCCGGCTTTGTTCAAGCATCGGATGGTAATTACCGGTTGTCGTCGGACAGCCCGTGTGTCAACGCCGGACGAAACCAGCCAGAGTGGATGGAGAACGCTCGTGATTTGGACGGGCGTCCGCGCCTGGACCCTTTCACCCGTCAAGTTGATATAGGGTGTTACGAATACCTTTCGAGCGGCTCTTTCTTTTATCTGCGGTAGTTTTTCGCGCTGTAAGGTCTCTGAAGCAAGCTCGCACTGGCAGGCTTGCCCGCACTGGCGGTGCGAGGCCGCACTGGCGGTGCGAGGCCGCACTGGCGGTGCGAGGCCGCACTGGCGGGATATGTCACGCCCTTTCAGGGCAGGTTTCAATCACGCTCGAGCTGGTCTTTGATCAATGACCGTATTTTTTTGGGAAAAGTCCACTGTATTTGTCGCTTGCAGCATATATCACATGCGGTTAAACTTTTAAGCTATTAACTTTATGTTATGTATGAAAGGTGTAATTATGGATACAGCGCCGATACAAGATGTTAAAATGCTTATCACCGGAATGGGACGCAATGCGTTGGCGGCGGCGCGCGAATTGGCAAGGCTGACGCCGCGTCGTCAGGATGCCATTCTGTTGGGCATGGCGGACGCCATTGATGCCGACCATGCGGAAATCCTGGCTGCTAATGCCGCCGATATGGATGATGCCCGGCGCAACGGACTTTCATCCGCCATGCTGGACCGCCTGCGGCTGGATGAGAAACGCCTTCAGGGCATCAGCGCCGGCATTCGATCTGTGGCGGCATTGCCGAATCCATTAGGCAAATCCATTTGGCGGCGGACTCGCCCCAATGGTTTGAAAATATCGAAAGTCCGTGTGCCGATCGGTGTTATCGGCATCATTTATGAATCGCGCCCCAATGTCACCGCCGATGCCGCGGCGCTGTGTTTCAAAACCGGCAATGCCGTAATTCTGCGGGGTGGCCGTGAGTCGCTGCGCTCCAGCGCCGCATTGGTCAAAGCGATGTTGGCCGGTGGCCGTCCGCTGGGCCTGCCGGAATACGCCATCCAACTTGTGCCGACACCCGACCGTGCCGCAGTGCGCGAGTTAGTGCAACTCGAAGGTTTGGTGGATGTTGTGATACCTCGTGGCGGCGAGGCGCTGATCCGCACGGTCACGGAATTGGCACGTGTGCCGGTAATTAAGCATTATAAAGGTGTCTGTCATGTGTTTGTGGATGCGTCGGCTGATCCTGATATGGCGTTGCAAATCGTTGAAAATGCCAAATGCCAGCGTCCGGGCGTTTGCAACGCCATGGAAACCTTATTGGTTCACCGGGATATTGCGGCTTCCTTTATTCCACGCGTTGCTACCCTGTTAGGCGAGCGTGGGGTTGAATTGCGCGGGGATGAGGCCGCACGCCGACTGGCGCCGAACATCGCGCCGGCGGATGAATCAGATTGGTCTGCCGAATATCTTGATATGGTGCTGGCAGTGCGTGTGGTGGCATCTGTGCGGGAAGCCGTGGACCATATTAACCAGTACGGATCGAGGCATTCCGATGCCATCATCACACGTAACCGCCGTGCGGCTAACCTGTTCACCCGCGAGGTGGATTCCTCTGCTGTCTATGTCAATGCCTCCACCCGCTTCACCGACGGTGGGGAGTTCGGCATGGGCGCGGAAATCGGCATCAGCACTGATAAACTCCATGCGCGCGGCCCGATGGGGCTGGAGGAGTTGACCACCTACAAGTATCTGGTGGCCGGCAACGGTCAGGTGCGTGAGTGAGATGTTTTTAGGTTTGTGATTTAGTGCCCAAGGATGTAAGTTGAACGCCTATTGATCACATGGACATCCGCCGTCCGGTCTGCGACGAAATTTTAACGCTCCCAAGACTTGAGTTTTGGGATTATATGGATTATTTCAGGAAAGGCAGCATATGAAAAAAGTCGCCAAGCAGTGGTTACAGCAATTGGGAGTTTATGAGCCGGGACGGCCGATAGATGAAGTGGCGCGGGAATTGGGCTTGCCGGATGCCTCTTCCATCGTCAAGCTGGCTTCGAATGAAAATCCGCTTGGCCCTTCCCCGAAGGCGGTGGCAGCCTTGCGCTCGGCTGCTGATCGCCTGCATTATTACCCGGATGGCGGCGCCTTTTATTTGCGTCAGGCATTGGCGCGTAAATTAGGGGTTACTCCAGAGCAGCTAATTGTTGCCAACGGCAGCAACGAACTCCTTGAATTCATCGGTCATGTTTTTCTGGAGCCGGGCGACGAAATAGTGATGGCGGAATTTGCCTTTGTCACTTATCGCTTAATCGCCGGGATGTTCCAAGCCAAAGTTACGTCGGTGCCGATGAAAGATTATACGCATGACTTGGATGCCATGCTGCGGGCGATAACACCGCGTACTAAGGTGGTTTTTATTTCCAACCCCAATAATCCGACCAGCACTATTGTGCAGAAAGCGGATTTAGATAGTTTTATTGAATCTCTGCCGCCGCATGTGGTGGCTTGTATTGATGAGGCTTATTTTGATTTGCTTCAGCCGGAGTACCGTCCGGACTCCCTGCGTTACATCCGTGAGGGCCGCCGGGTCATATTGCTGCGCACGTTTTCCAAGAGTTACGGGTTGGCGGGGTTGCGCGTCGGCTACGGCGTCTCGACGGCGGAAGGCATCCGTCTGATGCATCAAATCCGCCAACCGTTTAACATCAATAGCTTGGCGTTGGAAGCGGCGTTGGCCGCTTTAGACGATGACGAACATGTGCAGCGGTTTCAGGAACTGTTGCGTACGGAACTGCCGTTTATGACGGCCGGTCTGGATCGTCTGGACTTGAGTTATGTGCCACCGACTGTGAATTTTATCATGGTAGATGTTGGTGACGGCCGTGAGGTCTTCCAGGCCATGCAGCGGGAGCATGTCATTGTCCGCCCGTTAAACGGATACCAGTTGCCTCAGTATGTGCGGATAACGGTTGGCACCCGGCCTGAGAATGAAAAATGTCTTCAGGCGTTGGAAAAAGCCATACGTCGCAAATAAGTGCGGGCCGCACTGGCGGTGCGGGCCGCACTGGCGGTGCGAGCCGCACTGGCAGTGAAGAACCACAGATTTGTCACGCGGAGACGCGGAGAGGCAGTTGAGGTGGGTTCAGCGTTCGGCGGTTATCGCGTTGGCCGGTTCCGTTTGTGAGGCGTCCGTCTTTTCCGATGTTTCCGCTGGTTCCAGCTTGCCGGATTGGTCCACGAACCGCATAGAGACAATCTTTGAGATGCCGGTTTCGGCCATGGTGACGCCATAGAGCACGTTGGCGGCGCTGATGGTGGCGCGGTTGTGTGTAATGATGATGAATTGTGATTTAGCAATAAAGCCTTGCAGCACTTTGATAAACCGGTGGATATTGGATTCGTCTAAGGATGCGTCCAATTCGTCTAACACACAGAATGGGCTGGGCTTGACCATAAAAATGGCAAACAACAGCGCAACGGCCGTCATCGCGCGCTCGCCGCCGGAAAGCAGGGAAACGCTTTGCAGTTTCTTGCCTGGCGGGCGGGCTATGATTTCAATGCCGCATTCAAGAATATCCTCCTCGTCGGCCAGAGTCAGTTTAGCCGAGCCGCCGCCGAATAATTGCTTGAACATTGTTTGGAAATTTTCATTGATCTCGGCAAAGGTCTTGGCGAACATTTCGGTGGTGGTTTGATTGATGGTTTTAATCATGTCCATCAATTGTTGCTTGGATTTAAGCAAATCGTTCTGCTGGCTGTTCAGAAATTGGTAGCGTTCTTCCTGTTCTTTATATTCGGCAATGGCATCAGTGTTTACCGAGCCCATACTTTCCAGTTTAGCGCGCAGCTCAGCGATGGTGAGTTCCAGGGCTTCCATTTCAGGGCGCTGCTGATCCGGCCATTCCGGTTCCGGCTCAACTTGGATGGCATCAGCGGAGATGCGGTGTTCACCGGTAACGCGCTCGATCAAGTATTGGCGTTGCATGCGTTGTTCCACGCATTTGCCGTTGGTTTCGCTTTCCTGCCGGCTGAGGGTATCCGCTTCAGAGCGCATTTGCTGCAGCTGCTCACTGGCTGATTTGGCCGCAGAGTGCATCTGTTCTCTTTGGGATTGGATTCCCTCCAATCGTTCAGTGCGTTGCCGGATGTCTTCCTCCAACCGCGGCAGTTCAGTCTGCGCCTGTAAAATAGCCTGATTAAGGTCGGCGATTTCATTGTTATAGGCTGTAAGGCGCGTCTGGCGTTCGTCAATAGTTTTCTGTAATTGTTGTGCGCGCTCGGCCAAAGGCTGGCTGCGGGTTCGGATAAAAGACCTGGCTTCTTCTTGTTTGGCAAATCGTATCTGAGCGTCGGTAACTGCGGCGGCCAAGCGGCGGTGGGTTTGCTCAAGCTCTTCCTGTTCCTGGCGGCCGGTTTCAATTTGCCGGCGGATTTCCTGGCGACGCTCACGGATATTGTCGGCTTCCTCAAGCAAGGCGCCTTTTGCATCGGCGGAGCTGCCTTGTTTTTCCAGTTCGCGCATTTCCCATGCTACGGTTTCCAAGTTCTGGCAGACTTGGTTCGCCTGTTTTTCCACCAATAGGAATTCTCCTTCCTGGCGGGCATGAAGTTGTTGTTTTTCTGCAAGCGCTGTGCGCAGTTGTTGCGCTTCTTTTTCTAGCTCCTGGCAACGCACGGCGATGGCATCCCGCTCACTACTGCATGCAGTCAGCTGAGTGTCGGCATTGGCCAGTAGGTCGCGCTGCTTGGCTTGAAGATGTTTGTTGGCCAGGGGGCTGGATTGCTGTGCTCCACCGCGATGAATTTCCAGATGTCCATCGCCACGAACCAACACACCCTGCCGGGTGACGTAGATGGCGTTCAGAGGAATGTCCGAAGGTATTGCGGATAAGTCATCCACCACTGCTACACCGGCCAATAAGCGGTCCATTAAAGGGGCCAGCGATTCTGGCGCTTTGACATACTTTCGCAACATAACCGTGCCCTCGGGCCAGGATTCCGGCGTGTTCGGCGCGGCGGCGGGGACGGTAGCAGCCAGCAGGCGCAGAGCGTCTTTGGCTTCCGGTTCAATCCTACGCAAGCAGGCCAATGCGGCTGGCATGTCTTGCACGACGACGGCGTCCAACCATGCGCGCAGCGCAGTCTCCAGAGCCAGTTGGTATTCCGGGAGCGCTTCAATCCGGCCGGCCAGCGATCCCAGCACATGCGACTGGAGGTCATCTTTGGTTTGGGCGTCCAATAACTTTCGGGCGCTTTGCGAAAATCCGCTTTTGGCTTTTATGTTACGTTCCAATATTTCCAAACGCGCTGCCGCCGCGGCGCGTTCGGCGCGTAGCTCGGCTAGTGTGTCTTCCACCTTGCGTAATTGGTTTTGGTTTTCGGTAAGTTCCGATTGCTTATCATTTAGTTCCTGGACTGCCTGTGTCTCGGCGGCTTGTGACATGGCGCGGACTTGCTTTAATTCCTCCACGCGTTTCTGGTGCCCGGCAAGCAGTAATTTCAAGTTTTCCTGCTCGGCGGCACAGCGTTCGCGGCGGCTGGCGATATTGCGGTTTTCGTTTTCTATTTTGAGCAATTCGTTTTGAATCTGCGTCAGGCGGTTTTCTCGATCCATAGACTCTGATAATAAACGCGTGACGGTCTGCTTGGCCGTGGCGATTTGCTTTTCATGGTCAGCCAGTTTCCGGGCTTGCGCCTGTAGGTCAGCTTGCGCGGCAGCAAATTCCTCTTCCGCCGCCGCCAGCCGTTGCCGGGATTCTTCCATCTCTTTATTGATTTGTTCCAGTTCACCGCCGGCGGCGCCGGCATCGGCGGCATCGCGCGCGCATTGCGCTTTAAGTTCCAGAATGCGGCGTTGGCTGTGTTCAATTGTTTGCTGCGCCTGATCGCGTTGCCGGGTCAATTCCATTAATGACTGTTGTGCGCTGCCGGCTTCATTTTCAGCGGCTTCCAAGCGTTCGCGCAAGGATGCGCTCAAGTTCTCATGTTGCCGGATGGTTTCCTGTATCTGGGCCAGTTTCCGCCGGATGGCTTCCAACCGCTGCTCGCTTTCAGTTCGCTCGGCGTCCATGTTTTGCAGTTTTTCACGCGTGACAAAAATATCCAGCCGTCGCAATTCCTCCTGATGCTTTTTGTAACGCGCCGCCTTGCCGGCCTGTCGTTGCAAGGAAATGATTTGCCGACGCACTTCCTTGATGATGTCGGCCAAACGCAGCAGGTTGGCTTCTGTCTGCTCCAATTTGCGCATGGCTTCACGCTTGTCGGCCTTGTATTTGGTGATGCCGCCAGCTTCCTCAAAAACTTCGCGACGGTCTTCCGGGCGGGAACTCAGAATCAAATCAATGCGCCCTTGTTCCATGAGTGAGTAGGAGCTGGTCCCGATGCCTGTGTCCATGAACAGACGTTGTATATCGCGTAAACGGCAGGGTGTTTTATTAAGGAAATACTGTCCTTCGCCGGAACGGAAAACGCGGCGGGTGACAGTGACTTCATTGAACTCGGTCCCCAGCACCTGTTCACAGTCTGCTAAAATCAGGCTGACTTCCGCCATGCCCAGCGGCTTGCGGTTTTCCGTGCCGTTGAAGATACAGTCTTCCATTTTCGAGCCGCGCAGCAGCTTGGCGCTTTGCTCGCCCAGCACCCAGCGAATTGCATCGGAGACATTGCTCTTGCCACAGCCGTTCGGGCCGACAATCGCCGTCATACCGGGAGCAAATTCCAAGCGTGTCCGGTCGGCAAAACTTTTAAAACCAACTAATTCCAAAGCTTTTAGATACACTGCGTTATGCTCTCCGGTAAAAAATTGATGCCATATTGGCTTGACAGATAGTCCGGGTTAAATGTGACGCCTACTATATCAAGTGGCAGTATCGCTTGCAATCACAATTTGTTGGGGCGGCAGGCCGGAAAAACTGGTGTTTGCCTAAATGCGGAACTGCCGGCAATTGACGCCTGCTTCGCGCAGCAATCCCGCCGCCTGTTCGGTAAAGCGGTATTCTCTGCCGAAAATCACCGCCTTGATGCCGGCGGTGATGATCATGCGTGCGCAAGCTAAGCAGGGGCTGATGGTGCAGTAGAGCGTCGCGCCTTCCAAAGCCACACCGTGATATGCAGCCTGAACAATTGCGTTTTCCTCTGCGTGGGCGCAGATGCATTCATCCAGCTTGGCGCCGGATGGGACATCCTCGGCCGCGCAGCGCGGGCATCCGCCTTCGCAGCAATTGCGAATCCCCGGCGGTGTGCCATTGTAACCGGTGGAGACAATACGGCGGTTTTTGACGATTACGGCTGCGACTTGGCGCCGACGGCAATTGCCACGTCGTTTAACAACTTCAGCGATCTCCATGAAGTAGGTATCCCAATCCGGCCTTGTTTGCGCTTCCATTATTTCTCCCGTTATGTGGTTGTCGTTCAGTATCAGTTGTCGGCGCTCTGGGGACGCCGATCACATCGGGCTTCCCGCATGCGGATCAGCCATATACACATTTCATACAGCAGGATCATGGGAATAGCCATCAAAATCTGAGAAATCACATCCGGCGGCGTCATCACCATGGCCAGAATAAAAATTACAACAATTGCATGTCGCCGATATTTCACCAGCATGTCGCTTGTCAGCACGCCAATCCATCCCAACGCCAATAAGAGTGCCGGCAATTCAAAAGCCAGCCCGAATCCCAAAAGCAATTGCACCGTGAAAGATACATAACTGGTAATAGTCCACTCGGCGCGGATACCAAGCCATTCGTGTAGCCCCAGCATTAACCGCAGAGCGGTGGGCATGACCAAGTGGTAGCATATGCATACTCCGCTGATGAACAGGAACGTTGCGATGGCGCAAGCGCCGGCAGCCGCCCGCCGTTCAACATCCCGCAGGGCCGGAAACACAAAGCGTGCCAATACGAAGATGATACCGGGAGCGGCCAGTAACAGACCAGTCCAGAAGGTCAGGCGCAACGCAATAGAAAAACCGCCGGCAATTTCCAGCGACCGTAAAAACGCCTCCGGCCTATCGGTTATTTTGGATAATGGTGCGCGCAGTACATGCAGAATGTACGGCGCCAAAGGTAGTGCAACCGCCATTCCCAGCGCCAGCAAGGCTCCAATAGCCAGAATAGTGCGGCGTAAATCTTCGAGATGATCCAGAACCGGTTTGGGTTCGTCCGGCCAGAGGGCGCGTTTCCGTAGGTCACCTGTGGCTGATCGGCTCTGGATCAGCGGAGTTTGGCTGCTGTCCGGTGGTTCCGATGTCGTATGATTGATTTCGATGGTCAAGCCGGTTTAGCTGTGGCGAATTTTTTTTGCACGGCAAGCGGTCTTTTCAGATGCTCGCGCACCTGTTTGCAGTTCAGCTGTTTGACTTGCTCTTCCGGCATACCGAGGGCCATCAGCCGTTGGCGCTGTGTTTTTTCGCGCCGCCGCTTTTCGCGCGGTTTTTTAGCAGAATAATTCAGTTCATTATTGGCGCAACCGGATCCCATGGCAAACCCCTTGTGTCGTTCGATATGTAATGTAAACGGTTTCTTAAAACCGGGTAGAAGCATATCCGAAAGCCGATGCGAAGGCAAGCGTTGAAATCATTTGCCGCCTAATATCGTTTGCCCCTAATTGATGGGTGAGGGCAAATTTTTGTTCGCATATTGCACGCGAATCCAGTAGTCTTCCAGTGTAATAGGCATAATGGTTATGGACGCTGCAATAAACAATCACTTGGAGGGAAGAACATGAATAGTATGAGGATTTCGGTGGCGTTTTTAATTATGGCTGCGTCTGTAGCAATTGCCGAACAGCCGGCCGGTTCGCAGCGAACGCCTCCGGCAAAGCATGCTCGGCAGGATGTTCAAACGCCGGCGAACGTGCAGCATGAGCCGGAACACAAGATGGAATGGCTGAATGTAGCGCTGGGAGCCAAAGTCGGTACGCTGGGCCTTGGCGGCGAATTAACCATCGGCTTAGGTCGTTACCTGAACCTGCGCGGGGGCGGGTCTTGGGCCGGTTTTTCACTCAACCGTAAAATAGATGATGTGGATTACGAATTTGATTTTGATATGTTGGTTTTCCCGGTCATGCTTGATATACATCCGTTTGATAATAATTTTCGCATTAGTGGCGGTGTGATTTTTGGTAGCCAAGCACGGGCTGAGCTAACTGCTGCACCGGATCGGGACATCAAGATTGGCGACAACAAATATCCCGCTGTCATAATCGGAAATCTTTCCGGTTCGATCGAAACTGGGCGCCGGGCGGCGCCCTATGTCGGCATAGGCTTTGGTAACGCAGTCGGCAGGGATGCTACTTTATCCTTCGTTTTCGATTTAGGTGTATCATTCCAGACGTATGATGTGTCCTTGACGGCCGATGGGTCGGCCATGGATTTGCCGCGGTTTAAAGATGACCTGCGAAAGGAACAGGAAAAAATACAGGAAGAAGTTGATGTTTTCAAAATCTATCCTGTTGTGGGCGGGCGAATTTATAGCTGAAGCAGGAGCTTTTGATTGCCGACTTGATTGCGGAACTGTTGCTGGTTTTTCATCATTTGCATTACGTCATCCGGCGTGTTGGACTTGCGCAATGAATGCAG
>JBMNRV010000049.1:0-15083 GCA_050944835.1 Kiritimatiellia bacterium
CACTAAGGCGACTGGGAAGGGGATTAACCACAAAGGGAAGGAAATGGGTATGCCAAGTAGAAAAGAAAAGATGAACCGCCAAGCCAAGCGGGGGCTTTTAAAATTAATCGCCTGTCTGCTGGGGATGGTTTGCCTGGCGGGGGCGCTGGGCGCGGAACCGGCGGAATATGAAATCAACTTGGTACACAATGGCGAGTTCAAGCCGGGGATGGACCGGCAAGGGCCGCGGGAGTGGACATATTATGCTTTGCCCCGAACGAACATTTTAGATGCTGGCCGCGGGTATGTGGAATTTTTCGAGGGGGGCATGACCGTCAGCGGGCCGGCCAACTTCTTTCAGTTTGATATGTGGGATGATGTGGCTCCAGGCTATAAATTTTCCTGCCGGATGAAATCTGAAGGAGCAAAAGGCCAGGTGCAATTACGCCCGCGACCAGGTAATTCCAATGCAGGCTGTATGAACTTCACTTTGTCCAACAATAATTTGGACGATTGGGAAGACATGGAAATGGTTGTCGCACCAACTAATCATTATGGATTTTGCATGACCATCCGGGCGCCGGCCGGCAGTAAATTATCCGTTAGCAACCTGCGCGTGACGGCGATATTCCCGCCAACGGAAACGGCGGGGACCGTCCGGCTTGGAAATGCAGCAGCGCGCGGCATCTGTCTGCCGGAGAATCCCAATTGGGTAGAGTGCCTGGCGGCGCATGAATTACAGGTGAATATCTATCTCGTGTCGGGTGTGCGGCTTCCAGTGTATGCCGACGGCAATGGATTGGACGGAAGCGGTTACATACGGATAAAAAACCTGAAAAAAATGATTCCCGATGTTCCGCAGAAGCGTCCGGCTAAGCGTTGGTGGAATGTTTTTGCCCGAGACAGGTCTGTATCGCCGAATGAGCCGGAAGCCAACGGTTTTCGGATTATCTGCGCCGACGGCAACGTGGACTTGATTGGCGGTAATGATGCGGGCTTGCTGGCCGGCGCGTTGCATCTCTCGGAATTGTGCGGGGTGAAGTTTTATGCGCCTAAGTGTTTCACTGTAAAAAAGAACCCGGAATTAAAAATCCCGGCCATGGATATTGCCCGCCAGCCGGCCTTTGAATGGGCTACCGGACCCGCCGCTCAACATCAAACACTTTCAGCCTGGAAATACGGGTATCTCCATCCGGATTCGACCGTGGCGCCAAGCGATATGGCCTCACCGCCCATGCCTGGCTGGATTCATCCTTCCTGGTTTCTGGCGCCACCTTATTTGTATGCTGTGAGTCACCCAGAATATTACGCGTTAGTGAAAGGGCGGCGCGTCGTGGACGGCCCCAACAAACAATTGGAACAAAGCTGGGGCTACCTTAATTTATGTCTGGGCAACCCGGCCTTGCATCAAACCATTGCGGAGCGGGTCGGGCGCTTGATGGATATGTATCCGCATACCAAATATTTCAGCATAGCGCAAGGCGATGGTCAGGGCTGGTGTGAATGCGATCTGTGCACGGCGCTGAATGTGGACAAGGAAATATTAACCGATCGCACGATTGCCTACGCCAACGCCGTGGCCGAATTATTGGAAACCAAATATCCCGACCGGAAACTGCTGTTTCATATCTATGGCGCCCGACGCGATGAATTGCCTTTGAAGGAGAAACTACACCCCAATGTCCGGGGCATGTATTCCTTATGGCCGTCAACCTGGCCGGTGTGGGAGGTGACGTTTTGTGAGCAGAACCAGCGAGGGTTGAAATTGCTGGACGATTGGAACGCCCTGACCGGGACTAACCTGTTGCTGGGCCTGTATCCAATTAATACTTATGAAAATGCCGATAAAATAAAGATGGCGGCTGCTAAGGGTATCCGCGGGTTCAATCAATGCGGGGTACGCGGCGATTTCCCGGAAATTATGATCTATACCACCGGACGTCTGATCTGGGACCCAGATGCCGACGTGGAACCCATGATTGATGAAATCATGCCGCTGCTCTACGGCAGCGCGGCGGCGCCATACATGCGCGAATATTTCGATATGCATCATGCCTTCGTCCGAAACTGCGTGGAGCATCCGGAGCAGCGGCGTTTGTATCGCGATAATAGTGCGCACCGCTATCGGCGGCTGCCTATGCCCCACGCCGTCAAGGCGCTGGAATTGCTGACGAGAGCGGAAGCGGCTGCGGCGGATAATGAATTGGCGCTGATATTCGTCCAAAAGGAAAAATACAAGGTGTTATTCGGCTACATCAACGAATTCAATGCTATGCACCCGACCATTCCCGCAGACCTGTTCGAGGATTATGCCCTGAAGCTTGCGGAATTGGTCAAACTGGCGCGTACATGTCGCGAGCCGTATGCAACTTATCGGGTTTCATTTTCCGAGTGGTTGTATCAGACGACCGGCGTGCTGGATTTTGACCGCAAGAAATGGTTTAACGATAAAAAAATTGACGCCTTTCTGGCCGACCCAGTTAATACGTTGAAAACCCGGGTTTATTTGCAGAAGGAGGTCGAGAATGGCGTTGAATTGCCGGCTAAGGCCTGGCTGGGGTCGAGATATTTAGAGAAATATCAAGGACAATCTGGGGCAGCGGTGCTGCGCCGCAAGAGTTCGCCCGAATCGCGTGTGCGGGCGTACTTTAAACTCGATGTTTTGCCTGCTGGCGATGCGCAACTGGATTTGCAGGGGCTTGATAACGAGAAGGCGGAAATTGCCGAAATCGAAATAACCATCAATGGCCAAAAAATATTCGCCGGGCCGGTGGCATACCCGAAGAATAAATGGGGTTGGCACACCTATAAAATTCCCGCTGGGATTCTGGCGCAAGGTGATAATGTGATGGCCATTGTTAACACTATGGGCGACTATAAGGATGATGCCGGTGGCGGTGAAGCCGGCCCGGCGGAGGAGGCCATGGCGGTGCAATACAACTGGGGCTGGTGTATGGTGGGGCAGGCGCGGATCGTTTTTAATAAGGAATAAGGTTTAACGGAGTAATTATCACAGGAGGAGACTATGTTTGCACGTATTCACATTATAAGCGGGATGTTTGTCATATTGACATGTATGGTTGTGAGTAATGTGCCGGCGCAGACCACTTGGTATGTAGCTACCAATGGCAACGATTCGGTCAATACCGGCACGAATGGCTGGGATGATGCATTCCTGACTATCAGCAATGCCGTTGCCAACTCGGCTTCGCTTGACACGATATTAGTTGGCGCCGGCGAATATGTTTTGACCGCCGCCATCACCATTCCCGTGGGAAAAGACATTCACGTACTGGGGGTGAATGGACCATCCAATACTGTCATCAACGGCAACTATCCTACCTTTGAAATTCAAGGCATCTATGCCTGGGACGGGCGCATTGGCGGATTTACCATTACCAACGCGTATTACCATCCCGCCAGCAGCGCGGATGGCGGCGGGGTGTATCTCGGAGCAAGCGCCATGATGACCAATTGTATTCTGGAAGGGAATTATGCCGGACGATATGGTGGCGGTGCGTTAGTTTATGGTGGGATTTTATCCAATTGCATAGCCCGGGGCAATCGGGCTGGATATGGCGGCGGTGTGATGGCACGATCCGCCGGACAGGTTTTAAACTGTTGGATTGAAAATAATGTTTGTACGAACTATGGCGGCGGCATTTACCTTAGGGAAGGGTCGCTGGCCAGCAATTGCGTATTTGTCGGTAATACGTCCGGCACGAATGGCGGCGGCTGCGCTATGACTGGCAGCAGCAATCTGGTTGCAGATTGCATTATAAGCGGCAATGTGGCCGGGACTACCGCCGGTGGCATAGTTGTTTCCTCTGGTTCCGTCCTGCGCAATTCCATTATCTGTTGCAACAGGGCAAAAGCTAATCAGAATTACGCCGGCGGCGGTGTGTATATGCTCTACACCAATAGTTTAATGCTGAATTGCCTGGTATATGGCAACGAGGCGCCCAATGGCGGTGGCGGGGGCGTGTGCATGCTACATGACGCCGATATTGATGCCTGTACAATCGTCAGTAATTCCGCCGGTATAACGGGCGGCGGCATTTATACGCACTGGGCTGCCAGCGGCGATGCACGTTTGTTCATTCGGAATTCAATAGTATATTCCAATACCGCACCGGATGGTCCGAACTGGTCAGGACTTAATACTCAATACACATGGTTCACCAACAGTTGCATTACCAATCCTACCATGCCGCAGGGTAGCGGTAACATCACGGCATATCCTGAATTCATTGATCCGGTTGCCAACAATTACCGTCTGGCAGACGGGTCGCCCTGCATCAATGCCGGACTGAATCAGGAGTGGATGACTGACGATGTGGATTTGGATGGCCATCAGCGCCTGGACCGGTTTACTCGACAGGTGGATATGGGGTGCTATGAATATGTGTTGCGCGGAACCATGTTTAATTTGCGGTGATAAGAGAGGGGAAGAACCACTGATGAACACGGATGGACACAGATGGGGTTGAACCACCAAGACGCCAAGAAAATGAGAGAATGTAACCGCAGATTGACGCAGATAAGAAAGATTAGCCACAAAGATGCACAAGAGGCACAAGAGGGGGATATTAAGATTCTTCTGATCGGACTGATCGGACTGATCCGACCGATCCGTTGGACACTCCGGTTGACTTGAGGGGAATTGCGCTAAGAAAGATTAGCCACAAAGATGCACAAAAAGAAAAATGGCGGAAAGGGAAAGATGAACTGCCAAGCCAAGCGGGGACTTTTGAAATTAATCGCCTGTCTGCTGGGGATGGTTTGCATGGCGGGGGCGCTGGGCGCGGAACCGGCGGAATATGAAATCAACTTGGTGCGCAATGCGGCATTCCAGCCGGGGATGGATGGCGAGGCGCCCCAGTTCTGGAGTTATAAGGCGCCGGATTACACCAATATACATGATATTGGACGCTGTGGGCGGGTTACCTTCGCCGATGATTGCATTGTGATCGAAGGCCCATCTTCCTTAAACCAGTACGGGGGCGATACGCATGATGATATAACCCCATCGTATAAATTTGAGTGCGAGATGAAAACCATAGGCGGACGGGGCGCGCATGTAAGCATGGTTGTGCCTAACCAGCGCAGCACAATTCTCGCTAATAGTAAAAGCGATGTCTGGGAACATCTTTCACAGAATGTGGATGCAGGCGACCATTATGGGTTTTATGTAAAAATAGACGTTCCCGCAGGTGTTAAGCTGGCGATCCGGTCGCTGCGTGTAACGGCACGGCTTGATACCGAAGCAGACAGCGCAATAGCGATTGCCGACCAAGGTGGAACAGCGCCGGCCAAGGGGATATTACTGCCGTCCATGCCCAACTGGGCGGAACAGTTGGCGGCGCATGAATTGCGGGTAAGTCTGCATCTGATATCCGGTGTTGCCTTGCCGGTATTTGTCGGAGGCGCCAAGACGGTACAGAAAGGATATATCAGCCTCCGCAGCATGAAAAAACCCATAAAAGACCCATCCGCTTTGCATGCGTCAAGCAAAACGACAGCGCCTGCCGACGATCCAGACGCCAATGGGTTCCGTCTGACATGCGGCGCCGGCCGCGTGGAACTGATTGGCGGAAATGATGCCGGTGTGCTGGCCGGCGCGCTCTATTTGGCAAGCCGATTGGGATGTGTGTATTACGCGCCCGGGGTGCACGGGATCACAACAAACCACGCTCTGACCATTCCGGAAATGACAGTAATGCGGCAGCCGGCATTTGAATTTACCTCCGGGCCCAGCGCCAATCGCATTACAATGCATGGCTGGAAATACGGATACATTTATTCACATGCGAACCTTGCACCATGCAACTGGGCTGCCCCTAACACTGCGGGTTGGGTCCATCCGGTGTGCTTTCTGGCCCCGCCGCATTTGTACGCGGCAAACCATCCTGAATACTATGCGTTGAGGCAAGGCAAACGCGTTGTGAATTTTCCTACTAAACGATTAAATCGAAGTAAAGGTTATCTTCATTTATGTCTGGGTAATCCAGATTTGCATGAAGTTGTTGCGGAACGCATAGGACGGTTGATGGATATGTTTCCCCAGTGCAAGTACTTCAGCATAGCGCAAGGCGATGGACGCGAATGGTGTGAATGCGAGTTGTGCGCCGCATTGGATGCCGACCCGGATATATGGACTGATCGGCTGATTGCCTATGCCAATGCCGTCGCGAAAATACTGGAGGATAAGCATCCCGACAAGAAGTTAATCATTCTGGCTTACAGCGAAAAACGCGAAGAATTGCCCGTCCGTGAAAAATTGCACCGGAATGTAGCCATATGTTATGCCTTATACACTCCGTCCTGGCGAGTATGGCAGGATACGTATTGCGAACAAAACCAGCGCGGACTCAAATTGTTGGAGGACTGGAACGCCTTCACCGGCGCCAACCTGACGCTTTTTATGTATCCGGTGAACACGTATGAAAATGCCGAGAAGCTGAAGTTGGCTGTGGCTAAGGGTGTCCGCGGCTTCCATCAATGCGGTCTGCGGGGTGATTTTCCGGAAGTGACACTTTATACCACGGGACGGTTAATCTGGGAGCCGGACGCCGATATTGAAGAATTGATTGATGAGATTATGCCGCATTTATATGGTCCCGCTGCGCCCCAAATGCGTGAATATTTCAACATGCACCATGCATTTATCAAGGAATGCGTTGACAATCGGGATATGTGGCGCCGATATACTCAAACACATATGTTACGACGGGTGCCGACCGACTTTGCCAACCGCGCATTGAGCGTTGTAACGGAAGCGGAAAAAGCGCTGGCCGAGGGCCATGAAAAGGCGCTCGCGCGTGTGCGTTACAAGAAATATAAACTTTTATACTCCTGCATTAACGACTTGAGGGCAAGCTATCCGACCGGCATTCCGGAAAACCTTTATGATGACTATGCAGACAAAATAAGCGAAATGATTCGGTGCGCCTATGAACACAAAGAGAAATATACTCCATACCCACTCAAGCCATTGTCGGATTGGCTGAAAGAGGCGACCGAATATGCGCTTAATTTAGGCGAAATCGAATGGTATAAAAATAAAAAGCTGGTGGATGATTTTCTGGCTGATCCGCAGGCGCGGCTGCGTGAGCACGTGTATTTTCAGACGCCGATTGAGGGTGGATGGGAGCTGCCCGCAAAAGCGTGGATCGGCGGTAATTTTTATCAGAATTATAAAGGCAGTCCGGCGGCCATTATCCGGCGCCCGGGATCGCATATATCCGTTATAAAAACATATTTTAAACTGGATACCGTGCCTGATACTGACATCTCCATGACACTGGCGGGCTTGGATAACGAAAAAGAGCACAAGGCAATCATCAACATCAGGGTCAATGACCGTGATGTATATACCGGGCCAGTGGATTTCCCGAAAAACAAGTGGGGGCGGCATGTCTATACCGTTCCGGTCGGTTATTTTAAGCCGGGCGACAATGTGATTTTAATCAGTAATGTTACGCCAACCATCCCAGTCCAAATAATTGATCGGGAAGAAGGGCAGATTGAAGAAACCATGGCGGCGGATTATAACTGGGGCTGGTGTATGGTGGGCGCTCTGCGCCTGACGATAAATGAATCGCGATGATTGCTTATCCATTATAAAAAGGGAGGTGCGAATGAAAATCCAGCAAAATATTATTGTGGCCGCATGTTTGTGCTTTGAGGCGATATGCGGATTGGATGCGTACGCGCAAATTACTCGCTATGTCTCGCTCGATGGGGGCAATGATGCCTCGGGTGGCTATACCAACTGGGCGGGCGCGGCGACTGCAATTCAGTCGGCCATTGACGCCTGTAATCACGGCGATGTTATCATTGTATCAAACGGGGAGTTTAAAGCGGCCGGCGCAGTAGTAGTTAACATTAACAAATCGGTTGATATCCGGAGTCATATGGGGCGCGGCCTGACCATTATTGACGGCGAAAAATCGCGCAGATGTGTTCAAATGGAAAGTAATGATGAAGAAATGCGTCCGATATATCTGACCGGTTTTACCATAAGATATGGGCTGGCATCATCCGGAGCGGGTATTAACGCAGATTCGCCGTGCGCAATGACGGTGTCGGATTGCTTGATCATCAGCAATTACACTGCCGACAAGGGCGGCGGCGTCAGAAAAACGACTGCGTACAGCATATTGACCTTGACAAATTGCCTGATTGCGCAAAATACCGCGGATGTTTATGGTGGCGGAATATATACTCTCACCGGGCGGATACACGTCTTCGACTGTGATATAATCAGTAATGAGTCCGCTACCGCGGGCGGAATATACGGGGGAACCCCGAGTTACACGGGAATAATAATGACGGTGTGTTCCAGCACAATTCAATATAATAAAGCTACCAACGGCACTGGCGGAGGCATAGGGTCTCTCATGTCGGCTGGTGGATTCTTACTGGTGGATCGCTGCACAATTGCCGATAATCAGGCAACTGACAGGGGCGGCGGAATATGGACACGCGAATGGCCTGGAGTTACGGTTATTTCCAACAGTGTGATAAAAAACAATAAAGGCGGCGGCGGCGGCGGAGCGGGTTTAGCAGGCCCGACAATTATGAATAATTGCCTGGTTAGTTGCAATACCGGCTCGGTTGGCGGCGGCGTGTATGTCAGAACTTATCCTGTCGAACTAAACAACTTAACCATCGTCTCAAACCACGCCTATCAAGTGAGCGGCGGCGGTGGCGGCGGGCTTTTTGTGCTGAATAATGGGCAATGCAATTTACTCAACTGTATTATTTACGACAACAGCTCCGACGCCGGATATGTTGTCCGCAGTAATCTGTATATTGCCACGGGAGTGGCCTTCACTAATTGCTGTACGGCCCCGCTTGAGGGAAATGGCACCACTGTCCTGGGCAGTGGGAACATAGATGATAATCCGCAGTATGTGTATTCGGAAGACGGACATTTCCGCCTTGCACCTGAATCGCCCTGTGTGAATTATGGGATTACGCAACCGTGGATGCGGCATGACCTGGATCTTATTGGCCGCTCACGAGTTGACCGTTTCAGCGGCAAAGTGGATCTTGGCGCCTACGAATATATTCCGTCGGGCATGTTGTTTAATATTAAGTGAAGTGAATTGTTGATTCATAAGGAGACAGAGAAATGATAAAAGTAGGGATAATCGGGGTTGGCCGTGGGATCAGTTTCGTGAAAGCCGCGCCGCATTGCGGGATGAAGCTGGTGGCGTTATGCGATCGTTGGAAAACCAAAATGCAGCCCTACCGCGACAATCTGGATGTGGCGACTTACACGGATTATGACGCATTTCTCGAACATGACATGGATGCCGTGATTCTGGCAAATAATTTCCATCAACATGCGCCCTGTGCCATCAAGGCGCTGGAGGCCGGGTTGCATGTGTTAAGCGAAACCGCGGCTTGCGGGACCCTGGGAGAAGGAGTGGCTCTGGCGCGGGCGGTCGAGAAGAGCGGTAAAATCTATATGTTTGGCGAAAATTACCAGTATTCGGCCATTAACCAGGAAATGAAATGCCTGTACGAAGAAGGATTTGCCGGCAAATTCCGGTATGGCGAGGGGGAATATGTGCATCCGATGGATGCATGGCAAAGCACATGGTATATCCCGTATTTCGATCACTGGCGGGCATGGATTCCCGCCACATATTACTGCACGCATTCGATGGGACCGATCATGTTCATTACCGGAACGCGGCCGGTTAAAGTTAATGGCTTTGTTGTGCCGCGCGATCTGGAGGTACAGCGCGAATCGGTCTCAATTACCCGGAAGGACACGGCCAGCATGATCGTCTGCCGGATGGACAATCAGGCCTTGGTCAAGCTCTTGCAAGGCGGTTTGGCGGCGCATCATGGCCATGTCTCCATTTTTGGCGATAAGGGGATGATGGAAAAAGCCAACGATGGGTCCGGCCGGCTTTTGCTGCACAAGGAGGCATGGCACACTTCCGACGGTAAAAAGTTCGTGAAGGACTATGTGCCGGTCTTCCGCCAGTACAATGAACTGGCCGCTAAAACCGGGCATAGCGGCGGCGATTATTTTGTGGAGCATTATTTTGCGGAAGCCATCCGCCGCAACCAGCCTCCATTCATGGACGTTTATCGCGGAATCGACATGAGCATTATCGGCATTCAGGCGTTTCGTTCCGCGCTACAGGATGGCGCGGCTGTGGATGTGCCGGATTTTCGCGATGAAAATGTGCGCCTTCAATACGAGAACGACGATTGGACGCCGGACCCGGCCAAGCGGAAGCCGGGGCAGCCTTATTCAAGCGTGCTGGGGGACATCCAGCCGCCGGAGAAGGCGAAAATATTTGCCGAGTTGGTCTGGCAGGAACAGAAAAAACATTGGGAAGGCAAGCCGTGGAAGCAGTATAACCCAGATTTTACTGTTAAACAGGAATTTGGCCCCGATTGCATGCGCAATTTAACCTCACTCAAAACGTTGGAATACGGCATGTCGAAAGAAGATAATCGCTGATATATGATGATGCGCAAACAAACGCAAGTGTTTGATTTAACGCCTTGCCCTCAAATTATAAAGCCGCTCGCGGGATGTTTTCGTGTCCCCTGTAATGCTCTGCGGATAGCGATGGCGGGAATACAGCGGAACGATGCCGGGCGGCTTGAGAAAGCCGCCAGTATGGCGTTTAAGATTGTCCACGCCAGCGGGAAACACGGTGATATTACGCTGGAATTGGACTGCAAGCTTTCCTTCCCGGCCGCCGCGCGCGATGATGTTAAGGATCAGGGTTATAAACTCGAGATTCGCCCTGAAGGCATCCATGCCGTGGCGCACGATGCCCGCGGTTTATATTATGCGTTGCAAACGCTCAGGCAAATCCCGCAAACCGCCGCCGGGATGCCCGCCTGTTCGATTTGCGACTGGCCGGATTTGCCGCTGCGCATCTTCCATATTCCCGGCGATCGCAACATGCCTCGTTATGATGAATTGTTAAAGCTGATGGATTTGTTGGCCGGATACAAATACAATATGTTTGTCATGCATTACCGCGACCGGTTTTCGTTTGAGCGCTATCCGGTGCTTAATCACCCGTCGGCATTCAGCAATGACCAAATTCGCAACTTAATAGTCTATGCCGGGGAACGATTTATTACGCTGATTCCACGCTTAGACACACTGGGACACACCGATTGTTATCTTCGTCACAAGCAATTTCAGCATTTGGCGGAGTTGCCGGGCAATCCCCGCGAGCTTTGTCCCAGCAATCCCGAAACATTAACCTTTATTAAAAGCCTTTGGGAAGAAGTTCTGGAAGTTCATAAAGACGCCAAAATTGCGCATATCGGCGGAGATGAGGTGTTCCGCCTGGGATCGTTTTGCCCGCGGTGCGACCGGCAGGCGCGCACCGGAACCCTTGCCCGACTCTATACGGATTATTACCATGCGCTCGGAACATGGTTTGTCGAGCAAGGCATCCGCCCGATCATGGCCAACGACATCATTCTAATGCATCCGGAGGCACTGAAGCGGTTGCCGCGCGCGACAATCTTCTGCGATTGGCATTATGCTGGTGATGTAGTTAACCCGGGAGCACGGGTTTTTATTCGCGGCGCGGGCGAGTATCGTCCGGGCGAAGAAAGCCTCATTCCCGAGCGTTACTCCTGCGTTTTCGGTAAATACCTGCGCGCCACCGATGGCAATGCACCATTCGAGCATTTTCCGTTCCTGCGTTATCTCAAGGAGCAAGGATATGATGTGCTGGCCCAAACCATGGCCAACGCCATGTTGCCCAACAGCGGCGGATTTCGAGACCGTATCTCCAATAACAGGTTATTCAGCATAACGGCCCGCAAAGTTCAGGCGCTTGGATTGTTTAATTCGACATGGGAATCTTATTTGCCGGTCCATAATTCGCTGCACGGCATAGCGGCCGGCGGCAATTACGCCTGGAACTCCCAGGATGTCGCAGAAGACGCATTTATGGAGCGGTTTGCCCGCGGCGTTGAGGGCAACTCCAAAGACCTGCCGCGCGCTGCGGCAGTTATGGAGCGCTTGTTTGTGGAAGTGCGTGAGTTCAATCCGACGCCGGCGCCTGGCGATCATGCCGTTTTGCGCGCCGCCGCCAAAAGCATGACCGAAAATGCGGCGACAAACCCTGACAGTATTCCCGGATTGTATGCGGAATTGACGGCATTGCGCGTGGAGATGGCAGCCCGCGCCGCCGCCATTCAGGAAACAAAGGTTCTCGCGACGCGCATGGAGATCGGAACAGGATCCGATATTACTGTTGATATCTCAGGACATGTGAATTGGGACGGCGTGATGCCTAAACGCTCGGGAATTATTGACCCGGCACAGGGCCGGCATGTCTTGCATGGCATCCCGTTCGAAATTCCCGCCGTCAACCGCAAGACCGGCGCCCGGGCAATCTGTGTCGGCGGGAAAATATCATTGGTGGGAAGGGAACACGGCGCTGCTGTGCGTTTGCCTATCCAACAAAAATGCGACATGCTTTTTTTCCTTGTTGCCGGCGCCTGGGGCCGTCTTAATTCTGTGGACGGCGTTTTTCGGATGCATTTCGCCGATGGCAGGAATGACGCCCTGCCCTTGATTGTCGGAAAGAACATTAACGACTGGTCCGGTGGCAATCAACAGGGACATGCGGCGGAAATGAACGGATTATTGACAGGATGCGTGTCGGCATGGGAAGGAGGGAAGGCGGAAGACGGAGGTTTGGGCATCCGTATCCGTATCTATTTGTGTTGGTGGAAAAATCCCCGCCCCGAATCGCTTATAGAATATATTGATTTTTTGCCGAATGAAGAAAATACCGGGTTTGCGGCGTTGTTCGGTTTAACCGCGCGCGCGGCCGGCACAACGCGCGCGCCGGATGATGCGCCACAAATCAGAGTATGCGCGGCTGATTTGCGCCGTGCGATGTTGGAGATGGCAATGGAGGATGAGGCGCTTACCGCACGGCATCGCTTGATGTATGATAAATTGCTGGCGCCAGAAGACGCGGCAAGCAATATGCAGAAACTAATCATACCCGACCTGCACCGAGCAATTAAACAATGTGACGCAATCATTGCGGACCCATAAGTTCGCCCTAAAACACATTTTTAGGCTGCATGTAGCATTCAGCAAAGGAATGCCGCATTGTGCGTAATAAAATAGAGAATAGGAAACATGCGATATAAAGTTAAAATGTTTGCTTGGTTGCTGTGTGGCTTATTTGCAGCCCGCGCTATGTGGGCGGAGGAGGGCCAGATGATCCGGAATCCATACGCCGGCCTCGATTGGGACAAGGTGGAATATATGCATTCGATGTCGCACCAACATGGCGCCGCTAAGG
Organism: Kiritimatiellia bacterium; assembly: GCA_050944835.1. GTDB lineage: Bacteria > Verrucomicrobiota > Kiritimatiellia > JAAZAB01 > JAAZAB01 > JAXGPF01. The sequence continues at coordinate 13,311 of JBMNRV010000049.1, forward strand.
AAGTTGATTATTTATATAGCCGAGGATACCGGCATTTCCCTATCTCCAATTATTATCCTTCCAAGCCATTTTACCCGGCGCCGGAAAAATTGATGCAAAAATATCCCGACGCAGTATTTGCTCCCAACGCTGAGCAGCACAGTTGCACAGATATTAACATTCATTGGAATGCGGTAGGCAGTTTTTATACCACCGGCGGCCGGCTGCGCGCTAAAATAGTACATACCAATGCGCCATTCGAACACGTGTTTACTGAGGCCACAGTTTATGACCCAGACCATGAGCCTTGGCGAAGCATTTATTGGACGGATATTCGTTTTAAGGCAATGGATGAAAGCGAGGCGGAGGTGAAGCTGACAGTGGACGGCGCTCTGGCCATTGACCGCGCCACCGGCCAGCCGCTGCCGGAAAGCCGAATATACCAGCGCAGCATCCGTAGCGTTAAACCGATCCGTGTGGTGGAGAAACCAATCATGCTCCGTGTGATGGAGAAGAACGTGCGGGTACGGCTGGATTTTGACCCGGCTGCCGTGCAGCTGAAAGCGTTCAGCTTGGCGCAGGGAGTGCAACGGCCCTGGCGGGATGCATTTAGCGCGGCTTTGGATGGCGCCCTGCGGGATGGAGAAGGCAAGCCGCTGGAAGGGCTGCAGTATGCGGATGGCGGCGGGATTACCATCAATCATCCCGGCCTGTCTCTGGCAGCCTATCTGCCACTATTGGATTTTGACCCGCGCGTGTTGGGGATTGAGGTCTGGAACGATCATTACCCGCTGGGCGGGCAACGGGGCGCCGATATGGGCTTTTATGAGTTATGGGATAACATATTGCGTACCGGGCGCCGCTGTTTCGGTTTCTTTGTCAATGACCACCAGTATTATGGGCGCGGACGCAATGTATTGCTGGTGCCGCCCATGCAGGACTTGCCGATGGCTGAGCGTGAGCGCAATGCCTTGCGCGCATATCGCCAAGGCCGGTTTTTCGGATTGGTCAGCGCAGCGGAGCAAAACGCGTCGGCCACAGCTCCCCCAACGCCGGAGTGCAGCCGTTTCCGCTTTACGCGCATCGCCGTGCGGCGCGACCAACAGGGGCAGCCGCTGGGTCTGGAAGCGGCCGTAACGGGCGCCGATCCTGAGCAGCGGCCGAATTTACAAATTCGGTTTGTGACTGACGCCGGTGTCGCACGCGTGATGGACGGTGTTGCGGACGCTTATTTCGAATTTCCACGGGATTCAGTCGGCGTCATTACCTGCAAATATGTAAGGGTGGAAGCGTTTGCCTATCCCAAAACGCACAATCGCGGCCAACCTTTGACGGCTGCGGTCATCACCGGTCTGAATGTTTATGAGGTTTCCTGCATCAACGATAACACGGGCTGGGATGATGCGGGGAAAAATCCCCCGGGCACGGTGGACATGATTTTCTCCCAACCGGTGATGATCGGCGCAGCGCCGACAGTCTCTGCCGGCCCAGTGGCGGAATGAATTAACCAAAAAGGAGGGAAAGATGCAAAAATATCTGACTTGTCTGTTGGGGATGATTTGCTTCGCATGCGCCGCTGCCGCCGTTCCGGCGGAATATGAAATCAACTTGGTGCGCAATGCGGCATTCCAACCAGGGCTGGACCGGCAGGGGCCGAAGGATTGGATGTATTGGCCGGTGGTGACGAATATGTTTGACGAAGGTCGTGGCCAGGTGGAGTTTTTCGATGGTGGGATGACGGTTGCCGGGCCGGCCACATTAATGCAGTTTGACTTGTTTGACGATATCACACCC
>JBMNRV010000050.1:0-14799 GCA_050944835.1 Kiritimatiellia bacterium
TGCCAGCTTCGCTTGGCACACTCATCCGTGGTTCCTCTTTTCCGCGTATCCCTCTCTCAATCTGCGCCAATCTGCGTAAATCTGCGGTTCCAACGTTTTATCCCGTTTCCTGAATTTCAAATGCCGCTTTTAGGTCAACCTAAAAGCAGCAGTTGGCAAGTTTGTCGCAGATGCGCGGCGCGAATGATGAAGCTGTATAAGCATACCGCGAGTCATTCGCAACCAAGCAGATGCGGCAAAATCGCCAACCCCTTTACGGGTTTGAAATTCAGGAAACTTTCTTACCCAATAGGCGTTGCATCTATTCTTCTTCTCAAGATATTATCCCGTTTCCTGAATTTCAAATGCCGCTTTTAGGTCAACGGCTGGAACACTTTAGTCAAGTCCTCATGCATGACTAGCGTAGCGCGTGAGTCATAGGGTGTGGGTTGGCTGTTGATTATCGCCAGATTTTTACCGCGAAAACTTTGAACCAGACCAGCCGCGGGCATAACGGTAAGCGAACTTCCGCCGACAATCAGCGCATCGGCAGCGGCAAGCTCCTTGATAGCGCCGTCCCAAACGTCACTATTCAACCCTTCTCCATACAGCACAACGTCAGGTTTAATCATGCCGCCGCAGTCGCACATTGGTATTGCAGATGTGGTAAGAATTTTTTCCAGCCCGTAAAATTTGCTACACCGCATACAGTAGTTGCGGTGAACACTGCCGTGCAGCTCAAACACGTTTTTACTGCCGGCGCGTTGATGCAAGCCGTCTATATTCTGCGTCAACACCGCCTTGAGTTTCCCGGCCGCCTCCAATCGGGCGAGCGCTTTATGAACCTCATTCGGCTCAGCGTCTGGGTAAAGCATGTTTTCCCGATAGTATTCATAAAAATCCTTTGGCCGGGAAATGAAAAAGCTATGTGAAATTATTGCTTCCGGCGGGATACCCCAACGATTTTCCGTGTTATATATGCCGTTTTTCCCTTTAAAGTCCGGGATGTTTGAGGCGGTTGACACACCCGCGCCGCCAAAAAAGACGGTGTGATTGGAAGTGTTGATTATTTCCTGCAATGTATTCATGTTTTATATGCCCCCAATTTGCTGCATCATTGTCCGTTTATGGAAATTTTGCGTCAATATGTCAGATTTGTCCAGTGCAATCTACATGGATCTCTAGCGAACCGGAACTAAGCGCGGGTTAACGGAGCGGGCCGACAGCCGCGGCGAGCTGCTTTCCGGCGGATACCGGAAGCTACTACCTGATGCTGGCGCGGACTACATTCGCCAGGCGCTCAGCCAGTTCTGCTGTCAGTTTTGCGTCCATGCTTTCCACCATAACCCGGCAAATGGACTGCGTGCCGGAATAGCGAATCAGCACCCGCCCGCTGTCGCCCAAAGCCTGTTCCGCAGTCCGGATGGCCTCCTGCAAGGGAGCAATGGTTTCCAGCGGCGGTTTGGCCGGCACATTAACGTTTATCAGTTGTTGTGGGGCAAGACGGATGATTTGCGCCAACTGGGACAGCGGGCAGCCGCGGGCTTGCCGGATTGCCAGCAATTGCAACGCCGAGATAATGCCATCGCCGGTAGTATGGCGGTCCAGAAAAATGATATGTCCGGAGTCTTCACCGCCCAGCACAGCGCCGCGTTCACGCATCATATTTAGAACATAGCGGTCGCCGACATCCGCTTCCGCCGTCTCAATCCCCATCTCCCGCATAGCCACACGGAAGCCGAAATTGCTCATGGGCGTGGTGATGACAAGATTATTCGACAGGCGACCGGTTTGTTTCAGATGCTGCGCGCAAATAGCGACAATATGATCTCCGGTCAGCAGGTTGCCCCGCTCATCCACGGCCACCAGACGGTCGCCGTCACCATCAAAGGCCAGCCCCAGATCGGCGCCATGTTCCAGCACTGTCCGCGACAAATCCTGCGGCGCCGTGGCGCCGCAGCGGTCGTTGATGTTCATGCCATCGGGATGATCGTGAATAGTGACGACGTCTGCGCCAAGCTCGGCGAAAATAATCGGGGCGACTTTATAAGTGGCGCCATTGGCGCAATCCAGCACTATTTTCAGCCCGCTGAGGCTCAGGTCGTATGGGAAGGTGTTTTTACAGAAAACGATATAGCGGCCAATGGCATCATCTATGCGGAATGCCTTGCCGATTTCGGCGGCAGTGGGGCGAATGTCGTGAATTTTTCCCGTGGTGACAAGGCCTTCGATTTCATCCTCGACGGAATCCGGAAGTTTGAATCCTTTGCGCGAGAACAGCTTGATGCCATTGTCCTGATAAGGGTTATGCGAGGCGGAAATCACGACACCGGCATCAGCCCGCATATTGTGGGTAATGAAGGCGATCCCGGGCGTTGGCATAGGGCCGACCAGCAGAACATCCACGCCCATAGAGCAAATGCCGGCAGTCAGGGCATTCTCCAGCATATAACCACTGATACGGGTATCCTTGCCGATGACAATCCGGTGGCGGTGATTGTGGCGTTTACAGATATAAGCCGCAGCTCGGCCGATAGCCAACGCTATTTCCGCAGTCATGGGATAGGTGTTGGCTTCACCGCGAACACCATCGGTTCCAAATAATCGTGCCATAGTATGTTCCACTTATGATGGGTTAAGTTGTGCTCAATATGTTGCCATGACAGCGGCAACGATTGCTTCCAGCCAAGCACGGGCGCATTGCCGCGATTCAGGCGTCAATAACCGGACAGCCTCCAAATAGGAATGCCTCGTCAGACCGGCCAACTCCTCCGTAAGTCCAGACGGCGGCGGCCTGGATTGCCGCATTATATTTTCGATTTGCCCGCGCATGGTCGGCCAGCGCTCCTGCAATCGCCGCTGTTGCAGCAGGCTCTCGTTACTACCCCCATTTACGGACGGCATTGCTTCGTGCAACCGGATGGACATCGCCATCTTGTCGGCCAATTCATCCATCCGTGACAACCGTTCCAGCAAAATGGCGTCCAGGCATTGCAATGCCCCGGCATGGCAAGCCGCATGGAACTGATCCGCCAGCATAAACGGCGCACGGACAATGTTATACCAGGCGCGCAAAGCGATAATATTGCCGATATAACGCAAGTTGGCGGCCACAATCCGGTCAACTCGGTTATATCGTCCGGTACGGTAATCGGCAGGCGGCGGCTTATTATTTGGCGGGGGGACATACAACCCCGGCGCAGCAATATCACCGCGGACAATCAATCCTGCCGGCACGACCGTTCCATAGGCCACCCGCGCCGGCCCGACCATCCCGCCCTGTCCGCCCATGAAAATCGGCGGCTGATCAAGCCATACCCCGGCAGGAACATCCCCGAACAATGAAGGGGTAGCCTTGTCCTGATGCGGGGTAAAATTAAAATGAATGTAAGCGGAACCGATTTCACTGTGATTTTTGCGGGAAGAGCCGCCGGCCATCAGACAATCACAGAAATTCACCAAACTGCCCAAGGTGACAAACGGCATCAGCACGGTTTGTTTCAAGCCGACCGAGTGCGCAACGCCGACTTCTTCTTCCAAAAGACAGGCTGGGCGCACATGAGCGCCGCTGCCGATTTGTACCTGATCCAAAAAAACCGATTGGCTGAAGTAGCCGCCTTTTAATTGCACCGCCCGCCCCAAGCGGCAGTTTTCCAGGGTGACAGGCGCTTCACGCCCGATTTCACAATCGGGGCCAATAGCAGTATCGGCGCCGCTGAGACGGCAACCGGGGTGGATAGTAACACCGGCGGCGATCCGCTCAGGGTTAATTTCCGGAGCAATCCAGACGGATGCCGGATGCAGCAGATGCACCCCGCGATCTAATAATTGTTTTATGCTTGAAGTTAGCGGCATAAATTCGCGTATTGTTCCACTATCTTCTGCAACCGGTCATGCTCCCGCTCCAGTTCCGCAACCAGTTTAAACTGGACGCGCGCACGGTCAAGATTATGACCAGGCCGGTGAATTTTGAAATAGGTGTCGCCAAGCAGATGATCGGTCAGGAACCGGAGACCGATAGTGAAAGTAATCAGTTCCCCTGAAAACGCCATATTGTCTATTTCCACAGGTTGCAGAAACGCACCGGCCGATTCGAGATAGCCGGCCGCCAGCGCTTCAAACATGGCCGGGTCCATACTAACGCGGTTGAGATCGGGCTCATCCTCGGCGCTGGTGCGAGTAACGGAGCGCACCATATCGCCAAAATCGTATAACACACAGCCAACCATAACGGTATCAAGGTCTATCACGCAGATTCCCCGCCCGGAATCGTCGTCAATCATAACATTATTGATTTTAGTGTCATTATGGGTAATGCGCTCGGGCATGATGCCGCGTTCTATCAAATCAGTCAGCTTGCTGGCGATGGGTTTGTGCTTCAGGCAAAAATCAATTTCCGGGCGGATACCGACGGCACGATTATGCGGGTCGCGTTCTATTGCGTTCTCCAACGCCTCAAAGCGCTTTGGCGTGTGATGGAACCACGGAATGGTATCATGAAGGCGTTTCCCGTTCAAGTCGGCCAAGTCTGCTTGGAACTGACCGAAGGCGCGGGCCGATTCGCGGGCCATGTTCAAATCCCTACAAACGTCATAGGTGCGGGCCTTAGTTATAAAAATGTACGTCCGCCAGAAATTGCCCTGATCATCCTGAAAAAACGGGCGGCCATCGCGCGCCGGTATCACCGAAAGCGCTTCGCGTTCGGGTTGCGCGCCTGGACGGGCAAGGAGTTTCTTCCGCTGATGGGACGTGACACGTTCAATATTGTCCATTAAACGGACAGGATCTTTGAAAACCAAATGGTTGATGCGCTGATGGATATAAAGGCGCGGGGTTTGTTCTTCCATCCAACAAGCTTTGTAGGTGTCGTTAATGTGTCCCGAGCCATAGGGCTCGGCGGAGTGAAAAACACCCGGCAAATTGAACGCCTCACCAATTTGCTGTAATAATTCTGGAGAATGTTGCATAAATGGGCCATTATGTATAATAAATTACGGAGAATGCCACATAATCGGGTCATTATGTATAATGACATGCCTCACTGTCAACAATTTACTCGCAAAATTTAGCGCTCCTCTACCCCTCTCCGCCTCCGCCCTCTTCGACAACCCAATTCCAGTTTATCAGATTTTGCAGTTGACACTGGAACAACTATTCAACAATATATGCTGGATGTAATGCCATGTTCCGGGGAATTTTATGTTCCGCAAACTTTTTGACTTCTTTTCAAATGATGTCGGCATAGATTTAGGCACAGCCAATAGCTTGGTCTATGTCAAGGACCGCGGGGTTATCCTGCGCGAACCCTCAGTGGTGGCCATTCAAACAGGCACCACTCGTGTGTTGGCGGTGGGCAGCGAAGCCAAGCGTATGCTGGGGCGCACCCCCGGCAACATCACCGCCATTCGCCCAATGAAGGATGGGGTCATTGCGGACTTTGAAATAACCGAAGCTTTGTTGCGTTACTTCATTCGCAAAGTGCACGGTCAGCGCGGAGTGGTCAAACCGCGCATTATTATTTCCGTGCCCAGTGGAATAACAGCGGTGGAAAAGCGGGCTGTCAAGGATTCGGCGATTCACGCCGGCGCCCGCGAAGTGTATTTGATTGAGGAGCCGATGGCGGCGGCGATCGGTGTCGGGCTGCCTGTGCAGGAACCGGCGGGCAACATGATTGTGGATATCGGCGGAGGGACAACGGAAGTGGCGTTGATCTCGCTGGCCGGGATCGTGTTTAGCCGCAGCGTGCGTGTCGGCGGGGATGAGCTGGATGAATCCATCATCCAGTACATGAAACGCGTTTATAATTTAATGATTGGCGAAAGGACGGCGGAGCAGATCAAAATCACGGTCGGATCGGCTTATCCTATGCAGGAGGAAACCAGCATAGACGTTAAAGGGCGGGATTTAGTGGCGGGGTTGCCTAAAACCATGACTTTGACCTCGGAAGAAGTGCGGGAAGCCCTGCGCGAACCGGTGTCGGCCATTGTGGAGGCTATCCGTTTTACACTGGAACGCTGCCCGCCGGAGCTGTCCGCCGATCTGGTGGACCGAGGCATTGTGCTGGCCGGCGGCGGAGCGCTTTTGCGAGGGATGGACAAACTTATATCGGAACAAACCGGCTTGCCGGTGCATGTGGCCGACGATCCGCTCAGCGCGGTGGCCGAAGGCACGGGCATGGTTTTAAGTGAATTGAAGTTCCTCCGCAAAGTTGCCAGCTCGTCTTCTTATTGATCCCCGTTTCATATGCCGGTTCCGTCATCCTGTCCGCCGCGCATTTCCGCCCCCCGCTCGCTTAGCCCCCATCATGCCGCTCTTTTCAGGCTAACGGCTGATGCAATGTGAAAACTACGCTTTATAGTATGATTTTTGCCGGACTGTGCATTCTTGCGCTCTGGCTGATGCCCGCGCCGACAGCTCACCGCTTGCAGGCGGCGGTGCGTGACACCTTTACGCCGTTTACCGCCTTGAATCGTCTGCGGCAGAGTTTTGCCCGGCGGCCGCAGGAATCGGAACTCGTCCGATTACACGAACAGATTGCCCTTTTAACCTTAGAAACCCGCGGGCTACAAGCTCTGGAACGAGAAAACCGGGAACTCCGGCGCTTGCTGAATTTGTCCCGCCGTATGCCTTACCGCATACAAGCTGCGCGAGTCGCAATGCGCGATTTAACTACTTGGTGGCAAACCGCCCGGCTGGACCGCGGCGTGCGTGACGGCATTACTCCCGGCATGCCGGTGCTGGCAGCGGAAGGCTTGGTAGGACAGGTACTGGAAGTATCGAAGCGAACCGCCGATGTGACATTCCTGATCAATCCGGCCTGCCGCGTAGCCGGAATGATTCCGCGGGTGGATGCTTTTGGCATCGTGCGCGGGGAAGGCATGAGTTTGCGCGGACCGGCGCTATGCCGAATGGATTTCATCGCGCGCGATACGGACATCAGCCCGGGCGATGAGGTGGTAACTTCCGGACTGGGCGGAATTTTCCCTCCCGGCTTGCTCATCGGTTACGTGCGGCAGACGCGGCAGGATGCTACCGGTTTGTATCAATCGGCGGAAATCCTGCCGGCGGCGGATTTTCGCAACTTGCATATGGTTTTTCTGGTGAACAGTACCGAGACGGGCACAGACACCGCTGCGGAAGGAGATCGCTGATATGCGTTGGCTGGTCATGCTTTTATCTCTGGGCGCGGCAGTTGTCCTGGAGCAAGCCCTGCCGGCTTGGCAATTAGGCGGGCAAACTCGTCCGCCGGTGTTGTTGTGTGTTGTCATGTATTATGCCCTCAACTATTCGCACATCGTCGCTTTGGCGATTGCCTTGCTGGCCGGTGTGTTGGCGGACGCTATCGCGGGGCTGCCGCTTGGAAGCGCTTCACTGACCTTTGCGTTGCTGGCTGTCGCCGTCAACCGGAATCGCGATTTCGTGTTTATCCACCAGTGGTTAACCCACATGGTGCTTGGCGCGGCGGCATCCGCCGCCGTCATATTAATTATGTATATAGTGCTGTCATTGCGCCTCGAACAAATGCGCACCATTACGCCTGCCATGGTAATACACAAAATGGCCGGCATGGCGGCACAGGGCATGTTATTGATGCCCTTGATTTTTATGGCAATGGAAGCATTTGAAAAAATGACCGGTTGCCGAAGGAGTTTTAGCGAGAATGAGCGCGGCATCTTTAACCAAGCATGAAGCACAACGCCTGCTTTGGTTGTGGGCGGCCATGTTCCTCGGCTTGCTGTTGCTGCTGTCGGCGTTGGGACGCATGCAATTGGGGCTGGGCCGGCAATACGAAGTCAGCTTGGAACGTCAATCCATCCGCCGCGTGCGCATCCCAGGTGTGCGCGGCCGTATTTTCGACCGTACGGGCGCTTGCCTGGCCGATAATCGCCCCAGCTACGGCATCGCGGTTTATGTCGAAGAATTACGACAACCGGGCCGACTAGACAATACTGTCAAAGCCGTCCGCCGCCTGCTGGATCAGGTGGGCGAAAAGATCGGAAAACCCACGCCGGTGAGCGATCGGCAGATCGAGGAGCATCTCCATTCCCGTCGCGCGCTGCCGTTGACGGCCTGGCGCAACCTTAGCTTGATTGAAATGGCGCGGCTGGCGGAAGCCGGCATCGGCCTGCATGCGGCAGATATCGTCGTAGATGCCGAGCGCGTTTATCCGCAATCCGAGACCGCCGGCCATCTGTTGGGATATGTCGGCAAAAGAGAATATACTACGGGCGAAGAACCATATCATTATTACCTCCCGGATTTAACCGGACGCGCCGGCTTGGAGCGGCGCTTTGACACCTTGCTTGCTGGACGTCCGGGCGGACAGCTGGTACGCGTTGACGTGTCGGGGTTCCGCTATGCGGAAATCAGCGCACGGCAGCCCATCCCCGGCGACGACTTGATTTTATCTCTGGACCTGACGGCGCAACGCGCGGCGGAACATGCCTTGCAGGGCGCGGTCGGCGCGGCTGTGGTATTGGACCCCAGCAACGGCGATGTGCTGGCATTGGCCAGCTCGCCGGCAATTGATCCGAATTGGTTTTGTCCGATTCTGCCGCAGAAGGTCTGGTCCGGTCTGCTGGCCGACACCGATAAGCCGCTTTTGAATCGCGCCGTAGCCGGCGTATATCCACCCGGCAGCATTTTTAAGCCTGTCGTTGCTTTGGCCGCGCTGGAGCACGGCGCTATTTCACGCGGCTACACCGTGAATTGCCGCGGTGTATTGCCCTTGGGCCGCCGAACCTTCGCCTGTTATCACGGCCATGCTCATGGAACGATCGGCCTGCGGCGCGCATTGGAAATTTCCTGCAATGTGTATTTTTATCTGGCGGGACTGGAGTGCGGCATTGACGCCATTCAGGAAACGGCGCAAATGCTGGGGCTGGGCCAACGCACCGGCATTGATGCCGAAGGCGAAAGACCCGGCCTGACGCCCGGACGCGAGTGGAAGCTCCGCGTCCACAAAGATGGATGGCGCGATGGCGATACCTGCAATATTTCTATCGGTCAAGGCGCGCTGTTAGTGACGCCCATACAGATGGCTGTGGTTACGGCCGCTATCGCCAACGGCGGCGCGGTATATCGCCCGCGGTTGGCGCTGGGCCGGCGCTCGGCCGGGAGCGGCTACTACCACGAAGAACCGCCGGTGTTAGTACGCAAGCTGAATTGGAATCCGGAAAACCTGAAATTAGTAAGAGCCGGCATGCTGGATGTGGTGGCCGGCGAAAACGGCACTGGGCGAGCGGCGCGTCTGCCCGGCGTAAACGTGGCCGGCAAAACCGGCACCGCTGAATACGGACGCAAGGAGGAAGGCCGCAAGCACGGCTGGATGATTGCCTTCGCCCCTTTTGAGCAACCGCGTTACGCTGTGGTAATCCTGCTGGAAGAAATTGCCGCATCCGGCGGCTCCGAGGTCGGCCCGCGTATGCGCCAATTGCTTGGAGAATTGCTGAAAGCGCCGGGAGAACAACTATGATACGCCGCCAGCTAAAACTGTTAAAACGAATGGACTGGAGCATACTGGCGGCCACCGTCCTGCTGTTGGGCATCGGTGTGGCCTTTATTTACAGCGCCGGCCAATCGCAAAGCGCCGCATACCGCCAACTTTACCTGAAGCAATTGCTCTGGGCCGGACTGGGATTTGTCTGCTTCCTGTGGTTCGCCTGCCTCGATTACAATTATTGGTATCGCCGCGCTTGGTGGATTTACCTCCTGGGACTGGCGCTGCTGCTGTTGGTATTCGCGCCGGGTGTCGGCGCCAAAATCTCCGGCGCGCGGCGCTGGATTCAAATTGCCGGCGTTCGCCTGCTGCAGCCGGCGGAGCTGGCAAAGCTGGCGCTGATTATGGCGCTGGCCCGCCTTTTCGGCGCACCGGGACGTAATCCGTGCCGGCGGCGAGTAGTGGCAGTCGGGCTGATATTGACGCTCGCCATGTTTCTCCTCATTGCCGCCCAACCGGATATGGGCACTGCGCTGGTACTGTTGCCGGTACTGGGCGCGATTATGTTCGCCGCCGGCGTGCCGGCCCGCATGCTATGGCGGCTGGTCGGCATGGGTGCGGCAGCGCTGGCGGTTGTGCTGGCATTGTTGCTGATGCCGCCGGTATTGGGGTGGGATGAAGCGCGCCATGACGCCCTCTTGGAACGCTTCGGTATCAGCGCCTACCAGAAAAACCGTATTATGGTGTTTTTACAGCGTGATGCCGACCCATTGGACACAGGCTGGAACAAAGCTCAATCACAAATTGCAGTCGGATCCGGCCGCTTGTGGGGTAAAGGATTCCGCCAGGGAACCCAAAACATTCTGGGCTTCCTGCCGCGCACCGTGGCGCCGAACGACTTCATCTTTTCGGTCATCGCCGAAGAAACAGGATTCGTCGGCTCCTTGACGGTCATCGGCCTTATGGCTGTCTTGATCGGCGGCGGACTGCGCGCGGCGCTGGTGGCATCCGACCGTGTAGGCCGGTTGTTGTGCGTCGGTATCACCGCCCTGTTGTTCACCCATACGTTTGTCAACATCGCCATGACAATCGGTATGTTGCCGATCACGGGATTGCCGTTGCCGCTACTTAGTTACGGCGGCACGTTTATGCTGATGGCGATGAGCGGGCTGGGAATCATACAGAGTGTTTATATACGCGGAGAGCGTAATTAAAAGAAACGGCATTTGAAATTCAGAAAACTGCCGTTTTTAAGATTAACGAAAGGGACAGATTTATGTTTAAGTTTCGCCGCCGTAAGGCCGCTAATAAAAAAGAAATCATCATCAATGCCGAAAGTCTGGAAACCCGTGTAGCCGTCATGGAAAGCGGGCGCATGGAGGAGTACAAGGTTGAACATCCGACAACCAGCCGGATGGTCGGAAGCATTTTTAAGGGTGTAGTGCAAAATCTGGAAGACGGATTACAGGCCGCCTTTATTGATATCGGTATGAAGAAAAACGCCTTCATCCACTATTGGGACATGTTCCCAGAGGATTTAAGCCGCCTGGCCGCCGCCGAAGGCGAAGAGCAAAGCCGCATCACACACCGCCGCCGACAATTCACCCACGAGGAAATCTCGCGTCACTTTCCCGTCGGCTCCCATATTGTCATCCAGATTTCCAAAGGCCCAATCGGCACTAAAGGCCCGCGGGCAACGGCCAGTCTCAGCATCCCCAGCCGTTATTTTGTGCTGATGCCGGGCAGCAAGCTCCGCGGCATCTCCAAAAAAATCGAGGATGAAAAAGAGCGGCGACGCCTCAAGAAAATTCTCGCGCGGCTGCCGGCGCCGGAAGGTTGCGGCCTCATCATCCGCACTGCCGGCGCAGGCGCAAGCAGCACGGCATTTGTGCGCGATCTGCGCGGCCTGTTGGCCGTCTGGAACGCCATCAGCGCCGCCAACGAAACTAAACACGCGCCGACATGCCTCTATCAGGAACCGGATTTGATCGAGCGCGTCGCCCGCGATTCCATCACCGAAGATGTGGACGCCATCATCATTGATTCGCCGACAGACTACGAGCGTGTGCGCGAGATTCTCACGACAATATCCCGCCGCATGCGCAATCGCGTCAAGCTCTATGAAGGCAGCCGCCCAATCTTTGAGCAATACGACGTGGAACGCCAATTATGCGATGCCCATCGGCGTAAGGTAATGTTGAAATCCGGCGGCTGTCTGGTATTCGATGAAGCCGAAGCGTTGATTGCCGTGGACGTCAATACTGGCCAGCATCGCGGCGCCTCCAACCAGGATGAAACCATCCTGCAAGTCAATACCGAGGCCGTGCAGGAAGTAGCCCGGCAATTGCGCCTGCGCAATGTCGGCGGCTTGGTAATTATTGATTTGATTGATATGCGCCACAAAAAGCATCGTAATGCCGTCTATCAGGCGCTTAAAGAAGCCTTGCGCAAAGACCGGGCCCGTACCAACGTCCTGCCGATTTCACCGCTGGGATTGATTGAAATGACACGCCAACGGGTGGACGAGAGCATCGAGGCCACAATGTACACGGATTGCCCATATTGTGCTGGACGCGGCAGCGTCAAATCACCGCTGAACATGAGTGTGGAAATACAACGCCGCCTGATGGCAATCCTGCGCCAGTCCCGTGAACGCTCGCAACCAATGCCGGAATTGCTCATCGTGGTCAACCCTACTATTCTCTCCCGCCTGAAGGAGGAGGATGAGGAATTGCTGCTGACCATTCAAAACAAATTCAACGGCCGCCTGTGCTTCCGCGGCGACCCTAACTGCCATATTGAGGGACTCACCGTGGCCGATGCCAAAACCAATGAAGTGCTCTTCTCGCATTCCGGCCCGGTGACTAAGGAACAAAAAAACGGCAATTAATGGGATTAAATTTATTGAATTAGGCTTGGTTTCCGGCGCTGTTTCTGCTAAACCTTCGTCTCATGTTGTAAAAAACGGCGTCGGCAATGCGGGCGCATCAACGGCTATTCTTATATCATGGTTATACGGCATAAGCTTTGGCGGCGGTGCAACACGCTTTGCCTGGCGGCCGCCGCGCTGCTGGCCGGCGGAACGATCCTGGCCGCTGCCGCTGATACAACGGCTCTCCCTCCCGCCGCCGGACATAGCGAACTTGCCGAGCAGCTGGTAGCGTCAGACTTGCGCGACCCCGCCGGATTCCTGACCCGCCTGCGACAGGCGCGCGATCCGCTTTCCCGCCGACTGCGTGACAGTTGCGCACCGGCAACCCGCCGCATGCTGGGCGCTTATAACAACCCTTCCGTGCCACCCTCGCCCGAGCTGATCAAGGCGGTCATTAATGATCTCAATCGCATATTGCGCGCCGGCAACCTCTACGATCCCAACTTGTTCGTGGGTGTCAATTTGAGCCCGGAAACACGGCAAATGCTGCAGCCGCCCCCAAGCGGCGGCGCAGCGCTTGTTCTGCTTAACCGGTCATTGCTGGAAGACGCCTATCCCGCCGAGCTGGCTCGCCGTAATGTTCAGCCGCTGGACGTCCAAGCCGACAGTCTGGATTTTGAGCATGAAAAAGACCTCATCATCGCCGCCGGCAATGTGATAGTACGCAAAGACAATGAAATCCTGCGCAGCGATTACGCCGTTATCAATCTGAAGTCGCAGGATGTCATGGCCGACGGCCGAGTGGCTTTCCAACGTGGCAATGATACTTGGGCCGGCGACCGCCTGAATTATAACTTCCGCTCCCAACGCGGAAATTTTGGCGAGTTCCGCGCCTTCATGGCGCCTTTTTACGTCAACGCTAAAGCCTCACAACGCACTTCCGCCGAAGAATTCCTGCTGCATGACGTCAGTTTCACCACCTGCGAAGGCGACGAACCAACGGTATATTTGCAGGCCAAAACCGCCCGTATCATCCCTAACCACTCCGTGCGCGCTTATCATGTGGTAATGTATATGAACGACATCCCCGTTTTTTATTTCCCGTTCTGGTTCCAGAATATCGGCACGCGCAACTTCATCAGCATCGTCCCCGGCTATAACAGCCGCATGGGAGCCTTTCTGCTGACTTCCCTTAATTACCGCATCTCACGCCATCTGGAAGCCACCACCCATGTGGATGTCCGTTCCCGGCGCGGCTTGGGTGTCGGCCAGGATTTTCTGTGGACCTCCAGCGGCAATGCTCACGGATTGTCAACGGAACGTTACCGAACGGATAATGATGACGATGAAATCTCCGACATCCTGGAAATCGGCAAGCGGCGGCGCAGCTTGTCCGAAGTGGAAGCCGACAATGAACGCTGGTTTGGCGACCTGACCGTTTATTACGCCAACGACTCGCGCCCGGACGAAGGCAAGGTGCAACCCTACCCCCTCGAAAGTGATCGTTACCGCCTGCGTTTGTATCATAACCAATCCTTCAACGACAGTGACTATATGATGCTGCAGGCGAACTACCTCAGCGACCCCAAAATCATTCAGCAGTTTTTCCGTGAGGAATACAAGACCTATCCCGAGCCCGAAAATTACCTCATTCTCGGCCGACGCACACAGAATTATTCGCTCGGTATCCAGGCCCAGAAACGCCTGAACGATTTCTACACCGTCGTGGACCGTGTGCCGGAAGTCAATTTCGACATTACCCGCCAGGAAATCGGCGAAAGCCGTTTCTACTACGAAAGCGAAAACTCCGCCGCCTATTTGGAAAAACTCTGGGAGAAAAACGCCACTAACCAACAGGATTATTCCGCCGGACGCATCCACACCGCGCACTCCGTCAATTACCCGGTTAAGTTCTTCGGATTCCTTAACCTGATTCCGCGCGCCGGATACCGCGGTACCTATTACTCTAAAACCAAGGAAGACTACTACGAAGTCTCATCCAACACCTATTTAAACACTAACGGTATATCCGTCACCACCATTACCACTAACCGGTTCATGCGTGAAAAGGACGCTGATTTCCGAAATTTGTATGAACTAGGCTTGGAAACATCCTTCAAAGCTTTTAAAGTCTGGCAGACCCATCCGGGCGATTTCATCAACAACCTGCGGCACATCGTCGAGCCTTATGCCGACTATACCTATATCCCCGAACCCAATCTGCGTCCGGCCGATCTCTACCAGTTTGACGATATTGATAAGCTGGACCGGCGCAATGACATCAAGCTCGGCCTGCGTAACAGAATCCAGACCAAGCGGCGCAAAATTTATGATCTGATCAATGCGGATATCTGGACGTATTACCGGCTGGACCCACAGGCGGGAGAAGAAGATTTCGATAACTTTTTCTTTGATCTCCGCTCCAAACCTTATGACTGGATGGATGTGCGGATTGACGGACGCTATGACCAATATAATTCTGAATTGAAGACCTTGAACACCCGGCTGC
>JBMNRV010000051.1:0-14639 GCA_050944835.1 Kiritimatiellia bacterium
CTCCGGCGACGCGCCGAGCCATGTGGTCACCACGGCGATATAGGGAATATCCACCGAGGGCATGTTTTCGACGGCGAGCTTGCGGAAAGCGTTCAGCCCAAGCCCCAGCAGGGCAATGAGCAGACAACTCATGGCAATGGGGCGGCGCGTGGATGCATTTGCTAGAAACATAGTCGTTTTTCCTTTCTAGTTCGCCGCCTGAATGTCCACGGCCATACCCTCGTGCAACTGGGTCTGGCCTTCCGTCACGGTCATGTCCGTGGGTTCGAGCCCGGCCACGATTTCCGTCCAGCCGTCATTGACGAGGCCGGTCTGGACCTTGCGCGCCACCGCGCGGCCATCTTCTACGACAAACACCACGGTTTCTCCCGCGCGGGTCAGGACGGCCTCGGCCGGCACACCAAGGGCCCGGCGCGTTTCAAAAACAATCGTCAGCGTCGCCATTTGTCCGGGCACGGCCGCCGCGTCGGCCTCTTCCAGCAACCCCTTGATTTCAAACGTGCGCAGGGAGGGGTTGATGGTGGGGCTGCGGTAGGTGACCGTATGCATCCCGGCATCCTGATTGCCGATTTGCAGGCGGAATTTGGTCTGCCCCGGCTCCACTTCGCCGTAATATTGGGCGGGCAAAAAGGCGGCGGCTTCCACCTGCGAGGTATCGTCAATGCGCAATACCACCTTGCCGACGAACATTTGCTCGCCGGGCTCGGCCAGACGGGCGCTGACCCGGCCGCTGATGGGCGCCACGACCTTGGCATCGGCTAGATTCTTTTCCGCAATCGCCAGATTCGCCTCGGCCTGCTTGACCTGACGCTCGGCCAAATCCACTTGCGCCTTGGCAACCGCGATACCCGCCTCGGCCTGAGCGCGCGCGACATCGGCGCTTTCAAATTCGCTGGGGCTGATATTGCCTTCCTGATGCAGGCGTTCATAGCGCTCGAAATCAAGCTGCGCCTTGCGGGCCTCGGCCTTGATTTTGTCGGCGGACGCCTTCGCCACTTTGAGCGATGCTTGCGTCACGGCGAGGTTCTGCTGGGCAATCGTCAGCGCGTTCTGGCGGCTGATGGGATCAATTTGAAACAGCGGGGTCTCGCCGGCCACCACGGCATCGCCGCGATCCACCCACAGCGTGTCCAAATTGCCGTCGGTACGGGCGGCGACATGCGCGAATACCTTGGATTCCAGCGTGCCCTGCACGCTCAGGCGTCGCTCAAAGTTTCGCCAGTCCGCGGGCATGGCGCGGATAATCAGCGCCAGCTCTCCCGGGGCTTTTTCCTTCGCGGCTTCGGGCTTGGGCGCTTTGCGGCCGCAGCCGGTTGCCGTCAATCCCACGGCGAGGGCCATCGTCAAAAGAATCAAAGAGGGCGTATATGTTTTCATGGTTGGGTTTCACTTTCGTTATCGGTTGTCATTTCGGGGATTAGCGTCAGGCCCATGGCCAGTTCCAAATTAGCCAGGGCGGTACGCTCCTGGTAGCGGCTTCTCACCAGCGCCACTTGCGCCAAATCCATCACGCCGCGCGCGTCGAGCGCGTCGCTCAGGGGAATGAGGCCCTCGCGCGCCTTGGCGTCATAGTCGGCCCATTTGGCGGCGGCCACATCATAGGCGCGCTGGCGAATGCGCACGCCCTCGGCGGCGTCACGCACGGCGGCTTCGGCCGCCACCACGCCGACAATCACGGACAAAAACGTGTTTTCGCGTTGCAATTCCGTTTGCCTGCGCTCCACTTTCGCCGCGCGATAGCGCGCCACGTTAGCCAGCCCGTCAAACAGTGTCCACGCGCCCTGAAAACCGCTCACCCAGTTTGCCGAGTGCGCCGCCAAATCGTTGCCCGTCCATGTGCCAGTCGAAAACAGGGAAATCGTCGGCAAAAACGCGGTGAACGCCTGCCGCACCCGATGTTCCTGAATCACGACCTGACGATCCGCCAGCGCCAGCTCCGGGTGAATTTCCAGCGCCTTCAGCGCCAGCTCCTCCAACGAGCCTTCCGGGGCGCGACTTGCGCCAACTTCGCCGGAAAGGGCAATCTCCGCCATCGGCGACAGGCCCAGCATCTGCAACAACTCGCCGCGCAGGACGGTCAACTGCCGGCGCGCGCGATTCAACTCCGTTTCGCGCATATCCACCTGCAATTGGGCCTGAGCGCCCTCCCAGCGCGCCACAAGCCCTTCATTCGCCAGCCCGCTCACGCGTTCGGCCTGTTCGCGCACGGCGGCCAGTTGGGTTTCCAGCGCCGCGATGGTGTCCTGCTGCACCAGAATATCGAAATAGCGGGCGGTGGTTTGCAGAACGATGCCCTGCCGCACGTAGTGGGCGGTCACACCGGACGCGGCATAGCCGTGGCGCGCGGCGGCATACAGGAACCAAGTGGACGGCATGAAAATCGGCATGCCGACATTCAGGTTGGCGTTGCCGAATTCCTTCTCGTGCTGCATCGGCATGTCTTTTTGATAGAAACTGTAACCGGCCGAAGCCCCCACATTCGGCAGAAACGCGGTGAACGCCACATTCTTGCCAATCCGGTACAACTCGCGGTCGAGGTCCGCCTTGCGCGCCGCGTAATTGTTCGTCATGGCCAAGCGGATGCAATCATCCAGCGAAAGGGGCTGCGCCAGCTTCGCCGTGGCCATTTGCGTCAGATTGCTGGTGAAAGCTTCCGTCTGCTCGCGCCGGACGCGCGCCGGCTCGAACCGCGCGCAACCCGCCGCCAGCACAAGCGCCATCACCGGCACGGCGACTCTCAAATACCGCTCTAGAAACATGTTGCCGTCCTTTGTCCTATAAAAACTTACGATTGCTTCAGTTCCGCCAGCCCATCGGCAAAGCCGATCAGCAGATCCCGCAACCGATCCACTTGCGACGCCTTCAGGCCCGCCAGCGCCGCGGTTTCTACCGCAAGAAAATCGTCTATAATTTCCTGCGCCAGACGGCGGCCCTTGGCGCTCAGCACAACAATGATTCGCCGCCGGTCGTTCGCATGCGGCCGACGCTTCGCCAGCCCGCGCTTTTCCAGATTATCCACAATGGATGTCATGGTCTGGCGCGGCACGCGGGCGGTATCGGCCATCACGCCCGGTTCGGCGCCATCGGGGCGCACATGCAGATAGCGCAGGGCCAGACAGGCGCTGGTGGGCAGTTTCCAGCGCAGATAGGTGCGCGTGGTCAGCTCCTGATAAATGCGGCCCAGCGTCGGCAACAGACTCGACGACGGCAGCGGCGCGCCGGCTGCTTCAACTCTCTTCGCGGTGGATTTTGGGGTCATGACATCACCAAATTTAAATTATTCGAAATCGGATAATACCAAATCGGACTAAATAGTCAACCCTGTTTCTAGGTGGATCTAAAACGGCATTTGAAATTCAGGAAACGAGATAAAAAGTTGGAACCGCAGATTTACGCAGATTAGCGCAGATTGAGAGAGGGATACGCGGAAAAGAGGAACCACGGATGAACACGGATGAACACGGATGGACACTGATAGGATTGAACCGCCAAGAACGCCAAGAAAGAAACCGCAGATTGACGCAGATCCCGGATAATTGGCCACAAAGAGGCACAAGATTCACAAGAGGGGGAGAGGTCTCACGCGAGCAGAGGGAGAAATTAAACCGCAGATAGACGTTGTTTGGTTTTCATTGTTTCCTTGATTTCCTGCCGCCGCCGCCTTATGTTTCTTGTGGAGTGTGATAATATGCCTGATGCTGATATTTTATCCCAACAGCCCGCGCCTGGTAGCCGCCAGGCAAAGTTTTGCGGCGATGTAATAGAGTTTCAATTGCGGTTGAATACGCCTGTCGTCGGGCAGGCTTGGCTGCGCACGAATCTGGGGCGGGCTGTACAGCTACGGCATGAGATTCTCATGGAAACCAGGCGCCGGCGTAAACGGCAGGCGCATGATTGGCGCGATATACCCATGCTCAACGACGGCGCCGGCGGCTGGCGGTTAACGCTGCCATTGCTGGAGCCGGGCCATTTCGAAGCTAAGGCCTATTTTTTGCCCGCCGGCGGCCGTGCGGAACCACTTTGGCCGCCAGGGGCAAATGTTTCTGTCAATGTCCATCCGGCTCAGGCGTCAGGGGCAAATCTTATCTATAACGCATTTGTCCGGCAGTTTGGCCGGTCGCGCACTTCGAATGTCACCATGCAGCCGACCGAGCAGGCGCTGTTGGAGAAGGCTGGCTACACTATTTTGCCGCCTTCAGGCACATTTCGGGATTTGATTCGGAAATTGGATTTTATCATCGGCCGGTTGGGTTCCCGTATTTTGATGCTGCTGCCGATTCATCCTACGCCGACAGTATATGGCCGCATGGGACTGTATGGGAGCCCATACGCCGCTTTGGACTTTTTTGAAGTTGACCCGGCTCTGGCGGAATTCGACCAACGCCGGACGCCCATGGAACAGTTTTCGGAGTTGGTGGATGCCGTCCACGCGCGCCATGCGCGGCTATGGCTGGATATAGCCGTCAATCATACCGGCTGGGCTTCGAAAATCCATACTTTGCATCCGGAATGGCTGACGCGCCGCCCAGACGGTAGTATCCGGTCGCCCGGCGCTTGGGGCACAATCTGGGAGGATTTGACAGAGCTGGACCATAGCCGCCGGGAATTATGGGATTATCTGGCGGATGTGTTCCTGTTTTGGTGTCGCCGCGGCGTGGATGGGTTCCGTTGTGACGCAGCCTACATGATACCGATGCCCGCTTGGGAATATATGGTGGCGTGTGTGCGTCAAGAATTCCCGGAAACGTTTTTTTTGCTGGAAGGGTTGGGCGGCAGCATTGAAGCCACTATCAGTTTGATGCACGACGCCAATTTGAACGGCGCATATTCGGAGTTATTCCAGAATTACGACCGCCAGGCGGTAGAGTCATATCTGACGATGTCATCGCGTCTTGCGCATGAAAATGGATTGATGGTGCATTTTGCGGAAACGCATGATAATACCCGCTTGGCGACGCGTTCCGCCGCTTATGCGCGTATGCGCACCGCACTGGCGGCGCTCTGTTCCGACAGCGGGGCTTTTGCCTTTGCCAATGGCGTGGAGTGGTTGGCGACGGAGCGGATTAATGTGCATGGCCGCGCTTCACTGAATTGGGGCGCAGCGGATAATCAGGTAGATTGGATTATCAGGCTTCAGGCATTATTGCGGACACATCCGGCCTTCTTCCCCGGCGCTGTGACGCGCTTGATACATCAGGATTCTGCAAACGGTATTGTTTTGCTGCGCCGGCCACCGTCAGCCGCCCGCACGCTTTTGGTATTGGTCAATTTGGATGACCGGCATGCGCAGACGCTAGTCTGGCCTGCGGCGGATTTCCCAATGCGAGGCCGGGCTCTAGTGGATTTGCTGACCGGGCAGCCGGTTGATCACTCCGTAGCTGACGGGGATCGCCTGCGTTTGAAAATGGCGCCGGCGGAAGTGCTTTGTTTGGCCCGCGACCCGAATGAGTTGGAACGCTTGACGTTGGCTGAACGTAAGCCAACCGCCATTCCCAGCCGTGTGGCGCATCAGCGCCTGCGGGCCAAGGCGCTGGAAATTTTCCAGGGCTTCCGCGGCTTTGGCGATGTTCACGATCTTAATCCCGACCGGATGGCCGGTGAATTAGCGCGCGACCCGGCGGCTTTTTGCCGAACGTTGACGCCGGGTGAGGCCGATTATCTGGTTCATTGGCAGGCGCCGCGCGATTGCCGCCGTGAAGTCATGGTGCCACATGGGCATGGGGTGTTGATCGTTATGGAGCACCCTTTCCGCGCCCGACTGGTTGATGGGGTACGTGTGAGTTTTCAGGAAGACGCTTTACCTTTGGCTGGCGGTGGGTTTTTCGCGGTGGCGCCGCCGCAACCTTGTGACTATGCCTCTCCCGTCCGAATGCAGGTGGATGTATATGCGCCGGATGGTGTCCGCCATGAAGACGGGCCGATGCTGCTTTTGCCGCCCGGTGATCGGGTGACCGTTCCCCTCCGCTTGAGACACGGTACCGGTGAACGGCGAATTTTTCTGGCGACGAACGATCGCGGTGGCATGTCACGCGCAGCAATTGACTGGGGCAAGGTTTACAGCCGTTATGATGCTTTGTTGGCGGCCAATCTGCACCCGCGGCATCCGGAGGACCGCTGGGTGATGTTCCGGCGTTGCCGGGCCTGGTTGGAGCATCACGGCTATTCCTGTGAACTTAACGCGGATAGCTTACGGGAATTCAGGTCGGTCGGCGCTACCGGGTTCTGGAATTTCCGGGTATCGTTTGGTGATGTCGGCCATGTGGAGGTTACGCTGTCGCTGACTATGCGTCCGGGCGAAAATGCCGTTGACTTGGTTTTTCAACGCCGCCCGTCAGCCTTGGTTAAAAATTCGCTTCCGGACACTACGCCTGTCACACTGATTTTACGGCCTGATTTGGAAGACCGCAATTTCCATGAAGATACCCGGGCGTATGCAGGCCCGGAGCACAGTTGGCCGGCCGCGGTTAAACCGGAAGATGATGGTTTTGTTTTTGCTCCGCATCCCGCGCGCCAATTGCATGTTCGATTGGCGTCCGGTGCGTTTCATGTCGAGACCGAGTGGCAGTACATGGTGCATCATCCTGTGGAAGCGGAACGCGGCTTGCGGGCGCATACGGATTTATTCAGTCCGGGTTATTTCCGCGCGCCGCTGATGCCCGATGCGCCCGCGCTGTTGGCGGCCTGGGTCCCTGACTCAGATGAGAGCCAGAGCGCCGCAGCCTTGCCAATGGAGCATGCGGAGCCGGCTATTCCTGACGTGAGCAGTTCCGCGGTAACGTCCCGACCGCTGATGGATGTGTTACACCAGGCATTACGCGCCTTTATCGTGCGCCGCGACGATTTACAGACGGTGATTGCCGGCTATCCATGGTTCCTTGACTGGGGACGCGATACATTTATCTGCACACGCGGAATGATAGCTGCCGGAATGATGGAAGAAGTCCGGCGCATATTGCTCAAATTCGCCGAGTTTGAAAAAGACGGCACTCTGCCCAATATGATTACCGGCGCCGATACCGCCAACCGTGACACTTCCGACGCGCCACTTTGGTTCATTGTTGCCTGTGCGGATTGGTGCAAGGCGTCCGGCGGACACGAGTTGCTGTTAGAGCCAGTCGGCAAGCGCACTATGCGCGAGGTGGTTTTGTCTATTTTGAACGGGTATCGCCGCGGCACGGCTAACGGTATCCGTATGGATGGCGACAGCGGTTTGGTGTTCAGTCCGGCGCACTTCACTTGGATGGACACCAATTTTCCCGCCGCCACTCCGCGTACCGGTTATCCAGTTGAAATTCAGGCGCTGTGGTGGAAGGCGCTGGATTTCGTCGCCAGCGCGACGCAGTCCGACGATTGGTATAAGCTTGCGCAACAAGTCCATGATTCTTTCATGGCGCGGTTCTGGGATCCGAAGCGCGGCTTTTTATCCGATTGCCTGCACGCCGCGCCGGAGACACCGGCATCCAACGCGACGCCGGACGATGCGCTGCGTCCCAACCAATTGCTGGCATTGACACTGGGATTGCTAGACGATGCGGCCGCCGCTGCCGCCGTGCTGGATGCCTGTATGGAATTACTGGTGCCCGGCGCTATACGTTCGCTGGCTGACCGTCCGGTGCATTATCCACAACCGGTGCATTTTAACGGCCGGACTTTGAATGATCCCATGCGTCCATATTGGCCGCATTATGCCGGCGATGAAGATACACGCCGCAAACCGGCTTATCATAACGGCACTGCGTGGGGCTGGATGTTCCCATCGTTCTGTGAAGCCTGGTTTAAACGCTATGGCGAAGCTGGACGTTCCGCCGCTTGGTCTTGGCTGGCAGGCGGTGTCGGCCGTCTCATCCAGCGCGGTTGTGTCGGGCATCTGCCGGAAATTGTGGATGGCGACTATCCGCATGCTTTGCGCGGATGCGATGCTCAAGCCTGGAGCGTTTCAGAGGCTCTGCGTGTTCTGCGCTTGCTGGAAGCCGATTCCTGATCTCTCCGTCATTAGGCAGCATTGGGCGAGGGAGCGCACATGACAATTAACGGTAAAATCTGGCGCTGGGCGGCTTTTGTGGCATTGGCTTTAGTCGCGGTGGTTTACTGGCGCACTCTGGCGCCGACGGTCACACTGGGAGATTCCGGCAGTTTTATTGCTGTGGCCCATACTTTCGGCGTGGCGCATCCGCCCGGGTATCCCTTGTGGTGCCTGTTGGCGCATGGGTTTACATGGCTGCCGTGGGGGACGACGGCGTGGCGTGTCAATTTGCTTTCCGCCGTCTGCGCCGTGGCGACTGTCTGGCTGCTGTACCTGACGGCATGGCGGTTGACCCGGTCGCGTCCGGCCGCCTTAGTTGCGTTATTGGTTCTGGCTTTTTCGGATATTTTCTGGTCGCAAGCCGTAATAGCCGAAGTTTACACCCTGAATGCGCTGCTCTGCGCATGTGCGCTTTATTGTGCTGTGCGTCTGCGTCAATCCGGCCGCCGGAGCTGGCTGTACGCCTTGTCCTTGACGAGTGGATTAGGTTTGGCCAACCATCCGATTTTCATCCTGACCGTTCCAGTGTTTGGAGTGTGGGCAATCTGGCGGCATTGGCGGATGCTGTTGCAGTTGCGCGTGTCGGCCGCATGCATAGCATTGGTATTGGTGGGGGTGTTGTTTTACGCTTACTTGCCATGGAGAGCACGGACGCAGCCGCCGGTCAATTGGGGCAATCCCGTTACCTTGCGCGCCACTGTTGACCATGCGCTGCGCCAGGCTTATTACACCGAGCCGGAGCGTGTCCGCTATGCCGGCAGCTTACGCGATGCGGCGCAATACATGGCTTCCGGTATTCATGCGGTAGGGGAGTCGGCAACTTGGCCGGCAGCGATTATTGCGCTCGGTGGCTGGATGATTTGGTTGCGGCGCCGGAAAGATTTGGCCGGGATGACCATGGCGGTGGCGTTTTTGAATATCGTCGTTTTGAATCTGATACTGCGCGGCACAGCAGCGCCGGATGAAATTTACACCCGGCGCGTTTTTTACATACCGGCGCAGATGATGCTCGCCCTCTGGATGGCGCCGGCAATCCGGCGTTTCCTGGCATTGATCCGTAGGCGAGGGCGGGTAGTGTGGCGCTGGGCGGCGATTTGTAGTTTAGCGCCGCTGCTGATTCTGATGGCGCACTGGAAAGACAACGACCGGTCGCAAGACATGCTGGCGCGTAATTTTGCTATGGACATCATGGCTGCGGCTCCGGAGGATGCGGGATTGTTTTTCGTGCAGGACGAATTTCTGTTTCCCTGTCTGTATTTACAGGTAGTGGAAGACATTCGTCCGGACGTTCAGTTTGTTGCGTCGCCTTGCAGTACCGGACCTGAGCGCCCCATGAGCGCCATATTATGCGATTTGCCACCGAATTCCCTGCTGGAGCAATATTATGAATTTTTGCGGGATACGGTGGCCATTCCCTGGGGGCTGACATATCGGCTGATAAGCTCGGCGGAAAATCTGCTTGGCGGACTGTTATTGCAAGAAACCGCGCTGCATCCGCCGGAGCCTGGCGCCGCGCGCGATCCCGAAACACGCCGTGTCCATGCCGCCTATGCCTGTCATTATGCCCGGCTGGGCGCGGAACGATTCCAGAGCGGCGACATAGCCGCGGCTGACCGCGCTTGGGAAATCGGCGAAAAGTTGAAGGCTGATGACCCATACGCCCATTACCTGTTGGCGGAGATGTATCGCCGTTGCAATATCAAACCGGTGCAGCGGCAGATACTATTGCAGAAAGCGCTGGATTGGTACCGCACACGTTATTCGCCGTTTACGTTCCGTTTTTATCCGTTGACCGAGGCGGATATACTCGTGGCGCTGGATAAGCGTTAAGGGGAGAGGGTGGATTAGCCACAAAGATGCACAAGATTCACAAGGAAGACAGAGGAATTGAACCGCCAAGGACGCCAAGAAAGAAACCGCAGATACCGGATAATCCCGCCGCCGCGCCCTCCCTTCCGTGTATTCAGTGTATTCCGTGGTTCCAACAAAAACCACAGACCACACAGAACACACGGAAAGCCCAACAAACTTTCTCTTTTTCTGTCGCTTTCTCTTTTTGTGCTTTCTGTGCCTCTTTGTGGCTAAATTCTCTTCCTGTGCATTGCCTGCATTTTTGTGGCTAATCTTCCTTATCAGCGTCCATCTGCGTCATCTGCGGTTCCATCCCTCCGTGTTCTCCGCGCCTCCGTGTGAGACTCTCCCCCTTGTGCTTTCTGTGCCTCTTTGTGGCTAATTTCTTTCCAATCTGCGCCAATCTGCGTAAATCTGCGGTTCCAACTCTTTATCTCGTTTCCTGAATTTCAAATGCCGTTTTAGATGTAAAAGTTACCCTTGACAAACTAGGGCTTAATGAGGCAGAATTTCACCATGAAATCGGAATCCCAATATCCCAATTTACCGGAAGAGAAATCTTCCAACTCGCCCATCTCGACCGAGGATGGAGAACAGCAGCGGATCTCCGAGTACGAATTTTTGGGAAGGGAAACAAAGCGAATACTAGCAGAGCTGAGAGAAATTCGCGCCAACCGCAAAAACAAGAAGTAGTACCCACCCACCAGCGCGAACGTAACCCCGCCGACCATTCCGTCCATGACCAGGAATACCGCGCTGCCGACACACCGAGCACCGCGCAGGACGATGTTCGGTTTTCCACCACCGACCAACCCTTGCAATCCGATATTGGTTTTTACTCCCAAGTGGAATACACGATTTCAAGATTCAAGCAAATGAAAGCCACCGGCGACCAGTGGATAAAAGATGAACCGCCAAGGACGCCAAGAAAGAAACCGCAGATTGACGCCGATTAACGCAGATTTTACAAGAGATACCGGCGGACTAGAATGGCAGGCCGCGCTGTCCGCTATGCGGACATGGATCGGTAGACACCCGGATACTCGAATGAATTCGCGTATCAGGATGTCAGCCGATTCTTCAGACCGGCAGATGCCAGTCAGCGCGGCATGCGTTCGTGATCTGAAAAATCTTCTGCACCTTTGTGGCTAATCTTCCTTATCTGCGTCCATCTGCGTCATCTGCGGTTCCATCCCTCCGTGTTCTCCGCGCCTCCGTGTGAGACCTCTTCCCCTTGTGTCGGTTTTTGTGTGGCTAATTTCTTTCCCTCTCCGCGTTCTCGTTTTTTCCTTTCAATCCTCCGCGCTTTGTATTTTAATTGCCTCTCGAAACCGCCTTAAATTGGCACGCTGCCGATAGGCGGATGGATTTTGTGCATAGCGCTTTACAGGAGCAAATCATGGGCACGGAAGTAAAAGTTGACGCCTCCTTGGCGGAGAAATTGGGTTTAACGGAAGACGAATTCAACCGGGTACTGGAATTGTTGGGGCGCGTGCCGAATTTTACGGAATTGGGTGTGTTTTCCGCCATGTGGTCGGAACATTGCAGTTACAAAAATTCACGTAAACTGTTCAAGTTGTTTCCCACCAAAGGCCCGCAGGTGCTGGTGGGCGCCGGTGAGGAAAATTCCGGGGTAGTGGATATCGGCGATGGCTGGGGGGTGTCCTTCAAGATGGAGTCGCACAACCATCCGTCGGCGGTGAAACCGTTTGAAGCTTCGGCCACGGGTTTAGGCGGCTGTATGCGTGACATCTTTACCATGGGCGCGCGTCCGTTAGCCGCTCTGGCGTCCCTGCGTTTTGGGTGTTTGGAAAACAACCCCAAGGTGCAATGGCTGTACAAAGAAGTCATACGGGGGTTGGCGCATTATGGTAATACGGCCAAGATCAACGTAGTCGGCGGTGAAACCGAATTTGATGAAAGTTACGAGGGCAATCCACTGGTGAATGCCTTTGTGCTCGGCATTGTCCGGAATGAAAATATTGTCAAAGGCGCCGCCACCGGCGCGGGCAATGCGGTGTACTACATCGGCAAAGATACCGGTCGCGATGGGGTAGGCGGGGCCGGCTTTGCCTCCAAGGAAATCACCGAGGATTCCGGTGAGGAAAAAGGCGCCGTGGCGATTGGCGATCCGGATTTGGGACTGCGCTTGCGCCAAGCTTGCCTGGAACTGATCGAAAAGCGATTGGTCGTAGGCATGCAGGATATGGGCGCCGCCGGTTTAACCTGCTCAACTTGCGAGACGGCGGCGCGCAGCGGCGCCGGCATTGAAATTGATGTGGCATTGGTTCCGTGCAGTGAAAAGGGCATGACGCCCTACGAGGTGCTCCTGTCTGAGTCGCAGGAGCGTATGCTGGCAATCCTGAACAAGGAAAATGAAGCTGCCGCTTTGGAAGTGCTGCGCCGCTGGAAAGTCAATGCGGTGAAAGTCGGCCAGGTGACCGATGATGGGCTTATGCGGGTGCTCGAAAATGGACGGGTTGTCTGTGAAATCCCTCCTGCCGCCCTGACTGAGCATGCCCCGTTGTATGACCGGGAAACTTGTGAGCCCGCTTATCTACGGAAAGTGCAGCAATTGGATCGCGCCGCCCTGCCGGAGCCCGAAGATTTTAACCAGGCGCTGCTGCAATTACTGGATTCGCCGACGATTGCCGATAAGGAGTCCGCCGCGAAGGCGTTTACATTCCGTGAAGAGGACGTGGTAGTGGTCGGATCGGGCTCCGATGCAGCCGTGGTCAAGGTGCCGGGCACTAAAAAGGCGCTGGCGATCACCGTGGACTGCAACAACCGCTATTGCTATCTTAATCCTTACCAGGGCGCAATGATGGCGGTGGCGGAAGCGGCGCGGAATATCGTGTGCAGCGGTGGCAAGCCGCTGGCCATTACGGATGGCTTGAATTTCGGCAATCCGATGAAGCCGGAAAACTACTGGCAATTTGTTAAGTGTATCGAGGGGCTGGCGGAAGCCTGCCGCGCGTTTGGCACGCCTGTGGTAAGCGGCAATGTAAGCTTCTATAACGAAAATCCCAAGGGTGCGATCAATCCCACGCCGATGGTGGGTATGGTTGGACTGATTGACGATGTTGACAAGCATGTCACTCAGGAGTTCAAGCGGGAAGGGGATGCCATTGTCTTGCTGGGCGCCTGCCAGCCTGACCTGTCGGGCAGCGAGTATTTATGGCTGGAACACGGCCTGAAACAGGGCAACCCCAAAATTGATCTGGCCGTGGAAAAAGCCGTGCAGCAAGTAGTGCTTGAGGCCATTAATGCCGGTATGTTGCATTCCGCCCATGATTGCTCCGAAGGCGGTCTGGCAGTGGCGATTACGGAATCGTCCATTTCACGTGCTGAGCGCATGCTGGGCGCGGAAATCAGTTTAGATGCCTTGCAGACCGGCGGCATTCGCCTGGATGAAATTCTGTTCGGCGAGGCGCAGTCACGGATTGTGGTGTCGCTGCCGCAGGATAAGGCGCCGGAATTGTGCAAGCTGGCGCAGAAACACAACACCCCTTGCGTTAAGTTGGGACAAGTCGGCGGCGATAAGCTGATTGTACGCGTCAGTGGCCGGACGATCATAGACCAGCCATTGACGAAATTAAGCGCGGCTTGGCGCAATGCCATTCCCCGTCGCTTAGCCTAAGCGATTTAAACCGCCAAGACGCCAAAAATACCAAGAAGACGGAAAGAAATTAGCCACAAAGAGGCACAGAAAGCACAAAAAGAGAAAGCGACAGAAAAAGAGAAAGTTTGTTGGGCTTTCCGTGTGTTCTGTGTGGTCTGTGGTTTTTGTTGGAACCACGGAATACACGGAATACACGGAAGGGAGGGCGCGGCGGCGGGATTATCCGTAATCTGCGGTTTCATTCTTGGCGACCTTGGCGGTTCAATCCTATCAGTGTCCATCCATGTTCATCCGTGGTACTCCCTTCTGCGCAAAAAATAATGGCGGGAGCTAATCGCCCGTGTTACCATCTGACGCCATGAACACATGCACATGCCTATTGTGCGGGGCTACAGATACGCAGGAATTCTATCAGGATGCGCGGGATGGCGTCTGTTTCAGTTGCGCTGTTTGCCGTCTGGTCTTTCTCGCTCCCAACCGGCATCCCGATTTGCAACGCGAATACGAACGGTACTGTCTGCACCGGAATACGATAGAGGATGCTGGCTATTGCCGGCATCTGAACCGGCTGCTGGATATTCTCGTGCCACTATTGCCCGCCGGAGCAGTTGGCTTGGATTATGGCTGCGGGCCGCAGTCAGTCCTGGCGCAATTGCTGGAGCGGCATGGGTTTCGCGTTGCCGGTTATGATCCCTTTTTCCAACCGGATACCGCGTCACTGAACGGCGTTTATGATTTCATTACCTGCACGGAAGTAATTGAGCATTTCCGGCGGCCGGGCGAGGAATTCGCGCGGTTGGCGGGTATGCTGAAACCAGGCGGCATGTTAGGGTTGCTGACTGAATGGCTGGAGGATGGACAAAATTTCCGGACTTGGCATTACCGGCGAGATTTTACCCATCTTTGTTTTTACCGGCGTGAGACGATGGAGTGGATTGCCGCACGGCATAGCTGGCGGACGGTTCACTTAGCCGGTGGCGTGGCAATTTTCTCAAGATAATGGCCTGCCAGGGGCCGCCCTTCAACGACCAATGCCTCCGCAGCAGTTTGGGTGACGCGTATGACCTGCACCCGGCCGGTATTCTCGCCGGGATGATGCCCGATGATGTCGCCGGTTTCAGGGTCGGTGATTGGACGTCCGGC
>JBMNRV010000052.1:0-14396 GCA_050944835.1 Kiritimatiellia bacterium
TTCGATCACCGGCGATGAAGTCTTTCGGCTGGGAAAATTTTGTCCGGCTTGCGAGAAGTATGCGCGCGCCGGCAAGCTCTCAGAGCTCTATACCAATTATTACTCCGACCTTGGGCGCTGGATTGTGAAGCATGGGTTGCGTCCTATCATGTGGGACGACATGATAGCTGCGCATCCCGAGGAATTACAACGGCTGCCGCAGGAAACCATTTTCGCCAATTGGTATTATTCCGGTTACCCGGAAGGAACACAGGGGCTGGCGCTGTTTTTGCGCGGCGCCGGCGAATTCTTCCCGGGTCAGGAAAATCAGATTCCCGAACTATATCGGCAAATCTTCGGCAAATATATTGTCTCCCGTGACGGCACGACGCAATTTGAGCCATTCCCTTACCTGAAGTTTTTCCAGGATCAGGGCTACGATGTGCTGGCTGCGACCATGGCGAACACGCTGCGCCACGTCGGCTTTATCGGGCGGATAGCCAATAACTGCTATTTCTGCCGCGCAGCCGTCAAGGCTGGAGCTATGGGGTTATTAAACACAACCTGGGAAGACCATTTGCCGGTGCATGCTTCTGCTCTCCATGGCTTGGCTGCCGGCGCGGCTTATGCTTGGCAGGCATACGACGAAGATGAGCGGATGTTCTTCGAACGCTTCGCGCGCATGACGCTTGGACGCGCGAGCGCCCTGCCGCAAGCCGCTGCCGTAACTGACCGGCTGATGGTGGATATGCGCGGATATGACGTTGCGCCTCAGCCGGATGATATAAACATTTTGCGTAATACGGCGCTGGACCTGCGCGCCCATGCCGCGTCGGCGCCTAATGTAATGAATAGCACATATGCGGAAACAACCGCCCTGCGTCTGGATATGGTGAGTCGCTTGGCAGCTCTGGAGGAAGCTGACGTTTTATTTGGGCGACTGAAAATAGGCAGTGGCGACGACCATCCGGTGGATATTACCGGCGCCTTAAACTGGGATGGTGTAATGCTACATAGATCGGGTATTTTTAACTTTAAGCCCGGGCGCCATCCCATTCATGGAGTGCCCTTCGATATTCCTGACCCGCGCAGTTTCGCTGGCCGACGCGGCATCATGGTCGGCGGCCGGGAGTCTATGGTAGGCAGCGAATACCAGACGCCGGTGACCATGCCACTAAACCGTGCCTGTGACAGCCTGTATTTTCTGGTGGGCGCCGCATGGGGCGCGCCGGACGAAGAAGTTGGCCGGTTCTGCATGCGATATACTGATGGCAGCCATGCCGATCTGCCGCTGGTGGTGGGACGCAATGTCTGGAACTGGTCGAGCGGCCCGCGGCCCGGCAGCCGCAGATTCTTGATTGATAGCATGCCCGCTTGGGAAGGCGCTAAAGTGGCCGGCGGTCGCTTTACACTTTATTTATGTTGGTGGAAAAATCCACAGTCGGAATTGCAAGTGGAGTCGGTAACATTGCAACCGGCGGATGCTGGTAAAGGTTTTACCATGTTTTTCGGCGTGACGGCCAGGACAGCGGGGTCCGCGCGCCCGGCGCGGGACGCGTCAGCGCTGAAAAGCCGCGCTGCGCAATTGCTGAGGGAAATGGAGGCGATGGAGCAGGAAACCCCATCATTGGTTGAGCAGCACCGCGTGCTTTACTCGCGCCTTGAAGCGCCCGAAGACGCTGCCGTTAAAATGCAAAATCTGAGAATTGCGGATGTTCAGGAGGGAATTGCCCTGCTGCGAGAAATAACATAAAGGATTACACTAGCATCCTATAGAAGAGTGGTGGCCGCCGGATCACGCCACTGCACATGCGGCTGTGGTCGAGCGAAGCAGAGGGCTTCACCAGCCAGAACGATGAGCTGCTCGGTGTCATCGACCTGATCAGCGCCCATACGAAGAAGCGCGGCGTCTACGTTATCGACCGCGGCGGCGACGGGGAGTGGCTGTTTGATGGCCTAGACCAGCGTGGATTAGACTATATCGTGCGCCTTGTAACCTGCTTCACGGTCGGCGGACTGCACTGGCCGAAAAGCTAGCGGCATGCTGTCCCATGAGATACATCGAGACCGTTAAGAGGGAGACGGAGGACGGTATGAAACACTACAAGATGGAGTTCGGCGCGCTGACCGTCGCCCTGCCGTAGAGGCCCGACAAGCCTCTGCGCATGGTCGTAGTTAAGGGGTTCGGCGAGCGGCCTATGATCCTGTTGACCACGCTGGCAGAAACAATGTCGCGCAAGTCTCTGTGACAGGCCGTCGAGGGATATCTGAGAGGATGCGATCCGTTTCGTCAAGCAGAGCTACAACCTTGAGGACATCCGTGTCTTGAAGTACCGGCGCCTGAAAAACATGGTCGCACTGTTGCTGGCCGTCATCTACTTTAACTGCACCTGGCTGGCAGGACGGCTGCGTTACGATATCCTGACTAACAACATCACTAATGCTGCCAAGCGCATTTACGGTGTGGCTGAGTTTATCTGCTACGCTATTGCCGACGGCATCGGGAGGCTATTTACGCGCCATGGAAAATGGAACCGCTACAAGCCGCCATACCCCGAATTTAACCCGCTCGGACTGGTTTTTGATTAATGACCGAATTTTTTGGGGAAAGTCCACTAGATGTACATGTTGATAATGGCCTCGTAAAGCTCCTGCTTCCCGCTGATCTGCTTGGGCTCGCGGCCTAACTCGATCGCGTAGTCACGTAGCTCTTCGAGCGATAGCTTGCCCTCTTCAAACTCT
The DNA here is from genome assembly GCA_050944835.1 of Kiritimatiellia bacterium. Classification (GTDB taxonomy): domain Bacteria; phylum Verrucomicrobiota; class Kiritimatiellia; order JAAZAB01; family JAAZAB01; genus JAXGPF01. Next base: position 2,722 of record JBMNRV010000052.1, read on the forward strand.
TTGCCTTTGCCGCTATCAAACGAGGCGTAACGCTCGGACAACATCTGCAGGTAGGGCGACTTCTCCAGCACGTCGGCCGCGATTTCCAAGGCACGGGCAAACGCGTCCATCCCCGCGATGTGCGCGATGAAGATGTCCTCTAGGTCAGTGGAGTCACGGCGCGTCTTGGCATCGAAGTTGGTGCCCCCGCCCTGCAGCCCCCCGGCGCGAAGGATAACCATCATCGCTTGGGTGAGCTCGTACAGGTCAACGGGGAACTGGTCGGTGTCCCACCCGTTTTGGTAATCGCCCCGGTTGGCATCGATCGAGCCCAGCATACCCGCGTCGGCCGCGCACTGCAGCTCGTGCTCGAACGTGTGTCCGGCCAGGGTCGCGTGGTTCACCTCGATGTTGATCTTGAAGTCCTTGTCCAATCCGTGGGCCTTGAGGAAGCCGACAACCGTCTCCACGTCGTAGTCGTACTGGTGCTTGGTGGGCTCCATCGGTTTGGGCTCGATCAAGAAGGTGCCCTTGAACCCATTGGCATGCGCGTAATCGCGGGCCTTGCCCAGCATCATGGCCAGGTGCTCTTTCTCCCGCTTCATATCGGTGTTCAACAGGGTCATATACCCTTCGCGTCCTCCCCAGAAGACGTAATTTTCGCCGCCTAGCTCGATGGTCGCGTCGATCGCGTTCTTGATCTGGGTGGAGGCGTAGGCCACGCTTTCGAAGTTGGGGTTGGTGGCCGCCCCGTTCATGTACCTCTTGTGTCCAAACACGTTGGCCGTCCCCCAAAGGAGCTTGATGCCGGTCTCGGCCATTCGCTGCTTGGCGTAGGACACGATCGCTTTCAGGTTGGCCTCGTACTCCTTGATGGAGTTGCCCGGGTCAATCAGGTCCACGTCGTGGAAGCAGTAATACTCGATCCCCATTTTTTGCATGAACTCGAACCCGGCATCCAGCTTGTGCTTGGCTATCTCGAGCACAGAGGCGCCAGTTGACCAGGGGAAAGTTTTCGTACCTGAACCAAACGGGTCGCTTCCCTCGGCGCATAGTGTGTGCCAATAGGCCATAGAGAACTTGAACCACTCCTTCATCTTACGCCCGTAGACCTCTTTCCCCGGGTTATAGTATCGGAAAGCCAACGGGTTGCGGCTCTTTCTGCCCTCGAACTTGATTTTCCCGATTCCCGGGAAGAACTCTTTTCTCTCGCTACTTTTTGACATGGACGTGTATCGTTTTACAAATGTTGAACTAAACTGTTCCAGCGCTGGTACGCTTGTTGGTATTGTGTTCCCTGTACATGATCCGGTTCCACCACCTCGATTTTCTGCAGTGAACCGAACGCTTCTTCCGGGGAGGCATAAATGTTAGCCCCGATGCCCGCCGCCTTCGCGGCGCCGGCCGCACCATCGGTATCGTACAGCTCGATCACGGCCCCGCTGACCGACGCGAGGGTCTCCCGGAAGATGGGACTTAAGAACATGTTGGCATTCCCGGCGCGGATCACATTAATGTCTACCCCCATCTGCCGCATGACCTCCATGCCGTGCACGAAGGAGAAGACGATGCCTTCCTGGGCGGCCCGCAGCAGGTCCGGCAGCGCGTGCACGTTGAAGTTGATGCCGTGGAACGAGCTTCCCGGGTTCCTGTTTTCAAGTACCCGTTCCGCCCCGTTCCCGAACGGGATGACCGAGATACCTTTGGCACCGATGGGTGATTGGACAGCGAGCCGGTTCATGTCCGCGTAACTTATCTCTTTAGGCGCCATGTTCTTCCGGATCCAGGAATTGAGGATACCGGTTCCATTGATGCAGAGCAGCACCCCCAACCGGGTTTGATCGGGTCGGTGGTTTACGTGGGCGAAGAGGTTCACCCGCGAGAGCGGGTCGTACGCTACCTCGTCCAGCACCCCGTACACCACACCCGACGTGCCGGCGGTAGAGGCGATCTCCCCGGGATTGAGGACGTTTAGCGACACCGCGTTGTTGGGTTGATCACCCGCGCGGTAACTTACCGGCGTTCCCTCCTTTAACCCTACCTCCGCGGCGGCCGCCGCCGACACGGCGCCTTGAACGCCGAACACCGGGACCACGGGGGGGATGAACGAATCCTCGAAGCCGAAATGGTTCATCACGTCGCGGGATACCCGGTTCTCCTTGAAATCCCAGAAGATGCCTTCGGATAACCCCTCCACGGTAACCGAGATATCGCCGGTGAGCTTCATGGCGATGTAGTCGCCCGGTAGCATGATCTTGTGGATGCGCTCGTAGAGACCCGGTTCGTTCTCCTTTACCCACGCCAATTTCGCCGCAGTAAAGTTGCCGGGGGAGTTGAGCAGGCGCGAGAGGGCCCGCTCCTCGCCAATCGCTTGAAACGCCTTCTCGCCGTACGGCACCGCACGGCTATCGCACCAGATAATGGCGGGGCGGAGAACCTCCTGGTTTTTATCTACCATCACCAGCCCGTGCATCTGCCACGAGATACCGATCGCTTTAACCTGTTCCGCGTTCGCTCCCGACCGTTGCATCACCGACGCGTGCGCCAGCTTCAGGTTTTCCCACCACGTGGCCGGCTCTTGCTCGGCCCACCCGGGTTGTTCGGCGTGCATTGGCATCTCCGCTTTCGGGAAGTAATCCGATGCCGCGGTTCTCCCGGTTTCTATCTCGATCAGGGAGGCTTTCACTGACGAGCTCCCAACGTCATATCCCAGTACATACATGATTCTCTTCAGTTATGGCGTTTCAAGTACTGCCGCTCCCGTTTCGTTCGCGCCATTTGTATTATTGTAAAAAGTACAAATAGTAATCAGCGGGTAAAATTCAAAAATATACAATACTTACCAAAAAGAAGACAAATATTGCCGAAAATAAAGTTAAATATGCTTTAACTGATAAGAAATTGCTTTTCAGCCGATGCAGGCATACAGCCACCGGCATCAGTATGAACAATGGCAGTGTGCAAAATCCGAAAAAACATGTCAAGCGCAATTTAAAAACATTGTTTTGTTGTTGTGTGTTTGCTGTTGACATTTTTAATATGCTCCATTACCATGTCGCTTTTGCACCACGGCAAAGGGGATTAACTCTACAAAAGGAGTAAAATGAGTATGCAAAAAGCTGACATTGGTTTGATTGGGTTGGCAGTCATGGGTGAAAACTTGGTTTTGAACATGGAAAGCAAAGGCTTCACCGTTGCTGTGTTCAACCGGACGGTTTCCAAGGTGGACGATTTCGTCAAGGGCCGTGCCAAAGGTAAAAAAATCATCGGCTGCCGGACTGCTCAAGAACTCGTGGATAATCTGAAAAGCCCGCGCAAAATCATGATCATGGTCAAGGCTGGCGCTGCTGTGGATGCCACCATTCAGCAATTCATCCCGCTCCTGTCACCGGGCGACATCATTATTGATGGCGGCAACAGCCATTTCCCGGACACCATTCGTCGCTGTAAAGAGTTAGAGGAAAAAGGTTTGCTGTTTATCGGCACCGGCGTTTCCGGTGGTGAAGAAGGCGCTCTGCTGGGTCCGAGCATGATGCCCGGCGGCAGTCCGGCTGCTTGGCCACATGTTAAGGACATCTTCCAGTCTATCTGTGCTAAAACTGACAAAGGCGAGCCCTGCTGTGACTGGGTTGGCGAAAATGGCGCCGGTCACTTTGTCAAAATGGTGCATAACGGCATTGAATACGGCGATATGCAGATGATTTGCGAGACTTACCATATGATGCGTGATTGCCTGGGAATGAGCAACCAGGAGATGCATCAGGTCTTCGCCGAATGGAATAAGGGCGAGTTGGATTCCTACCTCATTGAAATCACCCGCGATATTCTTAATTATAAAGACGAAAACGGCGTAGAAATCCTAGATAAGATTCTCGATAAGGCCGGACAAAAAGGCACTGGCAAATGGACTGCAATTGCCGCATTAGATCTTGGCATGCCACTGACGCTGATCGGTGAAGCAGTATTCGCCCGCTGTTTGTCGGCGCTCAAGGATGAGCGCGTGGCCGCGTCAAAGATACTTAAGGGGCAAATAAAGTCCTTTGAGGGCGACCGCAAGGAAATGATTGACGATTTAAGACAGGCGCTTTATGCCTCAAAAATCGTTTCTTATGCCCAAGGTTACCAACTCATGCGCGCGGCGGCAGCGGAATATGGCTGGAAGCTCAACAACGGCGGTATCGCTCTGATGTGGCGCGGTGGCTGCATCATCCGTTCAGCTTTCCTCGGCAAAATTAAGGAAGCGTTCGACCGCGACCAGAATCTGCCAAATCTGTTGCTTGACCCGTTCTTCAAGGATGTGGTGGAAAAAGCTCAGCCGGCTTGGCGCCGGGTTGCAGCCGCGGCGATCAAACATGGTATTCCGATGCCCGCCATCAACGCTGCACTGGCGTTTTTTGACGGTTATCGCTGCGAGCGGTTGCCGGCCAACCTGCTCCAGGCGCAACGCGATTATTTCGGCGCGCATACCTATGAGCGCATAGACAAGCCACGTGGTGAGTTTTTCCACACCAACTGGACTGGACGTGGCGGCACAACAGCAGCCTCAATGTACGTTGTCTGACCTATTGTGCGCCATGCGAAAATATACCAAATCCGATCTGGAAAATTTCCAGCCTCGGCATGATTCATTCGTGGGGATAGACTCAGATGGCTGCGTCTTCCCCACTATGGAAATCAAGCAAAAGCAATGTTTCCATAAATTGATCATCAAGCACTGGGGACTGGAAAAGATTGAGAAATACGTCCGTGAGACCGCGGAATTTGTCAATCTCTACTCCCGGAATCGCGGGCAGAACAGATTCCCATGTCTGCTGTTGGTAATGGAATTGCTGCAGGAACGTCCGGAAGTGGCGGCATCAGGTGTCGCGTTACCAGATTGTTCATCCTTGAAAAAATTCATCACTTCCGGTGTTCCGTTAAGCAATGATGAGTTGGCTAAAGCCGCGAGCGTTGATCCCGGGTTGCAGCCGCTATTGGATTGGAGCTATGCCGTTAACGCCGATATCGCGCAAACGGTGAAAAATGTGCCGCCATTCCCTTGGGTGCGCGAGAGCCTGGAGAAAATCAAGAAGCATTCTGATGCCATCTGCGTTTCCCAAACACCCACGGAAGCATTAGTGCGGGAGTGGGAAGAAAACGACTTGATGGAATATGTCTCCATTATTGCCGGGCAGGAATTGGGCTCCAAGACCGAGCACCTGCAAATGGCGGCCGGTGGCGGACGTTACCCGGAAGGGAAAGTGCTGATGATCGGCGACGCCCTCGGTGATTTACGGGCAGCCCGCGCGACACACTCTTGCTTTTATCCGATTAACCCCGGTGGCGAAGCGGCATCATGGCAACGGTTTTACAACGAAGCCTACGATAAATTTCTTACTGGTGACTATCTTGGCGCTTATGCCGACGGTTTGATCGCTGAATTCGAACGGCTGCTGCCAGATACGCCGCCGTGGAAAAGAAAGAGTTGAACGCTCCGCACGTAACTTTTAACTATTAACGCCTTTTTTGGTTAAATATTCATCTTGGGGATATGGGTTATCTATGAAACCGAAAACAAATGGCGTTAATAAACTAACAGATATTGAAGAAAAAGTGAGGCAGTCACTTAAGGGCGCCAGTTTCATCCATGGTAAAATTATTCCCTCTGCATCGAAACGTTATTTACATCTCGCTGAAAACATTGTCCGTCAAGCTGTTAGTTGGCAGAATGAAGAAGGTAGAATAATTGATCCATATGAAAAGAGAGAGACGAACACATTAACTGCCAGATTTGTTGGGGCACTTGGCCTGCTTATTCTAAAGGGGCGTTGCCTCGATTTAATAGAACCCTGCACAAGAGCCTTAACACCGGCGCTGGAGGATTTATTTCACAAAAAATTTTGGTGGGTGGAATTTATCACCAAAGAAGCCTGTATGGCATATATGGCTCTTAAAGATAAAGTTCAGACAAAGCAAGCAGCCTATTGGAATCATCTCTTAAACGACTATGATCCCGAATTGGTATATAGCTATACCTTCACCAATAATCCTCATCACCTGAAAAACAATGTATGTACTTTTGGAATTGCAGGAGAGGCGATAAAGAAAAAATTGGGCGGAGCTGATAATTGTGATTTCATCAACAGGTATATCGAACAGCAACTGACACTGTTTGATAAAAATGGCATGTATAACGATCCACATTCCCCTATGACTTACGATATGGTTGCAAGAATGAATCTTTCCTTGGCGCTTTGGGCAGGTTATGTGGATCAGTACTATGAAAAACTGAGTGAAATTCTGAAACTGGGAGCTTTGTCGCAATTGTTATATCAATCTCCTGTCGGAGAGTGTCCATTTGGCGGACGCAGCAATCAGCAAAATTTCAATGAAGTGACATTTGCCTTAATATGTGAGTTTGAAGCAAGTAGATGGGCAGAACAGGGCGATCCGGCAATGGCGGGTTCCTACAAAAGAGCTGCTGCTCTTGCCATAAATTCAATTGAAAAATACTTGCAAACAACTCCCATATTTTTTACAAAAAACCTATTCCCGCCTGAAACTCAGCATGGACGTCAGGCGGATTATGGATTTTATGGGGCTTATTCCCTTTTGATTGCAAGCCAGTTGGGATTCGCCGCTATACTTGCCGACGATAACATCAAAGAGACAAAGTGTCCTGCTGAATGCGGCGGTTACGTTTTCATCACAGAAAAAAGTTTTCACAAAGTTTTTGCCACATGTGCGGAATACCATATTGAAATTGACACTAATGCCGATTTCAAATATGACGCTACGGGGCTTGGCAGGGTACATCGCATCGGTTTTCCCGCTGAACTAGCGCTGTCTATACCAATTAATGCAAAACCTGATTACCTGACGGTTATACCTCCGGCGGGAAGTAATTTCTCGATCTCGCCAGGTTGGAATAATGTATGGTTGTCAAATCTTTCTGGCGAAAAACTCCACTCCGCTTGTAAAGTTTTTGAAGAAAGCCGGGATCGGGTTTGTTTTTCCATTGATTACACGTATGATTCCTACACTATTTCTGAAAAACATGACATTTCCAGCAATGGAATCGAAATTTTAGCGACTCAGCACGAGGGCCACCCGCTTAGTTTTAGAATCCCCTTATTGAAAACCAACGGAGCTGATGAAACGATAATTAAGATGTTGGATGATGGCTTCCTTGTTCTTTTGGATAATTTTGCATATCGTGTAAGTTGCCTTACCGCAAATACAAAGATAAGCATCGAAAATATTGACGCGCCAAACAGGAACGGGATTTATAAAATTGGCTGTTTCACCGGCGATAAAAATCAAATGCACTTGCTTTTGAAACTTGAAAAAACAATGTAAATCCAAAGAACTGAATTCACTGACATCCCATCGAAAATAAAAGCGGAATAATTTTCGACGACATAACGTAATTGGAAGGAGCTGGATGTTGGAATAAACTAAACAAACTGGCACTGAACTTAACTTTTGGGAGCTAACTCAAATTTATGGAAATAATGCCTTTTTTAGGCTAAATATTCATCCTGTGGGATGCTAGTGATTAATATTTACTGTGAAATATTAAAGGAAATACAAAAATGCAATATCCTGGTTTGGTTGACTTGCAGATTAATGGGCATCGTGGAGTGCACTTCTCGGCTTCCAATCTGACCTTAGATCAGATTCGCCAGGCGACACTTGAGTTGGCGGCAGCGGGCACTGTGGCTTACTGCCCTACAATTGTCACCAGCCCGCTGGAAAACTTCCAGCGTAATCTGGCGCTCTTTGCTCAGGCCATGCGCGATCCGGAAATCAGCCCGCATATTTTGGGACTGCATATAGAGGGTCCGTTTATATCGCCATTGGAAGGCGCGCGCGGCGCTCATCCGCCGGAGCATATTCGCAAACCGGACATCAAGCTGTTTCAACAGCTCCAGGAGTGGTCCGGCAATAACATTGCCATTCTTACTGTCGCCCCTGAGGTTCCCGGCGCCATTGAGCTGATCCGGCATGTGTCCGCGGCTGGTGTTGTAGTTTCCATGGGGCACCACCTTGCCGAGGATGAGGCGATGGAAGCGGCTGTCCGCGCCGGAGCCACTGCCTGTACGCATTTAGGCAATGGCTTGCCTAACAATATTAAACGCCATCAAAACCCGCTGTGGTGGTTGATGGCCTGCGACGACGTCTGGGGAATGTGCATTACTGACGGCCAACATCTGCCGGAAGACTTTATACGGGTGGCCTTGCGCGCCAAAACATTGAATAAGTTTGCGGTTGTGAGCGATGCCACCGACTTGGCCGGCATGCCGCCGGGCAATTACCAATTCCAAGGGCATGATGTAGTTTTGGAACCAAATGGGCGGATCGGATTTGCTGGCACTCCTTATCTCGCCGGGTCTTCGGCTACCATGCTCCAATGCATGAACAATCTGGCCGCGTTGAATGTCCTGTCTGAAGCCGAATTATGGCAGGTAGGCTTTGACAACCCCCTGAAATTGCTGGGACGCGATCCGAAAGCCGTTGCGGCTAAACTGCCGGAACGTAAAGTGCAGTTCAAGAACGGCCGGTTCGAAGTCATCGGCAAATAGCGCAACCGCAAACGGATTAGTCACAAAAAGGCAAGAAGCACAAGGTGGAAGAGTGACTAATCACAAGATGATTTGAACCGCCAAGAACGCCAAGTACAGCAAAATAGAAGGTTTATTGGAGAGGCATGGCCTGCCGCGCTGTCCGCTTATGCGGGCATGGAACGATTAACACCCGAATACACGAATGAATTTGAGCATCATGGTGTCAGCCGATCCGCCAGACCGGCAGATGCTGGTCAGCGCAGCAGGCATTCGTAAGCTAAAAACCAGATTCTTCCTCCGCGCCTTCTCCGTGTGACCCTCTATCCATCTGCGTCAATCTGGTGCGGTTAATTTTCACCGTCCCCACTTTGGTATTCTTGGCGCCTTGGCGGTTCAATTCTTTTCCGTGGTTGGGGGCAGTATTTCCTCAACCCATGGCAGGCCGCGTTGGTTCATCTGCTCCATGAATGGGTCGGGATCGAACTGCTCGACGTTGAACACACCCTTCCCGCGCCAGACCCCGGTCAACATCAACATGCCGCCGATCATGGCTGGCACACCGGTGGTGTATGAAATGGCTTGGGCCTGCGCTTCACGGTAACACTCCGCGTGGTCGCAAATGTTGTAAATATAAACCCGTTTCGGACGTCCGTCACGCACTCCTTCTATCATGCAACCGATATTGGTTTTGCCCTGATAATTCGCCGCCAGATCCGTCGGTTCTGGCAGCACCGCTTTCAGGAATTTTAACGGCACAATTGGTTTGCCGTCATACATGACCGGGTCTATACGGGTCATCCCTACGTTCTGTAAGACACGCAGATGTGTCAGATATTCCTGACTGAAAGTCATCCAGAACCGGATGCGCCGCAAGCCGGGCAGATGCCGGACTAACGACTCCAATTCCTCGTGATACATCAAATACATTTCACGGGGGCCGATACCGGGGAAGTCGAAAGTCTTATGCACTGACAACGGATCTGTTTCGTGCCATTCTCCGTTTTCCCAGAATTTGCCGCGTTGTGTAATTTCACGGATATTGATTTCTGGATTAAAGTTAGTGGCGAAAGCTCGCCCGTGATTACCGGCATTGCAGTCCATGATATCCACGGTGTGAATCTCGTCAAAATGATGCTTTAATGCATAAGCACAGAAGACATTCGTTGCGCCAGGGTCGAAGCCACAACCCAGCAATGCCATAATGCCGCGATCACGGAAGTTCTCATGGTAATCCCATTGCCATTTATAGCAGAACTTGGCTTCGTCCGGCGGCTCATAGTTGGCGGTATCCAGATAATCAACACCGGTTGCCAGACATGCCTCCATGATTGATAAATCCTGATAAGGCAGAGCCAGATTCATGACCAATTTTGGCTGGAAGGTTTTAATCAAAGCCACCACCTCCGCCGGTTTATCGGCATCTACTTGAGCAATTGAGATTGGGCGGGGCAGGCGGTCGCGAATCTGTTCGCACTTGGACAAAGTCCGGCTGGCCAGACAAATTTCAGAAAAAACTTTCGGCTCCATGGCGCATTTATAGGCAACCACTCCCCCAACGCCGCCGGCGCCAATAATCAATACTTTATTCATATTGTATTTCCTTTTTAGTTGATGGACACAAATGGGTTCACGCGGAGGCATGAAACCTGCCCTGAAAGGGCATGACATACCAGCCCAGGGCAACGCCCTGGGGTGAGATCAACACATTTACATAAGCCCTGAAAGGGCGTGACATACCAGAATTGAACACAACCATGTAACGCCCCTTTGGGGCTTGTGCTAGCAACTCGCACGGTCGTCGATCTTGGACTAGTGACCTAAAAATCTGCTTCATCTGCGGCCCCCCCATTCTCCGCGCCGCGCGACACCACTGTCCCCTCTTATGGATAATCCTTTTCAAAATTCAATCATCGCCTTAATCACGCCATCACGGTATCCGGCCACCAACTCGAACGCTTCCGCCGTGCGCGGCAAAGGGAAACGGTGTGTGACCATAAAATCCGCGGATAGCAAACCGGCCGCCATCAATTTTAAAGTGTCTTCCACGCATTCGCATTGCCGGCGGACATTCAGCACCCGCACTTCCAATCGGCGCGCCTTGTCAATAACCAGTTCGATGCGGTCGGTTTCCGGAATTCCGACCAGCATTAAGCGTCCGCCAGGGCGCATACAATCCACGGCTTGATCCAGGGCCTGCTGCTGCCCGCAACATTCAAAAATCACGTCCAAGCCGCCCGGCGCTTCGGTGCGGATGTGTTCCGTCCATTCTTCCCCCGGCATCCCCGCCCAGTCCGCTCCGGCGTCGCGTGCCACCTGCGCCCGGTAAGCCAGCGGATCGGCAGCGTATATTTTGGCCACTCCCAGCAAACCGGCACATCGGAGCACACTCAAGCCTATCGGCCCGCACCCCAGAATTCCCACTCGTGCGCCTTTCAGCGGCAGCGAACGCCGCACAGCATAAAGCCCAATCGCCAAAGGTTCCGATAGCGCGCCATGTATCGGCGACATGCCATCGGCTAAGCGCAGGCAACAGCGTGCCGGCATCACCAACTTGGTGGATAAACATCCTTCAGCCTGTCCCGGACATCCCAGAAACCGCAATTTGCGGCAAGTATGCGGCCGCCCGGTCAGGCATTGGTCGCAATCCCCGCAGGACATCGCGGGTTCCACCGCCACAAGATCGCCTGGATGCAAATTGCGCACCGCCGGTCCAACTTGCTCAACGAAGGCCGCGCCTTCATGCCCCAAGGTCAAGGGGTAACGCACTACCTGGCTGCCGATGCGTCCGGTATTGTAATAATGCACATCCGAGCCACACACGCCGACCGCCGCCATCCGCAACAACACATCGTCCGGAAATCGTATTTCCGGATCCGGCAATTCAACAAGTTCCAATTGGCGTAAAGCCGTCAGACGCATTGCCTGCATACCACTCTCGCTTCTTTATAATGTCGCCGTTCGTGCCGTGTATTATCATCTCTCAAGTCATATTGTGAGATGGCAATATAATCACAGATTTAAATAGCTCTACAGTTGAACGTTCTTTGTGAAGTCTAGGCCACCTCCCGTTGTTTGTCAAAGGTTTTTTCACGGTTATTTTGGTGTTGGATTTGTTTGCGCCGAATTATTGCGATTACGGGGTTTTTCGCG
>JBMNRV010000053.1:0-14197 GCA_050944835.1 Kiritimatiellia bacterium
AAGGGATTTTATGCCGGCGCCAGTCGCTCCAAGGTGTCAAGCCACGCGGGGTTACGGCCACCACACGCGGATGAAACGGATCGCGCCGCTTATCCCGGCTCCATTTCAGCCAATCATACACGGCAGGGCGGCCATCCAGCATCGGGTGCCCGCCGGAATGCTCTCTATAAAAGCATGGCACACCGGCCTGATCCAGGCGCATTTTCGCTGCGCGCGCAAATTCGATGTCCGTGCCGTGCCGACGCCGGAACATGACGGCGTCGTTGATTCCCTGTGATATCCACATGGTCATGCCGGTCAGGCAATGCCAGTATGCCAAATCCCAGTGACTGGCGGAGCTGAACACGCTGGCGAACCGGTCAGCCAGCCGATGCGCCATATGGTTGGCGCCCATGCCGCCCATGGATGTGCCGCCGAGGATGACATTATGCGGGTCAATATTGTAAAAATGTTCCAACTCGGTGATGACATCCATCAGATACCGCTCGGCTTCCGGCAGATGCCAGCGCGCCCAACTGCGCATATTAGGCGGGGCGGATGGATAACAGACAATCCTTCCGCTGGCTTCTAAAAGATCATTGACGCCGGTGCATTTGTAGAAATGCAGACCGCCATCTCCGGAGCCCCGCCCGCCACCGTGCAGCATGATTACCAGGCCGTATGCGCGCGCCGGGTCGTAATCCGGCGGCACATAAACCGTAATCGGCTGTTCCGGATATCTGCCCGCCAGTCCCGGAGATTGAAAGCCAAGACTGAATTGCCAGCCAGTAGTCACTTTCTCCGGCAAAGATGGTTTTAATCCGGCGGCCAGTTCCTCGTAATTCACGTCGGCCAGATTGACGGATTCCAATTTTTGACGCAACGCCATGCGTTCTGATTCATTCGCGGCGTACAGATATTTTTTGCTTTGTTCGATCATAGTGCGCATGTTTACACTCCTAACGCGGCGCGCCGGCCGCAATTCAACTCAAGTTCAGTTACGAAAGACAATTTCTATTATTCAGGCGTTTCGTTTTTACCCTTCCATGATGGTTGTTTTTGATCAATATTTACGTTCCTCCACCGCTGCCAGCGCAAGGGCGCAAAAAGCTTGCGCGCCTTTGGCGCGCATGGCGGTGGTATTCAATCCAAACCACGGGAACTCAAAGGTGACGCCTATCGCTTCAAATTTATCCTTGCAGTAATTTTTCCATGACCAGTGTTTCTGGTGCTGCTTGCGCATTTCATCAGCCGGCAAGGTGTCCCAGCCGGACGCCTTGATATACTCGGCGGTGGTCTGGACTGTCCAGCGTTTGTTGTGCCGATAATCCGCCGGCATATGCGTCAGAATTTTATCTGCTATCGTCTGATCATTGGCCAGTAAACCGTCCATGAATTTATTAGTCCAATTATGTATGTTCATATGCACTGCGGGACGGATCCGGTCAATGGCGGATTTCAAGGCATCATGCGCGGCGTCGGGGACGGTAAAGATCCGGTTCATGTTAGCGCCCTGCTCCCAAGTCAGCTGGCTCATACCATTATACACGCCATCAGGGTTGGTCATTGGCACGATATACACATGGAACTTGCTCCGCAAATATTGCGCCAGCGCCGAATCGCTCAGTAAAAAATCTACTATTCCCAGTACGCAGAACGACCCGGCGGTTTCATAGGCATGATCGCGCGCCTGCAGGAAGAACGGCGGCGCCGTCTTGTTTGGCGATGGTAATGACAAGAGCCAGATGTCGCGTTTTTCACGGCTTTGTCCGATTGTTTCAACTTCAACATCACGCGCCTTGCAATCCGCCACAAAGTGCGCGCAGTCGCCATAATTGAATTCCGGGAACAAACCCAATGCGGTGATTCCCGGCGGCAGGTCTAAATGGTATTCGATCTGGGTATTGCCGCGCCGATATCCAGGGATCATCAGCCAATCGCCGTTATCACCCGTTGAACCATGAGTCTGAGGATACAGCACATACCCCAGATCATGTCCGTCAGGCGACGCGCACTTTTTACAATCGGCGCTTTTCCAATCGGCAATGATCGTGAACTGCGCAGCTGCATTTCCGGTGTTTTGCAGACGGATATTAAGTCGGCTGCTGACGCCGGCTGCCTCCCCGCTGTTGCCCGGTATCCGCCGCAGACCGGGAAAAACCACCGCGCAATTTTCCGACTCGCGCGTGACGCCGACATCGGAATACGGGCTGGCGCCGTCAAATCCAGTCAAGATTTCGATACTCATAAATTTCCTGTTTTTTTGTTCTCCGTAGTTCTCGGCATTCGCCGTGTTTAAATCATCCGGATTTTAATTTTATCCGGCGTTGGTTCGGGTTTTGGCTGGCGCACAGGAGCCGCGTAATACCAAAGTGGTAGGCAATGTCTTGCCCGGACGCGCACCGTCAGGCCCGGCCGGCGCTTCAAGCAGTTTCACCGCCGCAACTCCCATCTCAAAATACGGCATCCGCACGGTAGTTAAGGGAGGAACATTTTGGTCCATCCCAGGCACATCGTCAAACCCTACCACTGACACATCTTCCGGCACCTTCAGTCCGGCATCGCGCAAAGCTTGTATAACGCCGACAGCCTTGATATCAGTATCCGCGAATACCGCTGAAAAATTTATTTTTCGCTGCAAAATGCCCTGCATGGCGGCATAGCCGCCCGCAACTGTTGACACCTTAGCCAACCCCACTAAATCATGGTTGACCGGGATATCGAAAGCTTGCAATCCCGTAACATATCCAACCCAACGCGTGCGGTGCTGATTAGTCAGTACTTGACGGCCAGGTCCGATAAACGCTATGTCGCGATGCCCCAACTCCTCAATCAAATACGTCATGGCTTCATATATGCCTGGTAAACGGTTCACGTTTATCGTGTCCGGCGCCACACGCGCGACCTGATCCTGTTGCTGGCTAATGATCACATATGGCGCTTCCCTCTTCCGTAATTCCGTCAACACATTCGGATTAGGGTTTACCAGCGCCACAAATTTGCTGTTTTCCGGCGCCGCGTCAATCTGCACGAATATGTCTGTCGGTGAAACAATCCTGATCCGCCCCATGAAACTGTTCACTAAACCGCGATAAATCTCATGGCCGATAAACCAATTAATATTTTCCGGCGGTTGATTAAAAAACGGCATAGCGCCGCAAATGAACAGAACTCGATCCGATAATTCCACTGACTTAGGCGAGGAACCTGTAATCGAGCTCACAAACGTTCCCGAGCCTTGCTTACGCGTGACAAATCCAGCACGCTCCATCTCGTAGAGCGCCCGGGCAACAGTGGAAGTGCTTAGATGGTAACGCTTTTTGAGTTCTATATCCGTCGAGAGTTTGTCGCCGACCTTATACTCGCCTGACTGTATTTGGCGAGTTAAAATCTGCTGCAGCTGCAGATATTTCGGCAACGAACTATTGTGATCAAATTCCATACTCATCCCACAAAACTCTCGCGAACAGTTAACTCGATTTATCGGAAAATTCTAGTGCAAAAACAATTGATTATCAATGATAATTTATTCTAATTCATTGTCATCCCACAGGATGAATATTTAGCCACAAAGCAGCAGGAGAACTACGGGTAACACGGATTGGATTGAAACCGCCAAGACGCCAGGAAAATGAGAGAATGGAACCGCGGATGCGGAGATGGACACAGACAGAGGCACTGGGGAGGAGAGGGGGAGAACCACGGATAAACACGGATAAACACGGATAGAAAGAGAGTGAGGATTAGCCACAAAGAGGCGACACAAAAGGCACAGAAGTGCACAGAGAGGTTCTCCCGTCTCCGCGCCTCCCGGCAGTCAGTCGCCCAGCGTGCCTGCCTCAGCCGCCATTCGCTCCACCGTCTCATATAAACGCGGCAATTCACTGACGGCGGCCCGGCCACCGGGGCCAGCCCAGGGCAATCCTTGTTGAGTGGGCCACTCTCCATTTTGGATGAAGCGGTCGGCTATCTGGGATAGACCGTCAATTTGCAGGTATTCGGCCTGATCCGCCGACCGGACTTTCCGCCGGATATATTGCGGAGAAATTTGGTGGATGCGCCCGGCAGCGACATACACCAGATCGCATAACTGCACAAACGGACGTGTGTCTTCCAACCTGGTCAACGGGCGCTCCGCCTCGCCGCGCAGGTAGGCATAATAAGCACAAAGGTTTTCCTGCAACTTAGGCGCCGCCGTCGGTATTGTTTCCTGGCGGCCGTCATGCCAATAGATACGGCCTTCAACGCTGGTCCATGTAATGCGCGCATTATCGCAGATCAGCCACTCCATCCGTTCAGGTTTATCATCCCAGAAGGCTTGCGACAATACCATCGTCAGCCGCACGTCGCCACCCAGACCGGCGCGCACAAAGGCAGTATCCATGCCTTGAATGGAATGTGCGCGGTATAGTTCAGCCTCCGCCCATTTGAGCGGAGCCCAATCCATGACATCACGCATACCGCCCCAAAAGAGAACGTTATGCACTTGATGCGCCATGGCATTGCCCATGCCGGAATCCAGCACTAGCCGTCCGTTAAGCATCAGCCGTCCGGCCCATGGAGCCCGCTTGTAATACGTGTTGGGGCGTCCCCAGAGCCCGCGATAGCCGACTTCGCGCAGTTGGCCGAACTCGCCGGCCACCAAGCGCTGCTTCATTTTCCGGCGCGCCGCTTCGACAATATAATTGAATCCCACTTGTGTCAACTTTTCGGACTGCGCCTCCACCTCCAGCATTTCGTCCAATTCCTGGTAATTCAGTGTGGGAGGCTTTTCCAGGTAAACCGCCAGTCCGCGCTTGATACAGGCGCGATGCATTGGGGCGTGAAGCGGCACTGGCGTGGGGATTGCCACCATATCCAATTCCCCGGCGCAGGCATCCAGCATCGCGAGGTAATCGTTAAATACCTTGATCCCGCGGCGCTGGTATTCCCATTCCGACATGTTGTCTTTGAATTTGTTTAAATCCGGATCGCAGGAGCAGACCAGCCGACATTCGCCGGCCGCCTCTAACTGCTTCACCGCAAGCTGGTGTGAGCCTGCGAAACCGCCCATCCCGATAATGCCGACACGCATTGGCGCCATATTAGATACTCCCTTTTGGCCACATAACACTGATTGTTTTTATGTCAATTTAATGTCCAAACTCAGAAAGTCTAGTTGATTTTTGTTTGCATTTTGCCGATTTGCATAGTACTTTGTCCGTCAATAAGTAAAGCTAACAAAAAAATGAGTAAAAATATTATGCAGTTTTTTGAACTATCTAATAACTTTGCCCGCAACGGGCAACAAATAGGACAATTGACGGCGACTGTGTTGCGGCGACGGATTGCCGATAAACAGCGGCAACTGAAACAGCAACATCAATCGGCGCGAGCCATACAGGCGTATCTGAAAGACTTTAAAAAAGTCATACGGCGCGCGGCGCCGCACTGGCTGATAGAAGCTGCGGGAATGGCGCGTGGCGCAGGCGTGGCAATGGATGACATTTTATTGTTAAATTGCACCATCCTTCCTCCCCCGAAGCCGGAAGGCGGCATGAATTGCACCACTTATATCGCAGTCGGCGACGATACCATACAATTGTTGAAAATCCGCGACGAGCGTAACAACACCCAAACCTTCTACACCATCCGTCTGTCGGATGGCACGCCCATGCAGATCGCCGGGGATGTTGGGCATTTAGGCGCGGCGCATGTTTTTTCCGGACGCCCACTCGCTGGCGCAACCAACACCGGCAGCCATATCACCCCATTAACTGAACCGCGCTTGAGCGACTGCCACATGCTGCGTCTGCTGGCCGAGCGCGCGCATAATGTTCAGGAAATTCCACGCCTGATGGATTGGTTGATAACCGACAAACTGGCTGGTGGCGCCGGCCCTGCCCGTGGTGTGATTCATATCTTTGCGGATAATGAGCAGGGGTTGTTAATAGAGACTGATGCCAACAGTTACGCCCATAAGTTCATCTCCAAAGGCAGCCTGGTTATATCAAATCATTTCCTGTTGCCGGCTACCAAGCGCCTGCAGACAGCAGCGCCTAACCGCAATACCCTTACCCGCCACGCACGGATGACCGAATTACTGGCAAAACATAGCGGCATGCCTGCTCCGTGCGATTTATTCGCCATCACTCGTGATCGCCGACACGCGCCGCATGCGCTATGTAACGATGACAGCAAACATTTCTGGATGACTATTTCTGCGCAATTACAGGTGATTGACCGGCGCCAACCGAAACAGTCCGTAAACTATATCTGTTGCGGCAATACCCGTCATTCGGTTTACTTGCCCGTGCCGCTTTCGTTCACTTCCTGCTTCCAGCCGCTGGTCAATGGACGATTTTACATGCGTTCCGACCGGCTTTACCGCCGATATCAATGTAAGGCTCACATGTCAGCTGCCCAGCGGCGATTTGAGACTAAATACTGTTCCGGTGGCGAGATCAATCCGGCGGCGGCTATGCGCGCCGCTTACCGTCTGTTGCAAACCGAAGCAACAAGCCCGATGTAACCACATCCACCCGTTTGCGCTTGCCATTCACACCGGACAATGGCACTCTTTTTAACGGTTATCTTGAGATGTAGTGCGCCAGCCCTATCACGGATTCAGGATTTACGGATGCGTTGCTTTATATCGGTTTTGATTGGGATATGCCTGAGCGCCACTGCACCGGGCGCGGTCAGAGAAGCAGAAGTGCTGGAAACTAACCCCGATGCGGAAGTCTTGCGGCAGGCGGCTGAACCTATTGTCTGCCAGGCAGATGATTACGGTTGCGGGCCGCTGGTGAAAACCGGTCGGACTTTTTATGTGGCGGTTGACGGCGATGACGCCAACGACGGGCTCTCCGCTGCTTCCGCTTGGCGCACTATCCGGCGCGGTCTGCCGGAACTGCAGGCCGGCGACACGCTGCTCATCGGCGAAGGGGAATACATTGAGCCGCAACTGGAAATCAACGTGAGCGCGCCGCAAACCGGCGTTCCCGGCCGGCCTATTCGAATTATGGCCGCGCCACGCAACCGGGTGATCATCAGCGGCGCGCCGCTACTGACGGATTTTCAACGCTCGTCAAAATGGCGTTATTTATGGATGGCCCAGATTGATTACCCGGCTTTGGCCACGGTGTGGGAGAATTTACGGAATATAGAGCTGCAGCGTGTGCCTTCCGCCGCTTTGGCGGATGAGTTGCCCGGCGCCTATTGGCATGATACATCCGCTAACCGGCTGTATGTGCATTTTTCCGATAGTCGGGATGCGCTTGTCAATCAGGGAGTGCGTTTTGTGCCGGCATCCACTGTGCCTCAACAACATGCTTTGCCGGATGCATACATTGAGGGCGCTAATGCGTCTGAAAATTCGCGTAAAGTCCGGCATGGACTGTGCCTCCGCGGCGATTATATCCTGGTGCAAGGGCTTTGGTTTAAGCACCATGTGGAGTCGGTGGCAATCGCTGGTAATCCTCATACCGACTCACTCGGCGGCCGGCATACTACGATAGAAAATTGCGTTTTTTTTGCCAATGAAAATGCGGGAGTATTGCTGGCCGATGGAGCCGAACGCTGTCTGATGCGTGATAATGTGTTTTTTACCGGTGGATTCCATGGCGCTTGCTTGATCAGGAACGCTCGCGACAATCTAATCCAGCGCAATGTTATACACATTCGCCCGCCTTCTTCCCGCGCGCGGACATGGGCCGGAGATAGTGTGTTGACTGTTTGCGGCGATGACGGTAGCGTGATCAATAACCACATGATTGACAACATCGTGGCGGGCCATGCCCGGGTGGAGTGGCATCCCATATCCCCGGGCTCAATTGTTCAAGGCAATGTTTTTTACGGCTTGCGTTGCTCCGGCGCGCGTGACCGGCAAGCGTCCGCAAGCATGACGCTGCGCAATAACCTGCTGGGGCCTGATGTCGTTTGGGACGCCGTGGCGTCCAGGCAGGCCGCCGCTGACTGGGCCGCGCCGGATGTTGTGTTTATCAATAACGCCATAGGATTGGGCGACGCTGCCGCTATGCAGTCCGCCCGCTTTGCCGACCCGGCCTGGCATGATTACCGGTTGCAATCCGATAGCCCATTGCGTGGCGCCGGGTTGAATGGATTTAACCGTGGGCCGATTCCCCGACAAGACGGCAACGTGTATTATGTCGGCCCGGAAGGCGACGATGCCGCCGACGGTGGTTCGGAGCGCCTGGCATTCAGGACCTTTAAGCATGCCGCCGATGTTTTGCAGCCGGGTGATGTGCTCTATGTTTTACCGGGGAGCTACAGCGAGACCTTGATTGTTGAGCGTGGTGGCACAGTTGCCGCACCGGTTAATATCCGCGCTCACGGCGGGTTGGGGAAGGCCGTGCTGCCAGCAGTGGAAATTCGTGCGCCATACGTGGAATTGGCCGGGTTTATGATTGACGGCGGCCGGCAGCCGGGCGTTGGCATGGCGACGTCAATTGCCGTATTGGTTTCCGCGCCGCAGGTAGATTTGAGCAAATGTCTGGTGCGCCGCGCCACAGTCGGAGTGTATGCGCGCCTGGCGCCGAATCTGGGCTTGTATCGCTTAACCATTACCGAATGCGATCAGGGGTTGGTTCTAGCCGAATCATCAACGAATGCGGAAGTGCGCGAATGTGTCATTGCCGATAACCGATTGACCCAAGTGGAGGTGGACGAAACCTCCCGTGCCGGTTGCATTGCCGGACAAAATTGCTGCTTCGGCTCCGGATTGCGCCGTCAGATGCCGCCGGAATTCGGCCATCTGACGGCGGCGCCGGTGTTTGAAGATCCGGCAGCGGATGATTTCCGGCTGCGTTGGGATAGCCCAACATGTTTCATTGCGCCCGATGGACAGCCGCCCGGCGCTGCCGGCGCCGCGCTGCGTATGCCGCAAATCGCCGACGCGCAAGTTACCCATGTGTGGCCCGGCGCCGCAATTTTGCGTTGGAGCACACCGTTTGATGATACGGTTTGTCACGTGGAATTCCGCCCGGCAGCCAGTGACAAATGGGAGACTTCCCATGCCGGCGCCCAGGGTACGGTTCACGGTGCAGGCCTGTCCGGCCTGCAACCGGCGACGGAGTATGTCTGCCGCGTTGTGGCGGTGGGACGCCGCGGCGGCGAGTGTGTCAGCGATCTGCTGACTTTCAGTACTCCGGTGGCGGATGCCGGTCTTGTTGCCCAGACATATTACGTTGCGCCGGATGGCGACGATGCCGCCTATGGGCAGACGCCCGACAAGGCTTGGCGCACTTTGCGTAAGGCTTGTGTGAGCGCCGGGCCGGGCGATACAGTGTTAGTGGCGCCGGGAGTTTATCGGGATACTATCCGACCGCTGCTGGGTGGCACGGCGGAGCAGCGTTTGGTTTTCCGTCGCCGGGGCGCCGGGTCGGTGATAGTTGATGGCGAGTTTTATGCGGCGCCGTTGGTGTTCCTGGCGGGATGCAATCATGTCGTAATAGACGGCTTCACTTTTGTTCATGCGGCTTCTGACGACCGTGCGGGATTATTCAGATTCGATGATTGCCAAGGTGTGGAACTGTTGAATTGCCGGATGACCGCCATGCCTCCGGATGTCGGTGTCCTGGCCGCGATCAACGGCTGTCGGGATATGCGTCTGGAGGGCAACTTGTTCTGGGGCGGCGCCGATCACTTGTGTTTGGACGGACGTTGCCGGGATGTATCCGTGCGCAATAACACCTTTGTGCAGGCGGATGCCTGCTCTGTGGTTATTGCTGACGGAGCCGAGGGTACAAGATTGCTGAATAATATCTTTTATCAATCCACTGTTCAGCCGAAAGAGCAACTGTTTTATTGGCTGCAAGGCGATGCTAAAAACATTTTCAGCGATTATAACTTGTTTTTCGCGCCGGATGCGCGCCGGCATATCATTGCCCGGTTTCATGATCGGGATTCAAATCAGGCGGCGCTGGGGCGCGATCTGGCGGAATGGCAAAAATTAACCGGACATGATCGGCACAGTCTGGCGGCCAATCCATTGTTTGATTTGATGACAGACGGTAATCTGGAAGCCAAAGGTGATTTTAGTCTGAAGCCGGGCAGCCCCGCCCTGGGGGCGGGAGAAAACGGAGAAGATATCGGCGCGTTTTGGCCGGATCGGAGCGCCGGTGGAGGGAGTGGCAATGCTGATTTGTGACGGTCATGCTCATATTTATCCGTGTTTTGACTTGGAATTGTCTCTGCAATGCCTGTTGGATAATTTGCAAAGTCTGGCGCCGATGGAAAGTCCGAAGCCAATGATCTTGGCGTGTCTGGCGGAACGCGCGGCGACGCCTTTGTTTTATGGCGGCGATTTCCCCATGCGCGCCGGACAGTTTGAAATCCAGCCCGGACCGGAACCGTCCGCGCTGACGGTGCGGCGGGCTGGAGAAACAGTCTTATTTCTGGTGTTGGGCCGGCAATATGCCGCGGCGGAGCGATTAGAGGTGCTGGGATTGGCATTGCCGGAAGCGGGGGATTGGGACGGATTGCCGGCGCGGGAAATTATTCGGTGTATCCGGCAGGCCGGTGGATTGCCCGTTTTGCCGTGGGCGCTCGGCAAGTGGTTATTCAAGCGCGGCCGCCTGGCGGCGGAATTGGTCAGCGAAAGCCGCCCCGGTGAATTATGGCTGGGCGACACTGCTTTGCGTCCAAATATCTGGCCGTTGCCGGGTCTGTTGCGCCGTGCGGCGGCAGCCGGCTTGCCATGGCTATCGGGGTCGGACCCGATGCCTTGGGCTGGTGAAGAACGGCGCTTGGGTTCATACGGATTTGTTGGAGAAATTGTCGGCGATAAGAATCGTCCAGTCACTGCTTTGCGCGCCTTACTGGCTCAGCCGTCTGGAGCGCTACAGACAGTTGGGCAACGCGTTGGGGCATGCTCTGCGGCGGGCCGCATTGTACGAAATTATTTTAGGCTTGCATTTACTTGATGTTCAGCGTATAAATTGCCCTTTGTTGCGCCCATCGTCTATCGGTCAGGACACCAGGTTTTCATCCTGGGAAGAGGAGTTCGATTCTCCTTGGGCGTGCCATTTTCAATCTGGGCTGACGTAACGGCAGACTGCTGAACGAAAAATCCGGGAGATGAACAGGTTATGCCAAATATCAAGAGTGCAATGAAGCGCATACGGACGTCGGAAACCGCGCGCAAACGCAACCGCGCAGTGAAATCGCGAGTGGCAACGGCCCGTCGCGATGTTTTAACCGAGTGTTCTAATCGCAATGTTGAAAAAGCCGGCCAGTGCTTCCGCACTTATTGCTCGGTGCTGGACAAGGCGGCGAAACGCGGGATCATAAAGAAAAACACAGCGATCCGACGTAAACGCCGCGCCGCCGCTCAATTAGCATTAGCGTCTGCTACTGCGTCAGCCAAAGCCTGATTTTATTACCAGGTTTCAACTACGGCTTCCACCAGTCGCTTGGCTAAGTCCTTGGCGGCGTCGGGCAATGCGTTCTTCTTGGCCAGTGTCAGGTTGCCGGCAAAGACAAAGGTCGCTTCGCCTTCCGCCTCGCCTTCGCTCATGGTCTCCATCGAACCGCCGCGCTTCAGACTGTAATTCACGATTGTGCGCAGCCGGTATTCGTTAGGCTTGGAACGGTCCGCGCGGTCATAGCGCAGTGGCTCCAAATCCACCTTGACCAACGTGCATTGCAGCACTAAGTCGGCCTGATCCATGCGGGCGATTTTCAATGTCCCGTCTTTTTGAAATTCTTCAATGGTGGCCTTAGTCAGTGTGTGTTCCGCCAGTGGTTCGCCGGAACGATTGCCAAAAGTGGGGATAAAAATGGATTTTATGTCAGACGGAAGAGTGCTGCCCAAGCGATAGCCGACACAGCCGGGCTGTAATGCCAGCAGCACAACTATCATTAATAGCGACTGGAAACGCGGCGACGGTAAAATAATCGGACGCATCATGGGGCCTCCTGGAGGTCTGCCGGTAGGCGGCTTTCAATTTCAGCCAAGCGGGCGGCGGCGCTGGCATGCCAACGTGATTCGGGAAATTCCTTCTCCAGCCGCTGGTAGCAGATTTTAGCCGCGCCCAGCAGTTGTTCCGCTTGAGCTCCGTAATCGTTTGGACGGCGCGCCATGGAATCGTATAGGCGCGCTTGTCGGTAAAAATCGTCCGCTTGCCTCACTTGCAATTCTCGCAAATACATACGCGCGGTCTCTGCCGGTGGACTGTGCGGGTAGGCGTTCAGGAAAAGTTGCTGCGCAGCAATTGCCTGCCCGCGCAGACCGGCATCGTCAGGATAGCGGTCGGCGAGGAGCTTCCAGCAACGGGCATGACCATACAGCGCTGCTTCCGCCTGCGGTGAAAATGGGAAGCGTAGTTGAAAGGCGCTATAGGCATCCACAGCCGATTCGTATTCCTGATTCTTTTCGTAAATACGCGCGATACGGAACTGTAATTCCGCAGCGCGTTTCCAAGCTGGAGCAGTGGCGACCAATCGCTCAAACATAGGGATGGCCTCTTCTTCGTCTTGATAGGTGACAAATAGCAACCTTTTTTGGCGCGTGGCGATATGATTGGCGATGGCATATTGCTGTTCCAGCGCTTCTTCGTAAGGGAAAAACCCGGCATAGGTGTCTAAAAGATATTGATATTCATCGAATGCCTTTTGGTGTTGAGCGCGCTGCTGCAGAATGCCGGCATACCGAAATTGGGCGATGGGCGCCTCCGGAGCGTTGGGCCAGGCATAGGTGAGAATGCGGTAATGCCGTGCGGCGCTCCGGAGCCGACCCGCGGCGCGCAACTGATCGGCAAGCTGCAGCTGCGCCGCTGCGCTTTCGGCCGCCGGGCGCCGGCGCTCCCACCAGTGCAAGGCGCGTTTGGGTTTGGTGGATGATGCGGCCGGCGTGCCGCGCGGTTCTGTCCGGGAAACCTGAGCGGACAGTGGCGCGATAGCCGGCAAAATTGCCAGCCCGAGCAAAACGATTTTTTTTGCAGGATGCATGAAAACATAGGTTATCCAAAGCCAGCGATAAGTCAAGAATGTAAACAGCCTAAAAACGGCATTTGAAATTCAGGAAACGAGATAAAGTGTTGTGGGAAAGGGATACGCGGAAAAGAGGAACCACGGATGCACACGGATGGACACGGATAGGATTGAACCGCCAAGACGCCAAGAAAACCAGGGAAGAAACAGACGAAGAATGTAACCACAGATGCCGCACTGACCGGCATCTGCCGGTCTGGCGGATCGGCTGACACCCTGATACGCGAATTCATTCGAGTATCTGGGCGTCCGCCAATCCATGTCCGCATAGCGGACAGCGCGGCATACCAGTCGGGTCAAGCCAGTATCTCTGGTAAAATCTGCGTAAATCTGCGCCCATCTGCGTAATCTGCGGTTTTCCTCCGTGTTCTCCATATCGCCAGTGCGGCTCGCACCGCCAGTGCGGCTCGCACCGCCAGTGCGGCTCGCACCTCCGCGTGAGACCTCTGTTGTCTCTTTGTGTTCTTGTGCATCTTTGGTGCGCCAAGCAAAGCTTGGCTGTTTCTAACAGAATGAAAGGAATCTGTCATGTGAATTAATCGTTGCACATGTAGCTGCCCCAGCGGCGAGCGGGAGCAATTCCGTCGTCGAAGCCTGGGAAGGCGAACGCGTGAGCCGTAGCGCAAGCGAACTCGTTTCGGCTTCGTTACACTATTTGAGAGCGGCCAGCCCGCCAAAGAGGGTGAAGCCAGCATTTGTCGGGAAGTAACGGTTGTGAGCACCGGCAAAGCTCTCCGGGGTGATAGGAGGCGGCGCGTGCGGAAAGAACAGTCAGGAACTTGGGAGGCCCGCCGCGGTGTCGGGAGAGCCGACAAGCCTTTGAGGGAATCAATAACCTTGCAGGTTGCTGCGAGCGGGAGTCGGAGAAGCTCATAGTAGTGGTGAAGCGGGGTAATGCCCGTGGAGCGAAGGGGCTTTAGCGTAAGACGTGCGGAGTCAGAAGAGTGGACAGCCGATTGGATATACCTAGGACGGGAGAAGCGGTGGAGCTGAGTCGGATAGACGAAAGGCTTCTGCCGCCGACACTTGCCACTTGGAGACAGAAGCTGAGTCAGAAGGCCAAGCAGAAGGAGCAATACTGCTTCTACACTAAGAAGATAGGATTGGTTTAACTGTGAATGCATCTTACAAATGTCTTTCGCGAGAGCCGGATGCGGGAAATCTGCATGTCCGGTTCGACGAGGGGGAGGGCGGCTACCCACATGGATGCCCCCTCTCTACTCTACTG
>JBMNRV010000054.1:0-13289 GCA_050944835.1 Kiritimatiellia bacterium
TTAAACCAAATCAGTTTATCCGTGGTTCTCCTCGCACGCACCGCCAGTGCGGCCTCGCACCTTGCCAACTGCCGCAGTTTTAGGATACTGAATTTTTATTGCAAAGAAATTGAGAATATATCAGGATTAGGCTTCCAAAAGCCGGATGCCTTAGAAATGTTTCTAGTGGTATTTTTGAAGCAAATTCCAAGGAGAATTCGTGAAAGTTGTATTTTTACGCAGCGTGTTCGTTGTTTATTTATTTGCGGCTTTGGCGGCCTTTGCGCAGGAATATAGTTTTGAGTTGAAGACGGACAAGCCGGATGCGATCTATCAGCAGAATGAACCGATTGTCTTTTCCGCGCTGGTTCTGGCCGACGGGAAGGCGGTCAGTGGCTTGAAGGTGAACTACCTGATTCGGGGCGACGGCAATCTGGTCGAGAAAGGCTCCTATGTTACCGGTGAGACTGCGCATGAAGTCAAGACTTCTCTGGGCTTTCCAGGTTGGGTGCAGATACGTTTTTCTCTGTTCAATGCTGATGGCGCCCCTGTAAAAACGATCAATTCCAGCAAGCAGGAGGTCAACTTTACAGGTGAGATTGGGGCGATGGTGGCCCCGCTGAAAATCCAGGCCGCAGGCGAGGAACCGGCGGACTTTGATGCCTTCTGGGCGGCTGCCCGCGCGGAACTCGATGCCGTTCCGCTTCAAGTAAAAAAAGAATCATCGTCAGTCCCGAAAGCTTATGCCGACAAGCTAAACTGTTGGGATGTCAAAATAGACTGTGCCGGAGGGGTGCCGGTCTCGGGGTATCTGCTCGTGCCGGTTGGCGCCGCTGAGGGAAGTTTGCCGGCGATTGTCAGCTATCATGGCGCTGGTGTACTTTCGGCGAGAAAACCATTTAATCATGCTGCCAGAGGCGCCATTGCTTTGGATGTCAATGCGCATGGTATCGAAAACGGGCAGCCTTCCGAGTTTTACAGTCAATTGAGTCAGAATGAATTAAAAGGATATGCACACCGCGGCAAAGAGGATCCAATGAAATTTTATTTTCGAGGGATGTATATGCGGGTGATGCGCGCCTTAGATTATGTCAAATCTCTGCCGGAATGGGATGGCAAGAACCTGATTGTAATTGGTAGAAGTCAGGGTGGCGCTCAGGCGATTGTAGCGGCGGCGCTGGATCACCAGGTGACCATTTGCATTGCAGGGGTGCCGGCTTTAAGCGAGCATTCCGGCCCTCTGGCCAAACCACAACGTCAGCCGGGCTGGCCGCGCCTGTACAAAGCAGACGCCGATGGCCTGCCGGATAATCCAGCAGTGTGCAAGACGGCTGCCTATTATGACAATATTTACTTCGCCAAGCGGATCAAGGCGGAAGCTTGGTGGAGCGCTGGTTTTGTTGATAATGTCTGTGTGCCCACCAGCATTTTTGCCGCATTCAATAACTTGCCTGCGGGTATCGTCAAGGAGATCACCACGACTCCGACAGGTGGTCATAGCGCTCCCAATACAAAGGGCGATGCCCGCTTGAATCAATTCTTTGAAAATCTGAAGCCGAAGCAATAACCTATATTCGGCAGTTGGCAAGTTTGCCGCCGGGTGGCGTGACGCCTCCCGGCGGCGCTATGACTGTTAGCGCTTCGCCAACACATTAGCCTCATAGGTCTTGACCTCCGGCAGCCACGCTGTGTCCAGCGGCACATCTTCGTCTTCGCAGAACTTATCCCAGACTGCGCCGAATGGCAGCGTCTTTGCCGCCTCAGTCAAAGCCAGACGTGACGTGTAATCTTTGCGCTTCTCGGCCTCAGTCATCAGCTTGATCGGTTCGAGCATGGCAAAGAGCAGCGCCTTCTGCATGGCACGCACGCCGATCACCCAAGCCGCGATGCGGTTGATGCTGGCGTCAAAATAGTCGAGCCCGATGTGCACGCGGTTGAACTGGTTGAGACGCACCAGCTCCTGGGCAATGGCGATAAGGTCATCGTTCACAATCACCACGTGGTCGCTGTCCCAGCGGACGCCGCGGCTGACATGGAGCAGTATCGCCGGTACGAACAGCAGGCAGGCGGAGAGCTTGTCCGAGATCGTCTCCGTCGGATGGAAGTGGCCGGCGTCCAGCGTCAGCGCCTTCTGGTTCTTGACGGCGTATCCCATGTAAAACTCGTGTGAGCCGACCGTATAGCTTTCAGTGCCGATGCCGAAAAGCTTGGACTCAATGGCATCCAGCATGTACTTGGGGTTCAACTTTTCTGCGAAGCAGACATCCAACGCGTCATTCAGAATCTTACGGGGTGTCGCGCGGTCGGCCGGAATATCCTTGAAGCCGTCCGGAATCCAAACATTGTTGACACAGGGCGAGCCCAGCGCTTTGCCGATGGCCGCCGCGATGTGTCGGGAGGCGATGGTGTGGCGAACCCAGAAATCGCGAATCTTCTTGTTGCGGCTGGCGAGTGTGAAGCCGTCGGATATCGGGTGTGCGAAGAGGGTCGGGTTGAAGTCCATGCCCAGCCCATTCTTTTTGGCCCAGGCGATCCAGCCCTTGAAGTGTTCGGGTTGCAGCGCGTCGCGGTCAACCTTCTTCCCTTTTTCGAACTCGGCGTAAAAGGCGTGTACGTTCACGCGATGCGAGCCGCCGATCAGCGCGAGCGCAAAATCGAGGTCGTTACGCAACTCTTGCGGCGTACGGGCGCGCCCTGGATAATTGCCGGTCGCCTGGAGGCCGCCCGTGAGATCGCCGTCAAGGGTCTCGAAGCCGCGCACGTCATCGCCCTGCCAGCAGTGAAACGAAATCGGGATTTTCCCCAGTTTTTTCAATGCTGCTGCCGCATCAACACCAAGTTCCGCATACCGCTCACACGCCAGTTTGTATGTCGCCTCAATGTTCTTTTTGCTCATGGATACTCTGCTCCTATTTGGTTTCCATCATGGAATTGATAATAAATCGCTTTTCAGGCGGCATGGGCGCTCGCCCACTGGAACCGGTCTGAAGGAGCGTAATCATGTTGTGAAAGATAGCAAAGTCAGCCTGATGCGTCAATTTCAGATTCGGAACCAGTCACGTCCTG
The DNA here is from genome assembly GCA_050944835.1 of Kiritimatiellia bacterium. GTDB lineage: Bacteria > Verrucomicrobiota > Kiritimatiellia > JAAZAB01 > JAAZAB01 > JAXGPF01. The sequence goes on from JBMNRV010000054.1 coordinate 3,046, forward strand.
AAGTCGCAAAACAAGCCTGATGTTTTTTTGAATGCCGATCAAGGCGCGGCAAAGTGGCGCGATCATTTGTCTATTCGCGTACGTCATCGTTGTGTCGCTTGAAGAACTACTTTGTGGGAGACTGCCAGAACTGTTTGCTCCCGACATCCATGAGGGAGAGAAAGCCGCCGCGTCCGAAGGCTGCCCCCGTATCCATCATCCAGAGATTTGCCAGACAAAAGGGCCGGGTTTGCCCGAACACCTGTGTTCTGGTATGGCCGACATAAACTTCACGGAATCCATCCACTTCAAATGGTTCACCGTTCTGATGGGCGCGCCAGGCCATCTGGGGTAGATGACGGCTGCTGGAATAGTCGTATTCATCCTGAAGCTGGAAGGGCTTGTGCGGGTCAAAGCCGCCGTGGATGAAGAGCCGCCCATCATCAATATAATACGGCCGCAAAGACATTAGAAAAGGTGTTTCCGGAGTCTCCATTCCCAGACGGACCTGCTCATCGCGGATGAACAGGTCATTGTTGCCCACAACCGTGACAAGGTCCCGGATTTTAAGAAGGCGCTCAATGCACTTTTCAGGGAAAGGGCCGTCGTAAACATCCCCCAGTCCGATCAGCCGGTCTGTATCGTCCCGGAATCCGCTTGCCGACAAGACGGAACACAAGGCATCATATTGTCCATGGATGTCGCCGATAACAAAAATTTTCATGGGACAGAGTCATCCCACAGGATGAACATTTAACCTTCAAATACCGTTTTTAATATTTCCCATGCTCTTGCAGCGTTTCCCACATCGCCCAAAAGTTTTCCGGACTTACATCATCCTGAATGTTGTGTATCGTAGTAAAGACAAATCCCCCTCCGGGAGCCATTATGTCCAAAACTTTTTTTACCGTATCGCGCACTTCGCTGGGCGTAGCCTTGTTAAGTATTGCTTGAGTATCAATTCCACCCCCCCAGAATACCAAGTCTTTCCCAAAATCCTTTTTTAATCCATTCAAATCCATGCCTTTCGCGGTATATTGAACAGGATTCAGGATGTCAACGCCGGCATCAATCAGGTCGGGAATGATTTCACGGATGGCGCCACAGCTATGCATGAATATTTTTACATCAGGAAGGCGTTTTTTGATGTGTGTATATAAGGTCTTAAATCGCGGAATTATCATTTGACGTAATGTATCCACAGATAAAATAGTTGCATTTTGCGAGCCAAGGTCATCGCTTTCAGAAATAACGTCAATTTGATCCTGGTGATTATTGTCAGTTGCCCAATTGATTATTTCATCCCAATATTTAATTTTATCTTCCAGCAATATATCCAAAAGAGCCTCAACCCCTTCAGGATCAAGCGCTGTATCCATATACCATTTTTCATACCCTCTTATTCTTAAAGAATTTTCTGTTAGCCCGGCAGTGTTACGGTCGGCCACACAACAATAATCTTTTGCTGTCGTAATCTGTTGGCTTAAATCTCGTTTGAGTATTTGAGCAAAATCGTCCCAGTCCGGACGGTAAAGAAAAGGAATCGCCTCAGATAACGTTTCGTATTCTTCTAACGGGAAAGTTTTTTGATTAAAATAAAAATCATTTTTCGAGTCCCACTGCCAATCACAACCATAAAAATCAGTAACAGTTTCAATTGAACCGGATACACGTTTCCGCTTTGCATATTCGGGAATTCTTTGCGATCCAATACGCCGGGTATCTGATTTTAAGTATGTCAGGTTTTCTTCTATTGGCATAACAATCTGTTGTATTGGATCAATCTCCGGCATTTTATATTCGGGAGATAGGCCGCGGTGCGACATTGCTGCTTTGTAAGCATTCTTGGTTATTGTTGTAACTGTGGTGCCGCCTATATCATATGGGACACGATCAGCTTCTTGATGGTTGATTGCCGCATTTACTCTTGCTTTACTTGTCATCATTATTCGTTTGTTAAATATTGGTTGATAAGAAATAGCTTTTCAGTTGGCATAGGCGCCTGCCCGCTGGAACCGGCCTGAAAGAGCATGTTTATGGTGCGTAAAATAGCAGACTCAGCCTGAAGCGTCAAATCCAGATGTGGATTTGGCGTGGAGAATGAATCCCGCTAGTACAGCTCGCTCTCCGTGTGTGATGATACCGTTCCCGCTCAATCAAGCGGTTTTTATGGGATGTTAGTTAAAAACCGCCTTGTATTGTCCCCCTCATTCCCCTACACTGTCAAGCAAGTTTCAGGTCATTCCAACTGCCGAATATAAGTTTAATCGAAAGGCAACGATGAACAATAGCGCCTTATCCCGTTTTACATCTCACGTCCTGTATCCAGTAACCAAAAGGAACACTACTATGAATACGAGAACTATTCTGACTTTTGCTTTTGCAGGCCTGTTTGCAGCAGCGGCCATCGCCGCCCCGGTCGGGGTGACGGTGAACGGCACCGCCCTTGACAGCGCTGGCTCAGATGGCGAGGGCTGGACGTATGTCTCGCCCACGCTCAGGCTAACGAATGCAGGGCCGTTCACACTTTCTGGCATGAACACATCGGGCGTGGTGCGCGTGGTTGTGACGATGGATGTGACGAGCGAGGTGACGCTCTCGAATTTGACGCTCGTGGCGAACAATAACAACAATTGTGTCTTCACGCTGGAGACAAATACGGCTGTTGCGCTTTTCCTTACGGGAACGAATACGCTCACCTCTGGTAATAACCGTGCGGGGCTTGAAGTCGCGGGTGGGCGGACGCTCTCCATCACCAACGCGCCGGGCGACGAGACCGCCACGCTGACAGCGAGTGGCGGCGAAGGCGGCGCGGGTATCGGTGGCAACTATAATAACGCATGCGGTACGGTAACCATCAACGGCGGACAGGTTTCCGCGTCTGGCAGAGGCTACTACGGAGCTGGCATCGGTGGCGGACGGAACGGCGCCGGTGGCACGATAACCATCAACGGCGGCACCGTGACGGCGCAGGGCGCCCGCCACGGCGCTGGCATCGGCGGTGGCTACTACTATCAGGAAGTCGGTGGCACAGTAACCATCAACGGCGGCGTGGTGACCGCCACAGGTGGCAGAAACGGCGCTGGCATCGGCGGTGGTGGCAATGGCCAAGGCGGCACGGTGATCATTTCCGCCGGCGTGGTGACAGCGCAGGGCGGCACCTATGGCGCTGGCATCGGCGGCGGCCAGGCCGGCGCGGGTGGCAACGTCACAATTTCCGCCGGCGTGGTGACTGCCATGGGTGGCAGCGGCGGCGCGGGCATCGGTGGCGGCAGCTACAGTGGCGAGGGCGGCAATGTCACGATTTCCGGCGGCACGGTCACGGCCATCGGCAGCAGCAACGCCAAGGACATCGGCCCGGGCAACAACGGCACCGTCTCCGGCGTGAACATCTTCACGGGTGGCACAATCCATCTGGGGGCCTCGCTCGCCTTCCACGCGCCTTCGAACGCCACCGAACAGGTCTTCTGCGCAATTGTGACGGGCTTCGCGCCCAATGAGCCGGTCACGCTCACGGGGCTTGGGGCATACGGCGTGAACGACATCTTCGCTGATGGCGACGGCTGCATCTACCTCTGGCTCCCGAATGGCACGCACACCTTCCAGGCAAACGGAAATGCGCGCACGGTGAAGATTGCGAACGGCGCCGGGCCAACCGGAGTGATGGTCAATGGCGAAGAGATCGCCTCTCCAGCGGGTCCTCCCGTTGGATGGAGTTTTGATGCGACAAACCGCACCCTTTCGCTCACGGGCGCGGGACCCTTCACGATTTCGGGCACCAACGGAGCCGGCGGCGTCCGCATCGCCGTGTCGAACAGCGTCACCGGCACGGTCACACTCTCAAACCTTACGCTCCGGACGGGCAGCGGCCAGGGCGCACTCACATTGGGGACAGGCGCTCAACTGTCGCTCGCTCTCGCGGGAACCAACACGCTCACCTCCGGCAGGAACTTCGCGGGCATCGAAGTCGCGACGGGGCGGACGCTCTCCATCACTAATGCGCCGGGCGACGAAACCGCCACGCTGATGGTGACGGGCGGCGGCAACGGCGCGGGGATCGGCGGCAACCTCAACGCCGCCGCTGGCACGGTTAACATATCTGGCGGCATCATCACGGCAGCGGGCGGCAGCGGCGCAGCGGGGATTGGCGGCGGTTTCCTGGGTGCGGGCGGTACCGTTAACGTCTCCGGCGGCGCGGTGACGGCGTTCAGCGCCAACTACGGTGCGGGGATCGGCGGTGGCGGGGAAAAAGCGGGAGGCACAGTCAACATCTCCGGCGGCATGGTGACGGCAATCGGCGGTGGCAGCGGCGCTGGCATCGGTGGCGGCAGCTATGATGGCACCGGCGGCGCGGGTGGCACGGTTAACATCTCCGGCGGCACGGTTGTGGCGGAAGGCGCCGACGGCGGTATGGATATGGGGCCGGGGCGCGATAGTACAAGTTTCGGCGCAAACACCTTCGCCGGCGGCTCGATCTGCCTGGCGAACGACAGCCTCTCTCCCATTCCCCGGAACAACAATGGGAAAGCGGTCTTCTGCGCGACCGTTTCTGGTTTCGTCGCCGGCGCGCGGGTCGTATTTACAAATCCCGGCAATCTGCCGGCTTACTATGGAAAGACGGACATCTTTGCCGATGATGGCGGCAACATCTACCTCTGGCTCCCGAATGGCACCTACACTTTCACGGCGAACGGGCAACAGTACACCGTGGTGCTCGATGAGACCACCGGAGCAACTGGCGTGACGGTCAATGGCGATGAGGTCGCCTATGGCCCGGATGACCCCGCCACCGCTGGGTGGAGTTACGATGAAGCAACCCAAATCCTCCGGCTCACGAATGCGGGGCCGTTCACCATTTCCGGCACCAACACGGAGGGCAAGGTGCGCACGGTTGTCGCGGCAGGCGTGACGGATACGGTGACGCTCTCGAACCTGACGCTTCAGACGACCAACGACGATCGTTGCATCTTCACGCTGGGGTCGGGCGCGAATGTGATGCTCACACTCGCGGGATCGAACGTGCTCGTCTCCGGCAGCGGCCGTCCGGGCATCTGGGTTGAAGCAGGCGAAACACTCTCCATCACCAACGCGCCGGGCGATGACGCGGCCTCGCTCTCCGTGACGGGCGGCGCCAACGCCGCGGGCATCGGTGGCTGCACCTACCAAGCCGCAGGCACAGTGAACATCTCCGGCGGCATCATCATGGCCACGAGCGGCACCCGCGGCGCTGGCATCGGCGGCGGCTATAATCGCGTGGGCGGCACCGTGAATATCTCCGGCGGCACGGTCATGGCCATCAGTACCTATGCGGGCGCTGGCATCGGCGGCGGCGACGCAGGCGCGGGTGGCAGCGTCACGATTTCCGGTGGCAAGGTCATAGCGATCGGAAGTGACGGTGGCGCGGGGATCGGTGGCGGCAATGGCCGCGCGGGCGGCACGGTCAATATCTCCGGCGGCACGGTCGCGGCAAGTGGAAGCTATGGTGGTGCGGACATCGGGCCGGGCGACAACCATACGGACTCTGGCCCGAACACCTTCACCGGCGGCTCGATATATCTTGCGCGTGACAACATTGCCCCCGATCCCAGCAACATCACGGAGCGCGTCTGGTGCGTGACGGTGCCGGGGCTCACACCTTATGCGGTGGTCGTCGTGACTGGGCTCGGTACCGCCTACGGCGTCAACGACCTCTTCGCCGACAACAGCGGCAAGCTCTACCTCTGGCTGCCCAACGGCAACTATGATTTCACGGTGGGCGAAACGGAATACACGGCAAACGTCGCCGATGCGGACACAACGGCAATCCAGAAGTCGCCTCCGGCCTCAAACGCCCACCTCACCTTCTATAGCACGAACGCGTTCACTATTACGCCGCAGACCAATTCGTGGGATGGAACGCTCGAATCCTCCACCGATACGACGAACTGGGTGGTCTTCACCACCAACGGCGCGGACGCGGCGGATAACGGCGCCGACGAGTACCAGCTTCACATCCGCGGGACGGCCAACAACCGGATTTCGGCCAACGACGTCAACGCGCCAGGCTGGACGATTACCGCTTCCACGGGGACGGTTGCCTGCTACGGCAACATCGAGACCCTGCTCGATTACGCGACTGTAACTAACGGTGGACATCCGGCGATGGATGCATGGTGCTTCGCGAACCTGTTCAACGGCTGCACGGCGCTAAGGCGTGCCCCTGTGTTGCCGGGCACGACACTGACCAACCACTGCTACCGCGGCATGTTCTCTGGCTGCACAGGCCTGACGAAGACCCCTGCGTTGCCGGCGACGAATCTGGCCGATTCCTGCTACATGAATATGTTCCGTGGCTGTACGTCGCTGGCGAATGCGTCGGCGTTGCCGGCTGCGACACTGGCCTACGCCTGCTACTCCGGCATGTTCCTTGGTTGCACAGGCCTGACGCAGGCGCCGTCTCTGTCGGCAACAAATCTGGACACCGCCTGTTACATGAACATGTTCAAGGGTTGTACGTCGCTGACAGATGCGCCGGCGTTGCCGGCTGCGACGCTGGCCCACTCCTGCTACTCCAGCATGTTCTCCGATTGCGTGTCGCTGACGGAGCCACCGGCGTTGTCGGCTGCGACGCTGGCCCACTCTTGCTATTCCAAGATGTTCTCCGGTTGTTTGGGGTTGACGAACCTGCCCGCGCTACCGGCGAAGAATCTGGCCGACTACTGCTATTCCCAGATGTTCAACGGTTGCATCGGCATCAAGTTGAACGCTGTCGGTCCCGGGCCGGAGTGGGGCATCCCCGCCGGTGCGATTTCCGCATCTCAATGGAACGTCAACATGCTATTCGGCACAGGCGGCACGTTCACCAACGACCCGGTGATCGGCGTCACGTACTATCTCCCATTGGTGGCGCCCGTGGCGCCTTCCGGGGTATCCGCCAGCGACGGAACGTTTACTAATAAAATCAGAATCACTTGGAATGCAACAAGTCTTGCCACGGGGTATCGTGTCTGGCGGCATACGGCCAACAATTCCGCAGCCGCTACGGAGATCGGTTCCACCACCGGAACGAGTTATGACGATGTTGCCACAGTGGCAAAAACCACGTACTATTATTGGGTCAAGGCCACAAACTCCGCCGGCGTGAGCGGTTTCAGCGCGCCAGATACCGGCTGGCGGGCCGAACCGAAACCACCAAAACCAGCCGCGCCAACCGGTGTTGCGGCCAGCGACGGCGCACATACCGACAAGGTACGTGTCACGTGGAAAGCTTCAGCGGGAGCGACCAGTTACAGGGTCTATCGTCACACAAGCAACAATCCCAATGCGGCTTCTCAGATAGGAACGTCTGCCACAACCGCATACAACGACAAAACCGCCAAGACCGGACTTACCTATTATTATTGGGTGAAAGCGGTAAATGCGTCTGGCGCCAGCGGTTTCAGCGCTGCCGATACCGGCTATCTAGGTGTAGTCGGGCCATTGGTTATGGTGAATGGCATGGTAGGCAATAACATCCGCATCCCCGCCAATAAGCCCATTACGATAGCCGCGACGATGATGAATCTGCCGGCCGCCTATCTTGGGGTTCCAGTGGATTGGTGGGTGGCGGCCTATGTCCATCAGGGTGGGTTGTGGTTCTATTTTGACACTAACTTTAACTTGGTACAGTTTGACGGCAATCTGGCTAATTGCCGCCCGGCTTACCAAGGGCCGCTGTATAACGTCCCGCCGATGGCGCTGGTTGAAAACCTGGTCTTGCCGCACGGGACGTACAACGTCTGGTTTGCGGTGGACTATCCCATGGACGGCAAAATTGATTTGAATGGGCTAATTTTGCTCTCATCGGTCACGATTGTGGTTGAATAACAGCTGATGAGAGATAGGAGAGGCGAACCGCCAAGACGCCGAGGAGGACGCCAAGAAAGAAACAGACGAAGAAAGAAACCGCAGATTACGCAGATTGGCGCAGATTAGGAGAGGGATACTCGGAGAAGAGGAACTACGGTGGACGACAGAGGTCTCACGCGGAGACACGGAGGAAAAGAACCACGGCGCACCGGATGGACATGGATGAAGAAATGGAAGGGGAGCCCTGAAAGGGCATGACATACCCAGACCAGGGCAACGCCCTGGGATTAACGGAAAAAACATGAAAACAGCCCTTAAAGGGTGTGACATAGAAGACAGCATGCGGTAAACTTGCCAACTACCGTTCAAGGTTGAATGACAATCACGGCAAAGTTACCGCAGTCCGAAAATACCTATATCCGGCAGTTTGGTTTACCATCCGCCGTAGAGGTCAATCCACTGGCTTTCCAGTTGGCGTTTTTGGTCAGGTGCAATTTGCCGATCAAAAGGCATGTTTTCACAGTTGGCCAGATGATCGAGGATTCCGGCTCCGATTTCGCTGCAGACTGCCAGTTCACTGAACGAGATGTTCCGCAGGTCATCGTCAAAGCGGTGATGCCAGACGCAGCCGCTGGTGCAGCATTCACGGTGTACCCAGACGCCCGGCACACCACAGACGGCGAAGGGCAACTGGTCGGTATAAGGGATGACTTCTTCGCTCATTCCGGGAAAACGGTCGCGTTTCTGGAAGGCTTCCTGCATGAGATCAAGCATAGCTTTTGGCCCATTCCCATTAATTTTGTACCATCCCATGGCGCTGCCGCAACTGTCGAAATTTATCATAAAACGGCCGTGTTTTTCGATTTCCGCCCGATGCCGCCGGACGTAGGATGCGCTGCCAACCGAGAGCTGTTCTTCAGCGCCGAAAGCAATCAGGCGGATGCCCCTTTTACGCGGACGGTCTTTCAGCATGACCGCCATTTCGAGCAGGATGGTGGTTCCGCTGCCGTCATCATCGGCGCCGACGGTGCCGGCCTGAGTGTCGTGATGAGCTCCGGCATAAAGCCATCCGGCTTCCGGGTCACTGCCGGGCAGCTCGATGATTACGTTGTGCGATTGTGAAGGTACCATGCCGCCTTCGACTTGGATGCGGGCACGGGTTGCATGCTTCTGCTTCCATTCAAAGGCATCTTTGAATGCGACGTTGAGGGTTGGCTTTGCGCCGAGGTCGCGGGTGTATGCCGGGAACATGCCATCAGCCAATGGCACATCGCCGGGGTGGCGGATATCAACAAAGAGCATGAAAGCGGGGTCCGCCTGCATCAGCCGCCGGTAATTTTCACGGGATTCGATATGACACCCCAGATGCACGACGGCTTTTCCCTTCAGAAAGGACAAGTCCTGTCGCTGATAATCCACTGGCCCGGCAAAAAAGACGATAGGAGCTTCAACAAGCTTTCCTTCAGTTCCTGGCACGCTGCTGAACAATGAACATGGATATTGCTTCCATTGGCCGTCAATTTCCAGTTCGAGGAGCTGTTTCCCGACTTGTAGGCTGAGTACCGGATATGTCTCAACCCGGCTTGATATTCCGGAACGCCTCAGGAAGGATGTGATGTATTCCACCGTCTGGGCATCTTCTTTGGCGCCAGCCAGACGGATGCCAATATCCTTCGTCAGGTACGTCAGAAACTCTTCCATTCGCTTTGCATTTGCCTGCATAGTCATATCAATTCCTGTGAAGTTTAATTGATAAGAAATCGCTTGTCAGGCGGCATGGGTGTCCGCGGGCAGTTGAAACCAGTCTGAAGAAGCGCTTCATGGTGTGCAAGGTAACAGGCGCAGCCTGAGACGTCAAACCCATATGGGGTGAATGTTAATCCTCCAGGGTAATCCTTCTAAAACGGCATTTGAAATTCCGGAAACGAGATAAAGTGTTGGAACCGCAGATTTACGCAGATTGGCGCAGGAGAACCGGAGGGAAAGAACCACGGATAAACACGGATGGACACGGATTGGGAAAAGAAATTAGCCACAAAAATGCAAGGCACAAAAAGAAAAAGCGACAGAAAAGGAGAAGTTTGTTGGGCTTTCCGTGTGTTCTGTGTGGTCTGTGGTTTTTGTTGGAACCACGGAATACACTGAATACACGAAAGGGGGGGCGCGGCGGCGGGATTATCCGGGATCTGTGGTTTCATTCTTCGTCTGTTTTTTTGGCATTCTTGGGCAGTTTAAACCAAATCAGTTTATCCGTGGTTCTCCTCGCACGCACCGCCAGTGCGGCCTCGCACCTTGCCAACTGCCGCAGTTTTAGGATACTGAATTTTTATGAGATATTGTCAAATGTTGTGTATGAGAAATTAAAGAGCGCATCCATTCCGAACCTTATTAAGCAGCCTTGTCCATAACACCATCAATGAATTTAATGCCCTTAACAA
>JBMNRV010000055.1:0-12414 GCA_050944835.1 Kiritimatiellia bacterium
CAAAAATATCTGGCATCATTAAAACAGCACGGATCATGGCTTGCCGAGGCTGTAAATAATGCTGCATAAAAATCAATAAATTTACTTGACGGACCGGCTCAGATGTCTGAAAGGGCGTGACATAGTTTGTTTAATACTAAAGCAAGACGAACAATCACAATAAAGGAAGAGGTTATTATGTCCGAGACACAGAAACAGAGTAAAGAAAATGCAGGAAAAATAGCAGTCCCCACCACCGATAGAAAGCTGTGTGCCCACTTTGGGCATTGCGAGGCATTTGCTATTTTTGAGATAGGCGATAACAAGGCAATTCTCAATGAAACCTATGTCACCCCGCCACCGCACGCGCCGGGCCTGCTGCCGGAATGGCTCTCCAGCCAGGGGGTAAGCTGCGTGCTTGCCGGCGGTATGGGACGCAGGGCAATGGATATATTTGCCGCGAAGGGTGTCAACGTGGTCAGTGGGGTACAGGGAGAAAACCCCAGAAGTATCGTGGCGGATTTCCTGGAAGGATCGCTTGAGACCGGGGCAAATATGTGTGACCATTAGCAGGGTGAACCACGGATAGCGGAGAGGACATCATCAGCGCTTGCGCCGCAGCGGTTTGATCGCACGTTTGATATGATGTTTCCAATCGTAAGCCACCAGTGGCAACAGCATCCATGACCGGAACGTCCGTTCTATGATGCGCATGTAGGTGGTTAAAAATGCGCGCCGTTCCGGCCAAGGCAGCGGATGGCAGATGCGTTTCAAATCAGACAACCGGCGGCGCAATGGCAATGGGTAAGGGGTAAACCAGGCCCGCGCCGTGTCAATCAACGCATAGGAGATTTTGCCATCATCCGTCCGGCGCAGCAGTAAGTTGCCGGCCGATAAATCCCGGAAGAAGACTCCGCGATTGTGCATCAACGCTATGAATTCTGCAATTGATGCGTACCAGTCGGCCGGTGATATTTCCGGGATTGGATTGGTGTTGTTTGAGAATGCGGTAAAAATATCCCGGACGGAGTAATCGGGGCGGAAGTCGGCGCAGATATAAAATGCCGGCTGCTTGGGGTCATCCGGGAGCAGGCAAGCCAGCGGGGATGGGGTAGCCAGTCCCCGGCGCAGCAGTTCCTGTGCGCCATTCCAACTGCGCAGCGCTTTCGGCGGTTTATGTACATCCAAGCAGCGCCGCCACAGGTCTGGGACTTTGAATTGCTTGACAATTATACCGGTTTCCGGTTGCCAAGGCGCGGCAATACGCCAAACCCGGTTGCGTGCCGCCCGCAATATCTGGTTAGTATCCGCCACTGGCGTAATAGCGGCTTGTAACATCGCAGGCTCGATTTTAGCGCCATTGCCGGCGCGGGTTTGGTATATTCCGCGCCATGTTCCAATGTGTAGCGGGGCTGGGCAGGTGTCATGGTTGTGATGCCAAGCCAGCCACCACGCGCATGGGGTGGGGCGTGGCTGTAACATCGGCTCTATAGGCTGGCTCCACGATAGACAAGTCGGACTTTCGCTGAAAAACGCCGGCACGGCCGGCAGGCGTTGTCCATCACGGACGATGCATTTGGCGGACGCTAATGCGGTTGGCGTATAACACTCTGCTGCCGCGGCGCAGCGCCCGTTGACCGTCCAAACCGCATGGCGGATGTCCCCGTCCGGTCCCTTGAATTCCAGAATTTTCAGCGCCCGCTCTTTGGTGTGCTCTTTTTCAAAGGTGGCCCCTTGCAAAAACTTTTGAATAGTGGACATGGCATGAAAGGCTGGTCTGATCCGATAGTCCGCCGGACGGCCGCGAGCTAGTTGGTAAAGTGTCACATGTGGCGGGTCGGGATACTCCTGCGTGCCGTCATCAATCAACCCCTCGCGCTGTCCGATCATGGGTCCCCAATAAACCCGTTCCAGTGTGCCGGAGGCTGCCGCCAGCAGCAGGTAGCGCGCAAGGTAATCCGCCTGTTTTTCCTCGATAGTCTCCAGAAAACGCGCAATTCGACGCAGACTCCACGCCGTGTGGGAGCAGATGAAAACTGGGGCGTCATGGACGGCGCCGATGGATTGCAGCAGCCGCGCCTTGCGGATTAGGTCATAGCGCAGCAGACCTGCCGCCTTGTATCCCAGTATCTTGTGATCGTAATTTTCCGGTTCCGTGGCGCGTTCAACAAAAAGATTGTCCGTGTGCGCATCCGGTGGACATCCCAACCGGCGCATCCGGTCCAACAGTAGAAAATTATATATCGGCTCGAAGTCTGTGACATTTGGGCCGATGATTTTTACATTGTGTTTGCGGGCGATATTCCAGGCGATCTGCCAGGAGCGCACGCAGGCAGCCAGAGATTGTCCGGACCATTTGCGCCGGTTACAGGTGGCGCCCACTTCCACACATTCGATATCGGCGCCCCAGCGTTTCAGCGTGTTTTCGACAAAAGCGCGCCAGCGTTCCGCCGCGGCATCTGCGGCCGGTCCGCGCCGCGACATCAACCGGGCTTCGGCGCGTGGCTGCACGAGATGCAGGCAGACGCGATGCCCGTGCTCCAGCAGCTTCGGGAGCAGGCGCAGTTGATACCCGCCCTCCGTGGGGTAGGTCAGGTCGAGACGGATATGGCGGATGCCCAATTCCCGCAGGCGTGCCGTAATGTAATCGTCACCTGCCGGATCGGCGGCTGCGGCGACGCAAATACCCAGAAACCCTTCCGGTATGGGGTGGGGCGCAGTTGGTCGCCTGCCGGATCGCCGCCGTCCGATTCCGGCTGCGAATAGTGCCGCCCGGAAGGATGACGCAATGCTGGGCAGCAACATTGCTGGATGAGGAGGCAGGTCGGTTTTTAAGGAAGATGACGTCATAACAAAAAAATGTTGGAATAATCGCCGGTATTATAATATAACGGCAGGTGTAATACACCAAACCGATACCGGTTTGCAAGCTTATTTCTTTTAACCTAAAACTGCGGCAGTTGGCAAGGTGCGGGGCCGCACGGGCAAATAAAGAGAGGAACCACGGATAAACACGGATGGACACGGATGGGGTTGAACCGCCAAGGGTGCCAAGGTGGCGGAAGGAGATTAGCCACAAAAATGAACACAATGCACAAAAGGATAGGATTGAACCGCCAAGACGCCAAGGTGTCAGAAGAGGATTTGCCGCGGACGCATGCCGCGCTGACCGGCATCTGCCGGTCTGACGGATTGGCTGACACCCTGATACGCGAATTCATTCGTGTATTCGGGTGTCTGCCGATCCATGTCCGCATAGCGGACAGCGCGGCCAGTCATTCCAGTCAGCCGGTATCTCTTGTAAAATCTGCGTTCATCTGCGTCAATCTGCGGTTTCTTTCTTGGCGCCCTTGGCGGTTCAATCTTATTCGAGTCCATCCGAGTCCAACTTGTTCCTGAATTTCAAATGCTGTTTTTAGGCTTAATAACGGGGGTATCCATGAACTTCAAAAAACTCTTAACTGCCGTGCTGGCTGTCGGCTTGGTCGTTTGGATGGCTCCTCTGGCTGATGCTGCGACAGTATATGTCAAGCCCGGAGGCAATGACGCCAACAATGGGCTGAGCTGGAATACGGCCAAAAAGACCATTCAGGCCGGCGTGGATGCCGCGGGGTATAAGGGATTGGTTATCGTCACCAACGGAACGTATGTCTTGAACACGATGATTATTGTGACGAATTCCAGCACCATTCGCAGTGTCAATGGCGCCAATTCCACTATTGTTGATGGCAATGGGAGCGTTACATCGAACAGAGTGTTTGGTCTCGCCGATGGCTGCGTTTTGCAAGGGTTGACTATTAGAAATGGATACTCTGTCATTACATCCAGCCCCATTGATCACTATGGTGGCGGGGTGTATTGCCTCTCGACCAACGCCTTGATTGAAAATTGTGTAATTAGTGCTAACCGGACAGAAGGTAGTGGCGGGGGGGTATATGGTGGCACATTAAAGAACTGCACTATATCGGGGAATATGGCCAGTACAGGCGGGGGGGTGTATAACAGCACATTGAACAACTGCACTATCTCGAGTAATATCGCCTCTTCAATGGGGGGGGTGTATAATAGCACATTGAACAACTGCTTGGTCTTTGGGAATAAAGGCTATTTAGGCTGTGGTGGTGGGGATAAAAGCACATTGAACAACTGCACAGTCTCAGGGAATGCGGGTGGGACGTTTGCGGGAGTAGCTATAGGTGGAATGGGGGGGAATAGCATATTAAATAACTGCATTGTATTTTACAATGAGGCTAATGATATTGAAGATGGATGTACGGTAAGATATACATGCGCTTTAAATGCGCCTGCGGGAAATGGAAACATCACTAATGCCCCGATGTTTATCAATCCAGGCAGCGGGTATGGCACGAATCATGTGCCGGGGAATTACCGTCTGGCTATTGGTTCGCCATGCATTAATGCCGGCCACAATCAATATGCGCCCACAAATGTCACTCCGTATGATTTGGATGGGCATGGGCGCATTTTGAATGGCACGGTTGATATGGGGGCCTATGAATATTCAATCCCTATCCCTACAAATATCGTTGCCTCTGACGGTGGATATGCCGGGAAAGTGCGGGTCAGATGGGATAAGGTGACGGAAGCATCCGGCTATCAGGTTTGGCGGCACACAAGCAACAATCCTTCTTCGGCTGTTCTGGTCGGCAAGCCGAATACCAATACATACGATGACACAACCGTCCCGGCTGGTGTTATTCATTATTATTGGGTCGCCGCCACCAACATCAGTTACGTTACCGGCTTGAGTTCGAATGATACTGGATGGCGCGAATTTATACCGCCACAAAATGTAAGAGCCAGCGATGGCGCTCACACAAACAAAATTGCGTTGACTTGGAGCGCTGAAAGCAATGCAACGGGTTATACCGTCTGGAGAAATACCTCCAATAATACAAATTCAGCATCAAAACTGGGGTCAACCGCAACAACGAATTATAATGATATGGCCTGTGAGCCAGAAGTTCTCTATTATTACTGGGTCACTGCGTCAAATTCCCTCAGTACCAGCAAATTTAGCGCGTCGGATAGCGGTTGGCGCGGGGTTGGCCCTAAAATTACTGGACAGACTTACTATCTGGATTTGAAAGAGGGCGAAACTGCGAGTATATCAGTTACGGCAACAGGCTCTGAACCACTTTATTACCAATGGCAGAAGGATGGTTCGGATATTTTAGGCGCCATAGCCGCGACCTATACCATTGCCTCCTTGGTGAAGAGCGATGAAGGCGCGTACCGCTGCATTGTGACGAATGTCGCCGGTGCAGCAACGAGTGATGTGGCGACGCTGAAGGTAAATATTCTGCCGGGGATAGGATTAAGTACCACGTTGTTGACCTATGCTGCCACATACGGTTCCTCGCCGTCGGCTCAAACGCTGGTTCTGACTAACTATGGGGAAGTCGCATGCAATTACAGCAGCGCTACAGATTATGGAACTCAGGGTGGCGGCTGGTTTGATTTTGCTCCAGCAACGGGCTCGCTGGCAGGCAGCGCTAGCCAATTATTAACTGGCGGAGTGAATTCAGCCGCGTTGACGGTGGGCGTGTATTATGCGACCACCACTATCACGGCGCCTGACGCCACGAACAGTCCGCAATCTTTCAGTGTGGTGTTGGAAATCTCCAAGGCCGATCAGGCGGAGCTCACCTTCCAGCCCGCCAGTCCGCAGGGATACAACACGACCAACGGTTTGAGCGCATCCGGCGGGTCCGGCACAGGCGCGTGGAGCTATTCCGTGGTGTCAGGCGATGGCGAGATTGTGGGGTTGACCAACCTCTGGATGAAGACCAGCTCCGGGACGGTGCGCGTTCGGGCGACCAAGGCGGGAGATGCGAACTACAACGCGGCGTCAATCGAAGCGGATGTGATTGCCCGGAAGGGGACGCAAATAATAGTTTTCCCGAATCCGGGAGCCCAGATTAAGACCAATGTATTAGGCTTGAGCGCCACAGCTTCATCAGGCTTGGGTGTGACCTTTAAGGTGGAGAATGGCCCCGCCCAGATTACATTTGGCACAAACCTCTCGTTCACCGGAACAGGCGTTGTCAGAGTTTCGGCCAATCAGGCCGGTGATGATAACTGGTATCCCGCTGCCTTCACCAACATCTTTAACGTCCTTAATTCAGAATCAGAAATTGCCGCCGCTGCGCAACATGTCAGCCCTGATGGTGATGACACCCAAGATGGGTTGCTCTGGATTACGGCCAAAAAGACCATTCAGGCCGCCGTGGATGCTGTGAGGTCTAACAAACTGGTTCTCGTCACCAATGGAACGTATGTTTCCACCGGACAGATTACGGTGTCGAACGCCATTACGATCTGCAGTGTCAATGGCCCTGATTACACCATCGTTGACGGCAATGGCGATGTGACATCAAACCGGGTGTTTTATCTCAACGAAGGCTGCGTTTTGCAAGGGTTGACTATTTGTAATGGGCAAGCTGTCGGTGACCCCGGTAGTGTTGCAACTATGGGTGGCGGGGTGTATTGCGCCTCGACCAACGCCTTGATCGAAGATTGTGTGATTCATCAAAATCGGGCGAACGAAGGTGGCGGGGTGTGTGGCGGCACATTGAACAACTGCACGATCACGGGGAATACGGCTGGAATGTGCGGCGGTGGGGCGAAAAGCTGCACATTGAACAACTGTATGATCACGGGGAATGCGGCGCAGGATGTCGGCGGAGGTGTGTGTGGCGAGGAGATTAATTGTACCTTGAACAACTGCACGATCGTTGGGAATACGGCAACCTACGGTGGTGGAGGGGTGTATGGCAGGATGTCTCGCTGCAAATTGAACAACTGCATCGTGTTTTACAATGAGGGAGGTGATATTGTAGATTGTACGAATACAAGCTATACATGTGCTTCAGATGCGCCTACGGGAAATGGAAATATCACAAATGTACCTAGGTTTATCAATTCAGGTAGCGGGTATGGCACGAATCATGTGCCGGGGAATTACCGTCTGGCTGCTGGTTCGCCATGCATTAATGCCGGCCACAACCAATATGCTCCCACCAATGTCACTCCGTTTGATTTAGATGGGCATTGGCGCATTTGGAATGACACGGTGGATATGGGCGCTTATGAGTATGGGTCTGGTCCGCCCGCTCCCGCAAATTTATTTGCTACTGACGGCGTTCATCCTGATGTAGTGCTGATTTTTTGGCGGGGAGGCCATACCGCAACCGGCTATGAGGTCTGGCGGCACACCAGCGCTAATTTGGCCTTGGCTGAATTAATTGCCACTTCGGCTGATGATTATGCCATAGATACCACCGCTGTGCCTGGTACAGTTTATTATTACTGGGCAAGAGCTATCACTGCGACTGGTACGAGCGTTTTCAGTAATGTTGATTCCGGGTGGTGCGCTGTCGTTCCATCTGCGCCGACGGGCGTGTCCGCATCGGACGGCTTATACACTAATCAAGTGTTGATAACTTGGGACTCTCCTTTCGGTGCGTCTTCTTACGAATTATGGCGCAACACTAATGACGACCCTGTCGGCGGATCGCTGCTGGCAACTGTACGGACAACTTCCTTTAGCGATACGAGCGCAATTCCCGGAACGATGTATTATTACTGGTTGAAAGCCACTAATGTTGCTGGGGCTAGCGAGTTTAGTTTGTCAGACAGTGGATGGCGCAGTATTGCCGCTGCGATAACCGTTCAACCTCAATCCCTGATCAGGGCTGAAGGTGAAGCTGCAAGTATGTCAATCACGGCAACCGGCTCTGAACCACTTTATTACCAATGGCAGAAGGATGGTTCCGATATTTTGGGCGCCACATCCTCAACCTATGCCATTGCCGCTGTGGCGAAGAGCGATGCTGGCGCGTACCGCTGCATCGTGACCAATATTGCCAGCACAGTAATGAGCGATGTGGCAAAGTTGACGGTAAACACTCGGCCTGGGATCGGGTTGAGTACCACGCTGTTGACCTATGCCACCATATATGGCTCCTCGCCGCCGGCTCAAACGCTGGTTCTGACTAACTATGGGCAAGCCGCATGCAGTTACAGTAACGTCATAACTTATGGAAATCAGGGCGGTGGCTGGTTTGATTTTGCTCCAGTGACGGGCTTGCTGGCTGGCAGCGCCAGCCAAGTATTCACGGGTTCCGTGAATTCCACCGCATTGACGGCGGGAGTGTATTATGCGACCAACACGGTTATAGCGCCGGCCGCCACGAATAGTCCGCAATCTTTCAGTGTGGTGTTGGAAATCTCCAAGGCCGATCAGGCGGAGCTCACCTTCCAGCCCGCCAGTCCGCAGACCTATAATACGACTAATGGCTTGAGTGCATCCGGCGGGTCCGGCGAAGGGGCGTGGAGTTATTCCATAGTGTCAGGTGAGGGCGAGATTTTTGACTTTACCAATCTCTGGGTGAAGACCGGCGTTGGGACGGTACGCGTCCGGGCGACCAAGGCGGGGGATGCGAACTACCACGCGGCGTCAATCGAAGCGGATGTGATTGCCCGGAAGGCGGAGCAGATCATTGATTGCCCGAATCCGGGCGACCAGCTTAAGACCAACGTGTTAGTCTTAAGCGCCGCGGCTTCCTCTGGCTTGGGTGTTACCTTTAAGGTGGAGGACGGCCCCGCCCAAATTACATCCGGCGCCGACGCCGCATTCCTCTCGTTCACCGGAACGGGTACTGTCAGCGTCTCGGCCACCCAAGCTGGTGATGATAACTGGGCTTCAACTAGCATAACCAATACGTTTAATGTCCTTTATGCGGATTTAGATGTCGTCGCCACTCCGGTCTTCAATCCGGACGGCGGCGCGCATCACGGTTCCAGCGTAAATGTAACGATAACTTGTGATACGCCCGGTGCAACGATTCGCTATACCACCAATGGCGAAGAACCAACCGAATTAAGTCTTGGGCTCTTTTCTGGCGGTACGGTATCGGTACCGATCCCCGGCACACTGAAAGCGAAGGCGTGGAAAGTTGGGATGAATCCGAGCGCAGTGAAATCTGCAATATACACAGTCGCGCTCCGGCCGCCGGCCGCTCCTGTGAATGTCGCCGCATCCGATGGCACATTCACTAATAAAATCACCGTGGAATGGCGTGTAGCGGCTCGCGCAACAAGTTACCGGATATTCCGGCATACAGCCGACAATGCCGCCGCTGCCGAAGAGATTGGAACTTCTACCGCAACCACGTATAACGACACGACAGCCGTAACCGGCAAAACATATTATTACTGGGTTAAGGCATTCAATGCGGCTGGCGCCAGCGGTTTAAGTAAACCTGACACTGGCTATCTTGGTGTGGTCGGGCCGTTAGTTACGGCAAATGGCATGGTGGGGGATAACGTCCGTGTTTCACACACGAAGCCGATAACCGTCACTGCGGCAATGACGAATCTGCCGACTGCCTATCTTGGGTATGATGTGGACTGGTGGGTGGCGGCCTATGTTCAGAAAGGCGGCTTGTGGTTTTATTTTGATCCTGAATTTAACCTGCTAGAGTTTGACATCAATCTATTTAATTGCCGTCCAGTTTATCAAGGGCCGCTGTATAACGTCCCGCCGCAGACATTGGTGGAAAACCTGCGTTTGGCGCCCGGCGTTTACCAAGTCTGGTTCGCCGTGGATTATCCCAAGGACGGTGTCGTAAACCTGACGCCGGGATATTACTTGATGGATTGTATGACCTTGACGGTGGAATAGTGCGCGGACACATGGTTTGGGATAATCAAATGTAGTTTTAGGCTTCCCACGCAATCAATGCAAGCATCTGTATCAAACGAAAAATTAACAGTCGCACCGGCAACTTTGCGTGTCTGCCCGGCACAGATTGAAGTTGTGCCGGGGCGTCCGGCGGAAAATACCGCCTGCATGTTGGCTGTGATTGCGCAGGCGCGTAACGCTGGAGCGGAGCTGGTTGTTTTCCCTGAGCTGGCCATCCCGGGCCGACTACTGGGCGACACCTGGAACCTGCCGGCTTTTCTGCGGGAGTGTGCCGCCTGCGGTGAACGTATCCGGGAAGCCGCGCAAGGCTTGACAGTTATTTTCGGTAATGTGGCGGTGGATTGGAGTAAACGCAATGAAGATGGCCGCCCCCGGAAATACAACGCTTTGTTTATAGCATCGGCAGGCGCGTTTCACGGCCCGTCTGGCAGCCCGTATCCGTTTATCGTCAAGCCGGATTTGTTTGGTCCCCGAGGTTTTGATGATAGCCGGTATTTTTATGATTTGTACCGGCTGGCGCAGGAATGTGGTGTTGCGCCGGAGATATTTTTTGCTCCGGTTTCCGCCGGACGAGTGACAATCGGATACGCTCAGCCTTGTGATTTCCGGGGCGAGGGCCATCAGCAGCCCCTGTGCGATAAAAGGGCTGATTTATATGTGAGCTGTGCCTGTGTCCCGTTTGCGCGGGATGAATCCGCCAAGCTGCGGCGCGCGTTTGCCGCTCAATCCGCCCGGCTGGAACGTCCTCTGATTTACGTCAACGCCTTCGGCATTCAAAACACCGGTAAAACGGTCTATCTCTTTAACGGCGACTCGGCCGTATATGATGGCGCGGAACGGGCAGAGCGATTGCCCTCGTTTAAGTCGGCCACACCGGTGTTGGATATACCGCTGGATGGACAGGCGTTTGGCGCACCGGTGTCCGTTGAGGATGAGGACGACGTGCCGGAGGTCTGCCAAGCGCTGTTGACCGGCGCCAAACTGTTTTTGCAACGATGCGGGATTGAGCGCGTCGTCGTCGGCCTTTCCGGCGGGATTGATTCGGCGGTGGCAGCAGCGCTTTATCGTCAAGCGTTGCCACCGGAGCGGCTTTTGGCCGTCAATATGCCTTCCCTGCATAATTCCCCTACCACCATCAATTTGGCGCGTCAGATGGCGGCCAATCTAGGCTGCCTCTATGTGGAAATCCCAATTGATGAAAGTGTGGAGTTGACCGTGCGCCAGTTGAACGGTCTGTCTGTAACCAGCGCCGATGGCGCTTTGCGTCAGGAATTGCGTCTGACGGAAACTCTGGTGGAAAACATACAGGCGCGGGATAGGTCGGCGCGGGTATTGGCGGCGGTGGCGGCGGCTTTTGGCGGCGCTTTTGTGTGTAACTCCAACAAGACGGAAATCACCGTTGGCTATGGCACTTTGTATGGTGACTTAGGCGGATTTCTGGCGTTGCTGGGTGATGTCTGGAAAGGTGATGTTTATCGCTTGGGACGCTACCTCAATCGGGCCGTTTTCCGCCGTGAGGTCATCCCGGAAGGCTGCTTTGCTTTAAAGCCTTCGGCAGAGCTTAGTGCGGATCAGGATGTTGACAGCGGCTTGGGCGATCCTCTGAATTATCCATATCACGACCGCTTGTTCGCCAGTTGGGTGGAGCGTGGGGAACGGGCCGGCCCGGAGGAAATTTTGGCATGGTACCTGGATGGTACGCTTGAAAGGCAACTGGGATACGTTGGCGCTGTGCAAGATATTTTTCCGGATGCCGCGGCATTTGTGGCGGACTTGGAATACTGGTGGCGTAAATTTCAGGGGATGGGGACGGCCAAGCGTATTCAGTCGCCACCGGTGCTGGCGGTTACCCGTTGGGCCTTTGGTTCAGATTTTCGTGAGTCCCAGAATGGGGTCTGGTTCAGCGCTCGCTATGAGGAGTTAAAGCGGCAAGCGCTGGACCGGCACTCCTAAAAACGGTATTTGAAATTCAGGAACAAGTTGCGGAGAAGATGAACCACGGATGTACACGGATAAGATTGAAACCGCCAAGGGCGCCAAGAAAGAAACCGCAGATTGACGCAGATTAACGCAGATGGGAGAGGGGAACCACGGATAAACACGGATGCACACGGATAAGATTGAACCGCCAAGGGCGCCAAGAAAGAAACCGCAGATTGACGCAGATTAACGCAGATGGGAGAGGGGAACCACGGATGTACACGGATGCACACGGATAAGATTGAACCGCCAAGGGCGCCAAGAAAGAAACCGCAGATTACGCAGATTTTACAAGAGATACCGGCTGACTGGAATGGCATGCCGCGCTGTCCGCTATCCGGACATGGATCGGCAGACACCCGAATACACGAATGAATTCGCGTATCAGGGTGTCAACCGATCCGCCAGACCGGCATCTGCCGGTCAGCGCGGCATGCGTCCGCGGCAAATCCTCTTCTGGCACCTTGGCGTCTTGGCGGTTCAATCCTATCCCTTTGTGCATTGTGTGCATTTTTGTGGCTAATCTCCTTCCGCCACCTTGGCGTCCTTGGCGGTTCAACCCAATCTGTGTTTATCCGGTGCGCCGTGGTTCTCCCACCACAGCTGTTCCGAATTAGGAATTTTTTCGACTAATTTGCCCTCTTGAGCCGTTGATATGGCGTGGGTTTCCCCCCATCGCCACGATTTTTTTTAAAAAAAATATTTCAACACGTTTTTTTGTTGAC
>JBMNRV010000056.1:0-12056 GCA_050944835.1 Kiritimatiellia bacterium
AACAAAAATATCTGGCATCATTAAAACAGCACGGATCATGGCTTGCCGAGGCTGTAAATAATGCTGCATAAAAATCAATAAATTTACTTGACGGACCGGCTCAGATGTCTGAAAGGGCGTGACATAGAGAACCATCATTGTCCAATCCTTATCCAAAACACGTCCGGATTATGTCACGCCCTTTCAGGGCTGTTTTCATGTTTCCCGTTAATCCCAGGGCGTTGCCCTGGGCTGGTATGTCATGCCCTTTCAGGGCAACGCCAGACCCTGAATTTAACCCGCTCGGACTGGTTTTTGATCAATGACCGGATTTTTTTGGGAAAGTCCACACAAAATCCGCGCTTGACCATTCCGACGCCTAAGCTACAATAAAAAACATCTTGCCTTTAAAGGTTCACTGCGGGTGTAGCTCAATGGTAGAGCTCCAGCCTTCCAAGCTGGCTGCGAGGGTTCGATTCCCTTCACCCGCTCCATGTTTAAATTCTCCGTGCGCAAACGAAGCGATGCCCTGTTTGATCCGAATGCTTGGAATAACGGGACTGAATAAATCTCCGTTTTCCTTGATTTTGCTGTCTTTTATTCTATTATACTGACACATTCATTGCCAACAGGAGTAATTATGTCTTACGAACTTACAGGTAGAATAAAACTGATCAATAATGTCCAGACCTTTGGGTCCGGATTTACCAAGCGCGAATTTGTCGTAGCCGTAGAGGATGGTAAATTCCCGCAGGAAATCGCTCTGGAATGTATCAAGGATAAAACGCAATTGCTTGACAATTTCGAACCCGGTCAAATGGTGACGGTTACATTTGATATCCGCGGGCGGGAATACAATGGGCGCTATTTCAATAACCTGCAGGCCTGGCGTATAGAAGCGGCCGAAGATGCCGCGCCGAACGCCGACATGGGTGAAAACCCTGCCTCCCACGCCGAGCAAGGCGACGGTGAGCCGTTCTAAGGCGAACGCCTGAGCGGGCGGAAAGTTTTCAGCTACAAAGAGCAATTCCCCTTCTGGCTAGTCCGGTATCTCCGACTTCACCCTTCCACATCGGTGGCGTCCGCGCCGTTGGTTGTGTCGGGGTCTTCTTCGGAGCCAGCGTCTTTTTGAATGTCAGCATCTTCTTGGGCGCCGGTGTCTTTTTTGGCGTCGGCCTCTTCTTGGGCAGTATCGTCAGCATCCTCCGGTTCAACCTTAGTGACAGAGACCAGAGAATCGCCTTCGTCCAGGTTGATCAGGCGGACGCCTTGGGTTACCCGGCTGATGACGCGAATGTCGGCGACATTGATGCGGATCATCTTGCCACCTGTGGTAATCAACATCAGCGCGTCATTTTCCATGACCGAATGGGCGCCTACAATCAGCCCGTTACGCTCGGAAGCGCGCATGGTGAAAATGCCTTTGCCGCCCCGTCGTTGACCGCGATACTCGTCAAATGCCGTGCGTTTGCCGTAGCCGTGCTCAGTGCAAACGAAGAACGTTGCGCGTGGGTCCACAATTTCGATGGTTTCCAGGCAATCATCTTTAGCCAGGCGGATTCCTATTACACCGCGGGTAGCGCGCCCCATGACACGCAGCTCGGTTTCCTCGAACCGCAGGCTCATTCCCTGTCGGGTTGCCAACATAATGTCGTCATTGCCTGAAGTCTGCTTGACGCCGATCAGGCGGTCGCCATCATCAATATTAATGGCGATTATACCGTTGCGACGTGGACGGCTGAAATCGCTCAAGCGGGTTTTCTTGACGATGCCGCGCGCGGTGGCCATGACCAGGAATTCCGTCTCCGGGAAATCGCGCACGCGCACCATCGCCGCGATTTTTTCGCCGGCCTGCAGTTCCAGCAGGTTGACAATCGCCTTGCCGCGGGCAGCGCGTCCGGCTTCGGGGATTTCGTAAACTTTTTCCCAGTACAAGCGTCCGTTCTCGGTAAAAAACAGGATGTAGTCGTGCGTGCTGGCAATGAAAACGTGTTCGACGTAATCCTCCTCGCGCGTTTCCATTCCCGCCACTCCCTTGCCGCCCCGGCGTTGTGCACGGTAAGTGCTGACTGGAACACGCTTGATATAGCCGGAATGACTGATGGTAATGACGCAGCTACGGTCGGCAATCAGGTCTTCAATCTGCATCTCGCCTTCATCCGGGACGATATCCGTCCGCCGTTCATCGCCGTAAAGCTCCTTGATTTCCAGAAGGTCTTCCTTGATTACCTCCAGGATTTTGGTTCGGCTGGCCAGCAACTCGCGCAAACGGGAAATATGTTGGATCAATGCCAGATACTCGTCTTCCAGCTTGTTGCGTTCCAGCCCAGTCAGCTGGTATAGCCGCATATCCAGGATGGCGTTGGTCTGAATTTCCGTCAGACCGAACCGCCGCATTAATTCCTTGCGGGCTTCATCGCGGTTTGAGGCGCCGCGGATAATTTTCACCACGGCATCCAAGTTATCAATAGCGATTTTCAGACCTTCCAGAATGTGCGCTCGGTCTTCCGCCTTCTTCAGCTCGAATTTGGTTCGATTGGTGATCACTTCCACGCGGTGGGCCAGAAACGCCTCCAGCATCTGCTTCAAGTTCATGACGCGAGGCCGACCCTTGTCAATCGCCAACATAATGGCGCCGAAGGTGGTCTGTAGCTGAGTATGCTTGTATAGATTATTCAGCATAACCTTAGGGATGATGCCGCGTTTGAGTTCAATCACGATGCGGATGCCGTTTTTGTCGGACTCATCGCGAACGTCGCTGATGCCATCCAGGGTTTTATTGTGCACCAGCTCGGCGATGCTTTTGACCAGCGAGGACTTGTTGACAACGTAGGGGATTTCCGTGATGACGATACTTTCCTTGCCTTGGCGTCCTTCTTCGATGCCGGCCCGGCCGCGGACACGCAGCTGGCCACGGCCGGTACGGTACATGTTTTGGATCGGTTTAACGCCGCAAATCAATGCTCCGGTAGGGAAATCGGGCCCTTTTACATGCCGCATCAGGTCTGACACCTTTGCCTCGGGGTTGTCAATCAGGGCTATCACTGCATCCACAACTTCGCCGAGATTGTGCGGTGGGATATTGGTGGCCATACCCACGGCAATACCGGTGCTGCCGTTAAGCAGCAGGTTCGGCAGGCGGGCTGGCAGGACCGACGGCTCATCCAGTTCGCCGTTGTAATTTTTGACCATGGGGACAGTTTGCTTGTCAATATCCGCCAGCATTTCCTCAGCCATGCGGCGCAGGCGGGTTTCGGTATAGCGGTAGGCTGCAGCTTTGTCGCCATCAATACTGCCGAAGTTTCCCTGTCCATCCACCAGCGGGTATCGCATTGCAAAGGGTTGTGCCATGCGCACGAGAGTGTCATAGACGGCGGAATCGCCGTGCGGATGGTATTTGCCAAGCACTTCACCCACGACGTAGGCTGATTTCTTGAAAGATCGGTTGTGCAGCAGTCCGAGCTGGCGCATGGCAAACAGAATGCGCCGTGCGCCCGGCTTCATTCCATCGCGTACATCCGGCAAGGCGCGGCCGATAATGACACTCATGGAGTAGTCAATATAGGCGCGCTGCATTTCATCTTCGATGTTGATTACACCGACAATATCGTTTCCGGCAAACATCTTAATCTCCACAGGTCTGGGGCGTGGTTAAACGTCCAAATTTCGCACATTCAGGGCGTTTGCCTCGATAAACGCCCGGCGCGGTTCCACCTCATCGCCCATCAAGAGGGTAAAAATACGGTCGGCCTCCACGGCATCCTCCAACACCACTTGCAATAATTTGCGTTTATCGGGATTCATGGTGGTTTCATAAAGCTGTTCGGGGTTCATTTCACCCAACCCCTTATAACGTTGGATTGTCAATCCCTTATGGCCGGCGGCACGCACCATTTCCAACAGGTTGAAGATTGAGGGGGCTGGCCGACGCACACCATCCTGATCTACCAGCGTGTAAAGCTCGGGCGCATCCGGGTCCTGCTCCTTGAAAATCCAGCCGCGTTTCTCCAGCATTTCCACTAAGCGCGCAATCTGCGGCGAGGAGTAAATCTCCTGCCAGCGCAAGCCAACGTTAGCAGCGGAGTCCGATGCTTCAGATGGCCGCGCGTCGGCGCCGAGGATTTCCAGTTGGTGGCCGAGTTGCAATTCCAGGCGTTCCCGCAGCTCTGTTAACTCCTCGTTGCTATAGGCATAATGGTATGAAGGCTCGCCGCCGTTGGTTACCGTCACCCGGTACTTTGGGAATTGTTTGGTGGTGGGATGGCGGGCATTCATGTACTCGATAGGCGGGATGCCCCTTGCCTGCACGGCACGGAGCAACTGTTCCAGCTCTGCCAGAGAATTCAGCATTCCCAATAATTCCTTGCCGGTAAAACTCTGGTTGGAATCGTTGATTTCCAGCGTCAGATTACTGGCGCCTAACTCAAGCAGACGGCGCGACATCTGGGCATCGGAATCAATATACTCTTCCTGTTTCCGAGCGGTGATCTTGTACAGCGGAGGTTGGGCCATGTAAATGTAGCCCCGTTCGATCAGCTGGGGCATCTGCCGATAAAAAAAGGTCAGCAGCAATGTGCGGATATGGGCGCCGTCCACATCGGCATCGGTCATTATGATGATCTTGTGGTAGCGGGCCTTGCTCACATCGAATTCATCCTCGCCGATACCAGCGCCGATGGCGGTGATCAATGTGCGGATTTCGTTGTTGTTTAAAATTTTGTCCAACCGGGCTTTTTCCACGTTCAACACCTTGCCGCGTAAGGGCAGGATAGCCTGGAACTCACGGTTGCGCCCTTGCTTGGCCGAACCGCCGGCGCTGTCGCCCTCCACTATATACAGCTCGCAGAGCGCCGGATCGCGCTCAGAGCAATCCGCCAGCTTGCCCGGCAACGAGGCGCTGTCAAGCGCGCCCTTGCGGCGCGTCAGGTCGCGCGCCCGGCGCGCTGCCGCCCGTGCCCGTGCGGCCATCACGGCCTTCTCTACAATACGCCGGCCGACGGATGGATTCTCCTCGAAAAACGCGCCGAGTTCATCGTTGACGATAGACTCCACCACGCCTTGAACTTCACTGTTGCCTAACTTGGTTTTGGTCTGGCCTTCAAACTGCGGGTTGGCAATCTTGACGCTGAGCACCGCTGTCAACCCTTCACGCACATCCTCGCCAGACATTGTTTCGGAGTCGTCTTTGATCAACCGATTGTTTTTGGCGTAATTGTTCAGCGTGCGCGTCAATGCCGAGCGGAAACCGCTGAGATGTGTGCCGCCTTCCACCGTGTTGATATTGTTGACATAGCAGCAGACGTTTTCGGTATAGACTTCGGTGTATTGCATTGCGATTTCTACTTCCACGTCATCTTTGGTGCGCGTGAAATACACCACTTTGGGATGCACTGGATTCTTGTTCTGGTTCAGGTGCTGTACGAATTCGCTTATGCCGCCCTTGAAGTGAAAGGTTTCGCGCCGTGCGGTTTCCTCGTGCTCCAATGTGATTTCCAAACCGCGATTGAGAAATGCCAGCTCGCGCAGACGGGCCGCCAGAATGTCCCATTCAAACCGGGTGATGGAAAAAATAGTGTTGTCCGGCATGAAGGTGATTTTTGTGCCGGTCTCGCGGGTTTTACCGATTTTCTCCAGCGCGGATACCGCGTGCCCCTTTTCATAACGCTGGTGATAAACGCCGCCATCCCGCCGAATATTTACTTCCATCCATTCGCTGAGCGCGTTGACGCAGGAGACGCCGACGCCATGCAGGCCGCCGGAGACTTTATAATTTTTCCGATCGAATTTGCCGCCGGCATGCAGGGTGGTCAACACCACTTCCACCGCCGGCTTGTGTTCCGTGGCGTGCATATCCACCGGGATGCCGCGCCCATTGTCAATTATGGTTACCGAGCCATCGGTGTTCATGGAAACTTGGATGGCGGTGCAATAGCCGGCCAAAGCTTCGTCTATTGAGTTATCCACTACTTCAAAGACGCAGTGGTGCAAGCCGCGCACAGCGGTATCGCCGATGTACATGGCCGGGCGCTTCCGCACCGCTTCCATGCCTTCCAGCACGGTGATAGTGGTAGAGTCGTAAACATCGTGGGGCGGCGGCGTTGCGTCCGTCGCGGGGGTCAATTCGTCTGGCTTCGGCATATCCGGCATAAAGTTTTCCTTAAGCGCTTAAATATGCTGATTGTAGCATTCCGCAAGCTTAAAAGCAAACGCAATTTGCAAGGTAAAACACCGGCAGAAAGGCAAGAGACGACCCCCTAAAAAGGGATTTCTGACAGCCGGACGGCCGGGTTGCGCTCCTGGAAATAGCGCAGGTTCCATTCGTCAGGGAAGAGAATAACTGTACGTTCCAATCTGTCGCGCGCCAATCGGGCGGCGGTGGGCAATTGCAAGTTTTCCAACGCCGTTTCCGGAGCGATCCAGCGGGTGACAGTCCACGGCGCCGGCTCCAGTCGCGAAGCGGCGCCGTATTCGCTTTCAAGGCGGTACTGGACGATTTCCAGTTGTAATGGACCGACCGCACCCAGCAGTGTCTTGTGGAGCTGGTCATCCAGTTGGTATGACTGCACTACGCCTTCCTGCAACAATTGCTCCAACCCTTCGCGGAAGCGCTTGAAATTGGCCGGCTCAGGGTTTTCCAGGTATGCGAAACACTCAGGCGCAAAACAGGGAATTTCCTCGTAGGCAATGGCGGGGTCCTCGGTCAAGGTATCGCCGATGGCAAATTGGGCGCTGCCGACGATGCCTACGACATCGCCCGGAAAAGCTTCATCTACTGTCTCACGTTCGCGGCCGAAAAGCTTGGCTGCATTTGACAGTCGCACAGTCTTTTTGGCGCGCGCAAGCGTGACATTCATATCACGCTCAAATTTGCCTGAGACCACTCGCACAAAGGCAATCCGATCACGGTGTCTTGGATCCATGTTGGCCTGGATTTTAAAGACAAAACCGGAAAATGCCGGATGCTCCGGTTGCACCAGATCCCCGTTCCGGGAACGCCGTCCACTTGGCGCTGCAGAGAGTTCCAAAAAGCCGTCCAGCAATAACTGCACACCGAAGTTATTCAAAGCGCTGCCGAAATACACCGGGGTGGTCTTGCCTGCAAGCACATCCGCCGGATGCAGCTGCGCTCCGGCGGCCTCCAGCATGGCCACCTCCTCACAAACAGTCCGGTGCGTGGTTTCGTCCATCTGTTCGCTGACCTGCCGATCATGCAGCTCGGCGGCGAATACCGGCGCCCGGGTGGCGCCGCCGACGGTGCGCTCGTATAAATGCGCCATTTTGGTCTGTCTGTCCCAGACTCCCTTGAAATCGAAACCCGTGCCCAACGGCCAATTCATCGGGTAGGCGGCTATGCTAAGGACGCTTTCCAATTCATCCAGCAGCGCCAGCGGCTCCAGGGTGGGCCGATCGAGTTTGTTCATGAAGGTGAAGATCGGTACGCCACGACGTCGGCAGACTTCAAACAGCTTGCGAGTTTGAGCTTCAATCCCCTTGCCGGCGTCAATTACCATCACTGCCGCATCCACCGCGGTGAGCACGCGGTAAGTGTCTTCGGAAAAATCCTTGTGACCTGGAGTGTCCAAGAGATTAATACGAAAGCCGTTATAATCAAACTGCAACACCGTCGAGCTGATAGAGATACCGCGCTTCTTCTCCAGCTCCATCCAGTCGGAAGTTGTGGCGCGCTGGTTTTTACGGGCCTTGACTGATCCCGCCAGGTGCAACGCGCCGCCGTAAAGCAGGAATTTTTCCGTCAGGGTGGTTTTGCCGGCATCGGGATGCGACACAATGGCGAAGGTGCGCCGGCGCGCTATTTCGCGGCGTATAGTGTGCTTGCTGGAAATATCGGCAATGTCGGCAGAAGCGGTCACTGTATTGGTTTCTGTTGCCGCAGTTTAAGGCGCTAAATTTTGACCAGCTTGGTGGAACAATCCGCTTCCACTATCAAGAGATGCCGCAGAGGAATCGGACGCCAACCGCTTTTGGTCAGTCTATTTGAACAGACAACAACATGCGGGGTCCGCTGTATGTCTGTGGCCGTGGGCCGTTGTGCTTTGGCATTCGTCAGCGCAGGGCGTTTAACGCAGCGATAAGATAGGGAAAAATGGTGCGGTTTCTGAGTGCTATTGCGATAGGCAAAGAGCCGGACTCCGTCTGTCAACAGGAAATTGGCGGAGTTGAAATCCCGCAGTTTTGTCGTCACGTCGCGGACTCCGGCTACGATATCGCCGGCGCGCTTATCAATCGCCTGCAATAGGGACAGGAAATATATTTCCGAATCCGTTTCACTGTTAATGGCGGCGCTGAACCGCGGCTGCAGGCGGGTGCGCCATGCCTTAGCATCGCGGATTGTGCCGTTATGAGCGAAAGCCCACTTATCATAAACAAATGGATGGCAATTACGTCGGCACACCGACAGGCCTGGGCTGGCCTTGCGCAAATGGGCTACCAGCATCGTGGATACAGACTCGGCGGCCAGGGCAGGCAAGGTCCGGGATGTCGGCGCCGGGCGCGGATCCTTGAAAAACTGCGGCCGACCGTCCTCGTACCAACCCAACCCCCAACCGTGCGGGTTGCGATGATCCCCGTAGGAAATGAATGGCACGGGCGCGCGCAGCATATAATATTCTAATGTTGTTGGTTCTGCACTTTTCACTGCCAGTAATCTACACATGACCACCTCTCCATAAAAAGCCGCTAACGTCCTATAGAAAAAACGTTGGAATAATCCCCTGCGTCATTAGATAAGGACTGGAACAAAAGCCTTATCCGAAAGGATTATTTCAAAGATGAAGGAGTATATTGTTTTGGAGCAGGTTTTCAACTTTATTTCCCATATTTTGGGAAATCACTTGAGAATGGAATTGGTCTTGTGTTTCGCTGAGTCAGCGCCGCTTGGTTATTCCTCAAACACCGCCACGGACCAGCCGGTCACCCGCGGGATGGTCACCCGCGCATAATTGCCTTCCAATGTAAATGGCAGCGGCGTCCGGGATGGCGCCAGATAAACTTTTTTCGGCGTCCGTCCGTCCAAGCGTAGGCGCACTTCGAAGTCGTTCATTTCCAGCGGCTCTTCGATCATGTTGACGCCCGCGCCGCGGGCTTCGGGCAGATAGGCCATGACATATACCATGCGCCGGCCGGGCTGTGACGTCACCGTCACCCGGCTGTAGGACGGCGCATTGGGCGCGCGGACCAGCGGCTCGGGCAGAAACCGTTGGAGCAGGTTGGCTACGATCTGCCGCATAGGCAGCGCGCCGCTGGTGTAATAGGTATAGAAGATCGGATGGCTGATATATGCCACGCGGTCTTTAACGACAATCGCCGGACGGCCGGTGGGCTTGTCCGGGGGAGTATATCTGAATCCATGACTGCCATCCCATGCGTTATTGTAATAGGGCGCGGTGATGGTGGCCATTACCTCCGCGCCGGGACGGGCGGCGACGGCCAGACCGCGTTCGTAGAGCGTCACCGGCATCTCCGGCATGCCGGCTGCGAATGCCGGTGCGAATTCGATATAGGCTGGATTAAAGGGGTCTTCTCCCAGATACTCCACGCCTAATTCTTCCAGCGCAAATCCAGTCTGTTCCGGATTCAGCCCGGATTGATACGACACAATCAGCGCGCCGCCATTGCGCAGATGTTTTTTGAGCCGGGCGGATATTTCCGGCGTAATCACCACATCCTCCGGCAGCACCAGAATTTTATATTTATCCCACTGCGCCGCCAGGGTCACGTTGTCAAATTGCATTTTCAGTTCGGACAGCATGCGGGTGGCGGATTTAATCACCTGGAGTTTGGGGAGTTTAAAACTCTGGTGTATGCCGGCAGTACCTTTATGATATCCTGGATAGCCGTATAACATGACATTGGCTATCTCCACCACCGGCGTTGCGCCGTCAATCCACGGTTGCAGCGGCTGGAGTTTTTGATAGACAGTCCGATCGAGTTTCATCACCGCCCGATTCAGATCGCCACGCGGGTGAAAGTGGTCGCCGATGCTCGGCGGCAGACCGTTGGCGATCCCGAGTATGCAATCGTATTCCACGCTGGCCGGCGTGCGCACACCGCCGAAATCGCCCCAGCTCTTTTGAAACCGGCCGGTCATATTCAGCGCCGGCTTGCCCAGGGTGCGCATGTAGCGTCCGATGGTCGGCAGCAATTCATATCCCCAAGAGCCCTGTGGCAGGCATTCCAGCTCCAAGTAGTTGCCGAAATCCGCTTGGTCTTCATAATCAATGCCGTTGAAATAGATCAGCAGTTCCGGATTGATCGCGCGCGCGGCTTCCGACAGCCGCCGTCCCATCGTCAGTATTTTGCGGTGATTAAAATCGCTAAGTTGTACCGGGTCGTTCCAGTCCACGCCTTCGGCTTTCATCTTCTCCATACATTCCCGACCGATGCAGGCTTTGGTGCGGAAGCAATCAAAAAACAACCCATCCACTTTATACCATTCGACAACTTCCTTCACCATGCCAGTCACATGCTCGGCATAGCCGGTGTTATAACACATCTGTCGGCAGAACGAGTCGTTGAAGTTCTCGCCGTACATCCGGCCATCAGCCAGCAGCACGGTCCAATCGCGTCGGCGGTAGGACTCCTCATGGCTCAAGCCGACGTTGATATAAGCCGAGATAGCAATATTCTTGGCATGGCAGGCGCGGACCAGGTCGCCGAATAGATCGCGTTGCATGGCTGGGTGTGGAATCCCCAGTTTGGTGGGGTAATAGGCCATGCCCAGGTTGCAGCGCGCGGGGAAAACGACAAAATCCGCGCCGCACTCCTTAAACCAGTCGGTGATGGCCTCCATGTCGAAATTTTTCCCCACGTCCGGATTAGCCGGCATAGTGTGGAAATCGAAAAACAGTGCACGTTTCGGTTGGTGCATAATTTACTCCATATTTAATAGTGTCATCTCATAGGATGAATATTTAACCTGAAAAGGCCGTTGTTTCCCAATAAGGTTACACGCCGATGGCGCGGCGGATGAATTCGCGGCTGACCCGCAAATCTTCCAAAGGATCGCGCAGGTGTTCATCGTGCTCTACATAGAGCCAGCCGTCCCAGCCAATCTCGCGCAGGGCACGCAATACCTGTGCGTTATCAAAACCGTTATTCCCAGCGCCCAGCTCGCAGAAACGGTAATCCGGTCGGCCATCATTACGCGTTTTCCCAGTCAGGAAAACATCCTTCAAGTGCATAACGGTAATGCGTTTATGGTATTTGCGGACGATGCTCACTGGATCGCCGCCGGCCATAGAAAGATGGGCGGTATCCAGAACCATTCCGGCATCAGGCACGGCCTGTAGAAATTCCTCCAACTCCTGTTGGCTTTCAACCCGCTGATACATATGGTTGTGGAGGGCGGCGGTCACCCCCCAGCGTCGGCAGCTACGCGCCAACACATTAGCCCTCCGACAGAAAACATCCAGCGGCGTTTTGCGGCTGACATCACCGGGTATCATCCAGATATAATGCTTGCCCAAGGCAGCGGTCCATTCGATGTTGGCTTGGATGTTCGGCCCCAAGCAGGTACTGAATTCCATACCCAACCGGCGGTATAGCCCGGCCTTGTGCAGGGCATCCGAGGGCGATACCGCTACCAGCCATTCCGTACCGTCAAAGCCGATATCCTTTAAAGCCAGCAATCGTTCCTCGATGTCGAACAATCCACCGGCCCATTGATTCAATCCATAATCAGCTACGCCAACTTTCATGATTCTCCTCCTGTTGTCATCCCATAGGATGAATTTTCAGCCTGAAAAGGCCATTGTTTATCAATAAATTTACGTTGGTTCCCAAAAATTCATTTCCGATAGATTTTTAGCCACAAAGCAGCAGAAGAACCACTGATTGAACCGCCAAGAACGCCAAGAAACAGAAAAAGGAAAGGAACCACGGATGGACACGGATAGACACGGATGACCAAGGAGAGGGGGGAACCGCAGATTACGCAGATTGACGCAGATACCGGATAATTGGCCGCGAAGACACAAAACACCCGCCACCGCGCCCTCCCTTTCCGTGTATTCAGTGTATTCCGTGGTTCCAACAAAAACCACAGACCACACAGACCA
>JBMNRV010000057.1:0-9905 GCA_050944835.1 Kiritimatiellia bacterium
TTTAAGGAGTGTGTGGCGTCGGGGCGCCGGCCGCCTGCCTAAAAAAAGCGAAGAATTTATTTGCTTTTTTTAAGAAAACGCAATATATCTATGCTAAGTAAAGGCGCTGGGCAGCCCTTGCTTATTTGTTTAACCAACCAAAGGAGATGCTCCATGGCAGGAAAAGCGAAAACCAAAAGTCAGATCGTTGCGGAATTAGCGGACAAGAACGGAATCACCAAGAAACAAGCGGCAGCAATATTGCAGTCACTTGTGGACATGGCATATAAAGAAGCCAAGAACGGTTTCACCATTCCCGGACTTGGCAAGCTGGTGGTCGTCAACCGCAAGGCTCGCATGGGGCGCAACCCGGCGACGGGCGAGGCTATCAAGATCAAGGCCAAACGCGTACTGAAATTCCGGATTGCCAAAGCGGCTAAGGATGCAGTGTTAGGCTGAAATTTTCTACGAACTATCGAATAAGGGCCGCCTCGGCAACGGGTGCGGCCCTTTTTTTATCTGGAGCCTCAACCCATGAACCCGTGGACGAGCATGGCGGACAGGATGCCCATCAGCAGTCCGGTAAAAACTTCCAGGCGGGTATGCCCCAGCAATTCCACTAACCGCTTTTCGGAAAGGCGGTGGTTTTTGAAAAGCTCGTCAATCATCTGATTGATGATTCGCGCCTGAATGCCGGCGGCGCGCCGCACGCTTTGCGCGTCAAACATCACCACTATGGCAAAGGCTAATGTTACGGCGAACAGAGCGCTTTCTATGCCGCAACGGATGCCGACGGAAGTTGCCAGAGCCGTTGCCATGGAAGAATGCGCGCTGGGCATGCCGCCGGTGCTGATCAGATACGTGGGCTTGATGCGCCGGGTGACAGCGAAAAAGCACATCATCTTAGTAAATTGTGCCGTCACCCAACCGCATAATGCGGCCCAAAATGTTGGGTTATGCCAGATGTCTTCCATGTTAAATCATTCTCCCAAGCGTCGGCTCAATAAGCGTTCTTGTGGCTGCCGATGGTTTTCATCAGAATTTTAAAATCGAACGCCAAGGACCAGTTTTCCAGATAGTATAAGTCGTACTTAACTCGTTCGCGGATGTCGGTGTTGCCGCGTAAGCCGTTGACCTGCGCCCAGCCGGTCATGCCCGGCTTGGAGACGTGCCGCCACATATAACGGCTGATGTCTTCCTTGAATTGTTCCACGAAACACGGACGTTCAGGGCGCGGGCCCACGAGGCTCATTTCCCCTTTGAGCACATTCCATAACTGCGGCAGCTCATCTAAATTGTTCTGGCGCAGCCATGCGCCGATGCGTGTGCGGCGCGGATCGTCGGCCACGGCCCAGACCGGCCCGGTCGCCGCCTCGGCATCCGGGCGCATGGTACGGAATTTGTAGAGCTGAAAGACACGGCCCTGTTCGCCGCAGCGTTCTTGCTTGAAAAACACGGGGCCGGGCGAGTCGCGGCGGATTGCCACTGCAATCAGCAGCAGCAACGGCGCGGTTATAATCAAACCTATGGCAGCGCCGCACACATCTTCCAGACGTTTCAAAAGGCGATTCCAAAAACGATCAAGCGGCCAGCGGCCGACTCCCAAAAGGGGGATGTCGTCTATAATGCGCAAATCTACATTATTGGTCATGATGCGGAAGAGGTCCGGCACAATGTTGAAGACCACTAAATTTTGCTCGCAGAGCAGGATCAGTTCCACCATTTGGTCGCGGTTGATGCTGGTGTCCGTTAAAATCACTTGATCAACCAACTGGCTTTCCAGAAATCCCTTGATTTCTTCCAGTGTGCCTTTGATTAAATCCGGCGGCAAGTCGGGGTGTGACGGCGCATCGCCGATGCGCAGGCAGGCGACGACTTTTGAACGCAGCCGCGGCTCACGCTGCAGCGCATGGCGCAGGCGGGCAGCGATGGCGTCCGTGCCGAGCAACATCACGCGGTTAACCGCCTGGCGCCGCCGGGTTTGCCGGATTTCCCACATGAAAAGCAGCCTGCGCTCGATCAGCACGGTCAGGGTGATAGCGGGGACGGCCAAGGCGGCAACCAGGCGGGCAAAGGGCGGCTCGGTGCGCATCACAAAAGTCAAGGCGATGGCGATGATCATGCCCGTCAGAATACCGCGGATGATCCGCGGCACATGGTCGCCGAACCCGCCGGTTTGTGGGCGGACGTAAAGTTTCAATCTCTGGAACGTGAAGAGAATGACCAGTGTGGCGACAGCCGCGCCGCCGGCGTACATGGCATAAAGCCGGTCAGGGCAGCGATCGTGGAATAACGGAATCCAGCCGCTGTCGAATCTGACCCAAGTCGCCAGCATAAATCCGGCGAAGATAGCCACAGCATCGCCGATCACGGCCAGACAACTGGCAAACACATCAAATGTGTCCCTTGTGCGCATAGTATTAATGTCAGGCAGCTCTCACAAATTCGTGTCTTCTCATAAGATTTGTGAGCCCTGATTGTGCTAAAAATTTATGTCAGGCGCTAAAGCCAGAGCTTTGCCATAAGCGCCATAACAAGTGGTTTAACAATAGACTGTAAAACGCCGCGATGCAATCGTCAATCACAATTCCCATCCCGCCGCGGCATTTCTGCAGCTGCCGCGCCGGCGGTGGTTTGATGATATCCATCGTTCGGTTGGTCAAAAACGCCATAATCAAAACCGGCATCGTCAGCGGCAACCCCAGCAACCCGATCGGGAAGGTGAGATATTCATCCGCGACGATGCGGCTGTCATCCTTATTTTGAAAGTGTCGCTCCGCCGCGTCGCAGATTGGAATCGCCAGCGCCGTCAGCGTCAGTGCCGCCAAGGCCTGCCATGGCCACAATCGCGCTTCACGCCAGAGCGGCGCCAGCGCCGCCATCAACAACAGTCCCGGCAGTGTGCCGAAAGTGCCTGATGCCACTGGCGCATAACCCAATCCGCCGCCAGTGGCTAAGGCCAGGATGATTTTTTTGAACATATCCTTTGGCGCTGGAAAGCGGGCGCGCGCCCGGCGGCCGATCATGGAAGTATCCGACTGCGCAGCAACGCGCCCATGTTTTGCATCAGGAACACCCCATAGAATTGCCGCAGACAAAACAGCGATAACAAGCGCCGTTGCGGACGGTGATAGCGCCGCATTGATCGCAGACCGGCGCGTCTTCTTGGAAGTGCATGAACTGGCTGTCTAAGCGTGGGACGGCGGCGGCTGATTGTTCCGTGTCCGTCTCCGACGTCGCCGATTCGGCGGCTTGCGCTGTGACATGATTTCCGTTTCTGGAGTGGCCGTCCGGGAATGTCATGGACAACCATCGGAAAATGTAATCCACCAGCGACTTGGCAAATGGAATTTCCGGATTCTTGGTGAAACCGCTGGGTTCGAAGCGGCTATGGGTGAATTTATCAATCAGCGTATTGATCGGCACTCCGTATTGCAGGCACATCGAGATTGCCGTGCCGAAGGAATCCATTATGCCGCCGACTGTGCTGCCTTCTTTGGCCATAGTGATGAATAATTCGCCTGGCGTTCCGTCCTCATACAAGCCGACTGTCAGGTAGCCCTGATGCCCGGCCACTTCGAATTTATGCGTGATGGACTGGCGGGTAGCCGGCATACGGCGCCGGAAAGGTTTGTTAGCGGTTGCCGCCGGCGCTGTCGCAGACTCCGATGCGTCGTCCGCATGTGCGGTGCTGAGCGGTTGCGTTCCCTTGGAGCCGTCGCGGTAGATGGCTACGGCTTTCAGACCAAGTTTCCATCCGTCCATGTATGCCTGCAGCACATCCTCAACAGTGGCATTAGCGGGCATGTTGATGGTTTTGCTGATGGCGCCGGACAGGAAGGGTTGGACAGCGGCCATCATTTGCAGGTGCGCCTGGTAGCAAATACTGCGGTTGCCGTTTCGCGGTTTGAATGCGCAGTCAAATATGGGCAGATGTTCTTCTTTCAGGTCCGCAGCGTTTTCAATAGTGTCGGTTTTATCAATATGTTCGATGATGGTCTGAATCTGAGGCGGTGTGTAACCCAACCGCTTGAGCGCCATAGCCAGCGATTGGTTAACGATTTTGAACATGCCGCCGCCGGCCAGCTGTTTGTATTTAACCAGCGCGATATCGGGCTCGACACCCGTAGTATCACAGTCCATCATAAAGCCGATAGTGCCGGTGGGCGCCAGAACTGTGGCCTGAGCGTTGCGGAAACCATGTGTAGCCCCAGTGGCGCGCACATGCTCCCAGACTGCTTTGGCTTCCTTTAGAATGGCGCTGTTGTCGGTAGTGGTTGGAATGCGTTCCAGCGCGTCCTGATGCATACCGATCACGAGATTGAACGGCTTACGGTTGGCGGCATACTCGTCGAAGGCGCTCTTGACCATCGCCATCTCGATCGAAGCGGAGTAGGCGGCGCCGGTCATCAAAGCGGTCACAGCCGAGGCGAAAGCACGGCCATCATCGCTGTCATAAGGCAGTCCCAGACTCATGATCAACGCTCCCAAGTTGGCGTAGCCCAGTCCCAGCGGGCGAAAGCGATGGGAGTTTTCCGCTATCTCGCGCGTTGGATAACTGCCGTGGTCCACCAATATATCCTGGGCAATGATCATGATACGCGCCACGTGCTGAAATTGCTGGGTATCAAAGGTCTGACCCTCGCCAGAAAATTTCATTAAATTGATCGAGGCCAGGTTGCAGGCGCTGTTGTCCAAGAACATGTATTCCGAGCAGGGATTACTGGCGTTGATTGCGCCGCTGTTCGGGCAGGTGTGCCAGCGGTTGATAGTGGTGTCGTATTGCAATCCGGGATCGCCGCAGAAATGCGCCGCTTCCGCGATAGCGCGCATGATCTGTCGCGCGTCCAGCGCTTCCACCGGTTCTCCCGTGGTGACGGCACGGGTGTGCCAGGCGGCGCCGGCCTGTACGGCTTTGAGAAAATCATCCGTAACACGCACTGAAAGGTTGGCATTCTGGAACATGACAGAGGAATAAGCGTCGCCATTGAATGATCCGTCATAGCCGGAGCGGATCAGCACACGCGCTTTTTTCTCCTCTTCCACTTTACAGCTGATGAATTCCATGATGTCCGGATGGTGCACCTTGAGGCTTTGCATCTTGGCCGCACGGCGGGTTTTGCCGCCGGACTTGATCACTGCCGCCACCTGATCGAACACCCGCATGAAACTCAGCGGGCCGGAAGGAGTGCCGCCGCCGGAAAGTTTTTCGCGGCTGCTGCGCAGGGTGCTCAAGTCTGTGCCGGTGCCGGAACCGTATTTGAACAGCATAGCTTCCGCCCCGGCCAAGCGCATGATGTCTTCCATGTTGTCTGCCACTGACTGAATGAAACAAGCGGAAGCCTGGGGGTGTTTATAGGCGTCTTCGACTTTTTCGATCTGGCCGGATTTGGCGTTCCAATGATAGGCGGAACGGCTGTTGGAGCTGACGCCGTAGGCTTGGTGCAGCCCGACATTGAACCAGACCGGGCTGTTGAAGGATGCATATTGGTTGACGCAAATATGCGTTAGTTCTTTGTAAAACACTTCCGCGTCTTCCGCTGTCGCGAAGTAACCATCCTCCAGTCCCCAATCGGCGATT
Source organism: Kiritimatiellia bacterium (assembly GCA_050944835.1). Classification (GTDB taxonomy): domain Bacteria; phylum Verrucomicrobiota; class Kiritimatiellia; order JAAZAB01; family JAAZAB01; genus JAXGPF01. Next base: position 5,561 of record JBMNRV010000057.1, read on the forward strand.
GTGCGCGCCACGCGATGCACCAACTGCCGCACAGATTTTTCGCGTGTTTTGGTGGCATGTGTGCCATAAAAATACTTTGATGCGACGATGTTGGTTGCCAGCATGGACCAGCTTTTCGGCACTTCGATGTCGTCCGCTTCAAAGACTACTTCGCCTTTGTCGGTCTTGATCACGGCCTTGCGCCGTTCCCATTCTATCGCATCGCAGGGATGGCGGTCGGGAACGGTAAATAATGGCTTGATTTCAAGGCCCATAGCCTTTGGTTTGCGCCCGTTACCGGAGTTCTTGCGCGGGCTGCGGGCGCGGGTATCGGGGGCTTCGGCGCTTAAATTACGCGAGTTATCACCGTTAGAAGTGTGAACGGCGGTGTCGCTCAACGTCAAGCCGCTCACGGTAGTATTGCTAATTTCCAGCATGGAGGGTCTCCTAACTACAATTCAATCAGTAGATTACGTCAAAAAGAGAGGCGCTTGCCACAATATTTGCTATATTTTCTTAAAACACTCCTCTTTTAACACTACCTGTAGTGGATGCCAAGCAAAAAATTTTATAAAAAATCATCCCGTCCTTTTTCCCCTGTAAAATCGCTGATATTTGCCAAAAATCGTCACAACCTGGTTGCATTATGCGGCTGTGGGTGATAATATTGCCGCATTATGAAAAAACTTTTAAATCAATTGTGTCGGTTGCGGAAGCATCGCCTGCTGGTGATCATGGCGGCGGCTTGCGTGTGTGTATCGTCGTGCTTTTCGGCTGAGCATTTGCTTGACGTAGGCGCGCGCTACCATAATGAACATAGCGAGTTTGTCAAGTTGCCGTTTGGCGCTGGTGACATTTCATATGTGTTGGCATATTCCTATGCTGAGCCGCACGCGCTTTGGCAGTTGGGTGTGGGATTTGCGCCGGATTTGTCCGGGGAAATGGCATTTGCCGGCGGTCGAGTGGTGGATGATCCGAATTTGGCGGTGACGCCGCATTTGAATTTCATTATCAAAGACAACTATTTCCGCGGTGGCTTGGGTGTGCGCACAACTTATATCGAAACAGACGATGGCGACGAATGGTTGGACCCGTATTGGCAATTCATGTTGGGATTGAACTTCCCTGTGGTGAAGCGCTTTGCCTTGGATGTATCCGCGAATTACGTTTTTGAACGTTGGTCGCGTCTTGGCGATTTTGATGCGCGTGATTTGGATTATCAGTTGTCATTGAGTATGCGCTTTTGAATGTGTCTGCCGGTGTGCGGATATTTCAGTGCGTCGGTGATGGGATTTGCCATGGCTAACGTTGCAAAATCTGAAGTTGCCGATATGTCGGCGAGCCCGGATGAACTTGATTTTGATCTGGAAATTTTGACGGAAGGCGTTGATGCTGAGAGGATTGTTCGCGAATTACGTGAGGTTGTCGCCCGTAAGACGGCAGCCGGCGCCTACCGCGATTTGCGCATTGCCCAGGCGGAACGCCACAACCTGCAAAATCTGCGGGATGACGAAAAATTCCTGCAATTTTATCTGGAATGCCTGCATGAGGCCGCTTGTGTGGATATTAATGACTTCGAAATCCAAGAGCGGCGGCGTTGCGGCGCCGGCTTGCTGGTGTTGTTTAAAAAGGCGATTTGGCAGTTGTTGAAATTCTATACTTATCGGCTCTGGTCGCAACAGAATCAAGTGAATGGATTATTGGTGACGGCGTTGGAAAGCCTGGATGAAAAATACCGCGCGCGCCTGACGGCATTAGAGCGGCAGCTGGCCGCGCTGCAACAAGCGCCAGAAGAAGAAGGGAAGCAGGCATGTCCACCGCCCAGCGCGTAGCTTTTGTGTGTCCGCGATTTGCGGCAGACGGTACGGTGGGCGGCGCTGAAACGTTGTTGAAAAACCTTGCGGAACGCGCCGCCGCCGCCGGGCGCCAGGTGGATTTCCTAACAACCTGTGCGGTAGATCATTTCACGTGGGCCAATACTGTGCCGCCGGGCGTCCGTCAGCACGCTCCCAATATGACCGTGCGGTTTTTCCCGGTCGCCGAAAATCGTGATTTGGCGGTTTTCCTGCGGGCGCAGGATTTAATCTGCCGCGGCGCGGATTACACGCCGGCGGACGAGCAAGCCTGGCTGGCCAACAGCGTCAACAGCCCGGAATTATGCGCGCATTTGATGGAGCATGGCTCGGCCTATGATCGCATTGTCATTGGCCCGTATCTGTTCGGCCTGAGCTATTTTGCCAGCCAAGCGCATCCGGATCGGACGTATCTTGTTCCATGTCTTCATGACGAGCCTTTCGCCCGTGTCCGGGCCTTTCGCGAAATGTTCCGCTCGGTGAAGGGCCTTCTGTTTAATTCCGCCCCGGAGCGCGCATTGGCGCAGCGGTTGTATGATCTGCCGCTGGAGCGATCCTGGGTGGTCGGGATGGGATTGGATAGCTTTACCGCCGATCCGGCGGCATTTGCCGCGCGGCATGGCTTGACGGCGCCGTATCTCCTCTACTCCGGGCGGCGCGAAGCCGGGAAAGGCGTGCCATTGCTCATGGATTATTTAAATCTGTTTCGGCAGCGCACCGGTATGGATGTTAAGCTGGTTTTAACCGGGTCTGGCACAGTGTGCCCGCCGACTGGATTGGCGCGGCATGTTCTGGATGTTGGTTTTGTCAGCGAAGCGGAAAAACGCGAAGCCATGGCGGGGGCGGCGGTGTTTTGCCAGCCGTCCACGAACGAAAGCTTTAGCATTGTTCTGCTGGAAGCCTGGCTGGCCGGAGCGCCGGCATTAGTGCATGCGCGCTGCGACGTTACCGTTGACCATTGCCGTAAAAGCGGCGGCGGACTTTGGTTCATGACATATGCCGAATTTGAAGCGGAATTGCTGTTGTTGCTCCGACGCCCGGACCTTCGGTGGCGGATGGGAGAGGCGGGGCGGGCATATGTGTCCCGTGAGTATGCCTGGCCGCGTATATTGGATAAGTTTCTTTCGGCTCTTGATCAGGAGTAACCGCCAATGGCTGTGTCAAATTTACAATCACGTCCGGCAATTCACCAGTTTGTGGCGGGATTCACCGCCGGCGATGCCATCAGCAACGAAGCGTTGACCATGCGCTCGCTTTTTCGCAGCTGGGGCTATGCCAGCGAGATATTCAGCGAACCTTCCCGCACTATGCCCGCTTGGCGCAGCGCTACGCCTGACGCAGGACAGGCCGGTAAAATTCTGCGTCCGCATGATGTCGCTGTTTTGCATCTTTCCATAGGCTCGGCGGTAAACGATGTTTTTGGGCAGCTGCGCTGCCGCAAGGCGCTGGTATATCACAATATGACGCCGCCGGAATATTTCCGCGGGTTCCATGAACAATTGGCGTGCGATCTGGAGTGGGGACGCCGCCAAACGGCGGCATTGGCCGATCAAACGGAAGTGGCGCTGGCCGTCAGTCGGTTCAATGCCGGCGAATTGGAAAGACAAGGTTATAAGAGTGTTAAATTATTGCCGCTGTTGTTGGATTTTGACCGTATTATGACTCCGCCGGATCGCGGTTTGCTCCGGCGTTTACGGGATGGGCGGTTGAACGTGGTGTTTGTCGGGCGGGCTGTGCCGAATAAGAGACTGGAAGACCTGTTAGCGGCTTTTTACGTGTTGCAACAAGCCGTCGTTCCATCCTCGCGCCTGGTGCATGCGGGCTCGTTCGCAGGTCTGCCGCGTTATCAGGCTCTGTTGACGGCGCAAGTTAAGGCTTGGCGCTTGCAGAATGTGCTTTTTTTGGGATCGGTGCTCCAGCGGGAACTCAGCGCTGTGTATGCCGCGGCCGACGTTTTTTTATGCGTCAGTGAGCATGAAGGGTTTTGCATTCCGCTCTTGGAAAGTATGGCGCATGGTGTGCCAACATTGGCCTATGCCGCCGGCGCAGTGCCGGAAACTATGGCCGGCGCCGGGATATTGTTCCGCCGGAAACGTTGGGAATATGTGGCGGAGCTGATTGGGTTGCTGGCTCGTGATCATCGTGATCAGACATTGCGTGAGGCGATAATACGGCGGCAGCGGGAGCGCGTGGCGGAATATCGGCAGCGTGATTTAGCGACCGAATTGCGCGCTCATTTGGCGCCACTGCTGAAATCCTGAAAATGGAAAACGAGTGAGGAGAAGATGAACCACGGATGAACACTGATGGACACAGATGGGGAGGAAATTAAGGCGCCGGAAATAAAACCGCAGGTGCGAGCCGCACGGATGGACGCGAATAAATAAGCCCTTATAGGTTATCCGGAGTTATTAATCAGGCTGCGAGGAGAGTCGCAAGAAACTCCCCGCAGCAGCCTGTTAATAACTCCGCCGAAAAAAGGTTGTCTGTAGCCACTGAAAAGGATAGGGTGA
>JBMNRV010000058.1:0-9408 GCA_050944835.1 Kiritimatiellia bacterium
GTTCATTGCGATGTTTTGTTGATTGCCGTGCTCAGCGCATCAATTAGATTGCGTTCGGCTTCATCGGCTAATGGCCGGGCCTGATTCAGCAGCTCCAGCGCTTGGGCGGATGCGCCTTGCTCGTGCAGGCTGCGCGCCGCGCGGTATAGCCGGTCAGTGGCGTCATGGCGCTGATCCAGAGCGGCATAAGCCCGTCCGGCATCGGCCAGGCAGGCGGCCATGGCGGGGTAGCGTGCGGCTTGCCGGAATGTTTCCGCAGCCTGATCGAACCTGTTACCGGCAGTGGTGTTGTCGCCTTGCGCGGCGGCGATGCGGGCCAGGGTGCGGAATAATTCGGCGCGGTTAAATGGTTCCAAGGCGGCTTTTTTCGGGATTTGGTTCAGAGCCGTTGTGGCGTCCGTGTAATCGCCGATGTCGCATAGCATATCAGCGAGTAAAATCAGCATGATTGCCCGGCCATCGGCGCGGGTTGTTTTTTGCGAGGCATCCAGCCATTGGCCGGCGAGCTTGATGGCATCGTCGGCCCGGCCTGCGCCGCGTAGAATTTTGACGCGCAAGATGGCGAATTCCGCCGGAATTGGCAGAACATGAGCGGCCGTTGCTTCATCCAGACATCGTTCGGCATCATTCCAATGCTGGAGCGCGGTCAGGCATACCGCCATGTGATATGCATTGCGGGCGACTTCAGCGCTGTTATCCATCAGGCGGGCGCGTTGCAGGGCGCGTTCAAAAGCGTCGGCGGCGCGGTCAAACGATTCTGCGGCATAGGCGCTGCGTCCGGCGGCGGTTTCCCGCGCGATGGTTGGGTCTGGACGTTGCGGCGCCGGTGTGCGGCACCCGGCCAGGATCGTGACAAAAACGCATAAGCTCAGGCTGATATGAATGATTGATAGGTTTCTTTTCATTTTGGATTCAATATACGGTTTGGTTTGATATGTGATTGTTTCGATTCAGCGTCATCCCACAGGATGAATATTTAGCCACAAAGCAGCAGAAGAACCACGGATGAACACGGATGGACACTGATTGGATTGAACCGCCAAGAACGCCAAGAAAGAAACCGCAGATTGACGCAGATACTGGATAATTGGGCACAAAGATGTAGAAAACACCCGTCGCAGCGCCCTCCCTTCCGTGTATTCCGTGTATTCCGTGGTTCCAACAAAAACCACAGACCACACAGACCACACAGAAAGTACAAACTTTCTCTTTTTCTGTCGCTTTTTCTTTTTGTGCATCTTTTGCATTTTTGTGGCTAATCTCCTTCTGCACCTCCGTGTCTCCGCGCCTCCGTGTGAGTTTCTCCGCCTCTGCGCCCATCTGCGTCAATCTGCGGTTTACTTCTCTTATCACCTTGTGTTTTGTGTGTCTGCATTTTTGTGGCTAATTCTTTTCCGCCATCTTGGCGTTCTTGTCGGTTTAATCTTTCCTCCTCATTAACGTTTTTCTACTCTGGCAGCAGCAAATTGTCCGCCGGTGGCGGCATGTATTTGCGTAGCAGCCAATGGCGTTGCAAGCCGTCGAGGATGTTTTGAGTTTCCCGGAGCGTATCCTGCATCTGCCGGGAAAGGTCTGGGACTTCCCGGCGCAGCAGCTCTTCGGCGGCGCCAAGCGTGGCGCCGGCTTTTTTGGTCAAGGCCGGCGCGTCCTGACTCAGCAGCGTTTCCGCGGCGGCCAGCGTATTCGTGGTTTGTGATGCGACGGCGGGGAGACTTTCGAGGAACTCGCGCAGTTTTTCCAGCGTCGGGATAGTCTGTTCACGCAGGTCATCCAGCAGTTTCGTTGCCTGCTCGATAATTTCCGTGTCTTTAGAACATTCTATCATTGCATCGTGTGGCAGCAGCGGCTCATTCCTGCTGCCTACTGTAATTTCCACGTAGGCGTCGCCGGTTACCACTAAGGTCTTGCGGACTATGGCGCGGGAGCCGGTGCGCACGAATCCGTGGAAACTTTCCTTGATTTCAAAGGTAGCCTGAATGTTGCCTTCGTCGTCCGGCTCCAGCCGGATAACACTGCCGGCGGCGGTATCGCGGATGCGGACTTCAGCGCCGCGCTTCAATCCGAAAGAGCCTTCATCGGTTGTAAAGAGTGCGTGGAGATGAAATTTAGGCTCAAACAGGCCTTGTGCACGGCCGGCAAAAAAAATGCCCGCCGCCATGGCGACGACCGCGAGCAGGACAAAGGCGCCAGTGATTTCATTGACAAATCTGAATTTGAAGGCTGTATTCATAAGCTATCCTCCGTCAATACCGGACCATGCATGGCCCGTCGCCGAATGTTTGTTCCCTTGCCGACGGCTTGAATTTCCCGGGCGTCGTCAGTTATCCAAAGAGCAGCTCCGCCGCGCTCGCATAAGCGGTGGACGGCGTCGGCCAAACTTGAAATGTGTTCATTGGCGACGCCCTGACCCGGGCGTTCCAGGCAGACCAGCGCCGGACTTCCCATCCAGGCGCGCGCCCATTCCGCCCGCCGCAAGTCACGGCGCGGCACATTGGCCGGGCGTCCGGCTGGAACTCCCGCCAGTCCGAATTGCCGGGCCATCTGTTGGGCTTCCGCGTTAATTTCGGCAATGGGGCGGCGGGTGTGATGGCGTTGGGCCAGCGTTATGTTTTCAATGACATCCAGATTGCTGATCCAGCCGCTGTGGTCAAATACCCGACCGATGCGCGCACGCATTTCTAAAGCGGTGTCCGGCGCGGCATCTTGCCAGTCAGTTCCCATAAACAACGTCCGCCCGCGCTCCGGCGGCGTCAACCCTAGGGCGGCATCGGTCAACGGCAGTTGTTCGTTGCCCGGCTCCACCTGCACCATGAGCAATTCTCCGGCGCGCAATTGGAGGGTGACTTCACCCATTGGGGCCTGGCCGGGCAGGGGCGCCGACCGCATCCTGTCGAATTCCAAAATTATTTCAGGTTTGGACATATGTTAAGCAAGAGATTTTAGCCACAAAGCAGCAGAAGAACCACGGAAGAACCACAGAAGAACCACGGATGGACACTGATTAGGAAAGGATTTAGCCACAAAGATGCACAAGAAGCACAAAGGGACGACAGAGGTCTCACGCGGAGGTGCGAGCCGCACTGGCGATACGGAGAACACGGAGGTGCGAGCCGCACTGGCACCACAGATTGACGCAGATTTTGTCAGAGATACCGACTGACTAAAATGGCATGTCGCGCTGTCCGCTGTGCGGACATGGATCGGTGAACACCCGGATACACGAATAAATTCGCGTATCAGGGTGTCAACCGATCCGCCAGACCGGCAGATGCCGGTCAGCGCGGCATGCGTTAATAATCTGAAAATCTTGTGCTTCCTGTGCATCTTTGGTGCGCCAATTCCTTCCGCCACCTTGGCATTCCTGGCGTCTTGGCGGTTTATCTTTCTCTTTTCATCAGTGTCTATCCGTGTTCATCCGTGGTTCTCTCCTCCACCTCTGCGCCCATCTGCGTGGTTCTTTCCTCATCTTCTCCGCATGTGGTTTTTCCTCTCTTCCCACTTTATAAATAAGTGATTACAGAAATTATGGCGGAAATGACAAAGAGCGCGCCAATGGAAGCGACCACCGCACGCGTTGCGGCTTGCGGGACTTCCGTCAAGGCGGTTTTAACGCTTAATCCCTCCATCACACATATCAGCCCAGTTGTCATACCTGGCAGCAAAGTCTTAAAGAGCAGGTTGAAGACATCTGCCGGCCGCAACCCCTTCAAGACGCTGTCCAGAAATATCAGTGGGTCGCCTGCGCCGACACCAACCAGGATGCCGCAAATATAGCCGCTGGTGAGTGAAATAACAATAAACCAGACAGTCAAGCATAAAACGGCGACTGCCATTGCCAGGGCGCGCGGCATAGCCAGATACAACAGCGGGTCAATTCCCTGCGATTCGAGCACTTGGATTTCACCGTTGATTTTCATCCCGGCCAGTTCCGTGGCGATGGCATTGCCGCTGCGGCCGATGATGATGAAGTTAACCAGCAACGGTCCCAGTTCACGGATGATGACCATGACCAGTATCTTGCCGAGCAGATCGGCCTGACCGGCTTTGCCTAACCATAGTTGGGCTTGTACCACCACTGAAATGCCGACCATCAATGCCGCCAATGCCACGAATTTTAAAGCTTCGACCCCAGTGAACAAAAGCTGGCGGGCAAAAACATTGCGCGTAGTGCGCGGCCAGCGCCGGGGTTGCCAGACCATCCAAAGCAGTGTTCCGGCGGTGGCCGCCAGATAATTTGCGCCCGCCAGGCGGGAGTTGAAGCGTGCGCCGATGCGGTGCAGGAAATTTGGCTTGGTGATGGTCACATTCACGGAGTTGTTGGATGATGGCACGCGTCCGGTCATGATTTTTGCTTTCCACCCAAGTGAATCCGGTTGCCGCTGTTATGCTTAAACGTGGTCGGGTGATTGCATTTCTTCCCGGAGTTCATTTACCATGCGCATTATGCGGCGTCCGTATTCCACGTAAATTTCAGGCGCGTTCAAAGCGTGTTGGCCGCTGGGATCATGGTAAACCGCGCCCATGTGCGGCTCAATGGATATGCCACCGTCGTAGCCGCGTTTCAGCAAGTCCTGGATGATGCGGCGCACTTCGCCTTTGCCTTCGCCGGGGTAGGTATAGACTGAGCCATCTTGGCCGACCATGCCGTCTTTGATGTGGATGTATGCCACGTGATCACGCACATGGCGGTAAAATTCCCATGAGGATTGCTTGGGGTAGGGTGGCGGCTGGCTGCGGTCATCGGTGAAGACGGGGTTGCCAGTGTCGAACACCAACTTCAGTCCCGGCACGTTTTCCAATAGTTTCAGGGTGAAAGGCCATCCCATGCCACCGTAATTCATACAGTTTTCGTGGACTGGTGTCAGCCCGGCATCATTAAACATGCGTTGTATCTCGCGCACGCGCCGGAAACGCTCGTTTTCCATCTGATCGTCGCCTTCACGCACGGCAAAGCTCATTATGCGCACCAATTTCGTGCCCAGACGTTGCATGCGTGGGATAGCGCGGCGGATTTCCGCGAGGGAAGAGTCGAAAGGCTCGTCAATTTTCTTGCCCCAATTGGCAATGGTTGAGCCGAAGCAATTAATTTGTATGCCGGCGGCTGCAAGCTGTTCCACCGCGCGTTCAAAAGCGGCATCTGGTATGTCATGCAAATTGCCGGCGGGGAAGTCATCTACTTGGACACTGCGAGCTTCGATATTTTTCCAGCCCAATTCACGGGTGACTTTGATTTGCGTTGCAAGGTCCTTGCCAGCCTCATCTGCGAATCCGGTAAAATACATCTCAAATGCCTTTCACTAACATCCCTTGGAAAATGGGAAACTTAACAATCCCCAGCATCATAACACAATCATGGGAAGATAACCAACCCGAAAAATATCTTAGCTATGAAAAATAAACTATGTTCATCAAAGCAGGCTTGCAATTTTGCCCTTCCACGTTTTAAACGAGCTAATTAAAAGGGCATTATTAAAAACATCATGACATTAAAATAAATTATTGTTGACAATTAATTATCTTTTGCGCTAAGAAATGACTCGATAAATCGAGCATTTTCCACAAGAGACTATTACGTGTATGGGCTGAACAGCACAATTTTTAGCAATTAATTTTTGAAAGGGTTTTTGGCGAGAAATTTGTTTTACATAAATCAGTATATTAAACCGTGACGGGCAAAGCCCGTTGTGCATGCAGATTTTTATTTATCTTTTTTACAAGGAGTTATTCATGAGCGCTATAGGATTGGGTGTGATTGGGACTGGCGACCGGGCAGTGGGATACTTGCAGCGTATATTTAAAACATTAAGCGATGAAAAGGCGGCGAAAGTTGTTGGAGTGGCGGACATAAACCCCGTGCGTGCGGCGGAAGGCGGCAAGGATCTGGGGGCTGGCCAGGCGTTCACTGATTATCGCAAGTTGCTGGAATTGCCGCAGTTAGATGCGGTGTTTGTAATGACGCCCGATTTCACGCATGCTCCGATTGTGTTGGACGCCATTGCGGCTGGAAAACATGTTTTCTGTGAAAAACCTATGGCTACTACTGTGGAAGATAGTAACGCCATCGTCTCTGCTGCATCGAAGGGCAAGAGTATTTTTCTTGCCGGCCATAATGTGCGTTTCGGTGATGCCGGCCGGACCGTGCACCGCCTTATTAAGGAAGGAAAAATCGGCAAGTTACAGATGGTCTGGGCGCGCCGGTTTGTGGAGGGAGCGAAGTATTGGCATCGTTGGCATCGTGATCGTAGCAAGTCCGGTGGGTTGCTGGTGCATAAAGGCTGCCATTACATGGATCAAATGAACTGGCATTCCGGCAGCCGTCCGCGCTTTGTGGCGGCTTTCGGCGGGTTGAATGTGCATACGCCGCGTCCGGACATGCCGCGTCGCTGTCAGGAGTGCACTAATCACTGTCAACATTATATTGACATAACCAAGGACCGCCATGCCCGTTACTTCTGGAAGGGCGAAGAACATGATGGCTACCTGCGTGACCAGTGTGTTTACTCGCCGGGCGCTTCAGTCTTTGATAATGCCGTGGTTGCCATTGAATACGCCAATGGAGTGCGTGGCACTTACATGGAATGCCATTTTACGCCGATTTCAGATTTAGCAACCGAAGTTGGCGCCGTGGGCGATGAAGGCTTGCTCTTATATACAAGAACCCTTGAAAAAGTTGGACAAATCCGATTTGAGAGTACCAAGCAGCACACGGCGGAAATATTGCCGTTCGACGGGATTAAACCGAGCGGCGATGAAGCAATCGTGCGGGCCTTCATTGATTACATTCGGCGCGGCGAACAGCCGGAGAGCGGCTATGAAGCCGGGTGGGACAGCGCCGTGCTGGGGATCGCGGCCCAGGCGTCCGCCGCTGCGCGGCGGACTGTGGAAATCATGCCGGAAGCCCGCAGTATCCGCATGCTGTAATTCGTGCGGTTTCAACTTGGTGGGCCATATGCCAGCCGATGCGGGGGTATTCAGCTTTGTCCCGAGAGAATATTTTGCCTGATAGATATATCTCAATACCAGGCGGTCTCTTACTGGGTGTTTTAAGTATTTGAGCTGTTTACCCCCGTGTCATAACATGCTTGAAAAGAGATGCATGTGTGTGCCAACAAAAAACCGGAACTGAACTTTTGGGAATCAACGGACTTATTAGACTAAATATTCATTCTGTGGAATGATACTGAGGAAAATTATGAGTGTCGAAATCATGACTGGATTTGACGGCGCCAGCCCGTATTCCGATGTCGGCGTCACGCGCGAGTCGGAAAATTGCGCGGTGGTTTTTCCCGGTCTGCGGCGGATGCCGGGCAACGGCGAGGAGGCAACCGGCGCCGGCAGCCGGTTTAATATCCGCCTGCAAAACACCGGAAATACAACTGCGCAGTTCACGATCATTGCCGATTGGGAAAGGCGCACGCCGCTTGGCGGGCATGATCTGGGGCATGTGCTGTATCCTCAGACTCATGGTTCAACGGGTGATAACGGCGATTGGCTGATGATCCCTGGATATCGGCGCGGCAATACCCAGATCGAATACCATTTAGACCTGCCGCCGGGAATCACCGCATTGGGTTTGTTCCCGGAATTCAATTATGGTGACTGCGCGCACTTTGTGGCGGATTGCAAGGCGCGTGGTGTTGAAGTCGAAACAATCGGACAAAGCCGTGAAAAACGCGACATCTGGCTCTTGTCATTACCATCGCCAAATAAGACGGCGCCGCCGTTCTTCTTGCAGGCGCGCGATCATGCCTATGAAACCGCCGGGTCGTTCTGCGTGCTGGGAATAGTAGATTTTTTACTGAGCAATTCGGCGCTGGCGCAATATTTGCGGAGTAAGTTCCATGTGTATATCGTGCCAATGACTAACCCTGATGGCGTGTATAATGGTATGAGTCGGCTGACTTGGGAGCAGGGCGCCGACATGAACCGGATCTTTACCGTCCCCGACGCCGCGCATGATGCCTTGAAATCCGCCATTGACCGGATCCGTCCCGCAGTGCATATGAACATACATAATTGGACTCATAAATTCTTGGACGGTTTACTGGCCAATGATCAGACGATAGCAGATAAAATTCTGACGCATATGCCGGCGGATTATCGGCACAACAAACGCTGGACGGCCCAGACCACCGCCGAGTTTATCAAGGCGTCCGGCTGGGACACCTTGCCGGCTGATGAAATGCGCAAGCAGCACCAGAAACACTGGTCATGGAAAAATTACTGCAAGGATAAATTTGAAGCGATAGGCGTCACCTTTGAGTTCCCGTGGTTTGGATTGGATACCACCGCCATGCGCGCCAAAGGCGCGCAAGCTTTTTACGCCCTTGCGCTGGCAGCGGTGGAGGAACGCAAATATTGATCAAAAACAACCATCATGGAAGGGTAAAAACGAAACGCCTGAATAATAGAAATTGTCTTTCGTCGCTGAACTTGAGTTGAATTGCTGTCGGCGCGCCGCGTTAGGAGTGTAAAACATGCGCACCATGATCGAACAAAGCAAAAAATATCTGTATGCCGCGAATGAATCAGAACGGATGGCGTTGCGTCAAAAATTGGAATCCGTCAATCTGGCAGACGTGAATTACGAGGAACTGGCCGCCGGATTAAAACCATCTTTGCCGGAGAAAGTGACTACCGGCTGGCAATTCGGTCTTGGCTTTCAATCTCCGGGACTGGCGGGCAGATATCCGGAACAACCGCTTACGGTTTATGTGCCGCCGGATTACGACCCGGCGCGCGCATACGGCCTGGCAATCATGCTGCACGGTGGCGGGCGGGGCTCCGGAGATGGCGGCCTGAATTTCTTCTACAAATGCACCGGCGTCAATGATCTCTTAGAAGCCAGCGGAAGGATTGTCTGTTATCCATCCGCCCCGCCTAATAAGCGCTGTTGGGCGCGCTGGCATCTGCCGGAAGCCGAGCGGTATCTGATGGATGTCATCACCGAGTTGGAACATTTTTACAATATTGACCCGCATAATGTCATCCTCGGCGGGCAATCCATGGGCGGCATGGGCGCCAACCACATGGCGCATCGGCTGGCCGACCGGTTCGCCAGCGTGTTCAGCTCCGCCAGTCATTGGGATTTGGCATACTGGCATTGCCTGACCGGCACGACCATGTGGATATCACAGGGAATCAACGATGCCGTCATGTTCCGGCGTCGGCATGGCACGGACATCGAATTTGCGCGCGCAGCGAAAATGCGCCTGGATCAGGTCGGTGTGTCATGCTTTTATAGAGAGCATTCCGGCGGGCACCCGATGCTGGATGGCCGTCCTGCCGTGTATGATTGGCTGAAATGGAGCCGGGATAAGCGGCGCGATCCGTTTCATCCGCGTGTGGTGGCCGTAACCCCGCGTGGCTTGACACCTTGGAGCGACTGGCGCCGGCATAAAATCCCTT
>JBMNRV010000059.1:0-9258 GCA_050944835.1 Kiritimatiellia bacterium
TCGAGGATGATTGGAACAACATCACCTTCACTGTGCGGCGCAAGCATCTGCCGGGCGGAGTGATTGATGCGTTTATTCGCGATGATGGGGTGGTGGAAGTGACTGCAAAAAACGTTAAAAAATTTACACTCTGGCTGCATCCGCAAATGTTCAAAAATCCCGATGACGTCCGGATCATGGTCTGGGGACGCGAGCGGTTCCGTGGTCGGCTCGACTGTAATCTGGCCACATTGCTTGATTCATACCTGCGCCGGCGCGATTGGGGACTCTTATATCCGGCACGCGTGACCATTGAGGATGAAACCGGCGAGTGGTGCACACGCGACCAACTGCAGGTGCTATCACAAGTCTGAGCGGTTTATCTTGCCTTCCCTTAACAGTTTTCTATGGGATGCTAGTGCTTCAGATTAATGTCAAAATGCAGGGTTTCAGCCTCCAACTCGACCTCGTTCATGAAGACGAGCTTATAGGCGCCTTCGGCTTGCGCATCCGGTCGCGGTGAAACCGTTACCTCAATCAAGGATTGGAAATAATGGCCTCTTAAGGGGCTAAAACTTTTAATCGCCACATGATTCACTCCGTGCTCTGGCAGCAGGGAATGCAAAGCGATCCAAGGCGATTCGGCGGCGGCCCAAATAATATCATCATTCAGCGGCGGCTCTTTATGAAACCCTTTCATACTGATATAACCCAGCCGCAAGAATCCACCTTTATCATCCAGCGTGCCGATTTCATGGAACACGGTGTATAAGCTAGCGTAACACATCATGGTTGCGATAGCCGGCGGCACGGAGACCTTGATGAATATTTCCCGCATGGGTTTAAGCGGCGCCTGACGCAAGCGCCGCTGTTCCGCAACCTGTTGCATGTGACGGGCAGACTCCTCCGATGGCGGCGGATACGGCTTGCTGAATTCTTCCAGCGCCGCTGTTAACGCCTCCGGCGCGCCAAACAGGAAGCCGACGCAACCGAAGGCCCCTGCATCCGCGGCGAATTTCCCTAAATCAGTCCAGGCCGCAGGTTGTCCAGGGGTTGTCGTGGTGGGTGTAAGCCGCCAAGCTGATGCCGGCTCTTTTAAACCAGCCGCCGTCCAATTGACTTTCGCCGCCAGACGCCGCGCCTGATTGCTGAAGTTGGACAAAATCAGCAACCCGATCCGACCTTGCTCGGCCAGCATCATGAAAGCGCCGGTATCAGAGTCCCCGGGCGCCAGCACGCCGCGGCTATTATATTCAGTAAACACATTGACATCCTGTTGCCCCTTGAAGGTTCCCCAGAGCTTCCATAGCGGCCGCAGATAAATATCGTTGATACCCGGGAAATTGGGATGTTCCAGCGAACAACTAAGGCTGTCAGCGCCTAAGGGCGCGTGTGGATACTGGCCGACGCTTGCCATGAAGGGAACAATTTGGCCTTCAGAGTAATGGGGAAATGCGGCAGTCCAAATGGTGCCGGTTGTCACATAAGCGCCGCTCAGACTTTCGTGGCTGAACCGGTTTTGGGTCAACAACCCGTACTCGCCTTCACCGGCCACGTAACCGTCAATCAGGTTGGGCGTCAACCCCACGGCGGTGAACAAACGTCCACTATGCGCAAAAAGCAAACCATGCGGCCCGATGCGTTCACGCAGTCGGCGCATCTTGAGGTAGTGCCGGTGGAATGGAATATTGCCGTATGAATCTCGTCCGGCATTGCGCGCGCCGCCAAAATCCATGTAAAGCCCGTCAAAATCATATTTAAGCAACATGGGAAACCAATCGGCGTATTCATCGCTGATTTCCGGCTCGCCATGGCCGCGGATATACAGCACTACGCGGATGTTGTGACTGTGCGCCTTCTGGATAAACTTGCGCAGTCCTTCACGGCAATACGGGAAACTGCTGCTGCCGCCCACATCAAGCCGCCAAGGTTCATGGAGAACAATGGCATCCGCTCCGGCCGCGGCGATATGTTCAACCTGCTCTATAGTAGGCACGCGATATTCAAAATAATCCATCAAATGATACATCCGCAGGGGCGGCAGCCTACGGCGAACCGGCGGGGCGGTAAACAACCAGCCCCACTGATTACGCCACTCCCATGGGCGCATGCGAGGCGGCGGCATTTCACGCGCCTGAAAATTCCAGCAAACCATCGGATTGCCATTTTTCCAGGTAATCCTGGTGGTACGGTCAGGATGACTCTTCGGGCTTCCGGCAGCGCCATGATCCTTAACATTCTCACTCGTGTCCGCACGGACGGCCTTCTCTATCTCAGCCCGCGCAAGACTGTGGTTCTTCTCCATAAACACTTCAAAATACGCGGCCGTGCCATCGCGAGCTTTACAGTTAAAATTAAACGAAGGGATAATGTCATCATATTCGGCATCATGTCCCACAGAAGCTTGCGTGTCCGACGGTCTGCCGATCATACCAGTGGAAGCTTGATCAATACTATCGAATCGCTCCAGATTCAGCGGCACAGTGAGTGTGAAGGCGCTTATCCCAGGCCGATGCACAGACTCATCTATCACGAAATAACTGCGCACGAAAACTGTGCCATCATCCCAGAACTCATACCGCAGCGAGAGGAGGAACTTCTCGACCAACTTGCCATGCTGATCCCGGAAGGGAATGGTATCGAAATACAGACGATCGGCGCCCGCGTACGAAACGCGGATCGGCTCATAATCAGACGGCAGAAACGGAGTAGCAATACGTCCATCGGAAAGCCCTATACTCAAAAAATGACGCTGACTGGTTAACGCCGGAATTTCACCGTCAATATGCTTGATAAATATTTGCGATGGGAAACCTCCACCGACAGGATCAAACTCAACCCTGATAACGTTATTGGTGTATTGCATTGTCTATGGCTCCTTGTTTATTGGTTACGCCGTCATTCCACAAAACAAATATTTAGCTTAAAAAGACCGTTGGTTTCCCAAAGTTCAGTTCCAATAGATTTTTAGCCACAAAGCAGCAGAAGAACCACTGATTGAACCGCCAAGAACGCCAAGAAAGAAACAGACGAAACTGAATTTTAGGCCAATTATTCATATAGCAACATGATACTGGACCACAATTATTTCCATTCCGGAACTGAAAAACACTCCCGACAGGCCAAAATGGCGCCTCCGACAAGCGCGGCGTCATCGCCCAGCGCGCTTTGAACGATATGCGCTCCGCACTTTGCTTGGCCGCCGGAAGATTGGTAGCAGGCATTTCTGATCAACTTGAAAAAAGAATTGTCCTGGCCCGCGATCATGTATCCGTCCAAGATAATTTTTTCCGGATCGAACAGATTAATTATGTTTGCTATCGTCCCGCCCAGCAAGTTGGCAGCCTGTTCCAACAATTTGCCCGCCGGTTTATTCCCCTGTTCGGCTTGCTCCAACACTTGCCGGAAAGCTGCTTCAGCCTCTTGGCTTGTCGCCGACTTGCGCAAGCCGGGAATGTTCGCATGGCGCGCCGCAGCGGCTATGGCGGCGCCGGAAGCCAACGCTTCCAGACAACCGCGCTTCCCGCAGCTGCATACCGGACCGGATGGGTCCTTGATAACATGTCCAATTTCTCCCTCCGTCTGATGCGCGCCGTAATAAATACGCCCTTGGACAAGGAACGCAGCGCCTATACCCGAGCCCAGCGCCAGATAAATCAGATTTTTAGCCGACTTGCCGGCGCCGTTGGTGAATTCACCCAACAGGGCGGCACGAACGTCATTTTCAATAAAAACATCCAGTTTACACCAGGATTCAAATTTCTTTTTGAGCGGAATGTTTTCCCAGCCCATTCGCACGCAATTCACAAGCGTACCGGTCTGCGCATCCACCACTCCTTCAAAACTCGCCGCCAAAGCCATCAATTTATTGCGGGGCACCGCATGTGATTTTAAGAGGGAATTCATGGCCTTTTCAAAATCCCTCATGAAAGCGTCAATTCCTCGCTCCGGCTTGCTGGGAAAACTTGTCCGCGCCACAATCCTGGCCGACAAATCAACGATGGCCAGTGAGGTTTTCTCATAAAGGCAGGCGGCGCTGAGAATATATTTCGCAGATGGGTTGAATTCCAGGTTTACCGGACAACGTCCGCCAAGGGACTTGCCCTTCCCGGCTATATTCAGAAATTTTTCCCGGCGCAATTGCCGGGTAATGTTTGATATGGTTCCGGCGCTCAATCCGCTTTCGCGCACCAGCTCGCTGTGGGACACCCGGCCATGCCGCCTGGCCAGCGCCAGTACCAATTGCCGGTTCCACTTCTGCATAGAAGTTTTATCAACTTTATTCATTCAGCGAACAAAGTAACAAAAACAAAAAAAATGGCAAGTGTTATTTTTCAAAGATGCAGAAGAACCACGGATGGTGCGGGACGTGCGGATGAACTGATGGACACCGATGTTTCCACCCTCGCCCCTTGGGAGAAGGCCAAGGCGAGGGCTGAAAGTGAACCGCCAAGGACATTCCGTCTGCGCCAATCGGCGCCAATCGGCGGTTTCTCCCTCGCCCATGTCACGCCCCTTAAGGACTCCCCCTTCCCTATCCGTGCCCATCCGTGTTCATCCGTGGTTCTCTCTTCCGTTCCGGAGCGGTCATCAGCCAGACGCCCAGCAGAACGCCGATAATGGCAATCACAAATGTGACTGGGAACCGTTCTTTCACTAACAGGATGGACAAGACAGCCGCAATCATAGTGGAAACATAGCCGAATGCTCCCAGCTCGCCGGCCTTGAGATATTTTAAAGCGCTGAACCAAGCCACGTAAGCCACCCCCGAAGCGCCAACACCCAGATAAACCATCCCCCACCAGACTTGCGGCGGCATAGATGGGAACACCGGGCGCCCGGTAATCAGCAAAAATACTAACGTAATCACAGTGCCAGTCAACATAGCGGACGAAGCGCTGATTAAGCCGCCATAACGTTTGGTCACACTGTCGCCGCCAACCGTATAAAGCGACCAGCAGACCGCCGACATCAGCGCCAGGAAATCGCCCAGATAACTGCTGCTCTCCATAAACTGGTCACTCCCCGGCTGCCCGGCCAAACCCAGGATCATTGCCGCCAAACCAACAATCATTCCGATTCCCATGCGCCGGGTAATGGGCTCTTTCAGCCACAAGGCGGCAATCAACACTGTCAAAATCGGCGAAGCGTTTGAAAAAACACAACTGCGCATCCCGGTCGTATATTGCAGGGAATAAAACTGCAAAGCGCCTTCCGCGAAAACACCGGTCAGCCCCAGAAAGATAAAAGCCAAGCCATCCCGTCTTAAGGCGCGCAACAAATCCCGGCCACGCCCCATCACAATCGCCACACCCACAAAAAACACACTTGCCATCAGAAACCTGAGGAACGTGAGGGTTAACGGATCAACCTCAAAATTCCCGAAAAGCAGGCGGGTCACAGAATACAGACTCGCCCAAAACACCGTCGCCAGCAATCCCAACCCCAACCCTACCAATTTCCCACGCCGAAGCATTTTTTCCTCCTGAAAATTGTCTGTCTGTTTTTATGAACGGGTTTATAGCACACAGCGTCTTTCCCCGCCCTTACACAAATTGTATGCCACCTGTTTTAGGTTTACATAAGCCGTTTACCAAAAAGCGTCGCGACCAAACCAGCGGCTAATTGAGCGGTCATATTATCACGGTCCCGGGGCACATTCAATCCCGGCAAATCCATGGATAATGGGGCGCCGCAACGACTTAAAATCTCCATCGCCAAATACGCTTCCCGGGCGCTGATACCGCCCGGCTCCGGACGGGCTGCTGCCGGCGCCGCTGTGGGGTCCAGCACATCCAAATTAAAGCTGATGTGCAGTCCATCCACGCGCAAAGCAAATTCTTTCACTACCTTTTCCGCAATATCGCGGATACCATAGTAGTCTATATCTTCCATCGTATAAACCATCGCCTTGGAACGTTTCAGCACTTCACGCGCTTCCGGCGCAATATTGCGCACACCGATGACAGCCAGGTTTTCCGGCGCCAGCCATGCTTTATGGGCATCACATGCCTTTTCTGCCAACCCAGACAACCAGTCAGTCCGATCATCCGCATGGGCATCAAATAAAACCACCCCTAAGTGCGGCCGGGCCTGCCGCATCCCGGCGATAATTCCCCGTAGAAAGTGATGCGTTCCCCCAAGCACCACCGGCGCGTGGCCGGCAGACGCCTCCCGCGACACCGCCACCGCCAATGCCTCAACACAAGTTTTATCCGTCCCATCTGGATACGATCCAAGATCGCCGACATCACGCACTTGCCGTCCGGCGCGTTCCAACATGGCTTGCACACCGCTCTGACGAAGCGCCCGTGGCGAGTCGGCGGCGCCAGTTGAACCGGCGTCCGGCATGACCGGCGCACCAATTAACGCCACTGTCTGTTCGTCCGGCATCTTGCCGACGGACTTATCAACAAACCGTTTGGCCACATAAGAAGAGGTCATCGCCGCCAGCAAAGCGCCGTAGCCGGGACGGAATGACATAACCTCACCCACCACCCAGACGCGCTGCGAGTCCTGAATATCCACTAACAGATGGTCACTGCTGGCCCCCAGGATGGTGACGCCCTCATCAAGCGGCTTCAGACTATCTAGCATAATATCCTCGCGCCCAACTGCCAAAATAGCCCGCCGCCGAATGCCGCGATCTTCAAACTGCGGACGGCGGCCGAATGCATCCCGGGCGATTTTACCGACTGGCACTGAGCGCTTGGTGTTCACCTCTATGATTTCCGCGCGCAACACAAATGCATCTTGGCGCGTATCTGGTATGGGCGAGCCATCCAACGTATTCAATCCCAATAACAACGATTCCCCTAAACGCAAATGGTTGATTTTCGGCGGTAAACGCCCATCCAGTAAGAGCGGTAGACTACTGGTGTTCCCTCCCGAGATGATTTCAAGCGGGAACCCCACTGCCTGTTCCACGTCAGACGCCACCTCCACCAAAATCCGCAGATTATCTGGACTGGGGATCACTCCGCCATAACAGGTCAAATTCGCCCCTACCCCAGCCAGCCGGACTCCCGGCAATGCGGCGACACGGCGCGCCAGCGGCACCGCCTCCGCCGGATTCACCCCCTCGCGCAAATCGCCCAATTCCAGCATCAACACCACTTTGTGTATCCGTCCGATCCGCTCGGCCGCTGCGCTCAGACGGCGTATAACCGGCATCGAAGAATTCAAACTGATGTCGGCCAGCTGCACGGTTTTTTCCGCCTCGCTCAGCATCGGCAAACGCAGCAGAATTAATTCAGCCCGAATACAATTGCGCTTAAGCCGCTCCAGATTTTCCAGACGTGAATCCGCCAGTTGCCGCACACCGCTTTCCAACAAAGTCTGCGCCACCGGCGGCGACCCGCAGACCCCCTTCGTCACACCCGCCACAGTCACCCCAGCCGCAGTACAGCGGCTGACAATCGTGCGCGCAGTTGCCCGGATTGCATCTAAATTTACTTCTAAAGCCGGATAGCCTTCGGCCATATTAACACACCGTTTTAAGGTTTATTCCTCATCTGGGGCTTCCAGGTCCACGCCGATGGATTCCTTTATCGCTCCCAGCGAAAGAGTTGTAAAAGAACCGGAGACCCCTTTGATAACACCAATGCGTTCCAACAGTTGCGATAAAGCCGCGGTATTGCGCACGCGCGCCTTGACCAGATAACAATATTTGCCCGCCAAGGAATGCACTTCCTGCACACCCGGAATGAGCGCGATGCGGCGTCCAATAGCCAAAGACCCAATATTTTCATGCGTGCTGACGTGAATAAAAGTGACCAAATCCAGTCCGAACGACTTCGGATTCATGCGCGTTTCGTACCCCGTAATCACACCGGAACGCTCCAACTTGCGCACACGGGCCAAAGCCGCCGAAGGCGCCAACCCCACCTTCCGCGCAATTTCAATTATGGAGATACGGGCATTCTTCTGCAAAGCACGTAAAATCGCCTTATCTGTTTCATCAAATTTCATCATCACCCGGCAAATTACGCAATATAATCTATGTTTTTGTGCTTATTTACGATATAATTTCGTTTTTGTCAACCAAAACAGAATTTTATTCGACAAAGCGCTGAATAAAAAACAGCCGCACACGCGAGAAATAAAGAACTACGGTGGCGTACTGGAAACACAGAGGGAGCGGACAAAAAAGTCATAAACGAGACAAAATGTTCAAGCCTTGGGCTTAACCCTAAAACTGCGGCAGTTGGCAAGTTTGTCGCAGATGCGCGGCGCCGCACTGGCAGTGCGAGCCGCACTGGCGGGCTTGCCCGCAATGGCGGGAAAGGAAAGAAATTAGCCAAGATGCACGACAGATCAGACGGATCGGACTGATCGGTCCGATCTGATAGACCATCTGCGGCAATCTGCGTAATCTGCGGTTTTCAACACTTTATCTCGTTTCCCGAATTTCAAATACCGTTTTTAGGGTTGGTCATTGCCTCTTGCAATTGCAAGATGAAGCGGTCGTAATCCGACAGGAAGAGCTTGTCTTGAATGATGCGGTATTTTTCAAATTCACTTTCCGCATGGAGCTTGGCAATTTCGGCAGTCACCTTGCCAGCATCCTGAAATAATCCATACTCGAAAATCCGGATAAAGCTATTCAGGCGGGTTTCCCAGTCCTGCATGGTCACTGGAATTTTGCGTATCGCCATGTTCTCTGCATAATCCAGATATGCCGTGACCAGACGGTTCAACTGTTGCATTTCAGGTTCGGAAAGATAGTTCTTGGCGACGTTGACGTCGCTCTTCATGATTTTCCCACTGGGGGAATCTTTCCATGTTGTCAGCCCCATGTGCGGCTTTTCCGCATTGGCGCGTTCGACAATCAGTTCAGCCGCCGTATGTCCGTGTACCGCAAAATGAATCTTATTCTGGACTGTGGCAAAAAAACGCTGCGTGATCAGGCTGTCACGGTCATAGTCAACCGCAGTGGCATAGATATCGGTTATTTTCTGGTAGAACTTACGCTCGCTGGCGCGGATTTCGCGGATGCGCTCCAACTGCTCCTCGAAATACTTATTCGTTAGGACACCGCCATTTTTCAGGCGCTCGTCGTCCATCACCCAGCCCTTGATCGTATATTCCTTTACAATGTGGTTGGCCCACTTGCGGAACTGGACCGCGCGCTCGTTATTGACTTTGAAACCAACGGCGATGATCATCTGAAGATTGTAGTGTTCCACTGAACGTGTGACTTGGCGTCCACCTTCCTGCTGAACTATTCGAAATTTTCGAATAGTTGCCTCAGGCAGCAATTCGAGGCTCTCGAATATC
>JBMNRV010000060.1:0-9115 GCA_050944835.1 Kiritimatiellia bacterium
CTGGAAGTGGATGCCGCCCGTAAAGTTACGGAGAAGCTGCTGGAGATGATACACCAATTCCATCCGGAAAAGGAGATTCCCGCTCCCCGGATTGAAAAACCCGCAAAGACCGGTCAGAGTTGCTGGCATAGCCCGCCTGAAGAATGAACTGTGGGTGGAGGGGAGAACCACGGATGGAATTGAACCGCCAAGAACGCCAAGAAAATGAGAGAATGGAACCGCAGATTGACGCAGATGGGCGCAGAGGCAGAGAAGCTCACGCGGAGACACGGAGACACGGAGGTGCAGAAGGAGATTAGCCACAAAGATGCACAAGGGGCACAAGAAGGGAACAGATGGGAAAATAAACCGCAGATGAACGCAGATTGACGCAGAGGGGAGCCCCGAAGGGGCGCGACATACCCCCGCCATTGCGGGCAAGCATTCCAGGGCAACGCCCTGGGGGACAGAACACACCCTCAAAACCAGCCCTTATAGGGGCGTGACATAGGCGGAAAGAACCACGGATGGACACGGATGGAATTGAACCGCCAAGACGCCAAGAAAATAAGAGAATGGAACCGCAGATTAACGCAGATGGGCGCAGAGGCAGAGAAGCTCACACGTAGACACGGAGACACGGAGGTGCAGAAGGAGAATTAGCCACAAAGATGCACAAGAGGCACAAGAAGAGACAGAGGTGTTACACGGAGGTGCGAGCCAGCCGGTATCTCTGTTAAAATCTGCGTCCATCTGCGTAATCTGTGGTTCCCCCCTCTCCTTGGTCATCCGTGTCTATCCGTGTTCATCAGTGGTTTTCCCCTCCTCCTCCTTGGCGTTCTTGGCGGTTCAATCATCCGTGGTTCCTTCCCTTTTTCTGTTTCTTGGCGTTCTTGGCGGTTCAATCCGTGATTCTTCAGCATCTTTGTGGCTAATTTTTTTCTTACTTGCCAGTGCACCGCCGCGTCTCCGTGTGACAATGTATGCAAAAAAGACATGTACGCAAAAAAGACTTGCCAAGATGGTTTGTTAATATTAAAAAGAGCGTTCCGTTGCCTATAAACATAAACTAGCGCCGCCCGGGAAGGCGGTGCGCGACAAGTTACAGCGAGGTTTTTTATGTATTCCGCTTCTGACCTGCGCAAGGGACTGCGCATTCAAATTGACGGTGTGCCGTATTACATTACGGAATTCAATTTTGTCAAACCCGGCAAGGGCGCCGCTATTTACAACTGTAAGTTGAAAAACCTGATCAATGGTTCCACTTTGACTAAGAGCTATCGCTCCAACGATAAATTTGAAGAGCCGCAGATCGAAGACCGCAAAATGCGTTACTCGTACAATGACGGCACGAATTACGTTTTTATTGACTCCAATTTCGAGCAACTGGAAATTTCACCCGACGTGCTCGGCGATTCGCGCTACTTTCTGAACGAAGATATGCCGGTGGATGTCCTGATTTTCAATGGTCAAGCCATCGGCGTGGAGCTGCCTACCTTCGTCGAAAAGGAGATCGTTGAGACCGAACCCGGCGCGCGCGGCAATACTGCCACCAACGTGTTGAAGCCCGCTAAAATAGAGGGTGGTTTTGAAATCCAAGTGCCCTTGTTCGTCAATCAGGGCGATGTTATCAAAATAGACACACGCACCGGCGCTTACAGCGACCGAGTGCGGACTTTCCGCAATTGACGATGTCCGCCGGCTTTAATCCCGATCCCGCCACTGAACGCCTGCGGCGGCTCCGTCCGGCTCTGGAAAAGCGTGCGCGCATCATGGCGGCAGTGCGTGATTTTTTCACCGCCCGCGGTTTTCTGGAAGTAGAAACGCCTATCCGCATTCCCACTCCTGCCTTAGAAGAGCAGATTGACGCCCAACCCTCCGGCACAGCCTGGTTGCGCACCTCGCCGGAGCTGCACATGAAGCGGCTATTGGCCGCCGGCTACGACAAGCTGTACCAAATCGGCCCCTGTTTCCGACATGGGGAATACGGCGACCGGCATAACCCGGAATTCTGTATGCTCGAATGGTACCGCGCCGATGCGGATTACCGTGTCATTCTGGACGATGTCCAGGAACTGATTCCCGCCGCCGTCAAGGCAGCCGGCGGCGATGCAGCTGGCTTTGTTTATCGAGGCCAGCAGATAAAACTAACCCAGCCTTGGAACGTACAGACGGTTGCTAAGGCATTCAAGGAGGCCGCCGGCTGGGACCCTGTGAGCAGCTTCGATTCCAGACGGTTTGAGGACGACCTCGTTAATCTAGTGGAACCCGCCCTGCCGCCAGACCGACCGACTGTGCTGCTGGATTATCCCGTTGAGGCGGCGGCGCTGGCGCGCTGCCGCCCCGATAACCCGCCGGTTGCTGAACGTTGGGAGCTTTACATTGGCGGTTTGGAAATCGTCAATGCATTTTCTGAATTGACGGACCTCTCGGAACAACGCCGGCGCTTTGACGCCTGCGCCGCGGCAAGGCGAGCAGAAGGCAAAACCGTTTACCCTCTGGATAATGACTTCCTGGCCGCACTGGAGTCCGGAATGCCGCCCAGCGCGGGGGCGGCGCTCGGCCTGGACCGGCTGGTCATGCTCTGTTGCAACGCCGCCAATCTGGATGAGGCGCTGCCTTTCCGCGTCCGCTGAGCACATCCGGATATTATATTAGGTAAGATAGCGGACGATTCACATCCCCTGACGCAACACTTGCAGGGCCAACGGCCCAAGCAATACTAAAAAGACAGCGGGAAAAATAAAGACAATCAACGGGAAGAGCATTTTCACCGGCGCTTCATGCGCCATTTTTTCCGCGCGCATAAAACGCTTGGCGCGGATTTGATCGGATTGGATGCGCAACGTGGCGCCGATGCTCACGCCCATTTCATCCGCCTGCGCCAATGCCATTACCAGCGAATGAATGTCCGGATGGTCTATCCGTCCGGCCATGTGTCGCAGAGCTTCGCGCCGTGTTTTCCCAAGCTGTATTTCAAACAACACCCGCCCAAACTCTTCGCCTAATGCATCCGTCTTTCGCCGCTCGATTATATTGCGAATGGCCGTCATAAAATCCAAGCCCGCTTCCACAGAAATTGTCAGGAGGTCCATGACAAACGGCAGTGCGCGCATGATCGCACGATGCCGCAACACGACTGCGTTTTTCAGCCAGAGGTGCGGATAAAAAGCCGCCCACAGGAACAAGGCCAACGTCAAAACAATTACGCGTCCGTCCAGAACCTGGCCGGCCGATGCAACCATGCCCAACACCGCCACCGCAGCGCCGCCACCCCATATCAACGGAACAAGCAGACAGAGCGCCAGATATTCCTGCGCATTCAAGGTGTCTTCATACCCGGCCGCAGTCAACGACGCTTCCGCCTGAGCACATAACGGCCGAAACTGCGGACGGCGGAAAAAAAACGCCGACAACGATGCCGCCGGCAGCAACACCCGCATCATCCATGGCAACCGCCGCGCCTGTCGCGCCACACCGGATGCTCCCGGACCGAGCGGCACGGCTGCGACTGACTGCGCCAGGGCCCAACCCAAGCCGCAGGCGAAGACCGCCCATAAAACGGCCAAGAAGATTTCCGGCAATGTCATCCCCAGCATATTCATATGTCAATCGCTACTATCCTACGAATCAGCAAGGCGCCGATGATTTCCAGAACCAGCACGGCAGCGATCATGGCCAAACCCACAGACGAACGTATGAAAGCGCCCATCATCTGCGGATCAAGGGCAAACATTACCGCCGCCAGGATCAAAGGCATCAACCCCACCACCACTCCCTGCAACCGCCCTTGGGCCGTCAGGGTGCGCACACGTCCCCGGATACGGATGCGTTCACGAATAGTGTAGGCGATTTTTTCAAAAACCTCGGTAAGGTTGCCGCCGGTTTGCCGGGCAATCTCAATAGCCCGGATCATGATAGTCAAATCTTCGCTGTCGGCCCGCCGTTCAAGGTTGCTCAAGGCCTCCTCAAATTTCACGCCGACGCGAGTCTGTTGCAGAAACAGACTGAATTCCTGTGAAATCGGGTTGCGGTTCTGCTTCACAACCTGCTCAAACGCCTGTAGGATGCTAACCCCGGAGCGCAGCGCATTGCTCATAGTCATCAACGCATCCACCAATTGCTCATTAAAATCACGACGACGCTTCTGCTTCAGCACCATCAGCGCCCGGCCCGGCAGGGTCAACGCCACGCTTCCGGCAAGGCCGCCGACAACCAGCCCGCGCAATACTCCGGCCAGCGAGCCGAAATCGCCCGTCGCCAGGAAAAACATCAGAAATACGACTGCCGCCGCCGTCCAGGCAATCTCCAGCAGCCGCCGAGGCGGAATAAAGTAAAACATCTCGGCGAACTGTCGCGCCGTGCTCTCGGTGTAAACGGCAGAGTAGTTTTCCGCGCCGGATTGCAGCGCGCGCAGGCAGGCATACGCCAAGAGCGTGAAACTCAAGCCGTACAGCAGCGGTATCATCACCACCCATGAAATTTCGTGAAAGCCAGCCATATTTTCTTGATCAAGCGTTAGGCATTTAGTTTCAACGACCGGCGGCAAATGCCGACGGCTCGAACATGGACATATCTATTTTCAAATCGCGGCTGCGGAGGTCTTCTATAAAAGTCGGCACCGAACCGGAAGGCCGGAAAGTGCCGATGACGCGGCCGTTGGCATCCAGCCCCGTCTGTTTAAACACAAAAATATCCTGCATGGTGATCCGGTCGCCTTCCAGACCCGCGACTTCCGTAACGGCAGTCACCTTGCGCGAACCGTCACTAAGGCGGGCAGTCTGTATGATCAGATTTATGGCCGAAGCAATCTGTTCGCGAATTGCGTGCGATGGCAATTCGATGCCGGACATCAGCGTCATGGTTTCCAGGCGTGAAATCACATCGCGCGGCGAGTTGGCATGCACAGTGGTCAGCGACCCGTCATGGCCGGTATTCATCGCTTGCAGCATGTCCAGAGATTCGCCGCCGCGGCACTCGCCGATGATGATGCGGTCGGGGCGCATACGCAAGGCGTTGCGCAGTAAATCGCGGATGGTGACCGCCCCCCGCCCTTCCATGTTGGGCGGGCGCGACTCCAGGCGCACCACGTGCGCCTGAGAAAGACGCAGCTCCGCCGAATCCTCAATTGTGACGATACGATCGGTATGCGGGAGAAAAGAACTCAACACGTTCAACAAGGTTGTTTTGCCAGAGCCGGTGCCGCCGGCCACTATGATGTTGCGGCGCAATATAACGCATAGACGCAGGAATTCCGACATGGCGGGCGTCAATGCGCCTAAGCGGATTAAATCCGCTATACTGAGAGCATCGCGCGCAAATTTGCGTATGGTCAGGCACGGGCCGCTCAGCGCCAGCGGCGGTATAATGGCATTGACCCGCGACCCGTCCTTCAATCGGGCATCCACGTAGGGCTGGCTTTCATCTATCCGGCGGCCGATAGGCGCCACAATGCGCTCAATGATGGCCAGCACGGAGGCATCGTCCAGAAACACCCGGTCGCTCAATATAAGTCGGCCGTGTTTCTCCACATAAATCTGGTCATGGCGGTTAACCATGATTTCCGTGATTTCAGGGTCAGCCAGCATATCCTCCAGCGGGCCTAAACCCACTGCTTCGTCATAGATTTCCTTGATCAACACCGCCGGCTCGATCCACGCCGGCAACCGCTGGTGAACTTCCCGGACAATCTGTTCCAAAGTCTGGCGCACCCGCCGGTGCAAATCCTCCTCCTGGATGCGCGAGGCCGTCAGCCGCTTCATGTCCAGCCGTTCGAGCAGAACGGTGTGAATCTGCCGCTTCATCTGCCGCCTCTGTTCCTGTTCCGGGTCTATCCGCGGCGTCTCCGGCATGGCGCCGGCGGCGGCGGGCGGAGGCGCCGATTCGTGCGGCGGTGGCGCCGCCGGCCGCCGCACTACTAAACTGTAATCGCCGCACCGGATTTCCTGGCCCGGCTGGAAGGCGGCACGCCCCCGCACCGGCGCACCGTCCAACATGGTGCCTTGATTGCTGCCGAGGTCCTCCACAAAAAAACCATCCTCACGCAACAGCAAAATAGCGTGCCGCCTCGCAACGGAGGCATCCGGTATGATGATTTTATTGCCCTGCTCGGAACCGACAGGATATACCCCCATAGGCGCCAGTTGCTTTTGCAGCGGCCGCCCGGCGTGCTTGATTTCCAGTTGGAGCAAATTGTCCGACATACCGGCCCTTACATCTCCTGCTTATGGCGAATATCGCGCTGCCGGATCATATTCAATTCCTGCAGCTTGTCGCGGATGCGCTGATAATCTATCGGCGGCAAATCCTTAACGTATGTCACGTCGGACGGATTGCGGAGCGCCAGCGAGAGCCGCCCTTTGACGGACTGGGCAAACACCAACAGCTCCACTTCGCGCGGCGTGACTTCGAGCGTAATTGTGCTGTACCCCGCCAATGCCGCTTGACGCTCGCTGTTTTGCGCCCGCGCCGCCATTTGCCGACCGGCAGCCAGCACCGTCACATCCTGTAGAACGGTCAGCGTTACAATTTCCTGTTCGTTGGGACGATTAGTAGAGGGTATGGTGAACGTTCCGATGATGTCCACATGATCATTCGGCCGCACCATGCCGCTGACCGAAGAAACAGCGTCAACTGAAATTGAGATGGCGCGCAAGGATGTGGTAATAATATCGGCCAAGCCGGCCTCAGCGCGGTACGGCACATCCACATCCGACCACAAAATCGGCTCGTTTTTACCGATGGTAAAGAGCAGTTTCTTGCCGATAATTTCCTCAGCCGACTCCGGCAGCACAGCCCGGTTGCCGACGTTGCGGCGGAACACCTTTAATTTGCCTATATCGGCCCGCTTAATGACCAAGCCGGCCGGCAGGTCCTGCGCCGCGCCCACCACCCAGATACTGTCGGCGCCTTGCATAATCAATTCCTTTTCGCGGCGCAGATAGGCGCCGGTCAACATAAATGCCAGGATGCCACAGACCAACGCAATTATCAAAACGAGTTTTTGCTTCATGCTTTTTACCATTTATTGATTGTTTTAAGGTTAAATAGCTTCAATGGTAGATGGCGGCTTGGAAGTAATATTGTAAGTTACACTGACCACCCCTGGCACTTCGCGGATAATCATTTTACTCAGCTTCATCAGGGTTTTATAGGGCAGATTCGTAGGCCGGGCGGCAACGGCATCGCGGCCGTCCCAACAGCGCACTTCAATCTGGCGGCCGAAGTCGCGCCGACCCTCCCGGATACCGGTCACGCGGTCGGCGTGTAAAACCGCCAGACATTGAAACTTCGGCACCCGCGCCAGAACGCGCTCCATCACCATTGTGGCCCGGCGCACCAATTCCACTTCCTCGGGGGTGACTTCGCCAATCACGCGCGCGGCCAACGCCGGCCCAGGGAAGGGTGGTCGTTGGAAGAGGACGGCAGGCAAGCCCAACGCACGCCCTACACGGCGCACTGCCGGCTTGCGCAGGTTAATCAAAGGTTCAATCACGGTATAGCCATAGGCTTTACGGGTGTCTATGCCAAGCTGGGAGAGAATATTGTGTTGACGTTTGATCCCAGCCACCGTTTCCTCCACATCGGTCAGGATGGTGCCTTGCAACAGAAAATGCGCGCCGCTCTGCCGCACCAACCGGCCGAAGACCTTTTTATAAAAGGCCTCAGTGATAGCCTGACGCTTGGCTTCCGGGTCGGTTTTCCCTTTGAGCGCGCGGAAAAACTCGCGGCGCGCATCCACCAATTCCACCGGAACGCCGCGCTGACGGAACAACTTGACCACAGTCTCCGGCTCATCCGCCCGCATCAGTCCGTTGTCAATGAAATATGTTTTCAGGCGCTCACCCAACGCGCGGTGCGCCAGCATAGTTACCACCGCCGAATCCACGCCGCCGGAGAGCGCGTTAATGGCGATGCCATCGCCGACTGTCGCGCGTAAGGCCGCAACCTGGTCCCGGATGTATTCCGGCGGCTTCAGGCGCGCTAAGGTGATTTCCTTGAGTTTGGTTTTCATATGCGTTCCCACTTGTCTGATTAGTCAGTTAACCCTAAAAACGGCAGTTGGCAAGGCGTAAGCCGCACTGGCGGGGAGGGACCACGGATGAACACAGATTTTTAGGCCACTACCTCCGACTTCATCCCTCGTCCTTCATCCTTTATATTCAAAACGCCGTTTTTAAGGATTAATGGTAGTATATCGCACTAAGCAGTAAACACCAACAGGAAAATTCCATTTTAACTCACTGCATCTCCGCGCCTTCTGTGTGAGCATCTCGCTCCATTCCAACAAGCTTTCTTTTGGCGCTCTTGGAGATGGCGGTTAATTTGCTGGTGGTAAAAAATAAAATAAAACATGTTGATTTAGGTTTAATTTTATATTAATCTGGCGATGTTAAGTCGTTTTTCCAGCCATACAATGAATATTTTTAAGCATAAAAAGGGCATTAAAGAGCGCCAATTGGTATTATATGGAGTTGATGTGGATAGGCGGTGAGTATAAAGGGGGACTGATGTATTTCCAGAAAATAAATAAGCGATTTGGTTTGGCAGGGCTGATTGGCCTTATGGCGGTTACTTTTGGTTTGGCGCAGGATAAAATACCGGTAGGAGTATTGAAGTCTGGTCAGACTCCGAACTGGGCTGACGGCATTTATCAGATGTTGGACTTTGAAAAAGATTTTCAGGCGGAAATCATCTATGATGCCACGCCGGCAACCTTGTCGAAATTCAAGGCGGTAATTGTGCCGCAGCTTTCCAATGCATCCAAATACAAGGACTGGATCGAACCGTTGCGTAGCTGGGTAGAAGCAGGCGGGGGATTAATGACTACGCACGATGCGGTGGGGTACCGCATGCATCCGGTTATTTTCCCGGAAATAGCCAAGGGTCATTTTCATTATTTTGATGAGAGTAAAAAACCATTTTGGGTTGAATTATGCCTGACCCGCGAGCGTCCGTTTACCACTTTTTTGCGCCAGGGCGACCGGATTCCTCTGGCATATTATGACTATCCTGAATCCGTGACGGGCTTTGCCCGTCACGCTAATTTTTCCGGAATTGTGTTTTGCAATCAGCCATCGCCGGATTTTCAATGGCCCATTTCTAAATTCTCCGTCACCAACACATTTTTCTCACG
>JBMNRV010000061.1:0-9046 GCA_050944835.1 Kiritimatiellia bacterium
CTGCATTCATTGCGCAAGTCCAACACGCCGGATGACGTAATGCAAATGATGAAAAACCAGCAACAGTTCCGCAATCAAGTCGGCAATCAAAAGCTCCTGCTTCAGCTATAAATTCGCCCGCCCACAGCATGTAATCCAGACGGTGTTCAAGCACGACGATCTCTATCCCAATTTTTACGGGAATGAATCGGTGGAGATATATATCAAACCGGATGCGCAACAAGACCGCTATTATTGGTTCGTGCTTTCGGCTGATAACGTGACGTTTGAACAGAGCATAACGCTCCGGCCCGCCAGCCAGAATATATCCTGGGAGGCTCCCTGGCGCAGTTTTACGAAAATTCTGCCTAACGGCTGGACCGCGGAAGTGGCAATTCCTTTGTATGTGTTTAATTGCGACGATCTGGCCGGCATGCAGCTCAATATCGTCCGCAATCTGCGCAATATCGCCTTAGACCAATATGGCGCAAAACAGAGCGAACAAACGGTACTATCAACCCTCCTCCCGGAGACGATGGGGCGTCCCAAAACCCACGACTTTAAACAATTCGCTGCTGTTGACGGCTTGGGCGGCTTCAAACCCGTAATTCCCTTCGCCCCTAAAATTGCAGCGGCGGAAGTCACCAGTTACTACGCGCATGACGATAAATATTTTTACGATGTGAAGGTTACGCTGATGCGCTATACAGAGGTTGCCGGGCGGGCGGAGGTGCGGGTCATGGAAGATATCGGTCAGGGCCACTGTGTCAAACAAACGGAACTGGTTGATTTGGATGGTAAACCGGAACCAGGCCAGGTTGGCCCGTATCAACGCAATCTGGTTTTGCGCGTGCCAGCCGGAGACCTGCGGGAACGTAAAGTCCAAATTACGCTGATTGACGCGGTCACTGGAAATTGCCTTGCGGGAAAGACGATAGAAGAATTATCCGCCTTGCAAGTCGTCAAAGAAATATTTGTCGGACGCAGTTATTACACAAGCGAAGCGCAAGTGGATATTCATCTGGAATTGGGGCTGCCGGATGCGCTGCTGTCCAGCGCCGCCCTCGCCCTTAACATCAATGGCGCTAAATTGCATATCGTCAAGGGGTTGCAGCCGGAAGCAACGCTGGCAATTCCTTTAAGTGAATTCGACTTTGGTGAGAATGCTCTGGATTTACAACTGGTTTCGGGGGCCGACATACTGGCGGAAAAGCGCCTGACCGTCCGGCGGCATCAACCTCGGCCGGGGTATGAAGTCAAGGCTGATTTTTCCAAAGGTATTCTGCTGAAAAATGATAAGCCGGTATTCCCGGTGGGAATGAGTGTCGCGCATTGGGACAGCAATTATGCGTTCAAGGTCGAAGCGAGCGGGAATGATCAGGAAGAAGCGATCAAATATCTGGGCGAAGCGGGATTCACAACGCTCATCCTTGAAAATTTCTGCAAGCAACCGGATACCTATCAAGCGCGGGCTGCCGATTCCGCTTTATTCGCATCCCTCGCGGATAAATATGGAATGGATGTGTTGGATTGGAGCTCGCCCATTCCCCCGCCGAGCGACAATGCGCCGGGCACGCCATTAGCCGATCGGTTGGATTTTCAGCGTAAAAGATATGCGACGATGGAGCCGGTATTGGCGGCCAATATTAAAACCATGCGCGAGCAGCCAAACTTGCTGATTTACTACAATGTGGATGAGCCCAATCTGGTCAATCCGGACGAGCGTATTGCGGTGGCTGAGTGGTACTGGGAAACCGTGCGCAAAATAGACCCATATCGCCCTTTGTGCATGGTTTACTCCATGAATATCCCACATGGCGACACATGGACGGCTTGGAGCGAAGCTATAGGGTTTGATATTTATCCGCGCCCGTTTACCGGCGGGATTTACAGCGAGCCGGGTTTATATACCGCATTTTATGCCCATATTCTCCGGGAACGCTGCCGCCATGACCATAAGGTCATGCTTTTCGTGCCATTGTCCAATTATCTAGAACTGGGGCGGACGCCAATCAGCATGTCCAAGGCGCATATGCTTTGCCAGGCATACACCGCCATTATTTACGGCGCGCGCGGATTGGTGTATTTTGTCCTGCATGTGGTCGCAGGCGGCGATGCCTGGGATGCGTTGCGGATGATTAATGCGCAAATCCGCGAGATGAGCCCGGCCTTGCTGAATGGGGATATCCCGCAGCAAATCAGTTACATTCCCGATGATTTCAATCCCGCAGCCCAAAAATTTCCCATGGTCAATGCCGCGGTGTTTCAATACCCCGACGGCGATTATTTGCTGCTGGCCGCTAATATCGTCGCCCATGCCGTGGAGACGAAATTTAAGATTGACGGTTTGCAGGCGGCGACGCGGCTGTTTACGGCAGAGGGGCAAAGTGAAATGGATTTGGACGGGGAATCGTTCTCCGACAAGCTGGAGGCTTACGGCGTCCGAGCCTATCGTCTGCGGCTTATGAAGCCTGCCATGAATCCGGTTGTCGCCCAGACGCCAGCGCCGGCCGGGCCTGTCATAATAGTCAAGCCGCAGCAGATTCCCGTGCAGGCAACGCTGGAAATGCAGGCTTTGGTCGCTGAACCAGCCCCGATTGTCAAGGTTGATGAAATTCGCCGCCAGGTGATGGCGGGGAAAAATCACATACCCAATCCATGCTTCCAAAAACAATTTAATCCAGGTGTCCCGGATTTCTTTTTGCCCGCCTGGGGTCCGGGACATGATCCGTACCGCGGCCAGCCCGGCTCGTCCTGGTTTTTGGATCAGGAAACTCTCTGGCATGGGATACCGGCCATGTGCATGGTTTATTCCAAGCCGCCATTATCCCAAGGGTTGGATGGCATGTGCTACATACCCGACGCGGTGGACGGCCAGCCGCCGAAAATGGTCTTTTCGTGCTACGCTAAGGGAGCGCGGGACGGTGATAAACTCAAAGTTTATTTGCCTTTTGCCACGCCGCAAATCAAAATATTCACCTTGTCAACGGAGTGGGAACGCTTTCAAGTCGCGGGAGAAATCGTCTCCAGACCCTATAAGGGCTTTAAAGGCGGGCATTTGTTACGGCTGTCGCCGGAGCCGCCCGCCGGCAGCAGAATCTGGGTCACCGGCCTGCAAATGGAGCGTGGTGACACCGCCACGGAATTCCAGGATGACTCGGTTGTGGAGAGCCACACGCCAAAAGCCCGCGGACCGGCGACTCTGCATGTTGCGCCGGACGGGGATGATGCCCGTTCCGGGATCGGCGACTGGTCCAATGCTGTGGCAACCATCAGCAACGCACTGAGCAAAGCCGGCGCGGGGGACACAGTGTTAATCTCCAACGGCTTGTATGTAGTGACCGCGCCAATCAATCTTGATTTCAGCGTGCGGGTGCAGGGATGGCCGCCGGCCACAGCGCCCACAGGCGTGGTGATTACCACTCTATATCCGGATCCCGCCCATTCCACGCGATGCGCTAGCATCACCAGTCCGGGCGCGGTGTTATCCGGCGTTACCATTGAGCGAGGGTATCCGAACGATCGCCATGGCGCTGCCGGCGGCATCTGGCTGGCGGCGGGCATAGTCTCCAATTGCATTATCCGGCGCTGCCGGGCAAATTATGGCGGCGGAGGAATCCGGGCCGATGCCGGCGCCGTCATCACGGATTGCACGATCATCAGCAATCGTAATTCCGGCGGGGATTATGCTTGCGCCGGCGGTGGCGTGTTTTTGGGGCAGGGCGCGGAATTGCGCCGTTCGCTGATCGCGGCCAATTACGATGAGGCGTCCAGCTCCTATAACGCCGGCGGTGTTTATGTATATGGCGCCAACTGCCGTATCGTGGACTGC
Source organism: Kiritimatiellia bacterium (assembly GCA_050944835.1). Lineage (GTDB taxonomy): Bacteria > Verrucomicrobiota > Kiritimatiellia > JAAZAB01 > JAAZAB01 > JAXGPF01. Next base: position 3,812 of record JBMNRV010000061.1, read on the forward strand.
TGTATTGTAGATAATGAAAACGCGGGCAGCGCGGGCAGCGGCGGCGGGATGCATCTCGCGGGGACCGGCGGGCATATCGTTGAAAATTGCATTATCAGCAACAACCACGCCAAAACCCACGCCGGGGGCATAGCTGTAGCCGCCGGCATTAATACAATTTCCGGCGCCGCCATTACGCATAATCGGACGGCCAATGCCGGCGGCGGCATACTGGCCGTCGGCAATTCCCTGGTGCAGATGAGTAATTGCACGGTGGCCGGCAATGCCGCGGCCTATGGCGCGGGCCTGGCCAACAACGCCAATACAGCTTCCCGGGGAAATCTGAATGTGACACACTCGTGTATCGCTGCCAATACCAGCGTATGGCATGCCGCCGGCGCATTTTTGATAGACAACACCGGTTGCCTGGCGCATAGTGTCATTGTGTCCAATGTGGCGTGCGGCGGCAATGGCGCCGGCCTGTACGTCGGCTCTCGCGGCGATTGGCAGACTTCAATGTCTATCACTAACTGCCTGATCGCCGACAACAAATTGTACGGCAGCCAGGCGCATGGCGGCGGGATTTACATTGATCAAGCCGGGTTGACTCTGGCTTCCTGCACCATCGCCGGTAATTCCGCCCGGCATGGCGGCGGCATCTCGCTCAGCCCGGAGGGTTCAGCCGGAAATTTAATGGTTTGTAATACCATTATTGCATCAAATACCGCAGACGGAACAAACACTGCGGAACTGGAACTGCCGCCGGCGGCGCCGGACGGGGTGTTCCGGTATTCGTGCAGCCCGGCGTTATCCGGTTCCCAATACGGCAATATTTCGGACGGACCAGTATTTGCTGGTACGGACGCGGGCAATTATCGGCTGGCGGCCGGTTCCCCGGGAATTGATGCCGGCACGAATCAGGCTTGGATGGTTGAAGCTGTGGACCTGGATGGTCGGCCCAGGATTGATTCGCAGCGCAGCCGGGTGGATATGGGCGCCTATGAGTATTGACATGCTTCTGTTGTTTTATACCATTTTCATGGTTGAGCGCGGGCGGCATGAAAATTAAATTAACGTCGGTATTGATCGGAGGAAAACATGCATAAACTATTATCGGCGGTGGCGGTGGCGGTATTCCTGGCCTTTAATCCCATGCTGCGCGCGGACAAATATGTCAACGGCGCTACGGGCGATGACACCGGACCGGGCACGGAGCTGGAACCCTACAAAACTATCAGCAACGGCGTGTTCAAGGCCGGCGCCGGCGAGGTGGTGTATGTGGCGGGCGGCACGTACGTCCTTTCAACAAACATTTTAATTACCAACGCGATTACCCTGCGGGGTGAAAATCGAACCAACACCATCCTTCAGGGCCAGTTCCCCGCCATCACCAACCGCGGCATATACATCAACCACGCCGATGCCACGGTGGAGGAGTTCACCATTACGGGATTTGGTATGACCCAGAATACTCCCGCCGGCAGCGGCGCCGGCGGCGGCGTCTATCTGGAGAACGGAACATTACGCGCCTGCATCATCACCAATAACGTCGGTGCGGATAAAGGCGGCGGGGTTTACCAGGCAGCCGGCTTGGTCAGCAATTGCGTCATCAGTTTCAACACAAATATCAATTATACCTGGTCGGGCGGCGGCGGAGTGCATATGCGGGGGCAAGTGTGGAATTGTTATATTTCCGATAATGCCGCCACCAGGGGCGGCGGGGTGGCAATGTATGCCGGCGCTTTGCTGGTCAAAAGCGTGGTCAGCAACAATGTATCGTATTATTGCGGCGGCGGGATTTTTGCCGATGCGAGCGTCATTTCCAATTGCACTGTGGTCAATAATTCCATCCCTGTGAACAATGAAGGCGGGGGAATTTATTGCCAGAACAACTCTGCCATCCATGGCTCGATCATCCGTAACAACCATACCCGGCAGCTAGCCGGCGGCATTTGTTGTTACATACCCGGCACACAGTATATCGGACACTGCGAAATCAGCGGCAATCAGGCGCCGGAGAATTATGGCGGGGGGATTCTTCTGGGCGGCGGCGGGCTGGTGCTTGAAAATTGTGTAATCAGCAATAATTTTGCGACCAGATCTGGCGGCGGGATTGAAGCGGGAGTGTATGCCAATGACGGTGTGAAGGCGATAGGCTGCCGGATAGTCGGCAATGTCATCAGCGATGGCCATGGCGCCGGGGTGTCGCTTTGCTCGAACAGCGTGCTGGAAAACTGCGTTATCCGGGACAATATAATCACCAACCTTACCACTGCTTACAGGTTTGGGGCGGGAATATTTTGCCGTGTCGGCGGTAACAGCATCATCCGCAATTGCCTGATCGCCGGCAATATTGGCGATGATACAAAGAATGCCACCGGTGGCGGCGGCATATACATCGCCAGCGGTTCCGCCAACCAGATAGATGCCTGCACAATCGCGGATAATTATGCCATGACGGGCGGAGGGGTTTACCTGGATGGCGCCGGCGCTGACAGCTTCAGCAATTGCATCGTCATATCCAATCGCTTCAGATATTCTTCCCCGGACATTTATCTGGATGCCGCCACGCGCGGCAACGCCTTCACTTACAGCTGCAGCGCCACCCTGACCAACACCACCCTGGGCAATATAACCAATACGCCGTTATTTGCCGACCAAGCCGCGGGTGATTACCGGTTGACCTGTTTATCGCCTGGAATTAACACCGGCGCTAACCAGCCCTGGATGGCCGACGCGCTCGATTTGAACGGGCTGACAAGGATTGACCGTTATTCCAGGCGAGTGGACATGGGCTGCTATGAATATCTGCATCAGGGCGCCTTGTATAGATTGAAGTAAATTATGCATCAACCACAAAGATCGTTGTTTTTCGATTTCCACACCATGCCGGCCAACCCGGATGTGGGCGCTGATTTTGACGCCCCAGCCTTCGCCGGTTGGCTCCGGGATTGCGGCGTTGACTTCATCGTCTTTCCGGCGCGCTGCAATCAAGGCATGGCTTATTATCCTACCAAGCTGGGCATTCCGCATCCGGCGCTGAAGCGCGATTTGTTCGGCGACCTGCTCCGCGCATGCCGCGCCAAACACATTGCCGTTTCCGCCTATATCAATCTCGGGCTGAGCCACGAGGAGGCCTATCGTCGGCGCGATTGGACCGTATTGCGCGCCGATGGCCGCATGTATGACGAGCTGTTCAACAACGCCTATTGCCGCCAAATGTGCTACAACACCGGGTATGCCGGACATGTAATTGGCATGGCGCGCGAGGTGGCGGAACTTTACCGGGTGGACGGCTTTTTCTTCGACTGCTGCCAGACTCAGCCCTGCATCGGCATCGAATGCATGGAAAAAATGAAGGCGGCCGATGTGGATTGGAACGATCCAGTGGCGCTCCATGATTTCAATTACGATAAAATGGTCAACATGGGGCGGCGCCTGTCGGAAGCCGTCCGCGGCGTCAATCCCAGTCTGTTGCTTTATTTCAATGGGCTGGACTACGAAGCCCAAGCGGATTTCGGCAACTATCTGGAACTCGAATGCCTGCCGCAAAGCGGCAGCGGCTACGAACTACTGCCCATGATGGCGCGGCATCTGCGCACGCTGGGCAAGCCGGTGTTGAACATGACCGGCCGATTCCAGAAGACTTGGGGCGATTTCGGCGGTGTCCGCGTGCCGGCCAGCGTGGAGTATGATTGCATCTACGGCATCGCCAATGGTTTGATGCCGAATATCGGCGACCATCTACACCCGCGTGGCAATCTGAACCGCGCCGTTATGGCGTTGGACAAGGCGGTTTTTGATAAACTGCGGCCGCTGCAGCCATGGGTCGCAGGCGCTGTGCCGGTGACGGAGATGGCTAATATCATGCAATCCTGCTGCTATCCCGGCTATCAATGGCGCGGTGGCGCCCGGGAACAACAAAACAAGGCGGCCTTGATGTCGCTCAAGGCCGCCACCCGTGTGTTATGCGAACTGAAAATGCAGTTTGACAATGTCAGCCTGGCAGCGCCGTGGGATAAATACCAAACGCTGATTCTGCCTGACAATATTACCGTTAATGCCGAAATTGCCGAGCGCCTGAAAAAGCATCTGACGCGCGGCGGCGCGATCATCGCCACCGGAAATTCCGGGTTGGATACCGCGCGGGAAGAGTTTGCTCTGGACGATTTCGGCGTGGAGTATGTCGGCGCCGATCCATACGATCCGGCCTATATCGCTTTCAAACCGGAATTTGCAGCCGGTATGCCGGATATGCCGGTGACCCTGTATGAACGCGGCCTGGCCGTTAAGGCCCGGCCGGGCACGGAAACGCTGGCAACAATTATGGCGCCTTATTACAACGATGGATGGGACGGCCGGCATGCCAATCGTTACACGCCGCCGGATAAGGATACCGGCCGCCCCGCGATTGTCGTTAAAGACCGCGTGGCATATATCAGCCATCCGATTTTCTATACCTATTACACCAGTGGCGCGCTGCCAATGCGGCAGATCATAGCCAACCTGCTCCAACGCTTTCTGCCCGAGCCGCTGGTTCGCGCGCCCAATGCGCCATCCTGCAGTCGCGTTACGGTGACGTCACAGCCGGGCCGGCGCATGGTATATGTTATGGCCTACCTGCCAGAATCACGCGGCGCCGGGATCAATATGATCGAGGAGCCCCTGGATTTGCGCGACTTCGAATTGTGCCTACGCCTGGACGGGCGGCCGCCGAAAACAGTTTATCTGGCGCCATCCCGAACGCCGCTGCCATTTGTGCTGGAAGGCAATTATGCGCGGGTCACGATCCCGCGGGTGACCGGCTGGGCCGTGGCGGTGTTTGAGGAATAAGATTTGCGGATTGCTTCCAGGACTTCCCCCCCCAAAAAATCGGAAGCAGTTATATATAATCTCTTGTAAACAAACGACATGAGTTTTTGACAGTGCGGCTCGCACCGCCGCGTGACATTCCCGCTTGTGTACCTTGTGCCTCTTTGTGGCTAATCTCCTTCTGCACCTCCGTGTCTCCGTGTGAGCTTCTCCGCCTCTGCGTCCATCTGCGTCATCTGCGGTTAATTTTCCCCTTCCCCAGCTTGGCTTGGCGGTTAATCTTCCTGTTTTTTATGACCGGATTTTTTGGGAAAGTCCACTGGTTTTTTAAAATTGACACGTTTGGATCTCGACAGTCACAAGTTCTAACGCCTCTCTGACCGCAGTCAGAGATCGGCATCACGCTTGATCAATTCCATGTTTAGGATAGTCATTTCCTCAACG
>JBMNRV010000062.1:0-8708 GCA_050944835.1 Kiritimatiellia bacterium
TTCGATCACCGGCGATGAAGTCTTTCGGCTGGGAAAATTTTGTCCGGCTTGCGAGAAGTATGCGCGCGCCGGCAAGCTCTCAGAGCTCTATACCAATTATTACTCCGACCTTGGGCGCTGGATTGTGGAGCATGGGCTGCGTCCTATCATGTGGGACGACATGATTGCTATACATCCCGAGGAATTACAACGGCTGCCGAAGGAAACCATTTTCGCTAATTGTAATTATTCCGGCCACCCGGAAGGAACACAGGGGCTGGCGCTGTATTTGCGTGGCGCCGGCGACTTTTTCCCGGGTCAGGGAAATCAGATCCCCGAACCGTATCGGCAAGTATATGGCAAATATATTGTCTCTCGTGACGGCACGACGCCGTTCGAGCCATTCCCTTATCTGAGGTTTTTCCAGGATCAGGGCTACGATGTGTTGGCTTCGCCCATGGCGAACACGATGCATCACGTCGGCTTTATTGGGCGGATAGCCAATAACCGCTATTTCTGCCGCGCAGCCATCAAGGCTGGAGCTATGGGATTATTGAACACAACTTGGGAAGGCCATTTGCCAGTGCAAGCTTCTGCCCTCCACGGCTTGGCAGCCGGCGCGGCTTATGCATGGCAGGCATACGACGAAGATGAGCGGATGTTCTTCGAACGCTTCGCGCGCATGACGCTTGGACGCGCGAGCGCTTTGCCGCAAGCTGCTGCCGTAACTGACCGGCTGATAGTAGATGCGCGCGGATATGACGTTGCGCCTCAGCCGGATGATCTAACCGTTTTGCGCAATATGGCGCTGGACCTGCGCGCCCATGCCGCGTCGGCGCCCAATGTAATGAATAGCACATATGCGGAAACGACCGCCCTGCGTCTGGATATGGTGAGTCGCTTGGCAGCTCTGGAGGAAGCTGACGTTTTATTTGGGCGACTGAAAATAGGCTCCGGCAATTATAAGCCGGTGGATATTACCGGCGCCTTAAACTGGGATGGCGTAATGCCACATAGAGCGGGTGTTTTTGACTTCAAGCCCGGATGCCATCCCATCCATGGAGTGCCATTCGATATTCCCGACCCGCGTAGTTTCGCTGGCCGACGCGGTATCATGGTCGGCGGCCGGGAGGCTATGGTTGACCGTGAATACCAGACGCCGGTGACCATGCCATTGAACCGTGCCTGTGACAGTCTATATTTTCTGGTGGGCGCCGCATGGGGCGCGCCGGAGGAAGAAGTCAGCCGGTTCTGCATGCGATATACTGATGGCAGCCATGCCGAGCTGCCGCTGGTGGTGGGACGCAATATCTGGAACTGGTCGAGCGGTCCGCGGCCCGGCAGCCGCAGATTCTTGATTGACAGCATGCCCGCTTGGGAAGGCGGAAAAGTGGTAAACGGCGGAGGCGGCTATCGCTTTTCACTTTATTTGTGTTGGTGGAAAAATCCACAGCCGGAATTGCAAGTGGAGTCGGTAACACTGCAACCGGTGGATGCCGGTAAAGGTTTTACCATGTTTTTCGGGGTGACGGCCCGGGCAGCGGGGTCCGCGCGCCCGGCGCGGGACGCATCAGCGCTGAAAAACCGCGCTGCGCAATTGCTGAGGGAAATGGAGGCGATGGAGCAGGAAACCCCATCATTGGTTGAGCAACACCGCGTGCTTCACACGCGCTTGGAAGCGCCCGAAGACGCAGCCGTTAAAATGCAACGTCTGAGAATTGCGGATGTTCAGGAGGGAATTGCCCTGTTGCGAGAAATAACATAAAGGATTATACTAGCATCCCATCGAAGGGAAGATAAACCGCCAAGACGCCAAGAAAATGAGAGAATGGAACCGCAGATGCGCAGATTAGGGAGAGATTAGCCACAAAGAGGCACAAGAGGCACAAGAGAGAACAGATGGGAAAAACAAACCGCAGATGAACGCAGATGGAGGAGGTTTTTTAGGAAGGGGATTAACCACAAAAATGTACGGTAACATAGGGAGAAATTATGAAAACCTTATTGTCTCTGCTGTTAAGCCTTGCCTTGTTTGTCAGCAGCGGAGTTGCAGCTACCTTATATGTATCAGCCTATACGGGCGATGATGGCAATGATGGGTCAAGTTGGGGTACGGCCAAGCGCTCCATCCAGGCCGCGGTGGATGTCGCCGCCGCCACTGGCGGCGATGTAATCCTGGTCTCTAACGGCACCTATACCGCCACGGTGGATCCGGTGGTGCGTTTTAAAAGGTCGGTGGATATACGAAGTGTCAACGGGCCGGAGGTGACGATTATTAATGGTGAAAACGTCAGGCGCTGTGTTTATTTCGGGCTAAACACTTCTGGGGACCCAGCTTACCTGTCTGGATTCACAATCTGTAACGGCAATACACTAAGCACAGGCGGAAGCGGAGCCGGGGTGTATAAGGAACATCAACGCGATTTTTACCTGTCAAACTGTGTGATTCATGCAAATAATAGTTCCAGGAATGGCGGGGGTATTAATAAAACAGGCAATGCCTGTCAAATGATAGTTACCGATTGCATCATTAGTAACAATCAGGCTGGCGAGTATGGCGCAGGGGTTTCTTCTACTCATTCAGGACATTTATTTATGTATAATTGCAAGATAGTCAACAACGAATCTACCCTAGGCGGCGGCGGCGTTTACGGAATTTCCAACACCAACTATTTAGGAACAATCTTTGAGTTACATGGCTGCCGGATTGCCGGTAATACCACCTTGTCTGATTCCGGCGGCGGCATTTACTCTGTCGGGCGCGCCGGCAGCACATGCGTAGTCAACAATTGCATTGTGGAATATAATCATGCCACCAAAGTCGGCGGCGGTATATTGCACCGCAATTTTGATGGCGATCTCTTCATCAGCAATTGCATAATCCGTGGGAATGAGGCGAATGGTAACAATTACCCCGGCGCCGGCGCTAGAATTGACGGCCCGTGCCGCATGACCGGCTGTCTGATTGCCGGCAATAAGGGGATTGGTTATGGTGGCGGACTGGTGCTGTATTCCGGCACAAACGTGGTTGAAATTGAGAATGTCACGATTGTATCCAACAGCACAATGAGTGACTACGGTGGCGGGCTGGCGATACAGGCACAGGTTACCGCTTGCACCATCCGTAATACCATCATTTACAACAACACGTCTGTTGACGGCGGTCGGTCTAATGCTTTTGTTGACGCTGGTTCAGGAGTTATATTTACCAATTGCTGCACTGCGCCGCTGGCTTACGGCACAGATCAACCGATCACGCCGAATGCCGATAATATTGACTCGGACCCGTTGTTTGTAAATCTGACGGGTGGGGATTACCGGCTTCAGAGCGATTCGCCCTGTATTAATACCGGGGCCAATATGCTATGGATGGCCGATGCCATTGACCTGGATGGCCGTTGTCGGCTGGACCGCTTTTCTCGTCAGGTGGATATGGGGTGTTACGAATACCTGCCAAGCGGCACAGCGTTCACTTTACGCTGATTCATGAACTATGCCGCCTTAATACCAACGCAGAATCCGGCTCGATGGCTTAAACAAGCCGCCGGGTGGGCGTTGGATTTGGTCTATCCCCGCGCTTGCGCCATTTGTGGCGCAGCGGCAGCTCCGGGGCACTTGTATTTATGCTGGAATTGCCGGACGCGCTTGCCGTTGATCAGTCCGCCTTTTTGCAATATCTGTGGACAGCCGGGAACCACAGGGGTGGAGGACGATTTTATTTGCAGCCATTGCCGGACATCACCACCGGCTTTTGATCGTGCCCGCTCAATTTGCCGTTATCAGGGAATAATGGGGCAGTTGGTGCGGGAATTCAAATACCATGCGGCTTTGTGGTTACGGCACGATTTCCACTTGCTGCTGCAGGCTGGCATGGCGGCGCATTATGCGACGCAACATATTGATGCGATTGTGTTTGTGCCATTACACCCATTCAAGGAGCGTTGCCGGACGTTTAATCAGGCGCAGGTGCTCGGCGCCGGCTTGACGCGTCACCCGCTACCGTTGCCGATGATGGATGCGTTGCGGCGCTTGCACCCGACGAAAACGCAAACGCATTTGACAGCCGTTGGGCGAATCGCTAATGTTAAGGGTGTTTTTCAAGTTAAACCGCGTGTGAATGTGCAGGGATTGAGTTTACTGTTGCTGGATGATGTTATGACCACAGGCGCCACAGTCAACGAATGCGCCTTGGCGCTGAAACAGGCCGGAGCGGCACAGGTTTACGTGCTGACTTTGGCCCGCGGCTGAAAAGGGAAGGGTTGCTCATGAGATTATTCGGACAACGTCAATATACTTCCATCAAGGTGCGTAAAAAAGATTTGCCGGCGGGACTCTGGCTCAAGTGTCCGGAATGCAATGAGATAATCTACAAGCATGAAATTGAAGCCAGTTTTCGGGTATGCCCCAAATGCGGAGCGCATTTTCCGCTCAATGCACACGAGCGCCTCTTGATGTTAGCCGAGCCGGATTCCTTTGTTGAATGGGATCCCGATATGCTCAGTGACAACCCATTGCGCTTTGAGGGGGAACTGTCTTATACATCCAAGCTGGAAGAAAACCGCAAAAAAACCGGGCTGAAAGAAGCCGTTATTTGCGGGCAGGCGCGCATCGGCCCTTATACGGTCGGGCTTGGCATCATGGATTTCAGTTTTCTCGGTGGCAGTATGGGGTCGGTAGTTGGCGAAAAAATCACCCGCATGATTGAACGTTGTACTGCCGCTGGATTGCCGGTGTTAATGGTGTGTGCCTCAGGCGGCGCCCGCATGCAGGAAGGTATGTTCAGCTTGATGCAAATGGCCAAAACCAGCGCGGCGTTGGCCCGGCATGCCGCCGCCGGTTTGCCTTATATCTCCGTTTTGACTCATCCCACTACCGCTGGGGTTATGGCCAGTTTCGCCACTTTGGGAGATGTGATCATCGCTGAGCCCGGGGCCTTGATTGGGTTTGCCGGGCCGCGCGTCATCAAGGAAACAACCCAGCAGGAAATACCGCCGGGGTTCCAACGCTCGGAATTCGTTCTTAAGCATGGACTAATTGACATGATCGTCACGCGTTCCGAGTTGAAAAACACCATTATTCTTCTACTGGAATACATGTTGCCCGATGCACCAGATCAAACCGCTGCTGGATGAATTGTTTACGCTGACCAGACTGGGTATTAAGCCCGGACTGGAAGTCGAGCGGGCTCTGTTGGCGGAGTTAGGCAATCCGGAGAAGCATCTGCCTTGCATTCACGTAGCCGGCACGAACGGCAAGGGCTCGGTCTGCGCTATGCTGGAATCCGTTCTGCGCGCCGCCGGCCTGCGAACCGGTTTATATACTTCCCCGCATTTGTCGTGCTTTAATGAACGTATCCGCTATACCGGAAAATACATTCCCGATGCGACGCTGGCCGAGCTGTTGCCGGAAGTTATGCAGGCCGGTCGGCAACTGGAAGCCGGGCCGATCGGGCGCCCAGCCACTTTCTTCGAGATCGTTACCGCTCTGGCCTTCAAGTATTTTGAATCCATGCGGCCGGATATTGTGATTCTGGAAACCGGCATGGGCGGGCGGCTGGATGCCACGAATGTGGTTATCCCACTGGCTGCGGTGATTACAGGCATCAGCCTCGAACATACTGCCTATCTGGGCTGCACTATAGAGGAAATCGCAAAGGAAAAATGCGGTATCATCAAGTCCGGGCGCCCGGTAATTGTCGGTGATCTGCCGCCAGAGGCCCAGTCCGTCGCACGGGAAATGGCCCGGGATCGTGACGCGCCGCTGATTGAGGCGGCATCCAGCGTACACGTGGTGCGCCGGAGCCAGTCTCTGGAAGGCCAACGGATACATGTAGAAACGGCCGGCGGTCTGCAGCTCAATTTGCGCTTGCCGCTGCTTGGCCGCCATCAATTGCACAATGCCGCCTTGGCCATTGCTGTCTTGGAGCGGGTATTCGACGGGAATTTACCGGAATCAGCGCTGCGGCAGGGACTGGAGCAGGTGCAATGGCCGGCACGCCTGCAAGTGCTGGAGCAGAAACCGCCGTTGATTTTGGATGGCGCCCATAATCCCGCCGGCGCGGCCGCCTGCGCGCGCGCATTGCAGGAACTGTTGCCCTCACATACACCGCTGGGGCTGATTGTTGCTCAGTGCGACGACAAGGATTTGATGGGGCTTCTACGCCCATTCAACGGTCAGGTCCGGCGATGCTGGGCAGTGCCGATGTCTAATCCACGCAGCCGCTCGCCCGAGGAAATCGCCGCTGCCGCCGCCGCATTGGGCTGGAAAGCCACCGCTGTGGCATCTGTTCCGGCGGCATTGACTGAATCGCGCGCCTGGGCGGAGCAATGTCAGGGGGCGGTCTGTGCTGTCGGTTCGCTCTTCCTGGCCGGGGAAATATTGGCATTGCGACAGCCTGACGGCAATGCCAGCGCTCCAGGTTGATCCGTCAAGAGAAAGTCCAGCTTGTTTTGATGCTTGACAACTTTCAAGCCAAATTTTATCATAAACGCATCAAAATCAACGGTTATGTTTAGTTAGACGCCAAGTTGGCTCTGAAGCGCCTGTTTCCGTAAACGGTGTGATAAAGGGGTAACGGGCGGATAGCCCGCTGGTTAATAAACGCACCGCGCATTTGTGCGATGCAAGCACAAGGAGAATGTCGGATGAAAAAACACCTGAAACTGCAGTTGGCGCTCGCGTTTGTGTTCGCCTTTGGTATGACAACTTTAATCTCCGCCGATCCTTCGGATGCAGCCCAATCGGTTGTTGCGGCGGGCAAGGGGGAAGGTGGCGCGGCCATTGAAACTACCGATCTTGGCTGTCGGGCTTGTAGCCGTGGCAGAGGCAAAGGGGTAGGTGCCGCGGCGGTTGAAACTACCCGCGACGTCGTCCGTGGTGTAGGTGAAGCCGGTGGCGAAATTGGCGGCGCCTTAAAAAGCGGCGGTGGCGCGGTCGTGGAACAGAGCCGCAGCATCTGGCGCGAAACGGTTGTGCCCGCAGTGGAACGCACATCCAGCGCGCTGCCCGGCGTGATCAAGGCCATCGTCCTGTTAATTGCCTTTTGGATCGTCGCCCGGCTGGCCGGCGGGCTGACGTCCAAGTTGCTGGGTATGACCAAGCTGGATAATCGGGCTGCGCAGGAACTCGGACTGGAAAAAATGCTACAGAAGCCTGACGGTTCACGGTGTTCACTGGAACAATTGGCCGGTGGATTCGTTAAGTGGGTGATTCTGCTCTTCGGTTTCATTGCTTTCTTTAATGCCCTGAACTTGCAGATGGTGGCCGGGCCATTGCAGAATATCGTTGATAAAATTGTAGGAGTTATTCCGAATCTGCTTAAGGCGGCCGTGATCCTCTTTGTGTACTGGGCTGTAGCCGCATTGGTGAAGGTCGGTGTAACCAAGGGGTTGGGCAAGTTGCAATTCGATACCCGAGCGGCAAAATATTTCCCCGCGCGTGAAATCAAAGGAGAAAAAGTTGGGCCTAGCGCCATGCTTGGACGCTTGTTGTTTTACGTGATTCTGCTGTTCGGCATACCACCGTTCCTGGATTCACTGGGACAGCAGTCGCTGGTGGCGCCCTTGCAGGAGATGTTGGCTAAAGCGCTGGCATTCCTTCCCAACATCATTGCCGCCGCCATCATCCTGTTTATTGGCAGCATCGTGGCCACGATTGTCCGTGAGCTGACGACGAATTTCCTGGCGACGGTTGGCGCCGATGACGGTGCGCGCAGGCTGGGTTTTGATAAGGTGGCCGGTGAAAAGAAGTTTTCCGGCATTATCGGGCTGATCGCCTATTTCTTTATCTTAGTGCCGATCATCATTGCGGCTGTGGATGCCCTTCAGATCAAGGCCATTTCCGATCCCGTCAAGACTACACTAGAAGCCGTGCTATCAGCCGTGCCGGCCTTGATTGTCGCTGCGGTGATCGTAATCATCGGCTATGCTATCGCTAAGGTGGTGCGTGGCTTGGTTGAGTCGCTGCTGAGCGGCATCGGGTTTGATACATTGCCGGATAAAATCGGCCTGACATTCCTCAAGCCTAAAGGCCAGGCAACTCTCTCCTCTATTACCGGCACAGTGGTTATGGTGGTTATTTTGCTGTTGACGGCACAACAGGCTTTAGCCAGTCTGGGGTTTGATCAGTTAGCGGCATTGACAGACAGCATTGTGCGCTATCTGCCTAGCCTTGTTGTCGGCTTGATAATCCTCTTTGCCGCTTTGAGCCTTGGCAAATATGTCGGTGGTTTGGTGGCGCAAGCCGCCTCCGGGTCGCCGCACGCCAAGTTGCTGTCTGCTATTGCGCGCTATGCGATCATCTTCCTCGGTATCGGCATGGCGTTGGATCAGTTGGGCGTGAGCCAGCAAATCGTCATTGCGGCAGTCAGCGCTGTGCTGGGCGGCGTAGCCTTAGCGCTGGGTCTGGCTTTCGGTCTGGGCGGAAAAGACAAAGCCCGGGACATCATCGAAGGCTCCAAGCAATAACCCTAAAAACGGCGGCTGATCAGTTGTTCGTGTTGTGTGGGTTGCGGGTATTAGCCCCAACGGGGCGTGACATACCCCCGCCATTGCGGGCAAGCATTCCAGGGCAACGCCCTGTGGGTGGAGAACACGCCCTCAACACCAGCCCTTATAGGTTATCCGGAGTTATTAATCAGGCTGCGAGGAGAGTCGCAAGAAACTCCCCGCAGCAGCCTGTTAATAACTCCGCCGAAAAAAGGTTGTCTGTAGCCACTGAAAAGGATAGGG
>JBMNRV010000063.1:0-8359 GCA_050944835.1 Kiritimatiellia bacterium
GCGGATATCATCATCAAACGTACCCGTCAGGAAATTTTTCACGCTGAGAAAGCGAAAAAAACCAAGAAAAAGGGCTCATTAAAAAAAACAAAAGATGTGTAGAACAACGAGGGCAACGCCCTGGGATTAACGGAAAAACATGAAAACAGCCCTGAAAGGGCGTGACATAGTTATGTCCAATTCCGAATGTGTTTTGGATAGGGGTTGGATCATGGAGGCTCTATATGTCACGCCTTTTAGGAAACGCATTTCCACTTGCGTCATGTGGTAAAACTGTTTATGTTGCCTTCCATGCAGAATATAACAAAATCTGACCATCAGTGTCCCCGTGCGCCGGACTTTTTGCGCGGCCCGTTTCGCGTCTATATTTACAAAACTTTGCCCTCAACCAATACTTTTCTGATGCAGCATCACGCTGAATTTCCGGATTATAGCGTCATCTGGGCTTTGGAACAGACAGCGGGACGCGGCCGCTTCCAGCGCACTTGGGTGTCGGCGCCCGGACGTGATTTGAGCTTTTCCATCCTATTGCCGCTGGGTGATATGCAAGCTGATTTGCGTCAGACCGGGTTGCCGAATTTCCCCCAGGCGCTTGCCTTGGCGGTGTGCCGTATGTTGCAAAAACAGGGGTTGACTCCGTCCCTTAAGTGGCCGAATGATGTACTGCTGGAGGGGCGTAAGGTTTGTGGGATTTTATGCGAAGTTGCCCAGCGCCTGCCGGCGAACGCAGTAGTTGCCGGGGTAGGGGTGAACCTTAACAGCAGCGCAGAGGACTTGTCGGCGGCAGGTAAACCGGCGACGTCTATGGCTCAGGTCGCCGGTCGTGCTTATGATTTACAGACGGTGATGGAGTGTTTTCTGGGCGAGCTGCATGAAGTGCTTGCCGTTTTCTTCCGGCAGGGTTTCCCCGGCATTTACGACGCCATGCGGGACTTGTTTACCGGTTTGGACCGGACTTTTTGCTTGCAGACCGCCACTGGCGGACACATTGGGCGGATTGCCGGTATCAACCGCGATGGCACACTTCTTTTTGATTGTCAGCAGTGCGGGCGGATGACCGTGCATTCTGGTGAATTGTCAACCGGTGAATCTTAAATCAGATATGAACCTGATGCGCAAGACACGTCGGTCAGTGGGGCGGACTGCCCAGCCATCGGCAATACGGTATCCCGGTGTCCAGATGATTTCGTTCCGGCAGACGAGTACAGGTAACTGCCGCCGTTGGTTGGCCGGTACTTTTAAATCACTGTAGATATCCTGAAGCTTGCGTGTGCCGCGCATTCCGAATGGCTGCATCCGGTCGCCCGGCCGCCAGTTCCGGGCGGTGATTCGCCCGCGTCGCCAGCGGGCGGCCGACACTAAGGCACAAACAGGTGTGCCGGTAATTTCTGCCGGCTTGGGTTCCAGTGTACAGGCGATCTGCCAGGTTCCATCGGGCGCATTCGTCAGGCCGGGAATTTTTAATGTTACTTCAAAACCACCGTCGCTCACCGGTGCCGGATGGCGGCGTACTGTACTTTTGCGTCCGCTGACTGGTGGGTTAATACGTAGCATGGCGTATTCGCGGGTGACGGTATATCCGCCGGGCAGGTTGATTGTGTGCCCGCTGCGGCCAGCCAGAAGTTTTTCTAATCGTTGCACGGCCTCGAAATTGAGGGCTTCTGGCGGCAGCATCGCCTCTGCCAGCCATAAGCGCAGAACACGGCGGCGCGCCGCCAGGGAATAGGCTTTCAACAGTTCGCCATTAAGAAGCGGGAGCCGATCCGGCAGACGGCATAGGTGGTAAATCGGCCGGACCAATTCATTCATCCAGGCGTTTTCCTGTTCCATGATTAAACTCGTCCGCCAGAGTGTTTGCCGCAAGCGTGGGTTTAGTTGCCGGGCCAGCATGGGCAGGCTTGCATGGCGCACCCGGTTGCGTAAAAACACCTGGTCGGTGTTGCTGGCGTCCTCGCGCCATTCCAAATGGTGTTGGCGCAGATATGTCAGCAGCTCTTGCCGCCAGATATCGCGGAGTGGACGGATGATGCGAATTCCCCGATGTTCATCCCGGCGGCTTATGCCGCACAAGCCTTGTGGGCCGGCGCCGCGCGCCAGTTTCAGCAGCATGGTTTCCACATGATCATCGGCGGTATGAGCAGTGGCTACAGCATCGCAATGCAGACGGCGGGCGGTTTTAACAAAGAACTCGTAACGGGCGTTGCGCCCGGACATTTCCAGAGATACATTTTGCCGTCGGGCGCGCCGTCGGATATCGGTGCGCGTGGAAACACAGGGGTAACCCAAACGGCTGGCGGTGGCATTGACAAAATCGGCGTCCGCATCTGCCTCCGCGCCACGCAGGCCGTGATTGAGGTGGGCAACAGTCAGACGCAGACGCAGCTCCGGCGCCAACGCATGCAGCAGGTAGAGCATGGCGATGGAGTCTGCACCGCCGGAGACTGCCACTAGAATATGTTCTCCGTCGTTACAGAGGTTGTGCGACAGGAGAGCGGTTTTTATCTTACTTTGTAACATGCAAAGCTCCTTGCCTTAAGCGTCGGATCGTTTCGCGCATATCTGCCGGCAACAGTGTGGCAAACACCATGGGGCGGCCGTCGGATGGATGCCGGAATTCCAGCCGCGCAGCGTGCAGCATATGACGCGGCGCGTCCGGCCGCCCGACCCGCGCTCTTCCATAAACTTTATCGCCAAGCACGGGATGGCCAAGGTGCGCCATGTGTACGCGGATTTGGTGAGTGCGTCCGGTATGGATACGCAGTCTGACGAGGGCGGCTTGTGGGTAAACAGCCAGGCGGCGGAAAGATGTCAGCGCCGAACGTCCCCGCTCGGAGAGCGCCATTTTTTTTCTTTGTACGGGGTGTCGCCCGATGGCGGCATTAATGGAGCCTTCCAATGGCGGAGCGCCATGCACTAACGCCAGGTATTCCTTGACGACCTCCCGCTTTTTGAACTGACCAGCCAACTCCCGCAAGGCGGCTTCATGTTTGGCGGCAACGAGCAGGCCGCTGGTGTCGCGATCAAGGCGATGGATAATGCCCGGGCGTAATTCTCCGCCGATGCCTGCGAGATCAGGGCAATGGTGCAGCAACGCATTGACCAGTGTGCCGCCGGTATGGCCGGGCGCCGGATGTACAACCATGCCGGGCGCTTTGTTGACAACGATTATATCAGAGTCTTGATAAACAATGTCCAGCGGGATGTTTTGCGCGTCGGGCTGTGCGGGTTGCGGCGCCGGGATGCGTACCAGGACACATTGATTGGTTTTCAACCGGCGGTGCTCACGTGCCGGGCGTCCGGCGACGGTAATATGGCCGTCGCGTATCAGCGCTTGAATGCGCGTACGGGACAGGTTGGGCAGCCGCGCCGCCAGCCAGACATCCAGACGTTCCTCTGTGTCTTCATCGGCAGTGAAGCAAAATTCGTCGCTGATTGCGGTGTTTGATGGATTGTGGCGTGAATCGGACATATAAACATTATATTCGGCAGCTGATAAGGTGCAATCATTGCTGAGCGCCGCCCCGCCGCCGCAGGCTAAACCATCCCAGCGCTATGCCGACGGCAATCAGGGTCAGGCTGAAGCATTGAGCAATGGTCAGCCCCCCTAATATCAGGCGCGGGTCGCCCCGCCAGAATTCCAACAGGAAGCGTCCGACGGGATATAATACCAGATATGCGGCAAAGACTATGCCGTCGGCGTGGCGCCGCAGAAAAAGGCGGGTCAGTATCAGATAAACGATGAAATTCCAGCCGGCCTCATATATTTGCACCGGGTGCCGCGGTGTTCCGTCCAAAGGCAAACACCATGGCGCGGCGCCTGGTATGCCGTAACAGCACCCGTTCAGGAAACACCCGATGCGGCCGAAAACATGGCCCAGCGGAATGGCGGTGATGGCGAAATCCGCCAGACTGCTCAGCTTTTCGCGGCGGATGCGGGCGAAAATTATAGCTGCCAGCGCGGCGCCGACGAAGCCCCCGTAGTAAATCAGTCCGCCTTGGTCAATCCGCAATATCGTCCATGGGGCGCTGCGGAAATCATCCACATTGGCGATGACATAATTGATGCGTGCGCCGACAATACCGGCCAGCATCAACCAGGTAGCCAGGTCGTAGCTGTATGCCGGCGGTCGGCCGGTGCGGCGTGCCAGCCAGGTCCAGTGTGCGATGGCTGCGAGGAAGGCGGCGGCCATCATTACTCCATACCAGTAAATCGGGCGGGCGCCTATATGGAAGCAGATCGGATGCATAAATGTTTGTCCAGTATAAACTGTGGTGGAAACATGTCATGGCAAATATGTTCTGCCATTGGCCTGAATCTTGTTTTAAAACACAAAATTCAAGCATTGATATTTCCGGCTGGGTAGTATATCATGCTGAACAATTATTTAAACCTTAAAAACTATGCCGTGGTAAGTCCGGCAGCAAATTTCGACATCCCGGCGACATCCCGGCTAAAAGAGGCATCTATCGTGAACAAGAGAGGCGCCGTAGGAATAGAAGCGGAGCGGGTTTCGCGTCTGAGCTGTGCGGGTTGTCAGAAGACTCTGGATGTTGCCCATTTACCGTCTTTTTCAGAAATTAATTGCCCCGAGTGTGGCACGCGGCAAATTGTGCCCGCGCAATTCGGCGGTTTCCTGTTGATCAATAAATTAGGTTCCGGCGGCATGGGAGTGATCTACCATGCGATGGATAAGGAACTGGGGCGTCAGGTCGCCTTGAAGGTTATGAAGAAGTCGCTGGGCGACGATCCTGAATTCGTCCAGTCGTTCAGGCACGAGGCGCAGGCGGCGGCGGCGTTGAACCACCGGAATGTGGTACAAATTTATTCCTTCGGCCAAGCCAAAGGGCAACCTTATATCGCGATGGAGTTGGTGGCCGGCGGCCGGCTGGATGAGATGATAGAAAACGGCAAGCAGATGCCGGAGGAGCGTGCGCTGGCGATCCATCTGGAGGTCGCCGAAGGGTTAAAGGCGGCTAGTGATGTAGGTTTGATCCATAGTGATATCAAGCCGGCCAACATCTTGTTCGGCCAGAACGGCGAAGCTAAGGTGGTGGATTTCGGGTTGGCGAGTTTTGTCGGCCAGCATCAACAGGGCGGCCAGATATGGGGTACGCCGTATTACATTGCCCCCGAAAAGGCACGGGGCAAAAAAGTGGATTTCCGGTCGGATATATACAGCTTGGGCGCCACGCTGTTTCATGCCTTGACCGGCCGGCCACCGTTTGATGGCGCTACGCCGACGGATGTGGTGCTGGCGCGTTTGAATAATCCCGCGCCGAGTCTGCGCGAATTTCGTGACGATGTTCACCCTGAGACAGTGGCGTTGGTTGCGCGTATGTTGGAGTCCGATCCTTCTATGCGTTATCCATCATATCCCGCGTTGTTGCTTGATATGCGCGCGGCGTATAAGGTGTCGTGCATACCGCCAAAAAGCAAAAGTGGCAAATCTGGGGTTTTAAAAACCATGTCCACCGTGCTTCAGGTGCCGTCCCGCCATACTGCTCACAAAGCCTTGAAAATTGGCGGTTTGGTGGCATTGGTGTTGGCTATACTGATCGGTGGCGTTGTGATGCATCAAAGGAAACAGGCGCGGCTGGCGGCGGAACAGGCCGCCCGGGAACGGATGGAAGCGGCCGTGAAACAGGGCGAAGCCGCTTGGGGCCGGATCGGTGCGTTAATCCAACATATTGTGAGTGGTGCGGATCAGATGGCGGAGCTGGAAACTAAAATATGGGAACAAGCGAGTAAGATCGGAGATAAGCACCCCTCGGCCACACTGGCCGTGATGGAGTCTGATCGCTATCAGGAAAGTTATAATGAAGCGGAGGACCTGTTCGCTATTGGCTTTATCGTGCAACAGGATTTGCCAAGTATAGATACTATTAAAATGGGCGCTCCCGGTGATAACGATCCGGATCAAATTGAGGCTTGCGCCGCTAAATTGGAAAATGTTGCTGACAAGCTGGTTCAGATTTATCAAATGATAGATATTCCAATCGAAGCGGCCAACAAGCAATTCAAGGAAATGGGCAAATATTACGCGAGGTTACAGGCGGCAGAGAAGCAGGCCCGGAAACGGGCAGCGGAAGCTGCAGCTCGCCGCCGTGCGGAATTGGCGGCCAAAAAGCAAGCTGAGAAAGAAGCGCGCGAAGCCGAAAAACGCCGCCCGATTGTTTTGCAACAGGAATATGATACTGTGGAAGCCGCGCGCGGCGAAAATGCTGCGCTGGTGGCTAAACGCCAGTTTAAGAATGCGATGCAGGCTATGGAAAAAGTGCAGCCTACGTTGACTTTGCCGGAAACTCAGGCCTATTGCAGTTCCGTCGTAGATACTTACCGGTATTTGGATAAGATGATGGCGCGGTTGGTAGAGCTGATTAAGAAAATTCCCTATAGCCAAGGCTGGGCCACCAGCGGCGGCGCGCGTGATATTGTCAGCGCTGACGCCGAAGGGCTGACGGTTGCGCTTGGTCAGGTCGGTGCAATTAACATTAAATGGGAGCAGGTTACCGTCCAGCAAATGATGAATATAGCTGCCTTCTACCTCAAAAATCCCAGTTTGTCCGCTGCCGACCGTGAGGATCTGATGTTGGCCGCCGCTTTGCTTTGCTACGAAAGCGGCGCCTTCAAGCCGGTAGAAGCTTTAATTGCGGAAATTATTAAGATCAATCCGAACCGCCAAGATGAGTTGAACCGGCTGATGCCGGGGTTGGCGGAATAGGAGCGGCTATGAGTCTGCTGGAAGAAGGCGCGGATTTACAGTTGGATTTTAATAAATTGGCAAAAGTGGCCGCCGGCAGTCCGGGTGTGTTGCCGGTAGCTGTGCAGGATGCCGATACGCAGGCAGTGATTCTGGTGGCCTACACCAACGAACAGGCCTTTCGCATGGCTTTGCGGGAACGGCGTCTGATCCTCTGGAGCACCTCGCGTAACGCTTTGTGGGAAAAAGGCAAAACTTCCGGCGAAACTTTCGAGTTGCTGGAAGCGTTTGTTAATTGCGAGCAAAATTCACTGCTTTATCGTGTCCGCCCGCTTCGCAGCGGGATCTGCCATACGCGCAACCGCGCCGGGCAGCCACGTAACTGTTATTACCGGCGGATCAACTTGGATAACCTGCAATTGGAGAATCTGGACCCATAGACGCATGCTGTTGCAGTGTTTTCTGCTGCGGTGCGTAGATGACGATCCAGTTCCAGTAATTGCCCTTTCTCAATAAAGTTTGCCCTTTTGAATTGTTATGGCACGATTTAAATTCTGGAAAATGCATGGCGCCGGCAATGACTTTGTTGTCATTCCGGATTTAAAACAGAAATTTCCGGATACCGCTGCGCCCATCATACGCAAGTTATGCCGCCGTCCCGGCGGTATCGGCAGCGAAGGTCTGATCTTGTTGCAGCCCGCCGAGCCGGATGCGCCACCCGATTCCTTAGCCATGCGGTTTTTTAATCCGGATGGACAGGAGGCTGCCATGTGCGGCAACGGCGCGCGTTGCGCTGCGCGCTTGGCGGCGGACCTCGGTTTGACCGGCAAACGCTTGTCGTTGGCTACTAAAGCCGGCTTGGTTCGCGCGGAATGTCTGGCGAGTGGCGCAGTGCGTATCGCTCTGCCACCGCCGTCGGAATGGCGCATGCATTGTCAATTGCATATAGGGCGGCAAAAATTGGTTTGTCACTGTGTCAACACTGGGGTGCCGCATGCGGTGATTCAAGTTGACGGCTTGGCGAGGATGCGCATAAAAAAAACAGGCGCGGCAATTCGCCGTCATCCGCATTTTGCGCCGTGCGGCACCAACGTGGATTTTATGGAAATCAGCGGTGTGGGAGCCGAAAAAACGCTTTTCGTCCGTACTTATGAACGAGGGGTTGAGGCTGAGACCGGCGCTTGCGGCACAGGTATAGTTGCCTGCGCTCTGGTCGCCGGACGCCTGCGCCTGGTACAGCCGCCAGTGACGGTGATTTGCGCGCATGGCGACCGCTTGATAGTGGATTACCGCTTAACTAACAGTGGCGCTGACATGGTGTCTCTGACCGGCCCGGCAGTGTATGTGTTTGAGGGCAGTGTAAATATTTAAGCCCGCATTACGTTGTTTAAACCTATATTCGGCAGTTGGCAAGTTTGTCGCAGATGCGCGGCGCGAAGAATGAAGCTGTATAAGCATACCGCATTAGCCCCAACGGGGCGTTACATACCCAGCCTAGGGCAACGCCCTCGGGAAAGAATACACCATAAATATTAGCCCTTATAGGTTATCCGGAGTTATTAATCAGGCTGCGAGGAGAGTCGCAAGAAACTCCCCGCAGCAGCCTGTTAATAACTCCGCCGAAAAAAGGTTGTCTGTAGCCACTGAAAAGGATAGGG
>JBMNRV010000064.1:0-8095 GCA_050944835.1 Kiritimatiellia bacterium
AATATCTGGCATCATTAAAACAGCACGGATCATGGCTTGCCGAGGCTGTAAATAATGCTGCATAAAAATCAATAAATTTACTTGACGGACCGGCTCAGATGTCTGAAAGGGCGTGACATAGTTATGTCCAATTCCGAATGTGTTTTGGATAGGGGTTGGATCATAGAGGCTCTATATGTCACGCCCTTTCAGGTTAAAGCGACCAAGCCACCATCTTTTTCCCAGCCTTGCTTCCGGTCTGCCATGGCCAAACCTTTTCTTCCAACACAGCATGGCCTTGATGGTCGGGTGGAAAAACCGCCAGCATTTTCGGCAGATGTTTTTGCCGCAAAATGATGATCCGGCCTGGTTCGCCTTGCAGATAGTCGTAAACCTCCTGCGCTTCTTTGATCACTCGGTGTTTAGCCGGAGTCATGTCCATGTAGAAGACGACATTTTCAAGATAATGCTCGAAAAATGCCGTCTGATCGGCGCTCCTGCCGGTTGCTTTAACTTCTATGGCAAATGTTTTCTCCGTGCGGTATTGCTCCAGCAGCGGTTGTGTGATGCAAAAATAGCCGCCCAGACAAATGGCGATAGTGGCAACCCAGCGCATGATGGGTGTCGGCAGTCCGGCTGCTTTCGGCCAGAAATTACTCGTCGCCATCCAGGGTAGCCAAACTGCCAGCAGCAGCATCACGGCCAAAGCGGCTGCTGGTTTTATGTTGATGAGAAGGGGCGATTCTGCTTGCCATTGATACAGCAGCCAGATTGCCGCGGCCGCCGGCACGGCGATGAAGATCAATCCCGACAGCCATATGTAAGGCTTTGTCAGCCAGCGTTGTCCGGCCGGATGCGATTCCAGCTTCAACATCCAGACGGAGCAGAACAGCGCGCAAAACGGCAAAATAGGAAGTATGTAGTAACTGCGGCGCGAACCGGACGCCGAGAAGAAAAGAAAAATCAAAAGCATAGCCCACATTAGCCAGCGATCATACTGATTGCTGCAACCCCGGCGGCAATGCCGAATTGCCATAATCAGCGCAATCACCAGCAATGGCGACCATGGCAGAAATAAGACGGGCACGTGTTTCAGGTATATGTAAAACGGTTCAATGTGGTCAAATGGGTTGAAGAAACGCTGGATGTTTTCCCGCACCACTAACGTTATACCGTTTGAGCTGTAGTCAGCGCTGGTAATGGAGGCATAGAGGAATGGAAGTATATAAACCAACAAACCGACACCCAGCGCCAGCCATTGTTGCCAACCCAGATAGCGTCGCCAGCGATGTCCGCGCAACAAGTCCGGCGTCAGCGCCAGTAGCGGCACAATGATAGCGGTTAGTCCTTTCATCTGAGCGCCAATGAACAGCAGTAGATAAAAAACCAGGAAGGTATAGAAATTCGGACATTCCCGCCTCTGCCAGTACCAGGCGACGGCAGCGATGCTACAGGCAAGATTTGCCATATCCGCTGCGCCAACACGTGCCCAGAATAAAAAGCCCTGGGTTGTCAAAAGTATCCAGCCTGCCAGCCTGCCGGTTGTCGGCGACCATAGTTGAGCCCCTATCTGCCGTACGGCCAACAAGGCGATTATAGCGCAAATCGCGCTGGGTATCCGCACTGCCCATTCGTTCAATCCGGTGAATGGCACGGTCAAAGCTATCAGCCAGTAACTGCCCAGTGGCTTATCAAAATATGGCAGGCCGACGATAGTCGGGTGGAAAAAGTCGCCGGTCATGATCATTTCCCTGACCACCTCTGCCCAGCGGCCTTCCGCTCCCCATAAAGAACGCGCGCCCAGGTTCCAGAAAATTAAAAATAATGCAGTTACCCAGAAAAAGGCGCTGCTGAGACGCGTATCAGTCTTGGCGGGATTGGTATGCATAAAGGAGAAAAATTAGGATATACCGATAGTTTAATCAAGCCCAATCATTTTTGGACTTTCCCAAAAAAATCTGGCCATTAATCAAAAACCAGTCCGAGCGGGTTAAATTCGGGTCTGGCGTTGCCCTGAAAGGGCGTGACATAGAAAACATCCATGCCCCAATCCTTATCCAAAGTACGTCCGAATTATGTCACGCCTTTCAAGGGCTGCCCAAGCTGGTCTTTGAGGAATGACCGGATTTATAGCGCATGAGGTTACTAAACATCGCTATATGCCGTGCGGCGTCGGTGGCAATGCTATAGTGTTCAAGGACAGTTTTTCGGCCCGCACTGCCAAACATACGGGCGCTGTCCGGATTATCCAATAAACCGTTGATAGCCGCCCGCCATTCCGCCATATCGTTCGGCGCCGCCAGGCGTCCATTGACGCCGTCTTGCATAAAGTCGGCAATGCCCGGAATGCGCGATGCGACTGCTGGTAACTCACATGCCAGCGCCTCCAGCAGGGCCAGCCCCAATGTTTCGCTTTCGGAAGGGAAAAGAAAATAATCCGCAGCGCGAAGATAGGCAGGTACATCTTGTGTATAACCGGTGATGGTAATCCTGTCCGTCAGCCCAGCCGCGCGAATCATTCTGCGCAATTCGGGCTCACAGGAAAGGGCTTGGCCGCCACCGCCACCAATCAATAGCAAGTGGAGTTGTGGCCGCTCGGACGCAAGTTCTTGCCAGAGCCGGACGAGAAACTCCAGCCCTTTGCCTCGATTGAGTTTTCCGGAATAGGCGCAGATAATCCGGTCTTTAGGCAAGCTCAATTGTGCGCGCAATGTCTGTCGTTGTTCTGGCGTGGCAGACTCAAACTCTTCCAAATCAATGCCGTTGGTAATGTCGTGTATTTGCGCTGCCGGTACGCCACAAGCCAGAAATTCTTCGCGAACCGGTGCGCTGATGCTGACAAATGCCGCCGCCCCCGCCAGCAGTCGGCGGTTGCGCTGATGGATCATTGGTTGGAACAAGCGCCGGCGCAAATGATTGATCGGCGCTCCGGGGCGTGACCGCCAGATAAATTCTCCCGACAATTCACCCAGCGCTTCCGCTCGCAGTACGCATGGTTTACCCGTCCGCATAGCCGCAGCCACCCCCGGCAATCCCAGTGTGCGCATCCCGCAGACATAGATAATGTCGTAGCCGGCGGACTCCCTGAGCAAATATCGCATCACGGACGGCAACATCAGATATTTGCCCAAACGCGGAAATCCGGGTGGGCCGACACGAATCACGGGAATCCCCATGACCATTTCCCGGGCTGGCAAAGCGCGGCTGCGACGCCGGGTCAATACCGTGACTTTTACGCCCTGCCGGATCAATTCCCGCGAGAGCAAAAGCGCATGTTTCTCGCCCCCGCCGACTACCGGATGAAAATTGCCGGTCACTAGACAGATGCGCGGCATACTGGTGGTTGTTGATATTGTTTGTGATTTCAAACAGCTACTCATCGGTATCAAGCAAAATTAAGATTTTTTATTGTCGAGGTCATTAGTGCTGTTGCGCTTCCTTCGCCCCAGTTGGAAAAAATACCGGCGCGGCTTGCCTGGCAGCGCATAAATATACTGATGTTTCAGTCGCATCAGCCGATAGGGATTATCGCTGGCGCGCACCGCCCGCTTGCCGAACAAACTGTCGGCGAAAGCCGTCAGATACCCGACCCGATGTACTGCCGCTTCAGCAATTCGGCCGGCGACGGCCCAAGGAAAACAAAGATGGCGGACCGTATCCGTCTTCAACCGCGCATTCAAGATTTCCCTTGCTTCGGCCACTTCCCGTACAATGGCGCGTTGGGTTTCTTCAGCCGTCTCCCAACGGCCGCCGGCGCGGCGCATGATGTCATATAACGGTTTTTCCCATTCCGGCCGCTTGCAGTAATCCGCACCACCGTTACCGGTGACATACGCCTGACAGGACGCAATGCCGTTGGAATCGGGATAAAATCTGCTGGCATCGGAACAGCGCGAGCGGCAAGGGTAAATTGGCGCGCCTAAATCCGCGGCCGATAAAAATTCAGGAGGTGTGGCATCATTCAGCAATGGCTCGGCCAGCGCTGGAGGCGCGTAGGTGGGCGTGACGAATCCAGTCGGACGATCGTCGCAGTAAATCATGGCATGCGTCAACGTATGGGCTTGCACATCCACCACACCGGAGGATAGTAACTCCTGCAATTCCGGCCAGGTGGCATGCGGATGACCACCGGCTGACGACGATGCGGCGGAGGGCAGTGGGCGCGGCGCGGCAGCGTCCGGCACACGCGCGGGGATGGCGTAAGTTATCGCGGTCAGATTATATTGCCGCAGCATGGGGTAAACCACGGTCCAGATGCTGGCCCAAGCATCGTCGAAGCAAAGCGCTACCGTGCGCGGACCGGTATGAACACCGGTTTTCAGCATATGATGAATATCATCGGAAACCACAGTGCGATATTGATTTTCAGCCAGATAGCGCAGATAAGGTTCAAGGTATGCCGGGGTGACATCGTGGAAGTGAAAGACCGGCAGTAATTTACCCAACGATCCGCCGAACAGGAAAGCCGGGTAACATCCGGTACCCAGATCCAAAAATCCGCGCCAGAATGTTTTGCGCTCGGTAAATGGCAGACGATAAGTCATAGGTAAATTCAATTCTTGGTATCAGACGGCAGAAGCGCCATTAATTCACTGACGGCGATTACCGGATCGCGCCGTCCTTCCGGTTTGATAACTCCAGGCGACCAACGCACATTGGATTGGACGGAAAAGCTGAGATTAAGCGGGCTGGTTGGATCTTCAATTCGCACTACCACACGCTCGCCGCGTGTAAGCTTCCGGTACTCAGGGCCGATAGGCAGGCATTCGCCTTTGCGCCGACGGCTCCTATCCCCACGATGATATGCGACGGCGGCCAGTGATGGTATGTCATCATCCATGGCTTCGAAGATAAGTTCAACGGCATGGCCGTCCGCCAGATTTGTGTTTACTCCGACCAGCGCCAGAAGCGACGAGTATAAAATAGGCTGTGGGAGGTTGGCCGATAGGCGCGCCGCCGCATCCGGGTTGATGATATTCAGCGCTGGATAATAAGCTGGGGCGGCTTGCAAAATCTGGCGCGCCGTTTGGGCGCAACGTTCTGGGTTGGCGGCGCTGTCCTGGAGCGCGGCCAATTCCAGCCGCTTGAACTCCAGATCATTCCAGCAAGGCGGCGCGGCTTCCGCCAGCAATGCCAAGGCTTGTTCCGGCCGCCCGGCGTGTAATTGACGGTGGGCCGCCGCCGTGGTCAAGGCATTGTAGATCGCCCGGATTTGACTATGCACATCCCAGCGAATTTCTAACTTGCGGCACTTTAATATGGCGGGGATGGTGGAGGCGAAATGCAGCCAGGCATCTGTTTCACGGCTGACCGGCATGGCAAACTCAATGGCGTATGATTCATCCGAAACATGCTGCCATAATCCTTCGGTAAGTTTGTGCCCTTGGCAGTCATATACGGAGAAAGCGCCATCGCCGCTTTCCGGCAGGGCCCGCAGTTTCATGGCAACAGTATAAACTCCACGTGCCAGACGCGAGTTTAAATTCAAGGTAACACCCTTTGGCAGGCCGGGTAAGGTTTCCGGGCTGCTGAGCCGTCCCGGATTAATTTCCATTTTTATGGAAGTATCCGCGGGTGTCAGGCGGATGCGCGCACATTGATTGTAATGTCGGCCATTGATCCCATTGAGGTTGATGGATTCCGGTGGCAATGCCAGCGCCTGTTGCAGACGCGCACGCAGCTCCAAAGCGCGCGGCTCCAATTGGGCGGCCAACTCCCACTTTTCGTTTGCTATTGCCAGCGTGTAGGACAACGCCGGACTGCATGACTCCAGACTATGGCTGTTTTGCAGTAGCGCCAGCGCTTGTTTGTAATGCCCGGTTTGCTGGAGCAGGGTGGCGGCTTCCGGCGCGTCAAAAGCGGCGCGCAGCAGACAAGGCACGTATTCAATATGCGGTTTTGGTTTGGTGGCGGCGGTCAGCTTTTCAAATCCGTTCAGACGCGGCCGCCAGCATGGGCGGTGCAATGTGACCACTGCCGCCTGATAAGCGCTTAACTGTTGCTTGAAGCGCCGTCCGAATCCATGTATGTAAAAATCTGTCGGGCGTTCTAGTGTGTTTACTAACGCATAAACCGGGCGTGGCAATTCATCTGGCCCTGCGAAGGCACACTCTTGCGGATAACGATCAATCAAAAGCAAATCTGCACTTCCAGCGGCATGACCGGAGGTAAAAAAAGTTTCACGCCCAAGGCGGCTGATATAACCCGGTTGAACCAATGGTAATTGTAAATCCAATTCCGCAGTCGCATCCTGATATAGCCAGAGTTCTAAGTCCGGCGATGTGAATGGAGAAGCAAAAGTGTCTGGGGGGAGGACGCCCCAAGCGCGCAGGCAGGCAGCGCGATTGGTGAAGGCGTCGAATGCGGCCTGATATTTAGGATACCGATGTTTGGTGACGGGATGGCGTAAGCCGCGTCCGTCCGATGATGGATTGCGAAGAATAGCGTCATACTTCTGAGTTTCCAGCAAATCCCGGCCCGCAGTTTCAATTTTGTGAATGAAGTCTGATTTTTGCCCGACACCTACATGCGCCGGGTCGGTATAACGTTCCAGGCCTAAAGTGAACTCTGCCGGCAAATGGCGTTGCATCCAGCGGTTGGCCAGGTAGCGGGTGTCTTTCCAGTTAAAAGCGGAGGCCGCAAGCAGCCCGTTTTGGAACAGTGGCAGGAAAGTCATTGCCATTAAAATTATGGCCGCCGTGCGGCCGATTAGGCGATGCCGCACCTGCCATAAATACAGCGGCAACAGTCCGGCCAGCACCGCCCAGACCGGGAAGAAGTTCATAAATTCCTGACCGCGTACCCATGGCGCTTTAAATAGGTAATAATATAAATAAAACAGAGGAAACCCTATTAGCAGCGGCCAATACTGCCGGTAAGCAGTTGTGCTGGCCAAGCATAAGCCAACGAGGACGGAGAACAGGCTGCCCCAACCCAGGATCTGTGCGGCATTGCAAAGTTGCCGGCAATGACTTTGTAACTTAATCCATGGCTCCCCGCGCGCTTGGTTTAAAAGTGTCACGCCTTCGCCATATACCCGCATGTTCTGATAGCGCAATCCTTCTTGGAAGGCCGACCAATCTAAAATTTGTCGTGTAGCCAAGCTGAATCCGACGACAAACAACACTATGCCTGTAATTATGCAGATGATGATGCGTCGCCATGATTTAGCGCCGTCGGCTGGCGCATAGAAGCTGAAAATCAATCCCAGCGGCGCCAGGCACAGCAGGGTGTATTTGGTGCCGGCGGCAAACCCGGATGCTATAGCGGCCGCGGCAAACAGCCACAATGAGCGTTGCCTGGCAAAGCAACTCCAGAGCCATAAGGCTAGTGTTAGAGTGAATACCATGGCAATGTCAGTCTGGACATAATGCGCATGAATAATATGCTCTGGCGCCATGCAAAACAGTCCGGCGGCATACAACCCGATCCGGCGTGACTGGGTGATCTTTGCCGCTAACAGGTAAATAAAAACGCAGGTAATAGCAGCCAGCCAAACATTGAAATGTTTCCCCAAAAACAAATGCAAATTACGCGGCGGCGCGACCCGGTCAACTTCATTCAAACGATAACGCCATAGGTGTTGCAGGTGCAAACACGACGATACGACGCGACGAAACTGATTGAACAATACAAAAAAACCACCCGGATATACGGTGTTCTTCAGGTAGCCATCTTCTTCCGTGCGCTCCATCCAGTTCAGAATGCGCGGTTGATCGGGATGCATTTCCGCCGGACGGTCAAATCCGCCATAGCGCAGGAAGGCCGCCGCCAGCACGATCCCGAGCAGCGCCCATCTGGCATAGTTAAAGCGCTTATTTGTGTTGGGGATAGTAGTGTGTTCGGTTGGCATAGTTTGTTTCATTATGGCTTAATTATTCCTAAAACTGCGGCAGTTGGTAAGTTTGTCGCAGATGCGCGGCATTAGCCCCAACGGGGCGTTACATATACAGCCCAGGGCAACGCCCTGGGATTAATAGAAAAAATGAAACCAGCCCTTATAGGTTATCCGGAGTTATTAATCAGGCTGCGAGGAGAGTCGCAAGAAACTCCCCGCAGCAGCCTGTTAATAACTCCGCCGAAAAAAGGTTGTCTGTAGCCACTGAAAAGGATAGGG
>JBMNRV010000065.1:0-7954 GCA_050944835.1 Kiritimatiellia bacterium
TCCAAGAACTACAAGAGATTACTTGCCATCGTTGAGGAAATGACTATCCTAAACATGGAATTGATCAAGCGTGATGCCGATCTCTGACTGCGGTCAGAGAGGCGTTAGAACTTGTGACTGTCGAGTAAATAGGTACAATTTGCCATGTTTCCCCATTGAAAGCAAGCCTGCAGGACAGACCTAAAACTGCGGCAGTTGGCGAGGTGCGGGTCCGCACGGGCAAACAAAAAGAGGAACCACGGATTAACACTGATGGACACGGATGGAGTAGGGGCGAGATAAACCGCCAAGACGCCAAGGTGGGGAAGAGGAGAATTAACCGCAGATGGGCGCAGATTTACGCAGATGGTGAAAGGATTAGCCACAAAGATGCAGGCGCAAAGGGATAGGACTTAACCGCCAAGGATGCCAAGGTGGTAGAAAAGGATTTATCACGAACCCATGCCGCGCTGACCGGCAGATGCCGGTCTGGCGGATCGGCTGACACCCTGATACGCGAATTCATTCGTGTATCCGGGTGCCCACCGATCCATGTCCGCATAGCGGACAGCGCGGCATTTGTGGATGATTCTCTTCCCCGTTTACTATCTGTGTCCATCCGGTCCATCCGTGGTTCCTCTTCTCCGCGTATCCCTCTCCCAATCTGCGTCATTCTTCGTCTGTTTCTTTCCTGGTTTTCTTGGCGTCTTGGCGGTTCAATCCTATCCGTATCCATCCGGTGGTTCCTCTGGTTTTCAACATTTTATCTCGTTTCCTGAATTTCAAATGCCGTTTTAGGGACAGCAATCACGCTTGCAATGATCGGCAAGTCGGATATACTTATCTCCTTATTTGTTGCGCCATGTGCGCCTGTAGCTCAATTGGATAGAGTGTCGGCCTCCGGAGCCGAAGGTTGTGGGTTCAATCCCCGCCAGGCGCACCATGTTTGTCCGCCTATGCCGCATCGGTTTGATTGCCATTTTAAGCTTTATGGAACGTTTTTGCCGGGTTGAACAACTGTTGGGCACGCCTGCGCTGGAACGGCTGCAAAAATCGAGAGTGGCGGTGTTCGGCTTGGGCGCGGTGGGCTCCTACGCCGTTGAGGCTTTGGCGCGTGTAGGCATCGGCGCGTTCCGTCTGGTGGATTGTGATGTCATCCGCATCAGCAATTTCAACCGCCAGCTTTATGCCCTGGAATCTACGTTGCACCGTCCTAAAACCGATGTCGCCCGTGAACGCGTCCTTGAAATTAACCCGAGCTGCGTTGTGGATACACAAAATGTTTTTGTGGATCACACCAATGTGCAGGAGCTCTTGGACGGCGGCTGGGATGTGGTGGTGGATGCCATTGACAGCCTGACACCCAAAGTAACGCTGTTGGCGGCAGCCGTGCAAGCTGGATTGCCCGTGGTATCGAGTATGGGGGCTGCCACCCGTCGTGATCCGCAATATGTCCGCGTGGCGGATATCTCTGCCACGCGATATTGCCCGTTAGCCAGGTTTGTCCGCAAAAAACTCAGGCAGCGCGGTGTTACTTCCGGGGTCTGGTGCGTTTATTCTGAAGAGCCGGCTTGGCGTCCACCTGCGCATGCGGCGCATAACGTGGAAACAGAAACTTTTGAACGCGGCCGCCCGCGCCGCACGCTCGGCAGCCTGCCGTTTATTACAGGGGTGTTTGGCCTCTGGACGGCCTGGCAGGCATGTAATTTGCTGGTGCAATCCTAAAACCGCTTGAAAAACCGCCGGCATTTATTTAACATGCGCTGAATTATTGCAGTTCAGGTTATATATAAAGGAGCAGGGATATGGATAACAGCAGTCTCAAAGCGGCGTTGCGCGGCATACCGGATTTCCCAAAGCCGGGCATTTTGTTCTGGGATATTACACCTATTCTGGCCGACCCAAAACTGTTGCGGCAGGCTGTTACAACGATGATTGAGCCATATCGTAGTAAGAAAATTAAATATGTAGCGGCGATTGATGCCCGTGGGTTCATTTTTGGTGGAGCAGCGGCGATGGAATTGGGCGCGGGCTTCATCCCAATCCGTAAAACCGGCAAATTGCCTTATAAAACTGTAGAGGAAACTTACGACCTGGAATATGGATCATCAACTTTGGCGGTGCATATGGATGCGGTAGAGCCGGGTAGCAGTGTTTTGTTGATGGATGATTTGTTGGCTACCGGAGGCACAGCCGTTGCTGCCGTGCGCCTGCTGGAAAAGCTCGGCGGTAAAGTTGTAGGAGTGGAATTCCTGGTGGAATTGGCAGGGTTAAAAGGGCGGGAAAAACTGCCCGGTTATTCAGTGCGGGCAGCCGTGACCTTGGGCGGAAGTTGATCTGACGAAACGGAGCAGGTATGAATTTGCAGCAACTATTTGCGGAACGCATCGGCGGGGCCGCTTTTGGCCTTTCCAATGAAATTTATAAGTTTGAAAAAATCAAGCGGGCTAAGGCCGCTGCGCGTCAGGCTCATCCTGATGTTGAGTTGCTTGATTTTGGCGTGGGTGAGCCGGACCGCATAGCTCCGGCGCCAATCCGGCGGGCATTAAAAAAAGCGGTGGATGATCCGGCTAACCGGGGATATGCCGATAACGGTATTCGTGAGTTTAAGACGGCGGCGGCACGTTATATGCGCGATTTTTTCGGTGTTGCGGATCTGGACCCGGAAACGGAAATCGTTCACAGTATTGGTTCGAAACCGGCGTTGGCCATGTTGCCGCTGTGTTTTATTAATCCCGGCGATGTGGCGCTGGTGACTGTTCCCGGTTATCCGGTGCTTGGCACGCATACGCGTTATCTGGGCGGCACGGTCGTCAAAGTCCCGTTACTGGAAAAAAACGGATTCATGCCGGATTTGGATGCGATCGCCCCCGATGTTGCGCGGTGTGCCAAACTGTTTTATGTCAACTACCCGAACAATCCCACCGGCGCGGCTGCTACGCCGGAGTTTTTCGACCGGCTGATTGCCTTTGCGCGCAAGTATAATATCCTGATCGTTCAAGATGCGGCTTACGCAACTCTGGTTTACAACCGAAATCCGATTTCCATCTTCAGCCGTCCGGGCGGCAAGGAAACGGCGGTGGAGCTGCACTCCATGAGCAAGAGTTACAACATGACGGGGTGGCGCTTGGGGTTTGTCGCCGGTGCGGCTCGCGCTGTACAGGCCTACGCCGAAGTCAAGGACAATATAGACTCGGGTCAGTTCAAAGCTATCCAATTGGCCGCCTGTGCCGGCATTGCCGACCGCGCCTTGGCTGACCGTATTTGCCGATATTATCAGCGCCGGCTGGTGAAAATGGTGCGGTGTCTGCAAGCCGCCGGTTTTGACGCGCGTATGCCTGGCGGCACGTTTTATCTCTATGTGCCTGCGCCCCGTGGGGCAGGGGAGTGCGATTGGCATACCGCCGAAGAGGCTTCGCAGTATCTCATCCGGGAGCATCTCATTTCCACCGTTCCGTGGGATGATGCCGGGCCGTTCCTGCGTTTTTCCGCCACCTTTGAATCAGCGGGCGCCGGCGATGATAATCGCGTGATCGTAGAGTTGGGCCACCGCCTGGCGCAGGCCAAGTTGCGGTTTTGAGCGTAACGGCCAAGCGGGGATGGTCTGGTTCTTCCGATCGGACGGGTCGGTCCGATACAGTAGTCATTCATGTGGGTTGCGGGCACAAGCCCCAACGGGGCGTTACATACCCCCGCCATTGCGGGCAAGCAGTCCAGGGCAACGCCCTAGGTTAGGGGGCCAACAATTCACATTAGCCCTTAAGGGGCGTGACATAGGCGGGGATGAACCACGGATGTATTCGGTGGAGATACCACACGCTCCGTCGCTGTCACCCCAATAATGCGCTGACGACTTTATGCGCGAATTCCGACGCGGCATACGGGCCTGCGGCAGTGATGATTTTGCCGTCTTGCACAACAGGCAGGTTTGATTCCAGGATGGCGCCGCGGGCGACCAACAGGCCTTGCACATCCGGATAAGACGTAGCGTGTTTCCCCTGCAATACTCCGGCATTTCCTAAAGTCACCGGCGCGATGCAGATAGCCGCCAAAACCTTGACGCGTTCTTCCGTCATGGCGGCTTGTGCCAGGCGATGGGCGGCGGCGTTATGGAAAAAAATGTCCGACCCCGGCCCGCCGATAAACAACAGCGCATCAAAATCATTCGCGGCATAATTTTCTACAGCGCCGTGGGCGATAGCCGTTTTTCCCATGACACCGTGCAAGGCGCCCTTGCGCGTGCTGGCAATGGTGATGGTTGCTCCCAACTGGTCAAGTAGTTCGTAGGGTTTGCCGAATTCGTCATCTTGAAACCCTTTGGGCGCTAGAATCATCAATACCGATCGGTCTTTCAGTGCTTGTCCTGTTTTCATAGGCTGATTGCTTGTCAGGTGTGTTTATCGTATATGTTTTCCAAGGCGGTATGGTAATCGCAAGATGAAACATTGTCAAGGCCACGGCGCCAGCCTAAAAACGGCATTTGAAATTTATGAAACGAGTTAAAACGTTGAAAACCAGAGGAACCACGGATGGACACGGATGGACACTGATAGGATTGAACCGCCAAGAACGCCAAGGTGTCAGAAGAGAATTTGCCGCGGACGCATGCCGCGCTGACCGGCAGATGCCGGTCTGGCGGATCGGCTGACACCCTGATACGCGAATTCATTCGTGTATCCGGGTGTCTACCGATCCATGTCCGCATAGCGGACAGCGCGGCCTGCCATTCGAGTCATCTTATATCTCCGATAAAATCTGCGTCAATCTGCGGCGCCAGTGTGGCTCGCACCTGCGGTTTCCCTCTCTGTGTTCTCTGCGCCTTCCGTGTGAGACCTCTCCTCCTCCGAGTCCCATCAGGCACATTAATCTGCGGTTTCATTCTCTCATTTTCTTGGCGTCTTGGCGGTTTATCTCATCCCTCCTCCATCAGTGTTTATCAGTGTTCATCCGGTTCTCCCCACCGTCACTGCGACAAACTTACCAACTGCCGCAGTTTTAGGGCAGCAGTGGCTTACTTTGAAATTGACATCCAAGAATTCTTGGGTATGGTGTAGCGAAACAATGAAAGTGTTGTTAGTTCATTAAAACATTAAAACAGTTTGCTACAAAAAGAGGAGTGTGGTTATGCGTCTCCAAAAATTATTGATCGCTGTGATTACTGGCAGTCTGGCCGTTTGGATGTCTCAGGCATCCGCCGCAACATGGTATGTCAGCCCCACAGGCAATGACGCCAACGATGGGACGAGCTGGGATAATGCTAAACAGACCATTCAGGCCGGTGTGGATGCCGCAGAGCCTAATGGCATGGTTTTCGTGGATGATGGAATCTATCTCTTGACCAATCAGATTACTGTGTCGAAAGGCATTACCGTCTTTGGCGCTGGCACCATTGCTAATACCATTATTGACTGCCAAAATCAGTGTCGTGGTTTTTATCTCGGTGAAGGGTGCGTCTTGGATGGGGTGCTTGTGACCAATGGATTTGTTGACAATGCTGATGGCGGCGGTGTGTATTGCGTCTCGACCAATTCCGTGCTTAGAGACTGTGTAATCAAAAATAGCCGTGCGCGTCATGGCGGCGGCGTATATGGGGGGACCTTGGAGTATGGCTGTAATATCATTAATAATTTGGCTACGAACAACGGTGGCGGCGTCTATAACTCAATTGTAAGTGATGGCTATATTGCCTTCAATTCGGCCGTGAACGGCGGCGCTGCATATGGAAGCATTCTGGATTACAGCGAGGTCAATTACAATTCGGCTTCGCAAAACGGTGGCGGCGTCTATAACTGCACTGTGAGTTTCAGCGATCTTGCCGGCAATAAAGCGATTAGTGGCGAAGGTGGTGGCGCGTATGAAAGCGCCATGAATAACTGTATCGTCATGCTAAATCAGGCGATCAACGGCGCCGGAGCGCGTGGCGACACCTTGAATAATTGCTTAGTTCTGGGAAACGAGGGGACTAACAGTGGCGGAGCGTATAGCAGCACATTGAATAACTGCACGATAGTTAGAAACAAGGCCGAGACCGGCTTTGCTGGAGCCACTGCATCCATCTTGAATAATTGCATTGCGTTTAACGAAACAAGCGCTTCTGCGGGTAATCTGGATGGCAATTGCACCGTCGCTTACACCTGTGCGCCGGATGCCCCCGCCGGCTCCGGAAATATCACCGTCCAGGACCCGACCCAAATCTTCGTGAGCTATGATATTAATGATTCCGATTATCACTTGGCTGCCGGGTCGCCCTGTATTAATGCCGGGCATAATGCGTTTGCGCCTACAAATATCACGCCCTTGGATGTAGGCGGGAGTTGGCGTATTTGCGGGGACACAGTGGATATGGGCGCCTATGAATATGGGTCTGTTTTGTCGCCGCCGAAAGGGGTCAGGGCCAGCCGGGATATCTATGCCAATGGAGGCTATCTTAATGGTGTCCGCATTGATTGGTTATTCCATTTTGATATTGATGGACATGAAATCTGGCGTCATACCAGTAACAATTCCAGCGAGTCCGTAAAAATCGTAACTCTTGACAAACATTGGTACGCTTACTTTGACACCAATGTGGTCCCTGGCACCGTTTATTACTACTGGGTCAAAGCCTTTAATGCATCAAGCACCAGTGATTTCAGTTCTGTTGCGTCGGGCTGGAGCCATGTGGAAGGAGTGCTGCTGCCGAATTTCAATCCCGATGGGGGGGTGCATCCGGGCAATGTGGTCAATGTCACAGTAACCTGTGGAACTGATGGCGCCACCATCCGTTATACGACGAATGGCAACGATCCGACGGAAGCCAGTCCCAGCGTGGCTAATGGCGGCATTGTCGCCGTGCCGCTTCCCGGCACGTTGAAAGCGAAGGCTTGGAAAGCAGGGATGCAACCAAGCGCGGTTAAATCCGCTGATTACACTACTGCCAATGCGGTAGCTACGCCGGAATTCGCTCCCAATGGCGGCGCACACCCGGGCAATGTGGTCAATGTCACAATAACCTGCGCAACTCCCGGCGCCACCATCCGTTACACTACGAATGGCAACGATCCGACGGAAGCCAGTCCCAGCGTGGCTAATGGCGGCGCTGTTGCCGTGCCGCTTCCCGGCACGCTGAAAGCGAAGGCTTGGAAAGCTGGAATGACTCCCAGCGCGATTAAATCCGCTACTTATGATGTAAGCTTGGGACCAGGTGTGCCGACTAATGTATCGGCTACCGATGGCAAACACCTTGATAAAGTCACCGTGACATGGTCTGGAGTGGCCGGTGCGACATCCTATCGGGTTTACCGGCATATCAACAACGTTGCTGCCGCAGCCCAGATGATTGGAACTTCCACCACAACGCGTTATGACGATAAAACCGCCAAGACAGATAAAACATATTATTATTGGGTCAAGGCTGTCAACGCGTCCGGCGCCAGTGGATTCAGCGCTTTGGACACTGGCTATCTGGGTGTCGTCGGCCCGCTGGTGATGATTAACAATATGGTGGGTGACAACATCCGCGTCCGCCAGACCAAGCCTATAACAGTCACCGCGACTATGGCAAACCTGCCGGCCGCCTATCTTGGGGTGCCAGTGGACTGGTGGGTGGCGGCCTATGTCCAGAATGGCGGATTGTGGTTCTATTTTGACGCTAACTTTAACTTAGTACAATTTGACGGCAATCTGGCTAATGTTCGCCCAGCCTATCAGGGGGCGTTGTTTAACGTGCCGCCGCAGACGTTGGTGAGGAATTTGCGCTTAACGCCGGGAGTTTACAAGGTCTGGTTTGCTGTGGACTATCCCATGGATGGCGCCCTGAACCTGACGCCTGGTTATTACCTGATGAATTGCGCGACCTTGACGGTTGAATACACTACTGCCAATGCGGTAGCTACGCCGGAATTCGCTCCCAATGGCGGCGCACACCCGGGCAATGTGGTCAATGTCACAATAACCTGCGCAACTCCCGGCGCCACCATCCGTTACACTACGAATG
>JBMNRV010000066.1:0-7580 GCA_050944835.1 Kiritimatiellia bacterium
GAATGTTTTTTGGGATTAATGGATAACAGCGAAAAGGAATATGGGTATGACACGCTTTACACTGCTACCTGGCTGAACGATCATCCGCGCTGGCTGGCATTGTTCCCCGAGGAATGGCACAATAATCTTTCAGTACGCAAGGATGGCGTTCACTGGAGTTTCGGCAGTTGGGGGCAAGTGGTCACTGCCCGCGGGACGTTTAATGATAAGGCCGGTCAGTTCGTGCGGGAGCATCTCACCATGAAATACAAGTCGCGTGATTCGCATTGTTCGTTTGCAAACATGCGCGCGCATTTGCGGGAATTCATGCGGAAGCTGGATGCCGTTTCCTGAAAAATCTGACTTTAAAATCCTGCTGTTTATTTTAAGAATAGGTAAATATTAGTGATTGGCGGCATGGCAAATTTTGACCGCTGTTATTGCGATTCCGGCGGATAAGGAGGTTTATGCGCGGGTAGTGTTTGCCCGCGGCGAGCTGATTTTGAGCGGCACATAGTTCAGACGCGGTAATACAACAGAAATCTGGGAGGACTTTTTTATGCGAAACAAACTTTGGTTTAGTGCAACGGCGTTTATAGCAAGCTGGTGCGGATTTGTCGCCATGGCGGCGGACTTGCCGCCATTGAATATCCCGGTCTGCGACAAGCCGCCCATGCTGGATGGTGTGCTCAATGATTCCGCGTGGCAATCGGCTGAAAAAATCGAAAGTCTGTATCAGATTAATAGCGATGCTCCGGCGCCGGAAACCAGCTTGCGCCTGATGCGCGACAATGCCTGGTTGTATATCGCCGCCGATTGCCGCAATCCGCATCTGCAACATGCCGAACAATTGGCTTTCAAACACGATGAAGCGGTCAACAGAGACGATTCAATAGAAATTTTCCTGCGTCCGACCTCCGGCGCGGAAGATCCATACTATCATTTTATCCTGAGCTGTTACGGTGTGCGCGCCGAGCAGCGTTGCAATGCGATTGGCGCACGCGATCGCGCTTGGGATACGCCATGGCGTTCCGCCGTCCAGCGCGCCGCCGATGGCTGGACTGCGGAAATCGCCATCCCGCTGAGCGTGTTTTCCTGTGATGACTTGGGCGCGCTGGAAATTAATATCGGCCGGAATTTCATGGAGGTTGGACTAGATGCTGCCGGCGCCATTACTAGTCAAAAAATCCTTAATCATGTGCTGCGTCCGGATAACAAAGGCAGCTTTCATAGCTTCGCTAATTTTCAAAAGACATCCGGCATGGCCGGATTTAAGCCGGAAGTTCTATTCGTGCCGACGATTACCGGCGCGGATATTACGGGGCTTGTGCAGGAAGATGGCAAGGTGTTCTATGAGCTGGCGCTGGTTTTGGACATCGCCACTTCAGCGCCGGGCGCGGCTATCTTGAAAATAATTGAAGATTGTGGCGACGGCGAAACTGTCGCTCTTTCCCAGCCGGTGGAATTGAATGGCATGCTCCCGTTGCAGCTCAAAATTGCCTTGAACGATTTCCGCCAGCGGAAGGTTAAAATCGTGTTGGCGGATACCGAAACAAACAACCTGCTGGCTGACCGTATAGTGGAGGATACATCACGTATAAGAGTCATCCGCCGGGCATTCGTCGGGCGAAGTTATTATACCACCGAAGAATTAGCTGATATTTACGTGGAATTAAGCCTGCCCGACACCATGCTGGCGCGGGCAAAACTGGTGTTTTTGATTGACGGCAAATCAATTGCTTCCGTGGAACAACTGCGCTCGGAAATGACCGCGCAATTGCCGGTATCCGCGCTCGCATTGGGCGATAACTCCGTAACCTTGCAATTGTTCCTCGATCAAAAGAATATTGCGGAGCAAACGTTGCAGGTTATCCGGCTTGATCCGAGACCGGGTTGTGAAGTCCAGGCCGATTTTATCCGGGGAGTGGTGTTAAAGAATAAAAAACCGTTTTTCCCTATCGGTTTATTCGGACATACTCTCCAATGCCGTTTAGGCGAGGATGGCTGCACAGATGACGAGGAATACCTGTTCAAGTTCCTGGCCGAAGATATTGGCTTTGATACGCTGGTCCGTAGTAGAAGAGCGCGTAATCTGGCCGCATTCGTCAAGTTGGCGGAAAAATATGGGATGGATGTAATAACTTGGTCTTATCCGCAAGCCAATACGCGCATAAGTGAAGTCAAATGGCGTTTCCGGGAGTATGATCTTGAAAAACTGGTGTTGCCGGAACATATTCAACAGGCTATGAAAAATGACAAAGAGTTTTGGTCTGGCAAGGATGGGACATTGAATCAGGCTGACCGCCAGGTCTTCTGCCGGGCATTATACGAATTAGCCGAGCCGCAAGTGATTGAAGAAGCAAAACTGTTGCGTGACAGTAAAAATTTCCTGGCCTATTACAGTGTGGATGAGCCAAATCTGGGGAACTCGGAACTCAACATTGCTCTGGCCGAATGGTATTGGAAAAGCGTTTATAGCGTGGATCCATGGCGCCCGCACTTATTGGTCTATTCCGCCCACATTCCCGCAGGTGAAAAATGGACAAAGTGGGGCGATATTCTTGGGTTTGATATTTACCCGAAACTCTTCCGGGCGGATGCCGGTATTCGGATTGAGCCGGGCTTAAGCACTGTGTATTACGCTTGGCAATTACGCGAACGCTGCCGAAGCGATAACAAGATTATGTGGTTTGTGCCGATCTCCAACATCCAAGACCCCTGCCGGACGCCGATTGGCATGGATAAGTCACGGATGCTGTGCCAGGCATACGCCGCCATTATCTATGGCGTACGCGGCTTAATTTATTTTTCCTTGAATAATGTGATTGGGCAGGACGCCTGGGATGCGCTGCGGACCATATGTGCCCAAGTGAAAGCTATGAAACCGGCGCT
This sequence comes from Kiritimatiellia bacterium, assembly GCA_050944835.1. Taxonomy (GTDB): domain Bacteria; phylum Verrucomicrobiota; class Kiritimatiellia; order JAAZAB01; family JAAZAB01; genus JAXGPF01. The sequence goes on from JBMNRV010000066.1 coordinate 2,872, forward strand.
GACGCATGGCGATGTTCAGCAGAACATAAAATATATTCCGGATAATTTGGACCCATCCGCCCAGAAATTTCCTATGGTCAATGCCGCGGTATTCAAGTATCCCGATGGCGATTATCTGCTGATGGCGGTCAATATCATGCCACATGCGGTGGATACGGAATTTACCGTCGGCGGATTGCGGCGAGGGGCGCGGTTGTTTACGGCGGAGCCGCAAAGCGACTTGGCGTTGGATGGAGAGTCGTTTAACGACAAGATCGAACCTTACGGTGTGCGCGCTTATCGTATTAAGATCAGTGAACAGACCGCGCCGGTGCAGGTGGCGGTGTCAATGACTCCCATTGAAGATGAGCGTGCGCAACATGTGGATTTAACAACCTTAGTCCGCCAGGTGATGGCGGGAAAAAATTTCATGCCAAATCCATGTTTCGAACGCCAGTTTCTCCCCGGTGTGCCGGATTTTTTCCGTCCGTTTTTTGGGGGGATGACCGATGTGGAAACATGTAAGCCCGGCTCGTCATGGTTCGTTGATCGCGAAGTTTTGTGGAACGGGAAACCCTCGCTCAAAGTCACCAAAAAGCGTTGGCAGGATTGCGATCGCCCGACGGTGCATGGATCTTTAGGCTCATATTATCCGCCCATGCCGGATAAACCACACCGTCTGACATTCTCGTTTTATGCTCGGACAGCCGACACGAATGCCTTATTTATAATCCGATCGGATTCCACTGACCCGACAGCCCGGCAGACTATTAAGTTACAGCCAACCGCTGAAAATGAATGGCGGCGGTATCACATGACTTTTAATCAGACGCCCGGCAATGGCGCCAATATGGGCGCCCGGTCATTGCAAATGATTCCTGGAGAAGATACGCTGGTATGGATCAGCGGATTACAGATGGAATTAGGGGAAGAGCCGACGGAATTTCAGGATGACGGCGTTATCGTAAAAAAAAAGTAATCGCAGATGATCCGGATAACCTACTGGTCAATCCCGGCGCGGAATGTGGCACGGCGGAAAGCTGGGATGGTCTGGAAAACATGCGCCGCGGCGAGTTCGGCATCCGATCTGGGATGGGGCGCACAGGCGACTACGCCTTCTGTTGGCGCGGACAGTCGTCCGGCATTAAATCCGATTGGATTGCAATAGACACCAATAAAACCTATGCCTTGAGCGGCTGGTTCAAGGCGGAGTCCGGCGCAATCACCGGCGTCACTTTCGGCGTGACGATGGCGGATGAACAAAAGCGCGAGTTGAAACCTGGGAATATATTTTCCGTCAAGGGGACAAGCACGGAATTGGCAGCGCCATGCCGTGCCGGGGACCGGGTACTGCGGATCAAAGATGGTAAAGCATGGAAAGCCAAGTCGTCACTCGCCGTAGCGTTTGGTGTGGGGGAAAATGAACTTACCCATGACGTCACGCCGCTGGGGATTAAAAATGTGGGTCAGGATGGTGATGTATGGTTGGTGACGTTGAAAAATCCGTGCGGGATGGAGATGCCGGCCGGCACGCCGGTGCATCAGAATTGTTCCGGCAACATTGGAATATTTTTGCCGGACTCCATTAATGCCGTGATCCCGGATGAATGGACTGAACTTAAAGGCGAGGTCAAAGCAGGCGATTGGTGGCCGGGCACGGCGTATGCCAGGGTGGTGGTGATCGGCCCGGGTTTACGGCATGGTAAAACTGAAAGAGAGTTGTTGATGGATGATTTTTCGTTCCGATGAGTCCTGTTTTTAAGAAGAAAGGACGAGATTATGATAAAAATTATTACAGGTTTTGATGGCGCCTGTCCGCATACCGATGCCGGTGTGAAGCGCCTCCGCGGCGGGCAATGGGTGTTTTATCCCGGCACGCGGCGCGAACCGGGATTGGGCGAAGAAATTCCCGGCAAGGGATCGCGCTTTTCCACCCGTCTGCTGAACACCGGCAAGACGCCGGAAGCAGTGACGTTGATCGTAGATTGGGATACGCCTGACAGGACCGAACACCACGACTTGGGGTTTATACGCCATGAGGCCGACCAGGAATGGACGATGATACCAGGGCGGCGGGAAGGCGTCCGGGTGGAATACGATTTGCTGCTTGCGCCCGGTTTAACCCACTTGGGGTTGTTTCCAGAATACAACGTTGAGCAATTAGCCGGATTCGTGCGCGAGTTGCGGGCGCAGGGAGTGACAGTGGAGATCGCCGGACGCAGCCGTGAACGCCGGCCGATCTGGATGATAAGTTTTAAATCGCCGAATCCTAAGGCGATGCCGTTTTTCATCCAGGCGCGTGATCATGCCTATGAAACGGCCGGATCGTATTCCGCCGAAGGCGTGGCGCGGTTCCTTGCCACAGACGATCCCATGGCCCGTTATCTGCGGGAAAAATTTAGTGTCTATATCATGCCGATGACCAACCCGGACGGAGTGTATAACGGCATGAGCCAGCGCACCTGGGAACGCGGTCCGCGCATGGACCAGGTATTCGACATTCCGGACAGCGCCCTCAAAACGGTTAAGCGGGTGGTGGATCGGATCAAGCCCGGCATGTATCTTACCTTCCATAACTGGACGCTGAAATTCACCGATGGCATTCTTTATGGTCGGCATCAAGATGTGGCCGAGTCATTCCAGCGGTTGATGCCGGCGGACTTCGAGCGCCATAAGCATTGGGATATGCGCCCGCTTGGATATATGACGTTAAAAAAAATGGGGGTGACAGACCTGGCTGCTTATGTTCGCCGAGGTGGGAAGCCGGCCAGCGCGGATGCGATGGACCAGGCGACGAATACACTCAGCGCGCGCATCAGTCACTGGATTATTTATTGTGAGGAAATCCATAACAGCATCGGTATGGCGCTTGAGTTTCCATGGTTCGGATTGAATACGGCTGAAATGCGCGATAAGGGACGCCGTGCCTTTATTGCAGCGGCGTTGGCGGTTGTGGAGACACGGAAGTTATAGTTAATGGCTAAGACGCCATGTGTGGGAAGGAGATACACACGGAGAGGGGGGAACGGTAGATTACGCAGATGGGCGCAGATGAAGGAGGGAGAGTCTCCGTGTCTCTGTGTGACACCTCTTCCGGAACTGAAATTTTTGAAAGTAACATAAGTTTAAGGGTATATATTTTATGCGTGGGAAACATGGGAAGTTGGTTGGGGTGGGGCTGGGATTGCTGGCAACGGTGCTTGGGGCGAGTTTGTATTCTGTTACCCGTCTGATTTTTGGAAATTTTGAGGTTGATCCGTTAACCCTCACGTTCCTCAGGTTTCTGATGGCAAGCGTGTTTTTTGTGGGTGTGGTGATTGTGATGGGGCGCGGTCGGGTTTTGTTGCGCGCCTTAAGCCGGGATGGTTTGGCTTTTATCTTTCTGGGGCTGACCGGCGTTTTCGGGGAAGGCGCGTTGCAGTTTTATTCCCTGCAATATACTACGGGGATGCGCAGCTGTGTTTTTTCAAATGCTGCGCCGATTCTGACAGTGCTGTTTGCCGCTTTGTGGTTGAAAGAGCCCATTACCCGGCGCATGGTGACTGGAATGCTCGTAGGTTTAGGCGCGATACTTCTGGGTATGGCCGGACAGCCGGGCAGCGACCAGTTTATGGGGAGTAGTAAATATCTGGGTGACTTTCTGGCGCTGATGTCGGCGGTCTGCTGGGCGGTTTATACGGTTGGCGGCGATGGCGTGACCAAGCGGTATGGCGGCTTAGTCGGCACTTCGGCCGCCATGTTGATTGGCGCTGTGATCACATTAATTTTTTTGCTGATTACCAGGCGTCCGGTGTTCCCATCTATGCCGCCGCAGGTTTGGTGGGGGATGATTTATCTTGGTGTCGGCGCTACGGGGGTGGCTTACGTGTCTTGGTTCAGCGCCTTAAAATACCTCAAAGCCAGTGAGTTGGGGGGATGTGGCTATGCTTCCACCATGGTTGCGGCTGTCTTATCCATCCTGTTGGTGAAGGAAAGGTTTTCAGTCTCATTTGTGATTGCCATTGCCGGCGTAGTGCTGGGAATCTGGCTGATGACCGCTCCGGAGCGGAAGAGAGAAACCTGCCAGTGCGGCTCGTACCGCGGAGGAGAAAATAAAACCGCAGATGAGCACAGATTGACGCAGATGGAAAGAGGGGCACACTGAGAGCGGAATGGGATTAGCCACATTACCGACACAAACACAAGATTTTCAGGTCACGGGCGCATGCCGCGCTGACCGGCATCTGTCGGTTTGGCTTTAAAGCTTTCCACAATCCATTTTGAGAGCTCGCGGTCTGGCGCGTCCAGCATTTCGGCGGTGATGACGAACCGGGTTTGGCCGGTGTTGTTGGAGACTAAATGCAGGCCGTGTTGGAAGTCGCGGAATTTTTCTTCACAGATGGCGCGTATAGTGCGGTCTTGCTGCAGACTCAGGTCCGCCAGCGCGCTGATGGCAGATTCTTCAAAAACCAATTCCAGGCTGTACTCATTACGGAAACGCTCTGCGAAGGCGGCGACTTCCTTTTTCAGAAGTCCCGTTTGGGCGTGCAGATTGGCGCGCAGCAAGGCGGCTAGAGACTGGTCCGGATCGGCGATAGTGTCGGTCGAGGCTTCCAGGGATTTGATGGTGGTGGACGGCAATTCAAATTTGAAATTGCGGAAGGTGCGCTCCATAACCGTCATTAATCCGCGTGCGCCGGTGCGTTCTTTGTCGGCGCGCTGCGCAATGGCGGCGATGGCTTCGCGGGTGA
>JBMNRV010000067.1:0-7306 GCA_050944835.1 Kiritimatiellia bacterium
GTAGCCTCTTGCCGTCATATCCTTGGCTGCATTCCTGCAACCGTAAATAATTCCAGAAGATCGAACAACAAAAAAAGGGAAATCGGAATTGCTGGAGCAGGCTCGACAATTCGCATCCTTGGTGTTACATTCAAAACAATCCGGGGGTAGTTCTTTCTAGTCTCTTAACAGAACAGAGCCGCTCTCCATTTCACGGTGAACAAGACTGACTTACAAAATATATTGAGGAACGAAATTATGAATATATCACTTTGGGATTATTATACGCGTTTGGCCGACAAAATCGCCGCTAAAGCTCTGGTTGACATTCCCAGCAAGGCAGAATGGCCTAAATTGCGTCCATTATTAAAGCGGGAATATTTCCAGTCTATGGGGCTCGATCCATTGCCCGATTACCGTAGCACGGAATTCCACGAGGGCGGCATCTGGCGCGGGCAAGGCTTCCAGATGCAGCGCATTGGATGGGAGATTCTGCCGGACTGCTGGAACAGCGCCTGTGTTTACCGGCCTGACCCAATGCCGGCCGACCAAGCGCCAACGGTACTGATAACTAGCGGGCACAGTACACATGGCACATTTTTTTCGCAGCGGCACGCAATCATGTGGGCAAGACGTGGATATATGGTCATGGGCTTTGACACATTTGAACAAGGCGATAATCCGGGCAATCACCATGGACTTAGCACTAATCGCCAGGATTGGGTTTCCATGGGATTTACCGCCGCCGGTGGTGAATTGTGGAATTCCATTCGCGCGCTGGACATCCTGGAAAAAATGCCGGGCGTGGATCCGACGAGAATCGGAGTAACAGGTAATTCCGGCGGCGGCGCACATAGCTTCTTTCTTGCGCTTGCCGACGAGCGCATCAAAGTAGCAGCGCCATCATGTGGCGTAGTGCGTCCTAAGCATCAGTTTGACCGTCAACACCTGATGACACACTGCGATTGCATGTTCTACCACAACCCATTCCAGCGCGATCCGATAGAGTTTGCCCGGCTGTTTGCGCCCCGCCCGCTCTTGTTATGTTTTGCAATGGAAGATTACCTGTTTTCGCCAGATCAATACCGGGAATTGTATGCCGGGATACAGAAATTTTATCAACATATAGGCCATCCTGAAAAATGCCAACTCTGTGAATATCACGGGCCACATGGTTATCAGCCGGAATCTGTGGAACAAATCAATCAATGGTTTGACAAACACCTTTATGGCGAGCAACGGCCGCCACTGGGCTTGCAGGCGCCGGAAACTCCTGAATCACAGAATAATCTTTATAAAGGGAAATCAAATTGGGTTAAGAAAGTCTCATCAGCGAGCACGATGGAAATTCCGGAATCGGAAACATGCTTTTTCCAAGGCGCTCCGCCCCCCAACAACCGCATGGCGCTATTACCGGAGTTGCTAAGTCTATCCGGCGCAGTCAAGCTCCCGGCTCAACCGGAGGAATGGCCGGCAATACGCCGCGATATGGTTGATGCCATCCGCACCAACCTGATGCAAAACTTTGATACGACCACCCAACTGGAACTCAAACAGCTTGGTAAATGGCTCAAGGGACCATGGGATTATTGCAAATATTGTGCCGCATTTGGCGACAACGAAATCTGGGTAGAAACCTTGGTGCCTGCAAACTCAACCGGCAGGGCAATTATCGGCTTGGCCGACACCACCGAAAATGCCCGCGATGTATTAATGCGACTCTCCAAGGAGATTCAGCACAATATCGCCGTCATTGTCCCACGTTTTGCCGGGTTTAACGCCTGCACAACACAGACAATCCATCTACTACGCGCCGGCGCCTATACCGGCATGACGCCTTTTATGTTGATGTTGGAAGACTTGGAATTGGCGATGCCGGCGGTCTTGGCGCTCCCGGAATTATCCAATTGCCAGGCATATGTTTACGGACACGGTGATGCCGGCGTGGCAGCGCTTTATCATACTATAATCCATGAAAACATAGCCGGGGCAATTCTGGACGCTATCCCGAACAGTCACCGTGATGGCGCTTACTTCCTGAACGTACTACGTTTTCTGGATATATCGCATGCCATCGGGCTTGCGGCGCCGCGAAAAATCGGCTTGGTTAATACTGCGCCATCACGATGGGCAAAGCGGCTGTATCAACGTTTGGGCTGCTCTGGAAACTTGTCCACAGCCGCATCGCCAGATGAAATAATGCGGCAACTTTAATCCGCCGGGTCTTTTTTCAGTAGCGATTGGTAGCGGCGACAATCCTCGCTGCTGAAACAGCAGAAAATAACCGCTGGTGATGCCGGATGCCGAATTTGAAAACCAGCGCATGCCTGAACGGCAATTGCGGCGGCAGCGTCTTTGGGGTAACCATATACTCCAGTGCTGATGCAAGGGAAAGCGATGGAACGGCAACCGTGTTCCATAGCCAAGCGCATGGAGTTCAGGTAACATTGACGTAATAACTCCGCTTCTTGCGCACGGCCGCCTTTCCAAACCGGGCCGACGGTGTGGATGACATATTTGGCAGGCAAATTATAACCCTTGGTGATTTTCGCTTCACCAGTGGGGCAACCGCCCAATGTTTTGCACTCGGCCAACAATTCCGGACCGGCGGCACGATGAATTGCGCCATCCACGCCACCGCCGCCTAACAAAGTCTGGTTAGCGGCATTGACGATGGCATCCACCTTCAACGATGTAATATCAGCTTGTATTGCTTGCATCATTCATCACCTCCTGCATAAAGGGCAATTCTGGTTGGGAAATACCGGCACATCCCTGAAACGCATAGTCAAAGCATCAAAAAGCAATAGGCGACTGACCAGTAACCGGCCAATGCCAAGTAAATATTTAATCACTTCTGCCGCTTGGACGCATCCCAGCAGACCCGGCACAACTCCCAACGTCCCAGAGTTAACGGTATCGGCTGCCGACGGATATTCGTCAAAGAGGCAGCGATAACAGGCGCCGCGCCCCGGCACAACTGTCAACGCCTGACCGCCATACTGAGTAATTCCGGCATGCATTACCGGACGCTCAGCCTTATGGCAAGCGCTGGCAATCGCCATTTTGGTCTCGAAATTATCCACAGCATCCACCACGCAATCGTAACGGGACAGCCGGGACGGCGGAGTTGCGTCTGACCAACGCTCAAACAGCAATTCCAGTTTCACATCAGGGTTAAGCGCCTGCACGGTTTTGGCGGCGGCCTCGACCTTTGGCCGGCCGATATCTTCAACCCGATAAAGGATTTGGCGTTGCAGATTATGCAGTTCCACGCGGTCATCATCCATCAACCCCAGCGTCCCTACCCCAGCCGCCGCCAGATAATAAATTGCCGTCGCCCCCAAACCACCGGCCCCTACTACCAATACACGCGCACGCAAAAGGCGCGCCTGACCGCTCGCTCCGACTTCAGGAAGGGACAGGTGCCGGAGATACCGTGCGGTTTCTTCCGGCGTCAGTTTGTCATCCACTGAAGTCTGATTGCACCGTCGGGAGAGATCAGGACGGACAGCGCCGTCGGCCGGCTTATCCGCCGCCGGCAAATTCGAGGATTTCGATTCGGTCGCCTTCATGTAGTTCATGCTCCTCTCGCTGCGCCATCGGAACAACATTCCCATTCACCAGCGCCGCCACGCGCCGTCCGGGCGCGATTTCTGCCAGCAAATCCGCCAAGCGCGGGCGTCCCTTATATTCAACGCTGTCGCCGTTAACGATCAGTTGCATTGCACTTTTCTCCTTGTTCAGGCTACCCTAAAACAGCAGTTGGTGGTGCGAGGCCGCACTGGCGGTGCGAGGCCGCACTGGCGGTGCGAAGCCGCACTGGCAAATAAGAACCGGATAGACACAGGCTTTTAGGTCACTGCCTCCGCCTTCATCCTTCATCCTTCCGCCTTCATCCTTCATTTTGTACCGCCTTACGCAAAGCCTGGTCCATATCAGCCTGAATATCCGCCACGTCTTCCAAACCGACGGACAACCGGATGTAATCGTCGCTAACGCCCGTTGCCTGACGTTCCGCCGATGTCAATTGCTGGTGCGTGGTGGATGCCGGGTGAACCACCAACGTCTTGGCATCACCGATATTTGCCAGATGCGACAACAATTTCACGGAATCAATGAAACGGCGTCCGGCTTCCAGTCCGCCCTTGATCCCAAACCCCAGCATACCGCCGAACCCGCGTTTCAGATAACGGGCGGCGACCGCATGGTCAGGGCTGTCGGGCAATCCCGGATAACAAACCCAGTTGATTCGGGGATCTTTTTTCAACCACTCGGCAATGGCCAAGGCGTTGGCCGAATGCCGTTCCTGACGCATACGCAACGTTTCCAGCCCCTGTATGAACAGCCAGGAATTGAACGGACTTAATACTGCGCCAAAATCACGTAGCAATGTCAGGCGCGTTTTAAGAACGAAGGCGCAATTGCCCACCTCCGGCAAATTGCCAAAAGCGTCCCAATACACCACCCCGTGATAACTTTCATCCGGCTCGGTAAACTCCGGAAATTTTCCATTATTCCAAGCAAAACGTCCGCCATCAACAATAATTCCACCGAGCGATGTGCCATGTCCACCGACATATTTAGAGGCCGAAGCGACCACTATATCCGCTCCATATTCCAAAGGTTTAATCAGTCCCACACCGATGGTATTATCCACTACCAGCGGCACGCCTGCCGCATGCGCTATTTCCGCGAGCGCAGCAAAATCAGGGACATCCAGCTTGGGATTACCAATTGTCTCTACATAAAGCGCGCGTGTGCGCGGCGTAATCGCCCGGCGAAAGGCTTCCGGGTCGCGTGAATCAACAAAGCGCGCCGTCCTGCCGATTTTAGGGAAAGCGTGATTCAGAAGTTGATATGTGCCACCATAGAGATTGTTACCAGCGACAATTTCATCGCCTGTTTGCGTAATAGCCATCAGCGCATAGGAAATCGCCGCCATGCCGGAAGCCGTCGCTAACGCTCCACTCCCGCCTTCCAAAGCCGCCATGCGTTTTTCAAAGACGTCGGTAGTGGGATTCATCAATCTGGTATAAATATTGCCAGATTCTTTTAACGCAAAAAGCGCGGCGGCATGATCTGCGCTCTTGAACATGTAAGCAGTCGTCATATACAGCGGGACAGTACGTGAACCGGTATCGCTGTCCGGCGCTTGGCCGGCATGCAAAGCCAGAGTGTCGAATCCATAATTTTTCATTTAATAATCTCCTTGTTAAACTCTATCCAATATCGGCCAACCTAAAACTGCGGCAGTTGACAAGTTTATCGCAGATTTCCTTTTTTCTGACGATCATTCGTCATGTGGGGATTAGCCCCAACGGGGTGTGACATAATTATGCTCATATGTCACGCCCTTTCAGGGCTGTTTTCATGTTTTTCCGTTAACCCCAGGGCGTTGCCCTGGAATGCTTGCCCGCAATGGCGGGGTATGTCATGCCCTTTCAGGGCATTCCTTCCACTCCTACATCCGTGTGCATCCGTGTGCATCCGTGGTTCCTTCTCCCCCCTGCGTATCCCTCTCCCAATCTGCGCCAATCTGCGTAAATCTGCGGTTTCTTTCTTCGTCTGTTTCTTTCTTGGAGAGCTTGGCGACTTGGCGGTTCAATCCTATCCGTGTCCATCCGTGGTTCATCTGGTTCTCAATATTTTATCTCGTTTCCTGAATTTCAAATGCCATTTATAGAATAAGTGTTATGCAGCAGAAAATGCGCCTTAACCAACAGCCACAAATTCACCCCCAACAACGGCAAGGCAAAACGCCATAGCCGCGGATGACGTGCGCACGACCACCCCATCCAAACTGCTGCCGGAGCCAGTATCGGGAAAAGGTATCTTCCCTGAGACTGATAATCATATAAGACCGCATACAAAACCAACAACGTCAGGTTGGATGCCGCCAGCCCTGCCAGCCATAGAAAACCCCATCGTATATAGCGGTCGCGTGTACTCCAAGCGGCCGCGATAAACAACACAGCCGACGCCGGAGCTAAAAACTTCAAAAGCACATATACTTGCGGCTCAAATCCAAGTGTGCCATAGCCGAACTTCCCATAAAAATACCCCAGTGTCTCCGTAAAAAAACCGCGCCGCACCAACTCCATAAGCGCAGGCCAGGACATTCGCGTTGCTATCACAAAACGTGGCGGTGGATTCTCCACTCCGATTGACGCCAGCCATTCCGGAGTCGGCGCCGCAGGCATCAACTCGCCATACAAGATATAGTTACGCAGATACCAGCCGCCGGCGAGAACCAAAGACATGACAACCGTGGCAACGGCCAGGCGCCAGAGAGCGCGCCCGGAAAGCCGACGCGCAGCAAATAGCCCCAACGTCCCCAGAAATAACCATGGAAGATAGACCAAATAGTTAAGCTTAATGGTCAGCGCTAACCCAACCCCGGACCCGAACCAATAAGCTGCTTTCCAAGAGGGAGTGCGATCGGACGCGACTGCCGTCTCAACCAAAGCGTTAACCATCACCAGCGCCATCCAACCGGAAACCGCCAGCGCATAAGCGTCGGCGTTGACGTAACAGCAAACATAGACAACCTGCGGAATCAGTCCCACCACAGCTACAGGCACAACTGCCGACATACCCCGCGCGCCAAGACGATACACTGATGCCAGCGTCAAATTAATGAACAACAATCCCAGCAGAAACGACATCAGACGCGCCCCGATATACCAGTCAAATCCCGCCAAATGATGACCGGCGACGGCGGCAATTGCCGCCAACACATAATTCAGGGCGGGAAATTTATTGTAACTTGACGCCGCATTACGAAAGCATTCGACATCGTCCTTCCCAGATACAGGCAAGCGATGATTTTCGATAATAAATTTGACGCTATATTTGAAATGGTTGTTTTCATCCGGCGCCTTATTGTAGGGAATTAAAAAAACCCAAAACCAGACGGAAGCTCCGAAGACCAGGTTGAGCAGCGCCACAGGCAAAACTCGTCGCCATAATGACCGGGTTGCAGAAAATTCTGGTAAATTGGTTTTCACATAAATTAGGCCAACGGCCCCGCATATAATTTTGACGTTACCGTTCTATAGGACACAGTCAATTCCTGTCTTCTTCTCCGAACGTTAAGTCATTCGTGTGGGTTGAACGACATTAACCCCAAAGGGGCGCGACATAATTATGTTCATATGTCACGCCCTTTCAGGGCGCCCATTGTCTCCATCTGTCTCCATCCGTGTCCATCCGTGTGTCGAGTAGACATAATATGGCCTCTTCATTTAGGTTTGCTTTGTATTCCCTGTTTCTCGCCTCTTTCGATTGGCGAGTGTCACAATATTTAAACCATGTGAGAGAGCTT
>JBMNRV010000068.1:0-7031 GCA_050944835.1 Kiritimatiellia bacterium
TCGAGGATGATTGGAACAACATCACCTTCACTGTGCGGCGCAAGCATCTGCCGGGCGGAGTGATTGATGCGTTTATTCGCGATGATGGGGTGGTGGAAGTGACTGCAAAAAACGTTAAAAAATTTACCCTCTGGCTGCATCCGCAAATGTTCAAAAATCCCGATGACGTCCGGATCATGGTCCGGGGACGCGAGCGGTTTCGTGGCCGGCTCGACTGTAATCTGGCCACATTGCTTGATTCATACCTGCGCCGACGTGATTGGGGACTCTTATATCCGGCACGCGTGACCATTGAGGATGAAACCGGCGAGTGGTGCACAAGCGACCAACTGCAGGTGCAACCACAAGCCTGAGCGGTGCGATGGCGAACAAAAAAACCAATGTCATCCTGTGGGATGACAATGGAATAAATTCTTGTGTTGACAATAAATTATCTTTTGTGCTATGAAATGACTCGATAAATCGAGCAATCTTCCATAAGGGAGCATTACGTGTAATGGGTTGAACAGCGCAGTTTTTGGCAATTAATTTTTGAAAGGGTTTTTGGCGGGAAATTTGTTTTACATAAATCAGCATATTAAACCGTGACGGGCAAAGCCAGTTGTACATGCAGATTTTTGCTTATCTTTTTATAAGGAGTTATACATGAGCGCTATAGGATTGGGTGTGATTGGGACTGGCAACCGGGCAGTGGGATACTTGCAGGGTATATTTAAAAAATTAAGCGATGAAAAGGCGGCGAAAGTTGTTGGAGTGGCCGACGTAAACCCTGTGCGTGTGGCGGAAGGTGGCAAGGATCTGGGGGCTGGCCAGACGTTCACTGATTATCGCAAGTTGCTGGAATTGCCGCAGTTGGATGCGGTGTTTGTAATGACGCCCGATTTCACGCATGCTCCAATTGTGTTGGACGCCATTGCGGCCGGGAAACATGTTTTCTGTGAAAAACCTATGGCTACTACTGTGGAAGATTGCAACGCCATCGCTTCTGCCGCATCGAAGGGCAAGAGTATTTTTCTTGCCGGCCATAATGTGCGTTTCGGTGATGCCAGCCGGACCGTGCACCGCCTTATTAAGGAAGGAAAAATCGGCAAGTTACAGATGGTCTGGGCGCGCCGGTTTGTGGAGGGGGCGAAGTATTGGCATCGCTGGCATCGTGATCGGAGCAAGTCCGGTGGGTTGCTGGTGCATAAAGGCTGCCATTACATGGATCAAATGAACTGGCATTCCGGCAGCCGTCCGCGTTTTGTGGCGGCTTTCGGCGGGATGAATGTGCATACGCCGCGTCCGGACATGCCGCGTCGCTGTCAGGAGTGCACCAATCACTGTCAACATTATATTGACATAACCAAGGACCGCCATGCCCGTTATTTCTGGAAGGGCGAAGAACATGATGGCTACATGGGTGACCAGTGTGTTTACGCTCCGGGCGCTTCAGTCTTTGATAATGCTGTGGTTGCCATTGAATACGCCAATGGAGTGCGTGGCACTTACATGGAATGCCATTTTACGCCGATTTCAGATTTAGCAACCGAAGTTGGCGCCGTAGGCGATGAAGGCTTGCTCTTATATACAAGAACCCTTGAAAAAGTTGGACAAATCCGATTTGAGAGTACCAAGCAGCACACGGCGGAAATATTGCCGTTCGACGGGATTAAACCGAGCGGCGATGAAGCAATCGTGCGGGCCTTCATTGATTACATTCGGCGCGGCGAACAGCCGGAGAGCGGCTATGAAGCCGGGTGGGATAGCGCCGTGCTGGGGCTTGCAGCCCAGGCGTCCGCCGCTGCGCGGCGGACTGTGGAAATCATGCCGGAAGCCCGCAGTATCCGCATGCTGTAATTCGTGCGGTTTCAACTTGGTGGGCCATATATCACCGATATCTATCATCAGGAGAAAAGGAGGGAAAAATGCGTAAAAGAAATTATTTGACGGCATGGTCGCTTGTTATGGCATTGTTTTGCGCGGCAACATTGGCGCAGGCCGAAGCTTTGCCTTCAATTGAAATCCAAGAGTGTAAAACGCCGCCCATACTGGATGGCTTGCTCAATGATTCCGCGTGGCAATCGGCTGAAAAAATCACTCTGTATCAAATTAACAGCGATCTTCCGGCGCCGGAAACGGAAATATACCTGTTGCGTGACAACAAATGGTTGTATATGGGGGTGCGGTGCCACAACGCCAATATGGCGCATGTCACCCAAAAAGCGCTGACCAATGAAGGGCCAGTGAATCTTGATGAGTCGGTGGAATTATTTTTCCGGCCATCAACCAAATCAAACACGTACTGCCATTTCATGTTGAGTTTTGCCAATGTCCAGGTGGATCGGCTATGTACGAGATACGGCCACAATGCCGCTTGGGTATCTTTATGGCGCACGGCAACCAAACGGCAATCGGACGGCTGGACCGCGGAAGCGGCGATCCCATTGTTTCTCTTGGGCGGCGAGGATTTGAGCGGCGCTCAAATTAATATATTGAGAAATTTTATAAAAATTGATTTGGATAATATGGGCGCTGCCATGTGCGAAAAACGGGTTTATCACGCGCTGAAACCTGGGAGCGCCGGCAGCGCGCACGATTTTAATAATTTCGTTGCAGTAAAAGGGCTGGGCGGATTTAAGCCCATTGCGCCATTCGCTCCGCAAATCCAAAAAGCGGCCATTACCGGCATCCAGCAGGATGGCGGCGCTAATTATTATTCCATGGACCTGACTCTGGCTACGGCAACGCCGGAAACGGGAACGGCGCAATTGAAAGTCATTGAAAACTTTGGCGATGGCGACGTCGAAACTTATGTCCAGACGGTGGAATTGCATGGAAGCATGGATTTGAGTCTGAAAATTCCAACCAAGATGTTGTGTGAACGCAGAGTCAATCTCGTGTTGACTGATCCGGACAGCGGCAATTTACTGGCGACCATGGCGATTGATGACACATCTGCTTTACGGGTGTTGAAAAAAGTTTTTGTCGGACGCAGCTATTATACCTCCGAAGAATCCGCGGGAATCCGGGTAGAGCTGGGCTTGCAGGGAAGCATGCTGGCGGATGTAACGTTAATTGCCGAGCTGGGCGATGCGAAAGTTTTGGAATTGAATGAGCTGAGCTCGGAGATGACGCTGGCCATTCCTTTGTCAAAATTAGCGTTAGGCGATAATAAAGTCAAAGTCCGCGTTCTCATGGATGGGAGTGAATTGGCGTCGCAGACGCTCAATGTCGTCCGGCTGGAGCCGCGTCCCGGATACGAAACCAAAGCGGATTTTATCAAGGGCGTGGTGTTAAAGGACAATCAGCCGTATTTCCCTCTCGGTTTGTTTGGACACACCCTCCAATGCCGTTTAGGCCTCTATGGCAGCACGGAGGATGATGAAGATTTATTCCGGTTTATGGCTGAGGATATCGGCATGAACACCATCGTCAAGACAAGACGCGCCACCAATACGGTTGCCTTCCTGAATTTAGCCGAAAAGTACGGATTAAACGTGATTACCTGGACTTGTCCCGAGCCGAATCCGATTGGAATGAAACCTGGCACGTGGCCGCCGCCGCCTTGTGATTTGCCGCTGGCTGAACGGTTGGCAATCCAGCAAAAGGAGTATGATGCGGAAGAGCCGAAAATCATCGCGGACACCAAAATTTTGCGCGATCATAAAAATTTTGTTGCCTATTACAGTGTAGATGAACCAAACCTCGTCAATCCCGAGGAAAGAATCGTCGGCGCGGAACGGTATTGGAATACTGTTACGCCCTTAGACCCATATCGTCCACACATTCTGTTGTATGCCCGGCATATCCCGGAAGGCGATAATTGGACGCGTTGGGGGGATATTCTGGGGTATGATGTCTATCCCCACATCTATAAGAATTATTTTAGCAGCGGGCCGGGGTTGAGCACCGTTTGTAATGCTTGGCAATTGCGCGAACGTTGCCGGCAGGACAATAAAATCATGTGGTTTGTGCCGTTGTCCAATACGCTCGACCCACCCCGCACCCCTATCGGCATGAGTAAGACACATATGATATGCCAAGCATATTCCGCCATCATCTATGGCGTGAAGGGATTGCTTTATTTTGCCATGTGCAACACATTGGGCGAGGAGGCTTGGGACGCCCTGCGCGTTATCTTTGCCGAGGTAAAGGAAATGACGCCGGCGCTGGTCAATGGCGATATTCCCCAGCAAATCAAATACACGCCGGACGATTATCGCCCCGCGGAACTCAAATTCCCGGACGTCAATGCCGCAGTGTTTCAGTATCCGGAAGGCGATTACCTGCTGCTGGCGGTTAATATCAGGCCGCATGCGGTGGATACGACGTTTAAGGTAGGCGGATTGCAACATGCAGCGCGGATGTTTGTGGCGGAGGGTCAAAGCGACTTGGCGTTGGATGAGGAATCATTCACCGATAAGATCGAGCCCTATGGCGCGCGCGCCTACCGAATAAAGCTCAGTGAACAGGCCGTGCCGGTGCAGGTGGCGGTGGCGATGACTCCCATTGAAGATGAGCGCGCGCCGCACGTGGACATTCAGGGTATTGCTCGGCAACTGATGATGGGCAAAAACTACATGCCCAACCCCTGTTTTGAACAGCAGACCAATAAGGGCATTCCGGATTTCTACCGGCCAAATTTCGGCTTGAGCACCGACCCGTTCTGGGGGCAGCCGGGCAAGAGCGATTGGTATGTTGACGAGACGACGCGGTGGAATGGCAAGCCATCTCTGCGTATGCTGAAACGCAAATACGATTTGGGCGGACACAAGACCCGCAGCTTGCTTGCCGTGTTTTACCCGCCGGTGGCTGACAAGCCCATGACGCTGACCTTCTCGTTTTACGCCAAAAGCGATAACCCGCGAGCCAGTATCAGGCTTCAGATTTACGGTCTATTGTCGCATACATTTAAAAATTTTACCGCAGACTGGCAGCGGCACCATTTTACATTCGATCTGCCGCCGGGCACCGACGCCAATCAGGGCGCCAGAATGTTTCAGATCTTCCCATCTGAGGGCGCTGTGATCTGGATCAGTGGCCTGCAAGTGGAAGCAGGAGAGCAGCCCACCGAATTCCAGGATGATTCCGTCTTGCGTAAAGTAGCGCCGACTGACCCGGATAACCTGCTGGTCAACCCCGGCGCCGAATCGGCCTCGGCGGAAGGCTGGGATGGCTTGGAAGCGCGCCGCGGCGAGTTCGGTGTGCGGCGCGGTTTGGGGCGTTCGGGCGATTATGCCTTCTGCTGGTGCGGACAGTCGTACGGCATTAAATCCAATTGGATCGCAATAGACACTAACAAAGCCTATTCCTTGAGCGGCTGGTTCAAGGCGGAATCCGGATCGTTTACCGGTGTCACTTTCGGCGTGACGATGGCCGATGGACAAAAGCGTGAGTTGAAACCTGGAAATATATTTTCCGTCAAGGGGACAAGCACGGAACTGACAGCGCCATGTCGCGCCGGCGACTGGACGCTGCGGATCAAGGATGGCAAAGCATGGAAAGTCGGAACGTCATTTGCCGCGGCGTTTGGTGTGGGGGAAAATGAATTTACCCGTGATGTCACACAGCTGGGGATTGAGAATGTGCGTCAGGATGGCGACATCTGGTTGGTGACGTTAAAAAAACCATGTGGCTTGGAAATGCCGACCGGCACGGCAGTGCATCAGAATTACTCCGGCAGCATTGGAATATTTATGCCGGACTCCATTAATGCCGTGATCCCGGATGAATGGAAGGAATTAAAAGGCAAAATCGAAGCAGACGAATGGTGGCCGGGCACGGCGTATGCGCGGGTAGTAGCGATTGGCCCGGGATTACGGCGCGGTCAAACGGCCAGTATATTGTTGATGGATGATTTCGACTTGCGGATTCAGCCGGAATCATAAATAATCTGATAGTGAGAAGCACAGATGGGGGTGAACCGCCAAGACGCCAAGAAAATGAGAGAGAACAGATTGGGAAAGGGGAGGGGAAAGTAAACCGCAGATTGACGCAGATGGACGCAGAGGGGAGGTAACCACGGAATACACGGAATACACGGAAAGGGGAGGAGAGGCCTCACACAGAGATGTGAAAACCAGCCCCAACGGGGCGCGACATACCCAGACCAGGGCAACGCCCTGGGTACAGAACACCCCCTCAAAACCAGCCCTTAAGGGGCGTGACATAGGCGGATAGAACACGGATGGACACGGATGGGGTTGAACCGCCAAGACGCCAAGAAAATGAGAGAATGAAACCGCAGATGCGCAGATAAAAAAGATTAGCCACAAAGATGCACAAGAAGCACAAAAAGGGAGAATAAAACCGCAGATGGACACAGATGGTGAAGGGGCGTGTGACATACCAGCTCGTGCGGTCTCGCCCGCCATTGCGGGCAAGCACCGCCAGTGCGGGCAAGCATCGCCAGTGCGGTCTCGCACCTGCTGTCCCTGTTGTCCCTTCTGTCCCTTTCATGGCAACGCCCTGCGTTCCCCCAACGGGGCGTGACATAGGGAGAAGCTCACACGGAAGACACGGAGGCGCAGAAGAATTAGCCGCAAGCATAAAACACAGGCAAAATGCATAAGGAGAGTAATAATTGATGGTTAGAGCCTGAAAATTTGGCGGGCTCACATGCGCTATAGGCTGAGCTAAGTTAGGAAAAAATAGTTGGGTAAACTATCGAAAGGTTGTAGTAATATGCATTCAAAAATATCAACGCTATTGACAGTGATATGTCTGCTTGGTTGTAAAGCGCCGGCGGTTACTCGTTATGTGTCACTGGACGGCACGAATGATGTCGCTGGCGGCTACACGAACTGGGCGGGCGCGGCTACCACCATTCAGGCGGCCATCTCCGCCAGCGCTGCCGACGACTGGATCTGGGTCAGCAACGGCACGTATGAAGTCGGAGAAACCCCCTGGCCGTCCATGGGCTATAATCGCGTTGCTATTACCACTGCCGTGACCATCGCCGCATGGGATGACGATCGGACTGCCACTATCATCAAAGGCGGACAGGATATCCGCCCGGTGTTTATTGGAAACAATGTGACGTTGTCGGG
>JBMNRV010000069.1:0-6500 GCA_050944835.1 Kiritimatiellia bacterium
GGCAAAAGCCTTTCACCAAATTGATGACCAAGAAAACTACGCTTCCCGCAAGTGTAATATATTGACCACCTACTATTTGTCAAGACTTTTCTGAAATTTTATTTGCGCGCTATCACACTTTCTGGACTATATCACCCTTGAGCCCGGCCCGCGGGGACGGGTCTTGGCGCGCGGAGTGGAGAAATCGGAAGAACCGGCGCGTACTTCCGGGCCGGCGATTGTATATGGCGAGGTTGGGAAAGGCCGTTACGTTGCGTGTGGAACTTTGCCGGGTTTTTTGGCTGACGAAAAAACGATTGAACCGCCTGCTGGCGCCGAACGTCAGCTGTTGAGCGATTGTGTGCGGTATCTGGCGGGGGCGCTGAACGATCCGGCTCCTGAATCGAACGAGATTGGCGCCGAGGTTGAATTGGGCGGATTGCAACCTAATTTATTGTTTAACGGCGGCGCGGAAGTGTTGGACAACAATAAACCGCTTTTAATTTTTTCCCTCCCCAATAATAAACTCATGCCGGAGGCTGGCATTACTACTCATCATAAGCGAACCGGCGACCATGCCTTGCGTCTGCGCGCCCAGGGATATAAACCAAAGGATGCGTCCGATATGCGCAAAGGGGTTATCAGTATTAGATATGGTTATGAAGGAGCAGAGGCATATGTCATCCCAAAAAATAAGGCGCGCTATAAATTTTCATTCTGGTTGAAGGGCAATCCCGATAATGCGAAACAGCCTTTGGTGCGCCCGATTATTTTTGTCTGGCAGATGGAAGAAGGGAAGTGGAAACGCGATGTTGTGCGTCTGCAAAATGCCGAGTTCTGGCCGAGTGAAGATTGGAAACATTGCGAGATATCCTTTGTTTGCGAAGGTTTTACCCGCATAATGCCGGTTGTTTCCATTCATACACATCCGCCGGATCGCTATGTTACGCAAGAAATGCTGGACAAGGCCGTCAAGGAAGACGCCAGGATTCCGGATGGTCCGGAAATATTTGTTGATGATGCTGTTTTGACGTGCATTCCTTTTGGCGGCGATCTTGGATTGACAGTTGACGCCTTGCGCGCCGGCGCCGAAGATAAAGTTGAAGCGCGCTGGCATGATGTTAAAGGCAAAAATGTTCCGGAATTGGCAAAGATCAAGCTTGGCACATCGGTGGAAGCTCCAAGCGCAATGCTTGATGTGCCAAATTACAATCCCTGGCCGGAAAGCTGGCATATTCATGATTTGAGTGGCAATTGGAAAATACGTAAATTAACCAATGTCATTGAAAGAATTGATGCGCGGCGCGTAACGACGCCCAATCCCTCGAACGATGAAGGCACGGTACAAGGGTATTGGAAGTCCGACTATGATGATTCTTCCTGGCCGGAACGCACTATTCCCGGATTCTGGGGCACGGAAGATAAACCCCTTGATCCGTTTGCCAAAGAATATACGTTGGCGAAATACAACAAGACCGATTTTATCGGCGTCGGGTGGCATAGAACGCGGTTTACAGTCAAGGAAAAGCCTGCGGATAAGCGGTTGATTTTGTATTTTGACCGAGTGCATTATGAGGCGACAGTATATCTCAATGATGTGAAGCTCGGCGTTAATCGCGGCGGAAACAGCCCGTTTGAATTTGATATTACCGACACGGTGCGTGTTGGAGAAAATACGCTGGCGGTGCGCGTGTTTCTGGATCATACGCGATATGCCTATTTTCTGGAGCGGTATGGATTTGGCGGGATAATGGGGCGGGTACTGTTGCAGGAGCGCCCGGTAGTTTACGCCAATGCAATGTTGATAGACCCCAAACTTGCTTCATCCGAGGCGATATTTAAATTGGACTTGATGAATGCATCCGGCAAGGCGCGTGTTAGCAGATTGGCGCTTGAAATAGAGCCGGCTGCCGTCAATCAGCGGTTGACCGGCGCGCAAGGCAAAAAACAAAACATAACGCTTGGCGAGCAAACATTGCAGCCGGGCCGGAACCAGATGGATTTTACGGTTAAACTGGAAGATGCGGTTCTTTGGTCGCCGGATTATCCCCATCTTTACCAAGCGACTTTGCTGGCCGATGATCAGGTGGCGGCAACCGATCGGTTTGGATTCCGTGAATTCAAAACTGATGCGCATCGTATGCTCTTGAATGGCAAACCAATCTTACCCGTGGGAATAGTGATGAATTTTCGCACATTTTATAATTTACCGGGTATTTGGGAGAATCAATATAATATCATGCGGCGCGTTTTGGCGGCTCACAAAGAGTGGGGCGTCAACATGATTTTCCCTCAAGGGGCACATCTGTTTTATCCGCGTCTTTTCTACGATATCTGCGATGAGCTTGGGATAATGATACAGGAATGGCAGGCGGCGGTGTCCGCCAGTGTATTGTTAAAGACCTGCGCTTTGTTTGATGATGAGGATACGATCAAGCGTGTGCGTTATATTTATAATCACCCTTCGTTTGTAATGTTTACAATCGGCAATGAATGCCGCGATGCGATATTTATCGAGCCGATTAATCATGTCTATGATTTATTCAAACGTATTGACGGACAAGCGCGTCCTGTTTGCGCTGTGTCTGGCGGCTGGCCGGATAAATACGTATTCAAAGAGGATGTGATTGATGTGCATGCTTATTTCGGGGTGATTTCAGGGCATGCTCTTGATACTGGGAGAAGGTTTGAAGATGCCAATCAAATGGTTTGGAATGCACATGAACGCGCGCTGCCGATTGGCAACTGGGAGATGGGCGGCAACCGGCAAAATTTTAATTCCGCAAAGTATCAACATGGGCGCGAATTGTTTGCCGCGCAATCGCTTGATAAACATAAACTTCTTGAGCTGTTAGTGCCTCAGGCCGGCAGTTATTATTTACTTGCTGAATATGCGGGGGCAACAATGTACGGCTTACGCCGTTTGTTAGTTACCGATTATGCAAAAGCAATGCGCGACCCTGATTTTGATGAAGTTAAGGAAGTGCTGCATGATCCAAAACATCCAATGCGGCAAGATCTTTCCCTTGAAAGCAAATACCGCACCGAATATGTGGTTAAAAACGGAATTGAAGAATGTCGGCGGCTAGGCGACTTAATGCGCGCCGGATTCGGAATTCAGTTTGGCAATCTCAGCAGTTTGTTTTATGTGCGCGATGCTGAAGGGAAGGTGTCGCTTGAATATTTCGATCCGAGCGCTCTGCGGACTGGAACACTGGTGGCCACAGAGCTGTATTCGACCTATAAACGGTACTACAATCCTGTATTCATCTGCGCCAATGTATTTGACAAGAATTGCTTTGCAGGGCGCAAACTGAATTTCACGGTTTATGCGATAAACGATACGCAGGAAGATTCCAACCCGTGGCAGGCGCGCATCGTAATTCTGGACAAAAACGGCGAGGTGGTTGATGATCGGATTGCTGAAGTTGGATCGGTCAAAGCGTTCAAGCGCAACCTGCTCGATTTCTCGATTGACTTGTCATCGGAATTGCCGACGGGATTATATGATATTCGGATGTATTTACTGGAAGACGACAACGTGGTATCGGATAATTATTACACGTTTTTCGCGCTCAATGCCAAAGATTTGGATCAGCGTATTGATGTCGGCAAAAAACGCGTGGCGGTTTATGATGTTTCCCGTAATACTATAACGACAAGCGGCATTTTGCGGCAGATGGGGGTTCAATTTGATCTTATAAGCGATTTTAGCAAATTGCCGGAATATGATGTGTTGATTATCGGCGCGGAGAGCATTGACAGCGATGTTTTGAAGCAAAGCGAGACGATTGAAGCGTGGTTAAATGCCGGCGGGCGTTTGCTGCAGTTTGAACAATACAATCCCGTTGCCCTGCCATGGCTTACCGGGATGTCAATAATCAAGCGACAGGGCGGAAATATCGGCAATCCGGTTGTTATTGACCACCCCATATTTGCCAAGATTGATGCTGATGAGAATTGGGATACATGGAACGGTCAGCTTAAGCGCGCTTTCCAATGCGGTCGGCAAGGCGGTGTTTTTACGGCTTTAATTGGCCCATTAAATAAAACCATGCTGGCTTTGGGGTGCCAGTATGCGCCGCGGGCATCCGAAAACGCTGTCCAGATGTTAATCGCCGAAGCCAAAATCGGGTCGGGCTTGGCGTTGCTTTCCCAACCGGCATCCACGTTCCGATATGATTATGACAGCGTGGCGACGAAATACATCCAAAACTGCGTCAAGTATATCCTTTCCGATGAGTCGCGCTTCGCCGAACCGATAAGCGATCTGATGTTTGTTGATGTTGATCATCGGCGTTGCGGGTATCTGGATATTACCGAAATTGCACAGCGCAAAATCGAGGCTGATAAAGCATGGTTCACTGCCGCCAAAAAAGGGTTTAAACGCTGTGGGAATGTCAGATTTGTCTTGCCGAAAACTAAATCGGCCTTAATAACCAAGCCGGTGGAATTCAAGTTGCCGGAAGCAGTGCAATATATGGACCCGGAATGGGAAAAGAACAAACAAGTCATAGATACGGATCAGGGCCCTCTGCTCAAAAACAATTTGGATGCGCTCTATATTATGGCAACTTTGCCGGAGAGCGCTGGGATGGTTACCGGTGTCGCGGCGCGGATTACCCTGCATTACAAGGGTGGCAAGACGGCGGTCAGAGAATTAACTGTCGGCAAGGACATTGCCCTGGAAACAGAAAATTCCGATCTGAAGAACGCGGCTTATGTCGGCGGCGGCTTTTATGTGACGTTTTGGCAAGCGCTTGACGCGGATGTGGCGGTTGAAAGAATAGTCATTGAGCCATTGACGGAATCCGGTGTTGTCATTGGAGGAATCACGATGACCTTGGTCCGCGGCAAGATTCATACGTAGTGTGAAACAGATACTGTTCCGTTGTTGTAAAAGTATAATTCCAGCTATGTAATGAATATTTTTAAGCATAAAAAGAACCTGAGAGAGCGGCGCCTTTTGGCATATATATGGAGCCGACGCGGGCAGGCGGTCAGGAGCGATATCATCAGCCACCTGCGCCTGAGTCGAGCGACGGTAATTGCCGCGGTGGACCGATTATTGTGCGACGGGGTTATTTTGGAGCAAAACTCCACGCAAACTAAAAAAGGGCGCCGTCCTAAATCATTGATGATTAATGGAGAGCAATGTTTTGCAATCGGGATATCAATCATTAAAGGAGAGGCGCAAATCAGCGTGGTGAATGGCGGGCTGGGAATTGTTGGGACGCGGCGCGTTGTGGACTTGCCCTTGGAAGGCGCCCGCCAGTTGTGTGTATTGCTTGAGCATGTGCAGCGTTTTATGGCTGAACACAACCTGGAACGCAGCAAGCTTGTCGGATTGGGCGTATCCATGCCGGGCATGATTGATCATAACACGGGTATAGTGCGTCGGTCAGCCTGTTTTACCGACGGCGACCAGGCGCCGATAATTCCTTTCTGGATGAAACATCTTGAGGCGCCTTGCCGGATTTTAGGATGCACCGATGCCATGACTCTGGCAGAAAAGGAATGGGGAGCCGCAGCGAAAATGGATAGTTTTTTGTATTTTGATGGAGCTGGTGTGGGTATGTTTTTAAATGGACGGCTCTACATGGGGAGCCAGAATTACGGCGGCGAAATAGGGTTTATGAAAATTGCCGATGCGCCGGTAGGCGAACTTGATGGACGATATGGAACGTTGAAAATGCTGACGCGGTTACGCGATTTGCGGCGCCGCGCAGAGGAGGCTATAGCGCAAGGCGTGTCCTCTGTGCTGGCTGATTGGTTGAAGGAAGGCCGGGCTTTTACCCGTGACTTGATTGCCGAAGCGGCCTGCCAAGGCGACGTGTTGGGGCGCGCATTGGTGGAAGATTTGTTTGATGTGTATGCGGATATGATCGTTAACTTGAATTATCTGTTTAATCCCGAAGCGATTTTCCTTTGGCCATGGACCGCAAAGTGTCCTGACATCACTCTGGAACTGGTGCGGAGGCGTATAGCGTTATGCAAATTGGTCAATCCGGATATGCATACAGAGGTCCTGCCGGCCAAAAACGGCCAGAATGAGCTGGCGCAAGGCATGGCCACCTTCATGCTGAACAGTTTTTTTGAAGAAAAACCTGCATCTATAAATAAGTAATATATAAGGGGAAAAGGCAGTATGAATAATTGCGATATGGCAGTGGATTTTTTACCGCTTCCACAGGAAATTAAGCGCAGTTCCGGAAGTTGGCGGGCGCCGGATGGGGCCTTAAAATTATCCATTCGCGGTGTTTCTGGCACAGACCTCAACCGCTTAACACGCATTGCGGAAAAGATAGGCGCCGTGAAGCAGTCCAATTCAGCGGCAGATGCCGACTTGGTTCTGGAGCTGGACACTGCCTTGAACCTGCCGTCCACAGTCCGCCCGGAAGTGTTGGACCAAGCCTACCTGTTGGAGGTCGGCGCCAACCGGGTGCTGGCGCGGGCACGCTCGCCACAGGGGCTGTATTACGCTTTGCTGACGTTACAGCAAATGCTCCGCAATGCGGAGA
>JBMNRV010000070.1:0-6465 GCA_050944835.1 Kiritimatiellia bacterium
AGGTCGGGACGGCAAACCAGTTCACGGCGGATCATTACTCGTGCGCGCCGGAATGCACGAATGCGACCAGCATCACTATGGCTCCGCAGTTGGTGGATTACGGGAGCGGGTATGGGACCAATCATGTCGCCGGCGATTACCGGCTGGCACAAGGCTCGCCCTGCATCAATACCGGAACCAATCTGCCCTGGATGGCGGAGGCCGTGGATTTGGATGGGCGGCCCCGGATTGACAGGTTTTCCGGGTTGCCCGACATGGGGTGTTATGAACATGTGCCGCAGGGAATAATTTTCAACTTGCGGTGATCCGCTGACAAGAGGGGAACCACTGATGAACAGGGATTAGGTTGAACCGCCAAGACGCCAAGAAAATGAGAGAATGAAACCGCAGATTGACGCAGATAAGAATTAGCCACAAAGATGCACAAGAGGCACAGGGGGAAAAGAGAGGTTCACGCGGAGACGCGGAGGTAGGGGGACGAAAAAGAATGATAGGAATTAATGATGAAAGCTGGTTTTTTTGAAGTAGATATTTGCCCGTCAGTCATGATGTCATGCACAAGCTTTGACGAGGGATCATTCGGTAATATCTCCTCGCCGCCAAAACTCACCGCGAGCGTCTGGCAGTCGGACAACCTGAAAATCGCCATAGTCGGCGTCGATATCTGTAACATAGTACGGCCGGTCTGGGAGAAGGCGCGCGATATATTACATGAAAGATTCGGGTTTGACGGCTTGGTCTGCAACGCTTCGCATGCCCATTCCGCCGGTCCGGGCATCCGGGATTGGGTGTTGCCTATTTCTGAAGTGGAGAAAATAGAAGACATCAAGCCAGATCTGCGGCGCAGGATATACAGCCTGCGCCATCCCGGCGACAAGCGGGAATCCGTGCCGCCGGAACTCAATCAGCTGTATCTCGACCTGTTGCCATATCGCATTGTAGATGCCGTAGCCTCAGCGGAGAAGCGTTTGGAGGAAGTCCGGCTGATCAACGGCAAGGATATAGTCCGCGATGTTGGTCATAATCGCCGACAGAAAATGAAGCAGGGCTACACTTTCAGTCACGCCGGCAAGGGCAATCCCGACATAGTCGGTGACGCCGGGCCAATTGACGATGAAATCATTGTTTTGGGCGCAGTGAACCAATGCAATCAAATCATCGGCGTTCTGGCCAATTACGGCTGCCATGCCACAGTCGCTGGGTCAAAAGAAGGCCTTTCTGGAGACTGGCCATATTACCTGCGCGAGACAATCCGTAAAATGATCAACCCATCTGCCGTAACGGTTGTACTGAATGGTTGTTGCGGCGATGTCACTCAAGTGGACAATATCAGCCTTGAGCCGCATCGGTTCAGCGAGCAATGGTGCAAAATACTTGGGCAACGGGTGGCGTTTCCCGCAGTTGACATTCTGTCGCGTGAGCCCGCGCATGAGTTTAGTGTCTTGAAACACGCTTCGTTTGATTTGCAGCTTAACTGGCGGGAAATCAGCGAGGAAAAATACCGGAAGGCGCTGGATTTGGTCAATCGTGAGGAGCGCGGCGTGCCCGGATGCTGGTTTCCGATGGGAGTAGTTTTGCATTATTGGAAAGCCAAATTATATCC
The DNA here is from genome assembly GCA_050944835.1 of Kiritimatiellia bacterium. Classification (GTDB taxonomy): domain Bacteria; phylum Verrucomicrobiota; class Kiritimatiellia; order JAAZAB01; family JAAZAB01; genus JAXGPF01. Next base: position 1,604 of record JBMNRV010000070.1, read on the forward strand.
ACACGCAAAGTGTAATCTGAATGTTGTTCAAATCGGCAATTTGGTGATTGCCACCAATCCGACGGAAACGTTTACCCAAACCGGGATGGACATCAAAAAGGGTTCCCCGTTTCCATATACCATGACAATGGGGTTGACCAATGACTGGCTGGGCTATATGGCCACAGCCGATGCATTTGGCCCGCATGGTGGCGGCTATGAGCCGCAGCTGAAACAGGGCACGGCGCTGGAAGTGGATGCCGCCCGTAAAGTTACGGAGAAGCTGCTGGAGATGATACACCAATTCCATCCGGAAAAGGAGATTCCCGCTCCCCGGATTGAAAAACCCGCAAAGACCGGTCAGAGTTGTTGGCATAGCCCGCCTGAGGAATGAACTGATGGGTGGAGGGGAGAACCACGGATAGGATTGAACCGCCAAGACGCCAAGAAAATCAGAGAATGGAACCGCAGATGCGCAGATAAGGAAGATTAGCCACAAAGAGGCACAAAAAGCACAAGAGGGAACAGATGGGAAAAATAAACCGCAGATGACGCAGATGGACGCAGATGGTGGAGGGGAGCCCCGAAGGGGCGTGACATACACAGACCAGGGCAACGCCCTGGGTACAGAACACCCCCTCAAAACCAGCCCCAACGGGGCGTGACATAGGCGGATAGAACCACACAAAGATGCACACAATGCACAAAAAGAAAAAGCGACAGAAAAAGAGAAAGTTTGTTGGGCTGAAGTGGCATGTCGCGCTGTCCGCTATGGGGCGTGTTATGAAAAATCTTGTGAATCTTTGTGGCCAATTATCCGGGATCTGCGTCAATCTGCGTAATCTGCGGTTCCCCCCTCTCCCTGGTCATCCGTGTCTATCCGTGTCCATCCGTGGTTCCTTTCCTTTTTCTGTTTCTTGGCGTTCTTGGCGGTTCAACCTGTGGTTCTTCAGCATCTTTGTGGCCAATTATCCGGGGTCTGCGGTTTCTTTTTCTCCTGCCATCTTGTGCCTTTTGTGCCTCTTTGTGGCTAATTTCTTTCCCCTATCTTGGCGGTTCAATCCGTGGTTCTTCAGTATCTTTGTAGTAAAAACAACATAATAAATATCGGAGGCAAATATGAAAGCTGGGTTTTATGAGTCGGATATAACGCCGTTTTACAATACACGCAGCGCCACGGCTTTTGATTATGGGCTCGCGCAGGGTGTCAACACGCCGTTTTCCTTTTCCGCGGGTGTTTTTGAGTCTAAAGACCGCTGCGTAGCGTTGGTTGGCGCCGATATGATCATTCTCGATCGCGCCCTGATTGACTTCGCCGAAGCTGAACTGAAAAAACTAATGCCGCTGGATATACTGCTGGCCGGCGCTTCGCATACCCATGCCAATCCGGTGGCCACCGACTGGATGATGATGCCGGAGTCCGAAGTTATGGCAATGACTGATATCAAACCGGAAGTCCGGGAGCGCGTGGCGCGTGAGCTCGGGCGGCTGGATCCGGATTACAAAATGTTGCTGCGCAAGCGTCTGGTGGACGCAGTCTGGAATGCCTGGCTGCGCCGACAGCCGGTGCAGCTGGTGACCGGGACCGCCAAGGTTGACAATGTGGCATTCAATCGCCGGCAGAAAATGAAGAACGGTTTGACCGCGACCCATGGCGGCAAAGGCAACCCGGATATTGTCGGAAATGCCGGGCCGGTGGACACGGAACTTGCCGCATTGGGTGCGGTTAATGCCGCCGGCGAGATGATCGGCGCGGTGGTGAACTTTGCCTGCCATGGCACCGTATCGGCCGAAAAAAAATATTCCGCAGATTGGCCGTATTACATGCGCGAAACCGTGAAACGCAACATCAATCCGCGTATGAGCGTGGTGTTTCTTAACGGATGCTGCGGCGATGTGACTCAGATTGATAATCTCGATCCGGCGCCCGAGCCGCGCACTGAGCGCCGCGCTCTGGTGTTGGGCGAGCGGGTAGGATTCGGCGCGGTGGAAGCCTTGCGCTCGCCGGAGCCGGAAAGTTTTGAATTGATAAGCTTTAAGCAGGAAATTTTACCCCTGAATTACCGCACCATATCCGAAGAGCGCTATCAACGTGCATTGGCGGATGTGAATGAGAAATACGATTTGAGCAAGGATCGCTGGATGATCGGATATTATGCGCGCGATACAGTGCTACTGGTAAACCGGATGCGCAAGAAGCCGCTCTTTGATTGCGAGCTTAACGCCGTGCAGATTGGCAATCTGCTTCTGCTGACCTCGCCCGGCGAGGTGTTTGCGCAAATGGCGCTGGATTTAAAAGCGGCGGCCAAAGCCGAGAAGTTCCCTTGCGTAATGGTGTCGGAATTGACCAACGGCCATGCCGGTTACATCCCTACCCCAGACGCATTCGGGCCGGGCGGCGGTGGCTATGAGCCAAAATTCGGCGGCGCCAGTTTTTTGGAAATAGGAGCATTTGAGAAAATCCGAGATAAATCCATCGCCATGCTGGCCGGATTCCAGCCCGAGCGTTTGGCGGCTATACCCGATAAAATCGGCAAACCTTGGATAGCTTACCGCCCGGAGGAATTATAAAGCCAGAAGAAGAACCACGGATAGGGTTGAACCGCCAAGTCGCCAAGAAAATGAGAGAATGGAACCGCAGATGCGCAGATAAGAAAGATTAGCCACAAAGAGGCACAAAAAGCACAAGAGGGAACAGATGGGAAAAATAAACCGCAGATGACGCAGATGGACGCAGATGGTGGAGGGGAGCCCCGAAGGGGCGTGACATACACAGCCCAGGGCAACGCCCTGGGTACAGAACACCCCCTCAAAACCAGCCCCAACGGGGCGTGACATAGGCGGATAGAACCACACAAAAAGGCACAAAAGGCACAGGGGGGAAAAGAGAGGTTCACACGGAGACGCGGAGATCGCGGAGAGGGAAAGGAAATTGCACAAATTTTCAGATTGCCCTCTTCCCTACACCTATCCGTGTCTATCCGTGTCCATCCGTGGTTCCTTTCCTTTTTCTGTTTCTTGGCGTTCTTGGCGGTTCAACCTGTGGTTCTTCAGCATCTTTGTGGCCAATTATCCGGTATCTGCGTCAATCTGCGTAATCTGCGGTTCCCCCCTCTTCCTGGTCATCCGTGTCTATCCGTGTCCATCCGTGGTTCCTTTCCTTTTTCTGTTTCTTGGCGTTCTTGGCGGTTCAACCTGTGGTTCTTCAGCATCTTTGTGGCCAATTATCCGGTATCTGCGGTTTCTTTTTCTCCTGCCATCTTGTGCCTTTTGTGCCTCTTTGTGGCTAATTTCTTTCCCCTTCCTTAGCGGTTCATCTCTCCCTCCCCTGTCTCTTCCCGCATTTCCGCACACCGTGCAACCGGGCCGGTGTGGCGCCGGTGAATTTTTTAAACGACTTGGTAAAATAGTAACGGTCGCAAAATCCCGTAGCTTCCGCGATTTGTTCGATGCTCAATTGCCTTTCGTGCAACAAGGCGCACGCTAACTCCATGCGTTTGCGTCTTAAATATGTCTGCGGCGACATTCCCAGCTCGCGCTGATACTTGCGCAGCATGGTGTTGACACTCGTCCCCATGTGCTGAGCAATTTGCTGGTTTGACAAAGCTTCCCCTATATGCGATTCGATAAAAGTCAAACTCTTCTCAAACTCACTGGATACCATTACCTGCGCCAGCTCAGCGGCAGGAATTTTTGCCAACAGACAATGAATGACACCCAGAACCGCCATTGTGGTATTCAGGTCGGCAGTCAAAAAGTCGGATACATTCACCGGCAAGGCTTGGATGGACGCCAGTAATTCCGGTTTGGCTTCAAAGGTATAGATTTTCGAATGTAGTCTGCTGAATGGAGCCTTGGCAATAAAATGGGCGTAAAAATGTGATATGGGCGGGCCAACCATGCGCTGCGTCACTATGGTGTTGGGAGGAATCATTACAAACATTTTCGGCGTCAGTTTAATGGTGTCGCCTTTGTAATGAATCATCGCGCCGGGGGCGCTGTTCCAGTAAAAACGCCAATACGGCGGATTGATATTATCGTAATGCCAACTGTCAATCATGCGACGCATCATGATAAGAATGCGCACATCGGGATCATGATATGACTTTACGGTAAAGGGACAGCGTAATTTCATGGTGAAATAATACACAACAATGATGTTTTTGTCCATGTTCATCCACGCGCGGGAGAATTATCCTGTCGGCATGAACAATGAACCGGTTAACGGAGAAGATCAGGAAATGGCCTTTTTGACGAATAACTTTTTTTGGAGCGCATGGACGGTGGCGGAGCTTTATCGTTGCCGATGGGATATTGAAGTGTTTTTCAAGGAAATTAAACAAACGCTGCAGTTGTCGGATTTTCTTGGGCACAATGCCAATGCCGTCCAATGGCAAAAGTGGATGGGGTTGTTGGTCCATTTGCTGTTGCGATATCTGGCTTTCTTGAGCAAATGGGGACATAGTTTTTCCAGATTGTTTACCGTTATACGCGCTGTTCTCTGGCGATATTTTAATCTGATTGATTTGCTGAATTCCTATGGGACAGCCAAACCACCTGGGCGCATATGCGGATGCCCAGAACAGGCGTATTTGCCGGGTTTTGGATAATTCCTGTGGGACAGCCACGTGCTTGAAAAGGAGGTGCATATTGAAATAAAACAAAAAACCGGAACTGAACTTTTGGGAACTAACGCAAATTTATTAGGAAATAATGCCTTTTTTAGGCTAAATATTCATCCTATGGGATGCTAGTGAATCAGAATGGAAAAGTATATGCGTAAAAGAGCTGGATCAATGATTATATTGACGATGCTGGCGGCTGGCGCTCATGCGGCTGACGAGTTGCCGGAAGGCCGGGCCTGGTCGAATTATCTCATTCCG
>JBMNRV010000071.1:0-5673 GCA_050944835.1 Kiritimatiellia bacterium
ATCAGGGTGGGTTGTGGTTCTATTTTGACACTAACTTTAACTTGGTACAGTTTGACGGCAATCTGGCTAATTGCCGCCCGGCTTACCAAGGGCCGCTGTTTAACGTCCCGCCGATGGCGCTGGTTGAAAACATGGTCTTGCCGCGCGGGACGTACAACGTCTGGTTTGCGGTGGACTATCCCATGGATGGCAAAATTGATTTGAATGGGCTAATTTTGCTCTCATCGGTCACAATAGTTGTTGAACCTTAACGGCATTTGAAATTCAGGAAACGAGATAAAGCGTTGAAGCCCAGAGGAACCACGGATGAACACGGATGGACACTGATAGAATTGAACCGCCAAGACGCCGAGGAGGACGCCAAGAAAGAAACAGACGAAGAAAGAAACCGCAGATTACGCAGATTAGCGCAGATTGGGAGAGGGATACTCGGAGAAGAGGAACCACGGTGGACGACAGAGGTCTCACGCGGAGACACGGAGGAAAAGAACCATGGCGCACCGGATGGACATGGATGAAGGAGTGAAGGGGAGCCCTGAAAGGGCGTGACATACCCCCGCCATTGCGGGCAAGCATTCCAGGGCAACGCCCTGGGATTTACGGAAAAACATGAAAACAGCCCTGAAAGGGCGTGACATAGAAAACATCCATGGCCCAATCCTTATCCAAAGTATGTCCGAACTATGTCACGCCCCGTTGGGGCTGATGCCCACATGAACGAATGATCGTCAAAAAAAGCAATCTGCGATTTATTCTCCCCTTTCCTCTCCTCTATCCGTGTTCATCCGGTTCATCTTTATCTGCTGTGTTCTCAATGTAAGGTTTACAACGTTTGGCGCAGACAATGCCCGCCCAAATACAAACACATGCAGCCACCGACAATACCACCAGATACAGCGCCAGACGTTTCACCATGGCGCGGGGCGCAGTGGCCACAGTCTCGCCGGTAATGGAACTGACCACCTGCCAACTAGTGGCTCCCGGCAGCATGGCCGGCGCAACGGCCGCAAGATAGCGAGCGCCGGCATGTTTTATCAAGCGGTAGCCGGCCATACTCTTTTCCGGCATGCTCCATAATGGGCCCTCACGCAATACCTTGCCGCGCAAAAGGTGCCCGGCGGCGTCCGGGCGCGTGGATTCGACGACGAGACGGCCGGACTCGTCACATAAAGCAAAGCCGGCCGCCAACGGCTCATCCGGCGTAGGGAAACATCGCCAGACTACGGTTTCAGCGTCTATCATGACGCCAACGGCGCCGACGATGTCGGTGTCCATAAAAACCGGTGTGTGAATTGTGATGTAATGCATATCGCGTGGCGCGGAATGGCAGGCTATCACAGGCAAGCCCTGTTGAATTTGTTCCAATTGACCTGTCGTCAGATTCGTGGGCCAGAGAAGCGCTGTCCCCGGCTGTGGAGTCCAAAGGCCGGTTACTTCGCCCGTAGCATCCAGTCGCTGCATACCTACAATATCAGGCGCATATTCCGTCTCCAACAAACCGGCCGTCGGATCGGTCATGCTGATGCCGGCCATGTTGGCCAGCATGGTGCGGAAGTAATTTTCAATATGTCCGGCGATGTTGGTGGATTGACGCCACAGCATCGTGGCGTAAGCGTCTTCGCTGGCGCGTAACAGCATACGATAGCGGCCTGCCGACAGCCCGGCGATGACCAGTACGACAGCCGTAACAGCCGTCACCCGCCGCCATATTGTAGTATCATTAAATATAGCCATACGCCGTTTTCATCCGGTACCGCAAGCGGCATAATTCTCCAATAGGCGCTACAGAGCGCCTACGACAGCATTAGCCTGCAACACGCGGAGAAAATTACCACCCAGGATTTTCCTGATGGTCTCATCGCTGTGTCCACGCTGTACCATGCCGACGGTGAACATCGGCCAGTTAATCCAGTCCAGGCTGAGTTTATGCTGTGGCTGTTCCCAGCGCGGGTCGGTAAAGGTTGTTGGCGGCCAATAAGCTTCGAAACGCGGCGGCCGTGGCTTTTTTGGAGGCGGAGCCTGGCGGGGGCGAGAGGAAGATTGGTAGTGCGTGTCCGTGCCGATGCCGACAGAATCGGCGCCGAATTTCTTCACCATATAGTCAATATGGTCCAGCAAGGCCGCAATATCGCCGGCGCCGCCCAGGAAGCTGGAAATGCAGCAGATTCCCAGCATGCCGCCGCCATCGAGGATGGCGCGGATGACTTCATCCGGCTTGGCGCGGCAATGGTGGTTGAGGGCATCGCAGACGGTATGACTAGCCACGATTGGCCGGGAGGAGACCTGCGCGGCTTCCATACTGGTGCGCCAGCCGGAGTGGGCGACATCTACGATTACGCCCACCCGGTTCATTTCCGCGATGGCGTGCCGTCCAAATTCGCTCAGCCCGGCATTGGATTCCTCGGCACAGCCGTCGCCCAGCATGTTGCGCCGATTATATGTCAGGTGCATCATGCGAATGCCGAGTTGGTGGAAGACCTTGATCCATGCCAGCTCGGCGGTTACGAAACGCCATTCCTGTGCCAAAGGGGTACCGTTGCCGGTAAGGCAGATGCAGTGCCGACCGGCCTTGTGGGCGGCAATAATATCATCGGCGGTCACCGCCTTCGGCACGAAATCGCGCAGAACATCCGTGACATGCACAAATCGCGCTAGGCGTTTAAGCAGAACCAGCGGCGCTTGGGACTCCTCGCCGGCATTGCGCACGATGCAAGTTACGCCGGATTCGTCCCAGGCATCCTTATATTCAGCTTGTTCGGCTTGATCGGTCAATTGCCGGAGCATAGCCATGCCTTCGCCCAAGTCCTTAATTTCCACATCGGACAGGCCGCGGTCTATTGCGGCTTGGTACATCTCCATATCTCCCGCCGGATTTGGCCCGAAACCGTATGTATCTATTACCACGGCATCACGGTGTAACTCGCGCGCATGTTCCAGCGTGCGTTGATCCGGTTGTAGAATGTCCAGAGCGGCTTGGCGGGCCTCTTGCATTTTAGCATTCATAGTTTTCCCTTTCAGTGGATGCTTGGTATATATCAAGTATAACAGTTTTGTGCAAATCCGTATTTCATGAATTCAACCTATATTCGGCAGTTTATTCTTGTTCTCAAGATTTTAACTCGTTTCCTGAATTTCAAATGCCGTTTTTAGGTTATATTGCCAGCGCGAGTTTATGACGATGTTAAAATTTCCAGCGCCGCAGCCGCCACCTGTACTGGCAAGACATCCTGTTGGCAGCGAGTTATGTCATAGCGGCAGTGGCGGCGATAACATGGGCGACATGGCAATTGAGCGCTGAAAACCTGATGGCCTGTGCCATAGGGACCGGTGCGCTCCGGATCGGTCGGGCCGAACACCGCCAACACCGGCACACCCAGTGCGGCGGCAATATGCATCGGGCCGGAATCGTTCGAGATAACCAGCTGCATGGCTTGTAGATGCCCGCCTAGTTCCGGCAGCGTCAGCCGCCCCGCCAAATTGACGGCAAACCCTGGCAATTCACGCGCCAGGTTTTCGCAGGCGCCGGCATCCGCCTGGCTGCCCAAGATATAAACTGTTGCCTGAGTGCGATTATGCAATTCCTGTGCGGTTTGGGCAAAAGCGGATAGCGGCCAGTTTTTGCTGGGCCAACGCGAGCAGGGAATCAAGGCCACCCTCGGCCCCGGTGTGTCTAATGCGGGGCGGTCAAACCGCATGGGAAATGTCGGCGCCGTCTGCGGCAGTTTCAGGTAGCGGACAATATCCAGGTTTTGTTCCACGGCGTGGCGTTTCAGATTGGGTGGTCCGGCCAGAGCATGGTAAAGCCAGCGCGTGCCTTCGCGCTGAAATGATGGACCGATGCGCCGCGTGGCGCGTGCCGCGCGGGTAATCAATGCGCTCTTTAACAGTCCTTGCAAGTCTATGGCCAGGTCATAGGCCTCGGCCTGGAGCGCGCGCCGGAATGCCGTCAATTGTTTCGGCGCCCGGCGGGGAAAGGGGATGATTCGGCGCACATCGGTGAAACATGCCGCCAATTCGGTGTATTCCGTGTTCACCACCCAATCAATCGTTGCCGGCAGACCGATTCGCAGGGCATGCACTGCCGGCAGTGCGTGAATTAAATCGCCCAGCGAGCTGGTTTTGACGATTAAAACGCGTTTAATCGCGCCTGTCTGATTATCCTCCGTCTTTTCCATAGTTGGGCGGTTTTTAGCAATATAAGATTCAAACACATGTTCATGCTAGCACAAAGGGGATTCCGTGGGCAATCAATATGTTGTGCGCCGCTTTGAACCGCAATCTGGCCGTCCAAAGCGCGTAAACCCCTCAAAATGGAATATCACAAAATGCCAACAAATCGCACAAATGGTCAATTGACATACCGCAAGGGTATATGCTTGAATTAACCTGGATAGTTGGTGAAATAACACTGTAAAGAAGGAGGTATATAATGAACCGATTCAAGTATGAGATGGCTGAGTTTCTCCCGTTCCGTGATAAGGCTGTCTGCGAGCGTGTGCGAGCGATTAAGCGTGAGGATATCTGCAAGCATCCCAACCGGAATTTCCAGATTAAAGTCATCGAGCAGGATGACGCGCACACGTTCTCATACGTCTTGGATATTGTTTCCGGTATCCAGCGCAGCGTGGAGGAAGGGCGAAAATCGTATGTAATAATTTTGCCGGCCACGAACCCCTATTACGCTTGGGTGGCGGAGATGATCAATCGGCTGCGTATCCCTTGCCACCATGTCCATACTTTCAATATGGACGAGTATGCCGATGAAAACGGTCAGACTCCGTCGCGTGATTGGCCGGGCGGCTTCCAGTATCACATGTGGAAGGATTTATTCAACCGGATAGATCCGAAACTGCGGATGCCGGAAAAACAGATTCATTTCCCGCTGACGGAAAACGTGAATGATTACAGCCGGATGCTGGAAGATTTGGGCGGCGCCGATGTCTGTTACGGCGGCATCGGCTGGTGCGGCCATATCGCATTCTTTGAGCCGCATCTCGGTCTGGAGTTTGGCGATGACATTCAGGCGTACCTGCAGGCTGGTTCGCGGATTGTGGATTTACACCCGATCACTGTCTGCCAGAATGTCTTGTATGCTGATTCCGGCGCCGCCGGCGATTGGTCATGGTGTCCACCCAAGGCGGCAACGATCGGTCCGCGCGAGCTGGCCGGCGCTAAGCGGGTGAGCTTCTGGAACAAAGCGCCTTGGCAGAACTTCATCACCCGCCTTGCGGCGCATGGGCCGGTAACGCCCATGGTGCCGGCTAGTATATTGCAGATTCTCAATTCGGAATTAATCATTTCCGGTGGCGTTGCCGCGGATATCACTTATAATCGAGGTGTCCGGGCGCATCCGTTCAACTTCCCGGATTACGCCTGGCAGATAGCAATGGCGCAGGCTAAACGATAACCCTAAGAATTTTGTTGGGGAACCACGTAAGGTAGGAACCGCCAAGGCGCCAAGAAGAACGCCAAGGGGAGTAAGAGACACGCAGATGGGCGCAGATTAACGCAGATTAGAAAATTGGGAAGGGAGCAAGCCCTTAAGGGGTGTGATATAGACGCCGTTTATAAGGTTTACAGGCAGGAGGGCAATTATCATGGATGGGAAAAATGTTCGTATCACTCCGGCGAACCTGAAGGGCAAGGTGATTGACGCGCATTCGCATTCCGGCG
>JBMNRV010000072.1:0-5673 GCA_050944835.1 Kiritimatiellia bacterium
CCTGGTCTGTGTATGTCACGCCCCTTCGGGGCTCCCCTCCACCATCTGCGTCCATCTGCGTCATCTGCGGTTTATTTTTCCCATCTGTTCCCTCTTGTGCTTTTTGTGCCTCTTTGTGGCTAATCTTTCTTATCTGCGCATCTGCGGTTCCATTCTCTCATTTTCTTGGCGACTTGGCGGTTCAATTCCATCCGTGTTTATCAGGTTCTTCCCTTGTTTCAGTTCTCGCATACTTGGCGGAATGAAAAATCATCCATAAGCAACATCTTTTCGGTTTTACCGTACTTTAATGCCGGACCAGTCAACACGATTCGCGCATACGCTGTGCCGGGCCACCATCTGTCTGGTTTGATTTCGCCTTGAAACTCAGTCCATTCGTTAGAAATTACCGCATTGACCGTATCCGGGAAAAAAATACCATTGTTGCCGCTCCGGTTTTCCACCACCATGGTTCCGGCCGATTTATCAAAACCGCATGGCTGGTTTAAGACTACCACCCACTCATCGCCCTCCTGCCGGACTTCCTGAATGCCCGGCGGGGTTAAATCAAACACAAGCTGATTCTCTTCCACGCCAAAACCAACGGCGTATATCGCGCCGGCTTGCCATTTTAAGCCGTTCTGAATCCGCAATGTTGTGTCGCTGGCCCGGCAGGGGTGAATCAGCTGCGTCTGCGATTCCTTGATTGAATTAAAATTAATCCACTTGATTGTCCGTTTTTGCGCGTCAGCGAATACGACTCCAAATATGAGGCCGGTTACATTGCCGGCCGCCGCCTTGAACCATCCACTCATCTTATAGGATTTATTAGTGTCTATCGCAACCCAATCGGATTTAATGCCCGATGACTGACCGCGCCAGCAAAACGCGTATTCGCCGGAGCGCCCAACCCCTCGCCGAATACCGAATTCACCGTACTTGAGATTTTCCAAACCCTCCCAATGTTCCACGGATGCCGATTCAGCGTTTGGGTTTTTTAGCAGATTATCTGGATCAGATGCTACTTTTTTTTTAACAGGGACGGAGTCATCCTGAAATTCTGTCGGTATTTCTCCCCGCTCTATCTGCAGGCCGCTGACCCATACAGCAATATTATTTCTGGCGGGCACCATCAGTATATCACGCGCGCCCAGATTTGGTGTTTCGCCGGGCGGCAAATCGAATGTTAAATGGTAGCGCTGCCACTCTTCGGTTAAATTGAATGTCTTTTCGCCTTTTATGGCTCTAAGCATTAAAGCGGCGCCGGGCTTTTCGCCCCGCGCATAAAGTGAAAAGGTCATTTTTACCGGTTCACTTGAACTAGGCGGGTAAAATACGCCAAACGCGCCGCGGGTTTTGTATCCACGCTCGTCCAATGAGCGCTTGAACATCCGCAAAGACGGCCGGCCGTTCCAAGTTGTCTCATAATCAACGAACCAGGACGATCCCTTTTGCCCGGCCGTCGGATCGGTGCTCATGCAGAAAAACGGACGGAAGAAATCCGGAATGCCGGGGTTAAATTGTCGTTCGAAGCAGGGGTTGGGCACGAAATTTTTACCCATCATCAGTTGCCGCACAATCCCGGCGATATCCACGGAGGGAGCGACTTCCTCCTCCAGCGGCGTCATGTTCAAAGAGACTTCAACTGGAGCAGAGCTTGAGATTCCGGAGGTGGCCGCGTCCGTTGGGCGCGGCGCGATTTTCATCCGATAGGCGCGCGTTCCATAGGGCTCGATCTTGTCGGTGAATGATTCTCCAGCCAACTCCATGGCCTTCTGTTCCTCTGCGCCTTTGCTCATTTGCCCAGCGCCTGCAAACATCCGCGCTGTATGTCGCAATCCGCCTACCGTAAACGTCGTATCCACCGCATGCGGCTTGATGTTGACCGCCAGCAGCAGGTAATCGCCGTCCGGATAACGAAACACGGCTGCATTAACCGCGGGAAATTTCTGTTCATTAGGCTGGAAGTTATCCGGCGAGTATTTTATGTTTTGCGCTATATCGCCGTTGAGCAGCGCCGGCGACATAGCCTTTACTTGGGTGGCGATTGTACGCAGGCCGTCCCAAGCATCCTCGCCAAATGTGTTTGACAGGGCAAAATAAATAAAGCCCCTCGCGCCATAGATGATGGCGGAATATGTCTGACACAGCATGTGTGTCTTGCTCAGGCCGATAGGGGAGCGGGCCGGGTCGAGCATGTTAGACAACGGCACAAACCACATGATTTTGTTATCCCGGCGGCAGCGTTCGCGCAATTGGTAGGCATAATAAGCTGTGGACAATCCTGGCTCAATTCTCACCCCGGCATCCGGTTTGAACAGCATTGGGTAGATGTCATATCCCAGAATATCGCACCAGCGCGTCCAATTATCACCTGGTGGAATATAAGCGGAATACGCCAAGAGTTGCGGCCGATAGGGGTCTAAGGGCGTAATGGTATTCCAATACCGTTCCGCGCCGGCGATTCTCTCATCGGGATTGAGAAGGTTCGGTTCATCCACGTTGTAATAGATAACAAAATTTTTATAATCGCGCAAAATTTTGGTGTCCGCGATAATTTCCGGCTCTTCCGCGTCATACTCCTTTTGCTGGATTGCCAACCGTTCAGCCAGCGGCAAATCACAAGGCGGCGGTGGCCACGTGCCGGGTTTCCATCCAATCGGCTCCGGCTGGGGAGAAGTCCAGGTAATTACGTTTAATCCATATTTTTCGGCCAAACTCAAGAAGGCAACCGTATTGGTGGCGCTTCTTATCCTGACGATGGTATTCAGTCCGATATCCTCGGCCAGAAACCGGAATAAATCTTCATCATCCTCCTTGCTGCCATTCATACCCAAACGGCGTTGGAGGGTATGCCCGAACAAAGCGATTGAGAAATACGGCTGATTGTCTTTTAATAGCGCTCCTCTGATAAAATCCGCTTTGGTTTCGTATCCGGGACGCGGCTCCAGCCGGACGATATTGAGCGTCTGCGCCGCCAATTCACGCCCATCTATGAGAACGCGGACTCTGACTTTATTATCTCCCATCGCCAATTTTGGCAAAGGAATAGCCAGCGTCATTTCCGAACTCAACCCATTCCATTCCATAATTTCCGCGTCGCCCAGCTCGGCAATTAGCGTTACATCCGGCAGCATGCTCCCCGGCAATCCCAGCTCCACCCGAATTTCTGCGGATTCTTCGGAGGTATAATAGCTGCGTCCGACAAAAACTTTTTTCAACACCCGTAAAGCAGACGTGTCATCAATCGCCATGGCCGCCAGTAAATTGCCATTGTCCGGATCAGTCAACACGACATTGATACTGCGTTCACGCAACATCCCTGCTGGAATTTTCAGACTCAAATCCATTACTCCATGCAATTCCACCGGCTGGACATAAGTTTCGACATCGTCATCGCCAAAGTTTTCAATGATTTTCAATTGCGCCGATCCCATTTCCGGTGTTGCCGTAGCCAAAGTCAGCTCCATGGAATAATAATTAGCGCCGTCATCCTGTTGGACGCCGGTAATGGCCGCTTTTTGGATTTGCGGCGCGAAAGGCACAATTGGCTTAAATCCGCCCAACCCAGTTACTGCGACGAAATTATTAAAGTCGTGCGCGCTGCCAATGCTCCCCGTTTTCAGCACATGATAAACACGTTTTTCGGAGAGAACCGCCCCCATTTTATCCAAATCAATTTTTATAAAATTTCTTAATATATTAATTTGAGCGTTGCCCAAATCCGTGCTATTCAAGGAAAATAACGGAATTGCCGCTTCCGCGGTCCAGCCATCCGTTTGCCGTTTGGTTGCTGTGCGCCATAAAGATTCCCAAGCGGCATCGCGTTTGGGGCCTGTGCACAGCCGATCCCCGCGGACATTGGCAAAGCTCAACATGAAATGGCAGTAAGTGTTTGAATTGATTGATGGCCGGACAAACAATTCCACGGACTCATCGAGATTCACGGGCCCTTCATTTTTCAGCGCCTTCTGGGTGACCTGCGGCATATTGGCGTTGCGGCACCGCGCTCCCATATACAACCATGCATTATCACGCAACAGATAGATTTCCGTTTCCGGCGCTGGAAGATCTCCGTTAATTTGATACATAGTGATTTTTTCAGCCGATTGCCACTCGGAATCATTGAGCACACCATCCAATATCGGCGGCGATTTACACTCAGGTATTTCAATTACGGGCAAATCTCCGGTCTGTGCCAATGTTACTGTGTAAAACAGCGCCACAACAATCGTCCATATCGCCAAACAATCTTTTTTACACATTTATTCTCCTTGATGACAACCAGCACTTTCGCCCGTAAAACCCAAGCTGAAACACACTTGTATCAGCATCTTAGGGGATAAATACCCATAAATATCCCCCAATGGAAAGTTCACATGATAAAACTTATTGTATGATACCAGGATTGGCGTTATAGTAAATAGCGGATTTGATCAATTGCATGACGGATTTGACCATGCACGGCTATTTTAACGACATCCATATCATCAATGCCGACCGCATCCCAAACTGCCTGATTGAATTGCGTTCGTTCAGTTACTCTGATCGTGCGTCGCTGGAATTGTTGAGTTCCGGCGCCATGCGCTACATTGTGGATCGGCAACAGTTCATCTTGCGGGCGCCGGTTGTTTTCTGGAATGTGCCCGGCAAGACTTATACCTATAAAATCTTCCGCAACATGCCGCGCGATCAAGCCTGGGTGGATTTTGCCGGTCCGCGCGCCCGGCGTATTGCCCGGGCCTTAGAGCGTCTGGAACCGCGCAATTTCATCGCCATTAACAACGAATTGGAATTCGGCGCGGTGTTCGATGAATTAATACGGGTTCACACCGCCAATGATCCCACCGCCCTCTTTAAGCTGGCGGTCAACGTGGAAAAGCTGGTTGGCATGATTTATGAATCCATCCGTTGCAGAAACATAACCGGTGATGATAATGCCGTCTGGCATAGGACAGCGTTGGAAATCGCCAGACAACCATTTTTGGAATGGGATTTTCACCGGCAAGCCTGCGACCGCGGCATGTCTTACAGCCATTTCCGACGCCACTTCCGCGCAGTGATTGGCATGGCGCCGCATGATTATCTGTTGTTATGTCGAGCGCGCCAAGCCGCCCAGGAATTGCAGACTCGCGGCATCTCCATCAAGCAGCTGGCATACGAGCATGGATTTTCGGATCCGGCCAGTTTGTCGCGCCTGATCAAAAATAAGCTGGGCATCACCCCGAGCGTTCTGATTGGACGACATAAATGACGTATGCCCCTTAGCCGCGTGCCCATCCCTATTAATCAGGTTCCTCTTTTATATATTCAGGAAACAGCATTCAGCTTCCGTATAAATTCCCGCAAATGCGCGCGCATGTTTTCAAACGAACAATGCGAGCTGCGCGCCTTGTATTTCAAGGTAACATGCTCCCGCGCGAACTGACCGGCCTTATCATTAAACGTCCCGCGGGCAGTAACCAGCTGCCCCCAATTGCCGAAATTCCAGCCGACAATATCCTTGCGCTCGGAAAGGTTCTTGTGCCACTCTTCCGGAAACAATGCCAGCCAGCGCGGATGATCGTTCAGCCAAGTGCCGGTAAAAAGCGTGTCATATCCGTATTCCGTTGCGCTGCGCTCCATTAATTCCATAAAACATTCCGGCAAATGGCGCGGATCAGCGTAGATTGAGCGGGGCGCAAGCGCGTTGGC
>JBMNRV010000073.1:0-5428 GCA_050944835.1 Kiritimatiellia bacterium
GAACAAAAATATCTGGCATCATTAAAACAGCACGGATCATGGCTTGCCGAGGCTGTAAATAATGCTGCATAAAAATCAATAAATTTACTTGACGGACCGGCTCAGATGTCTGAAAGGGCGTGACATATGAACGCAACTTTGTAATGCCTGTTGGGGCTAATGCAGAAAACCACTTTTTCAATTATGCGTGATTCCGATACAATTGCCGCTATTGCGACAGCGCCGGGCGCTGCCGGGATTGCCATTGTCCGCATTTCCGGACCGGACGCCATAAAGATCGTCGGCAAAATTTTTACTTGCGGCGGTACGCCGCCAAATTTGCAATCGCAGCGCTTGTTGCGGCATGGTTTCATCCGTTCGCCGGAAGGGATTGTGGATGAAATCCTATTGCTGATCATGCGCGCTCCCAATAGTTATACCGGTGAAGATGTGGTGGAATTGCAAGGGCACGGCGGCAGCGTGCCTGCCCGCCGTGTATTACAGGTGGTGTTGCGCTCCGGCGCGCGCCCGGCGGAGCCAGGTGAATTCACCCGCCGCGCCTTTCTGAATGGCCGCCTGGACCTGGTACAGGCGGAAGCGGTGCTGGACTTGGTCCACGCGCAATCCGACCGGGCCGCCGCCGCGGCGCTGGAACAGTTAACTGGCAAACTCAGCGCGCCATTGGAAACGCTCAGGCGGCAGATGCTGGAAGTCGCGGCAGATATTGAAGCTACGCTGGATTTCACGGAAGATGAAACACCGATGGAGATTTTTCCGTCAGTCCGCCAGCGTTTGGCGGCAGCGTTGGAAACATTGGATGGATTGCTGGCTACTTGGGAGGAAGGGCATTTGCTGCGCGAGGGGGTGCGGGCTGTGATCTCCGGACGGCCGAATGTCGGCAAGTCAACTCTGCTTAACACCCTGTTGGGACGCGATCGCGCCATTGTGTCGGACACCCCAGGCACCACACGCGACCTGATCGAGGAAACCTGGCTGCTGGGCGATTACCCGGTGCGACTGGTGGACACAGCTGGGTTGCGCGGCGCCGGTTGCCAAGTGGAGCAGGAGGGTGTCCGCCGCGCCCGGAACTTGATGCGTCTGGCGGACTTGCATCTTTATGTTATTGACGCATCTCAGCCGCCGCATCCGGA
The DNA here is from genome assembly GCA_050944835.1 of Kiritimatiellia bacterium. Lineage (GTDB taxonomy): Bacteria > Verrucomicrobiota > Kiritimatiellia > JAAZAB01 > JAAZAB01 > JAXGPF01. Next base: position 1,131 of record JBMNRV010000073.1, read on the forward strand.
CGACGCCGCCAATCTGTCGGAAATCCCATCCGACCGTTGTCTGATCCTGTTAAATAAAAGCGATTTACCAGTGCGTATTACGCCAGACGATTTTGCAGGATTTACCGCAATTCCTACGGCGCTGATCCGCGGCGAAGGTGTGAATCAGCTCAAGTCCGCTATGCTTGACAAGTTGTGCCGGGCCGAAATCGCAACACCGCCGCATGCCGCTATTTCCGCACGCCATCGCGCCATCCTGGAATCCGCCCGCGCCGATACGCAGCAGGCGTTAACAATCTTGACCGAACAACGTGAAGATTTGCTGGCGCCGGCGGCGGCGGCCGTGCGTGCCGCGGCGGAACAGGTCGGGCAAATGCTGGGGAAAACTTATTATCCGGAATTGTTGGACACCATCTTCAGCCGGTTCTGTGTCGGTAAATAATGAATATGAAAACAGCAGATTTCTTTTACGACCTGCCGCCGGAACTGATTGCCCAGTCACCGCTGCCGGAGCGTTCCCAATCACGCATGATGATTGTTGACCGGCGCAACAGCTCCATCCGGCACGGCCACATAACAGACTTGGTCGGCATCCTGTGTTCCGGCGACCTGCTGGCGCTGAACGATACCAAGGTCATCCCCGCGCGATTGTTCGGAAACAAGTCCGACACTGGTGGACGCGTGGAGGTTTTGCTGGTGGAAGAAACTGCGCCGGATATATGGGATGTGCTATGGCGCGCTTCCCGGCCACCGCGTCCCGGCAGCATGTTGGAACTGGCCGGCGGTTGCATTCAGGCCGAAGCGCTGGCGCCACCACGCAATGGCCTGCTGCGCTTGCGTATGCATTATCAGGGCAATTTTATGGATTTGCTGGAAGCGCACGGCCGTCCGCCGCTGCCGCCTTACATCAAACGGACGGCAGGCAGGGAAGCGCCGGAACAAACCGCCGAAGACCGCCGCCGTTACCAGACTGTCTATGCCCGTCATCCGGGAGCAGTGGCTGCGCCGACTGCCGGACTGCACTTTACAGACACTTTGCTGAATGACTTGGCGGCGCGAGGCATCCATAATGTGAAAATCACTTTGCACGTCGGCCCGGGAACGTTTCGTCCGGTGACGTGTGACAGTGTTGCTGAACACCACATGGAATCCGAACGGTTTGCTGTGCCGGAAGAAACCGTCAAAGCCGTCAAGGCCGTTAAGCGTGCCGGTGGACGTGTGATTGCTGTCGGCAGCACGGTGGTTCGGACGCTGGAGACGGCGGTTGGCGCCAACGGTTTGGAGGCGGGGTCAGGACGCAGCGCGCTGTTCATTTATCCGCCTTACCGCTTCCGGGTGGTGGATGCCATGCTGACCAATTTCCACCTGCCGGCATCAACGCTGTTGATGATGGTCAGCGCGTTGGCCGGGATGGATCTTACCAGGCAGGCATACGCCTTGGCGGTTAAAGAACGTTACCGGTTTTACAGCTACGGTGATTGCATGCTGATTTTATAAACCAGCGTCTGAAATTCAGGGGAGAACCACGGATTAACACGGATGGACACGGATAGGATTGAACCGCCAAGGTCGCCAAGGTAGCGAAAAGAGATTAGCCACAAAGATGCACAAAATTCACAAAAAGGAAATGCGACAGAAAAGAGAAAGTTTATTGGGCTGGAGTGGCATGCGTTCGTGTTCTGAAAAATCTTGTGCTTTCTGTGTGGTCTGTGGTTTTTGTTGGAACCACGGAATACACTGAATACACGGAAAGGGAGGGCGCGGCGGCGGGTGTTTTGTGTCTTCGTGGCTAATTACCCGGAATCTGTGGCGCCAGTGCGGCTCGCACCGCCAGTGCGGCTCGCACCTCCGTGTTCTCCGCGCTTTCGTGTGATACGAATCCGTGTTCCTCACCGCCTATGTCATGCCCTTAAGGGCTCCCCTTCACCATCTGTGTCAACCGGTTCTCCTCCTCCGTGCGACCATCAGTGTTAATCAGGTTCATCCGTGGTTCCTTCCACCTGTGCGGCCACAGCATCTTATAAACCGGCATCAGTTGGTGATCTTCTTTAACTCATCCCGCAGGCGCACGGCTTCTTCGTAATGTTCCGCTTCCACCGCTTGGGCAATGCGCCGTTTGAGGTCTTCGATTTTGGCCGCGCCGGTCAGCGGGGCAGCGCGTTCCAGCGATAGGTGCCCGTCGCTGCCTGATTCACGCACAATCACGCCGGCGGCGTCCATTACTTCCGGCGCCACCAGCACTGGTGCGCCACAGCGCAGCGCCAAAGCAATCGCATCACTTGGCCGGGCATCTATCGCGGACTCCAGGCCGTTAGTCTCCAGAATCAACTTGGCATAGAAGGTGTTGTCGGTCAGGTTGCAGATTTCCACCCGTTTCATTCGGCATTCCAGATTGTCCAGAACCTGCTTGAACAGATCATGTGTCAACGGACGGGGCGACTGCACCCCTTCCAGAACCATGGCAATCGCCTGCGCCTCAGGCGGGCCGATGAAGACCGGTAACGTGCGTTCGTCCTGGCTGCTGCGCAGGAACACTACGAAGCCCATATTAGAAAGCGAAACTTGTGCTACTTTGACGGGAATCATATTTGCACCCCTTTCGATACTGGCATCTTAAGCTAAACGCTTGTCGGCGTCAAGTGCCCGGGTAGTGCCCTGAAGAAATTTCGCAATTTCCGCCGCCGGATTAATTTTTACTTTCGGGCATGATTCTGTTTCTTTGGACAATACATCCAGCGCGGCGACGACACGTTTTCCGCCACACCCGTTCGGCAACACCATCCCACGCTCATAGCGCTGTATTTCCATAGCCGTATCAGCCCGCTCCGGGCCGATAAAAAGGATTGGAGCATCGGTTTGCAACGCTCCATACAATTTACTCGGCACGACTACTCCGTCCCAACCCTCCGCCATAGTAATCAAGTGCACGGTTGCGCTCCAAAGCAGTTCACCAGTGCGCGACGCGGGCAGATAGTCCATAATGCGCACATTGGCCAACCCGGTTGCGGCTTTTTCCAAGAGCGGTCGGGATGCGCCGCGGCAAACAAAAACAAACAACCAAGGCGAGTTTTTCCCGTCCAATAAACGTGCGGCATCTAACAGGTCGGCAAAACTATGACCACGGCCTAAATTGCCGGCATACAATGCAATCCGACAGGGTAGGCCGCTGGACAACTCTTGAAGAAATTTGTTGCTTTCCCCCGGCACATGCTGGATCGGGCGATCATCCCATGGCGGAATGTTGATGACCGGCAAGCCCGGCTGTGCCGTCAGGCAGTACTGCAGCCGTTCACGTTGGCGTTCGCCCAGGCAAATAATTCCGCTTAAGCCGCGCGCGCCCCAGCGGTTTAAGCCGAGCAAACGCCGGGTGAGCCAGCCATTGTCTGGTATCAAACCGGCAGCAATTAATGATTCAGGATACAGGTCCATGGTCCACCAGTAAATTTTGCGGCGTGTTCCGTGTATTGCCCGTATCAGACGCGCTAATGGGGTCAAAAAAGGCGGATCGGTCATGAGTACGCCCACATCCCAAGACAGGCACGGCATTCGCAATAAAACCTGGAGCCAGAAAACCGGCCAAGCCAATGCCCGCCGCCGCGGTGTCCATACACGACGAATTGTCACGCCGTCCGGGATGGACCATCCGGCGCTTTTACCGGCGTAATCGCCACGCGATGCCAGAATAATAACCCGATGGCCACCGGCTGCCAGAATGCGCGCCACATCCTGAAGCATACGTGCAGTCGGCACCTGGTCATTATCAGCAAACCTGTTAACAAATAAAAAACGCATATTGATAAACCAAAACCTGTTGAGCCACAAAGGTGCAGAAAAACCACGGGTGAACACTGATGAACACCGATGGAAGAGAAGTGAGATAAACCGCCGATCCGTGTCCGCATAGCGGGCTTGGGTTTGTGGGTATCTTTGGTAAAATCTGCGTCAATCTGCGTAATCTGCGGTTTCTTTTTCTGTATCCAAATTTCCTCCTATATCCATCCCCATCTGTGTCCATCCGGTGCGCCAAGCAAAGCCTGGCTGTTTCTAACAGAATGAAAGGAATCTGTCATGTGAATTAATCGTTGCACATGTAGCTGACCCAGCGGCGAGCGGGAGCAATTCCGTCGTCGAAGCCTGGGAAGGCGAACGCATGAGCCGTAGCGCGAGCGAACTTGATTCAGCCTCGTTACACGAAAACATGAGAGTGGCCAGCCCTTCGGATGGGGTGAAGCCAGCATTTGCTGGGAAGTAACGGTTGTGAGCACCGGCAAAGCTCTCCGGGGTGATAGGAGACGGCGCGTGCGGAAAGAACAGTCAGG
>JBMNRV010000074.1:0-5375 GCA_050944835.1 Kiritimatiellia bacterium
GCAATACGACCAATGCGCCGGTATTTGTCAATTCCGACGCGGGTGATTACCGGCTGGCACAAGGCTCGCCCTGCATCAATACCGGAACCAATCTGCCCTGGATGGCGGAGGCCGTGGATTTGGATGGGCGGCCCCGGATTGACAGGTTTTCCAGGTTGCCCGACATGGGGTGTTATGAACACATGCCGCAGGGAATGATTCTCAATTTGCGGTGATCCGGAGGGGAAGAACCGGATGAACACGGATGGGGAACCGCCAAGAACGCCAAGAAAATGAGAGAATGGAACCGCAGATGCGCAGATAAGAAAGATTAGCCACAAAGAGGCACAAAAAGCACAAGAGAGAACAGATGGGAAAAATAAACCGCAGATGAACGCAGAGGCGGAGAAGCTCACACTATGGGGGAGTAATGTCAACTGATTCTAAATCGCATACAGATGGATTCCGGCCGCGTTTCTTGAAGGTCTATGAATATAGGGATACATTTGCCGCATGCTGCGAACGCGGGCAGCCGGATGGCTGGGTTGTGGATCGCTTGACGGCGCGAGCCCACCAGCACGGCCGAGTGGAAGACGGCGCATATCACATTCTCTGCCGCGGGAATCGGCATCGGCCGCTGACGCCTCCGTTGAAAGATTTTGAACTGACGTTTGAATGCCGCGGGGATGAGGGGGCGCCTAACGCTGGTATCTATGTTTTTTTCCGCTATGACCCGGCGTCCCGGGACGCCTATTACATCAAACGCCTCTGGGGCGCAGTCGGCGGGGAGACTCATTTAGGAGTATGCGGGCCGGAGGCGGATCGCCTGCTATCCGTGCAGAAAGACTCCCGGCAGGAGGGTATCCCTCCGGTACACTTATGGTCCGAGCTGCGGGTGGTCGTCCAGGGCAACACTGTAACTGTATGCCAGAATGGGATCGAGGTCGCAGTTTTTAATGTGCCGGGCCTGCGCCGGGCCCGCCCGGGCAGTGTGGCGTTCGATCGCGACAAACCATGTGAAGGGGGCGTGGGCGCGCGCGGCTCATTTTTCATCCGGAAGGTGTGCCTGCGGGCCAAGCGGGTAGCCGCGCCGACACCGCTTTGGAAGTGTTTTAGCGTAGAGTTTCCATCCGAGCATAACGGGATTGTATCGCCGATCTGTTATCATCTGGAAGCTGTGGCATACCCCAGTCATTGCGAAATCACGGTGCGTTTGACCGGCGGGCCGGCCGCCCGGCATGATCCATTGTTGTTGCCGAATCCGTCTTCCCGCGGTCGGCGCTGGCAGAACGAACACCTGACCAATCCCTATCTCCGGCTGGAACAGCCCGGCGGTGGCGCCATTGGAATCTATTATCTATTTCGCGGTGTTGTCGGATTGAAAACTAATTGGGATCGTAATGCCCCCGGGATGCGGCCGGCGGATGTGGATTATCCAGTGGAACGAATCATTCGTCTGCCGGTGTTGCCTGCCGATGCGAATGTGTTTGTCGGCTATGAATACTACGAGGCTGAAGAGCGCCAGTGGATGAAGGGCGGCCCGGCCGAAGCTTGGGTTGATCCGGGCCAGGGACGTATGCTGGCGTCTGGCGCGCGCTGGCCGGAGAATGGATTGGAACTGGAGATCGAATCAGCGCCTGACAAAGCTATAGTGCGCCGGATTCCTGCCAGCGAACCGCGTCGCGCTCAGGCGTTGGCTTTTGCGCGCGGCAATCACTATTTCCTTGAACGCGAACGCATCCGATTCTGGATACGCATCCGGCATCGTCTGTCGGAGGCGGTAGCCGGTGCGCTTACGGCCGACTGGATACTCGAAGACGTTTTCCGGCAACCCCTCACGCAACCCCAGCCTTGCCAATTGCGCGGGTGCGCAGATGCTGAAGCGCGGCGGTGGCGTCAACGGCTTGGAGTCCAGACATTGATCAGCGGCGTTGTGTGTCCTGGCCGTTTGGATGTCGGGGTCTATCATCTGGTAGCGCGTGTATGCTGCAATGGGCGCGTACTAGCTGAAGTCCGGCGCGCTTTTGAGGTGTTATCCCTCAATCCCGCCGTTCCCGCGCCGCCGCAGGCATCCGGGCTGCCGGAACTTTGCTTTTACGAGTCCAGCGATTTTCATTCGGCGGCCGACGTGTTCGACCCCTGGACCGGTCGGAATGTGGACGAGGGACATTATGTCTCCCACAGCGGGTTTCCGATGACCTTCGCCGGCCCCCACCGCGCTTGGGACCTGGTGCGATTGTATCGCCGGAAATGGTGGTGCTGGTTAATCAGCAATGTTGAACCGGAAACCTTGCGGGAAGTAGCGTGTCAGGCTGATCTGTTGTATTCGGCCAAACTCCTGAAGCGTTTTGACCTGTGGCACCCGAGCGCTTATCGTAAACTTCCGACGCCGCCTGACGAACCCGGGGTAATTGAAGCCTTGCTGGCGTTTCTGGAGCAGCCCGACAGTCCTGCGCGTGGGGATGCCCGGCTTGATGTGGAAGCCATCCGCCGCGAAGGGAGGCTGTCGGACGACGGATTCGAAGCGCTGACAGAGCGATATTGGAAGTCTTGGCTTGAGTTTGTCAATCGCTGGTATGCGCAGGTCTATATGCCGTATACGTATGCGCGTATGCGCGCGTTGAATCCGACTTGTGAATGGGGCGAATTCGGGCCGTACCCCCCTTATGGTTCGGTTTACAAATCGGCTTGGTTTCCACACCTCATGGGCCGCGACTTGCGCAGCGGCTGGACGCAGCTGATCAATGGCCCGATGCGATTCGAGAGTTATCCGATCGTGTGCGGGTATCCCATCCAGCGTGATGTGTTCCAGTTGGCGGCTATGAAAATGGAGGCGCCTTCTATGCGCCTCTATCCCGAGATTTACGGTGTGACCGGCATCCCCGGCGACCTGCATGTCGTGCTGGGTTCGCCGCCATATGCGCAGTCCAATCCGCCGCCCGCCTGCTACCGCAAACGGTTCTTCGAGTATGCCTATGCGGCGGCTTGGTTTGACGGCGCCGGGTTCCATTTCTGGAACGACAACGGCTTCCAGCCGAAACACTGGGGCCGCGAAGAATTTTCCGAGTTCCTCGCCGCCTGGTCAGTCATCCGGCGTGTGCGTCCGCGCCGCCTGTTACGCACAGCTGGATTTGTCTATAGTCGGGAAGCTTGCCGGCGGCAACCGGATATAGTTGAGCGCTATGCTTCCCGTTATTACCAGGATGGTAAAGGGCCGGTTTTCCGATGTGATATTATCAACACGGCTGAGGAGGGTGTGGCTTTTGCCTATGAGCAGGCGCGTATGGATGGCCAAGCGGCCGGCTTCCTGACGGATTGGGAACATCTGGATCGGCTTTCGGCGCGAGATTGTCATACGCTGGTGTTGCCGCCATTGACGGAATTAACCCCTGACGAACGGCGGATGATCCAACGCCTGCATGCGCAGGGGATTAACCTGCTGGCTTTGGAGCGTGTAGATGGTCTGGAATCGCTCTTCGGCGTGGCGCCACTGACCCGTCCGCCGATCCTGCGCGCTCTGCGCGTCAACGCCGCGGCTGCACGGCATGCGCCCTGGTCTGAACTTCGGGATGTTGCTGAGGCTATTCCGCATGACTTATGCCGTGCGGCGTATCGCTGTCAGGGCGCACGGACGATCATTGAGGGGCTGGACACCCGCGGACGGCCCAGCGCGCCCATCTTGACTATGCACCGGACGCGCTCGGGATACACGGCGCTGTTCACAATTGCCCCGACACTGGTCCGGCGCGAAGAGGGAGATGCCGTAATCACCTATGGCAAGGCCAGCCTGAGCCGTTTGATTAACCGCGCTATGGCGCTGATCCTGCGGGAGATCGGACGACCTGAGGTGGAAACCACCGCCGGCAAGCTGATTGCATTCCGGGACACAGAAGGCCTGGCGCGGATAATAATTGCGGAAGATCGCCACCCGGATGAAGGGGGCGGCATCCAACCGGAAATCAACATCAGATTGCCGCGGATTAAACCGGACAAGATACAATGCGACCGCGAATTTGAAATTATATCTGCCCAGAAGGACTGTGTCCGACTGTGCCTTTGTCTGGACCGTGACGACTGCGCCATGATCAGCGTAGATGACCGAAGTTCGTTGGGCAACAGGTAAATTCCGTAGTCTGCGTTAAACGCGCGCCCACTTGATTTCTGTTGTCGGAGAAAATTTAATAACATCCCATAGAAAACCGCTATGGAAGGGAATAACCGCCAAGAACGGGCAGAAGGAGATTAGCCACAAAGATGCAGGCAGGCAAAAAGGGAGAATAAAACCGCAGATGGACACAGATGGTGAAGGGGCGTGTGACATACCAGTTCGTGCGGTCTCGCCCGCCATTGCGGGCAAGCACCGTCAGTGCGGCCTCGCACCGCCAGTGCGGTCTCGCACCGCCAGTGCGGCCTCGCACCTGCTGTCCCTGTTGTCCCTTCTGTCCCTTTCATGGCAACGCCCTGCGTTCCCCCAACGGGGCGTGACATAGGGAGAAGCTCACACGGAGACACGGAGGTGCAGAAGAATTAGCCGCAAGCATAAAACACAGGCAAAATGCATAAGGAGAGTAATAATTAATAGTTAGAGCCTGAAAATTTGGCGGGCTCACATGCGCTATAGGCTGAGCTAAGTTAGGAAAAAATAATTGGGTAAACTATCGAAAGGTTATAACGCCATGAGTAATATGTATTCAAAAATATCCATGTTGCTGGTAGTGACATGCTTGCTTAGTTGTAAAGCGTCGGCGGTTACTCGTTATGTGTCACTGGACGGCACGAATGATGTCGCCGGCGGATACACGAACTGGGCGGGCGCGGCCACCACTATCCAAGCGGCCATCTCCGCCAGCGCTGTCGGCGACTGGATCTGGGTCAGTAACGGCACGTATGAAGTCGGCGTAATCCCTTCGGATAGGGGCGATAATCGCGTTGCTATTACCACTGCCGTGACCATCGCCGCATGGGATGACGATCGGACTGCCACTATCATCAAAGGCGGACAGGATATCCGCCCGGTGTTTATTGGAAACAATGTGACGTTGTCGGGGTTTACCATCACTGGTGGAAATTTAACCGCCGATAGCGGAGGAGGTATTTACGGCAATGGTGTTAATTCGGTTGTTTCCAATTGCCTGATTACCGGCAACGCTGCCAGTAGCAGCGGCGGCGGGGTGTTTTCGGTGGGGCATCTGCTTAATTGCGATGTCATCAATAATACCTCTGCCGGAGGCGGCGGCATTGCCGCAAATATTAGTTGGGGAAGTTTGACGGTGCGATGCTGCAATGTCGTTTACAACCGTTCATCCCAATACGCCGGCGGAGTACGCGCATCTTATGTGTTCGATTCGCAGATTGTCAGCAATACCGCGGACATCGGCGGCGGGGGCGGATATGGC
>JBMNRV010000075.1:0-5268 GCA_050944835.1 Kiritimatiellia bacterium
TAAAACAATGATTACCCGATATAGCACAAATCGGTAGCCTCTTGCCGTCATATCCTTGGCTGCATTCCTGCAACCGTAAATAATTCCAGAAGATCGAACAACAAAAAAAGGGAAATCGGAATTGCTGATATTTGCAATTAATAGTTGACATACTGAAGGAGTTGTATAGACTATGCATTCAGAAAAACAAACCGCTACGCCCGTAGGCGGGCAACAACCAACCCGTGCGCCCGGCGCGAAATCGCTGGAAGCGCGGGTTTCTTCTTTTTACAGAACAGCACTGCTTATTGATGGCGCATGGTTCAGCAAGGCGCTCGGCGTTTTACTGAATGTTACATGGCCAAAAGCTGCTGATGTTTACCATTCAGCCGCTTCCATCCTGGAACCCAACGAACACCTCTATCGAATATTTTTTTACGAATCTAAGCCTTGCGACAGCTCAATCAGGAACCCGCTCACCAATAAGACCGTTAATTTGGCGCAAGAACCTGCGTTCAGCGCCAGAACACGTTTTTTTTCAGAGCTTGGCTGTATGCCTTTCGTCGCTTTACGCCGCGGTGAAGCTAAATTCAGAGGGTGGTCCTTACGTGATGATTTCAGCAAAAAAATCATGCAAAACAAATCGAGCCCGATAACAAGCAACGATATCCGCATGGAATTCACACAAAAAGGTGTAGACATGCGCATTGGGATTGACGTGGCAACACTTGCCCTTAAACGCCTTGTTGACCGGATAATAATATTTACAGGTGACACCGACATGGTGCCCGCCATAAAACTCGCAAGAACGGAAGGTGTGCAAGTCGGCGTTGTTCAGGTTGGCACATGGAATTTACAGAACGCACTGGTAGAAGACAGTGATTTTATCAGGACTATAAAACCATGTCCGCAGTCCGCCCGCAACCGGCACAAACCGCGCCCTTGAGCCCAATCTTCCGGATGCTATACCCATGGCGTTCTATCTGAATTAAACCGCATTGCGGACAGCGGGTGTCCTGGCCTTGCGACGACGTCACATTACCCAAATACACATAATGCAGGGCGCGCCGACACACCTCGGCGGCGCGTACCAAAGTCTCCGGCGGCGTGGCCGGCAAATCCGCCCGATAAGCGGGATGATACGCGCTTAAGTGCAGCGGAGTTTCCGCGCCAAGGTTATCCCGAATCCATTCGGAAAGTTCCTGAAACAATGCTGTTGTGTCATTCAAGCCCGGAATCACTAAATTGGTGATTTCCAAATGGCAACCAGCGGCACGGGCTTGGCGCGCAAAAGCCAGCACCGGCGCCAGCGAGCCGCCGCAGCGCTCGCGGTAAAACTGCGGGTCCATGCTTTTGATGTCAACATTCAAGGCGTCAATCAACGGCAACAACTCCGCCGCCGGAGCCGGGTTGATCTCGCCATTGGTCACCAGAATATTCCGCACGTTTTTATCGGCGGCGCGCGCCGCCCGGGCGCAATCATAAACGAATTCAAAATTGATCAGCGGTTCATTGTAGGTATAAGCTATGGCCGGCGCCGCGCCGGGGCGTCCGTTCAAAACTGATGCGACCACTTCCGCCGGCATTACCATGCGCTCGGAACGTCCGATTTTTTGCGAGATGCCCCAATTCTGGCAGAACAAACAGCTTAAATTACAACCCCATCCCCCGATGCTAAAAACTTCCGTGCCGGGATAAAAATGATAGAGCGGTTTTTTCTCCACCGGATCGGTATGCGCGCCGGAAAGCATCCCATAGCCGCCGGCCCGCAGTATTCCGCCACACATCATCCGTACGCCACAGCGGCCGGCATGGCCTTCGGCAATGAGGCACGCATGGGGACACAATCGGCATTGTGCCATCCCGTTCGGCGCACTTTCCCAATATTTTGCCGGATGCATCATCATCTCTCCCGGAAATCAATGTCAGCTGCAATTATCCTATATTAGGATTATTGCTTGTTCAATATTGCCAAGCATATTAACATGTTAATCAATGAAAGTCATCTTGATAGTCTTGGATTCCGTCGGAATCGGCGCCGCGCCGGATGCCGCCGAATACGGTGATGTCGGCGCCAACACTTTGGGACACATCGCACAAGCCATTGCCGGCGGGTTGCGCATGCCGAACTTGCAACGAATGGGACTGGGCAACATTCCTGCATTGTTGCCCAACGGCTTGCCGTTGGCAGGGTTGCCACCGGCTGACGCGCCTTTGGCTGATTACGGGGCTATGCGTGAAATATCACCCGGGAAGGACACAACCACCGGCCATTGGGAAATCGCCGGTTTGGTTTTGGAAGAAGGATTTACATTGCTGCCGCCCGGCCCGCCGTCTTTCCCAGAAACTTTGACGGCGAAATTTTCCCGGCTCACCGGTCGTGGAATTATAGGCAACAAGGCCGCTTCCGGCACGGCCATCATTCAAGAATTGGGCGAACAACAAATGCAAACCGGCGCTTGGATTGTTTACACCAGCGCCGACTCTGTAATGCAAATCGCGGCACACGAGGAAATCATTCCACTGGAAGAACTGTACCGCGCCTGCGACATCGCCCGCAAACTATGCAACCCTCTGCGCATTGGGCGGGTCATCGCCCGGCCATATATCGGCCGACCAGGCAAGTTTCAACGCACTGTCCGTAGACGCGACTATTCATTTCCGCCGCCCGAAAAATTTGTTATGGAACATCTGATACAGGCGGGCATTCCCGTTTCCATGATCGGCAAGCTGGAAGACATTTACGCCGGCAGAGGTTTTACACAATCATTTCACACCGGCAACAACCGGGATTCTCAGCAAAAAACATTGGAATTGGCCACGACACAACCCCATGGTCTGATTATGGCCAATTTCATTGACTTTGATATGCTTTACGGTCACCGGCGCGATGCCAAGGGTTACGCCAATGCCCTGGAACAAACCGATGCCTTCTTTGGAGAATTGTTGCCGCTGCTGGATGACAACTCCCGGCTGATAATTACAGCCGACCACGGCAACGACCCGACCTTTACCGGCACTGACCACACCCGCGAGTATGTTCCACTGCTGGTTTATCGGCCAAACCGACTGGGAAAGACGCTGGGAATCCGTCAAGGCTTCTTTGACATCGCGCAAACACTGACCGGCTGGTTCGGTCTGCCACCGTGGCCGCGCGGCAAGCCCTTGACCGGGTCATAGTTTCCGCGTGGCGCTCTGCAATAAAAGACGGGCGCGTTCCTCCGGAAAAAATTGCAAGCGGTATTCCGGCGTCATCACATTGTAAGGAACAGTCAATTGACCGGATTCAACCTGTAACACCAAGCCTTGCTGTCCGATTTCACGCAAAACTCCTTCACGTTTTCGCTCCTGGTGTTGCAAATCTATCGCCACCGTTTCACCCACTCGCGGCACACTGCTCCGGCAAAGATCAAGCAATTGCGCATATTCCCGATCCTGAGCCGGCTCAGGCTTAGGCGCCCTATCGTCGGAATATGAAGGGGCCCGCTCAGGGATCGGCCTGGCCGACAATGCCGGTTCCGATGCACTCGGCGCTTCCGGCGAAGGAAGCCAAGCATCCGCATCTTTATTACCCGGCTCGACTGACGTCGGCTGCGACTGGAACAAGTCCGACACACTCAACCGCATTTTATTCCAAACATCCTTGTAAACACGTCGAATTTTGACACGCAGCGGCCAAAGCACATCCCGGCCATTCACAAACTGCTGGTAAGTGCAATACCCTATAAACCCCAGCAATGCGATGGAAATCAACATCCGTAAGTTTCCCATTATGTTGGAAAACAAAGCGCGAACGCGCTGACGCGAAAATTTCACGCCGCCCTGCTTCATCGCACGCGACGGCGCCGACGACGCAGCTCTGGACATGGGTTTCGGAGCAGGTACCCGCAAACGCACTTCTGCCGCCGCGCCTGAAGTTCCCGGAATGTCTGCCAACGTTTTGCCGCAGTGGCGACAGAAAGCAGCATTGGCACGGAGGCCCCCCCCACAATACCGACAAACAGAGGGCGTAGTCTTAGGCGCAGGTTTAGGCACGGGTTTAGGCGCAGGCACAGGTGCAGAAGCAGGCACAGGCGCAGGCGCAGAAGCAGGCGCAGGGCCCGATGGCTTGGTGGCGGAATTTTCAAGCGCGGACACATCTTCCAACACCGCATCCCAAGTCTGATGCCGGTCGTCCGGCAGCTTGGCCGTCATGCGCGCCACCAGTTGCGCGGCGCCTGGGGACACTGCTGGATTGACCTGACGAATAGGGGGCAGCGGCTCAGATATTTGCTTGTCCATCACATCCTCCGGCGTCACGCCGACAAATGGCAGTTGTCCGGTTAACATGTGAAACAATGTCATGCCCAATGAGTAAATATCGCTCCGGCAATCAAGCTTGACATCCCCACGCACCTGCTCGGGCGACATATAGTTGGGAGTCCCCGCAATAAATTCTTCCTGACGTCCGGCAGCCAATCCAATATTGCTGACCACCTGCGCCAAGCCCAAGTCGGTGAGCTTGATGGTGCCGTCGCCATCCACCATGATGTTATCGGGTTTAAGATCGCAATGCACAACGTGCGCAGAGTCCCAAGCATAACGTAGCGCGGACGCCACGCTGTGGACCACCACCAAAGCATCGGATTCCGGCAGGATTTGCTTGCGCCGCATCCATTCCCCCACCGAATAACCGGATACATACTCCATAACAAAGTAATAACGGCGGCCTTCGCCGAATTGACCAAAATCATAAACCTGCACAATGCCGGAATGTTTCAGATTGGCGGCTAATCGGGCTTCAAGACTGAATTGTTTGATGTCGGCCACGCTTTGGGTGAATTGCTCGCTCAGGACTTTAATTACCACTAAACGTTGGAGCGAAACCTGCCGGGCTTTCCACACGCTGGAGGTCCCGCCCTCTCCCAAACGCTCAAGAATCTCATATCCATCAATGCGCGGGTCGGTCTCAGTTGTGCCAGCCTGTCCAGGTTTTTGCGATTCTATGGTCATCATATTCCTTTACCATGTGTCTCTTGTAGAAAAGACCCATGAAATTTTTACACTATTACCGCCGCCAATGCAAGCCTATCGTCTCATCTAAAACTGCGGCAGTTGGCAAGTTTGTCGCAGATGCGCGGCGCTAGCCCCAACGGGGCGTGACATACCCAGCCCAGGGCGTTGCCCTTGTTGTTCTACACATCTCTGGATTTGTTAGATTCTGGGCCAAAGTTTTTCCAGCAGAGGCCGAAGTCATAGGTTCGTTGCAGACCGATCCAGATGGTTTTTGGCCCTGGCGGACTGTTTTTG
>JBMNRV010000076.1:0-5205 GCA_050944835.1 Kiritimatiellia bacterium
GGTGTGCATGCGGTTTATCCCCCGGGTCATGGCGACGGCATCATTTACTTGGCCAGCCGTGTTGAGGTGCGGCTGCCTGGTAAATACAGCTTGCGGTTAGGGCATGACGGCGGCGCCCGCCTGTTTTGGAATGGTCAGCCCATCGCCTGCGATCCGAAATCACGCCCGCCCGTTACTTATGATCGAACTCAGGCTGAACTTGATTTGACGGCCGGCGAATATGAATTGGTCGTGGCTTTCGACTTAAACAATGGCAACTCCAGCGGCATCCGGTTTCGGTTTGCTAAAGCGGATGGACAGCCGATCCGCGTCGTTGATTTCCCGGCGCCAATCAGGGGGAAGTAATCCCTTGCCGCCCTGTGTGCCAGAAACGATAGCTTGTGCAAAAGCGCAAAGTGTTGTATTTTAATTACATACAGTGTTTTGACAGGTTTGGTCTCCAAGCGGGACAAGTATGCTGGGGAGTTATTTGCTCAATTAACTAATAGCCGGTCCAAGGAACAATGGGAGGTTGTCAATGAAGTCAAAAATATTTGTCGGTTGTTGTCTGATGGTTGCTGTGGCAATGGGACAGGTCAGCCACGTCGTTCCGCCGGGCACGGGTGGTGTGAATCCAGCCAGTCCGTTCAATTCATGGGCGACTGCCGCGACCAATATCCAGGAAGCGGTCAATGCCGCTGCCGGGCAGGGATGGACCAATGTCTGGGTGTCCAATGGCACATATACTCTGACCAGCCAGGTGACAATTGCCGCTGGTATGACCGTCCGCAGTTGGCATAACGGAGCTATGGACCGCGCTGGCACGATTGTCAACGGCGGGAATCTTGCCGGGAACACAACCACCAACCGCTGCTTTTACATAGACCATGCCGATGCTGTGGTGGCTGGTTTTACCATTACCAATGGCTGGGCTTATGGCAGCTCGATAGTCTCTGATCAATCAGGTGGCGGGGTATATGTCAACAATGGTTTGCTGCTCAATTGTACTGTGCAGGGATGTGAAGCTCAGTATATGGGAGGCGGTGTGATGGTACAAGCCGCCGGAGTGGTG
Organism: Kiritimatiellia bacterium; assembly: GCA_050944835.1. Classification (GTDB taxonomy): domain Bacteria; phylum Verrucomicrobiota; class Kiritimatiellia; order JAAZAB01; family JAAZAB01; genus JAXGPF01. The sequence continues at coordinate 1,052 of JBMNRV010000076.1, forward strand.
CGCGATTGTCTGATTAAGGGCAATACTGCGCCGAATGCCGCCGGCGGAGCGCGTGTGTGGAGCGGGATGCTGGACGATTGCGACGTTGTATCTAATTATACCGGCGGCTCGGGCGGCGGCATCTCCCTGTCGCATGCCGGGATTGTAACCAATACGCGCGTCAGATACAATTATTCTACAGTCATTGGCGGCGCCGGTGGCGGTGTGTATATAGCAAGCGGGGGCTTGTTGACACATTCGGAGATTTCCGCCAACTCCAACAATTCCAGCGGCACGGGGGTGTATATGGATGGAATTCTTGCCAAGGCGGAATATTGCACAATCAATGGCAACATTTCGTATTTTACCGGCGTCTCCAAAGGTGGAGGGATGCACCTGGTCAATGGCGCTGCTGCCAACCATTGCATTGTCTCCAGTAACGCTGCGTCCTATGGTGGTGGTTTGTATTTACAAGATGGGACTTGCGCATATTCGGATATCATCGGAAATACTGGGCATGGGATTGGGGCAAATCGAGGCGGAGGCGGTGTGTATGTGTCGAATACCGGGCTGGTGGAAAATTGCCGAATCATGCACAATATTTCCACCAATGCCGCCGGCATAAACTTATGGGATGGCAACAACATCAAGCTCCGCAATTGTCTCATTGCCGGGAATGTGTCCACAGGGAGTTATGGCGGCGGCGTATATGTTTATCGAGGCACCGGGACTGTTTTCCAGAATTCCACAATTGTCAGCAACTATACACCGACTTATGGCGGTGGCGTGTATCTATCTTATGCGACAACTATGGTGGAAAATTGCGTGATATATTTCAACAAAAATGGTTTAGGCGGCGCTTCCTCCAATTTATATCGCGGCTCAGCCAACTTGATTTGCAACAATTCATGCGTTGCCCCTTCCATGGACGCCTATGGCGTCAACAATACGGTGGATGATCCGCAATTTGTCGCATTTACACCTGACATGGATGCCGACGCCTGGAATTTCAATTTGCGCTCTGGCTCGCCCTGCGTCAATACCGGAACCAATCAGTTCGATTGGATGTTGGATGTCCCCGACCTTGCCGGCAGAAGGCGGATAGACCGGTTCAGCGGCTTGGTGGATATGGGCTGCTATGAACATATGCCGCAGGGGATGATTTTTAATTTGCGGTGATCTGCTGACAGGAGAGGGGAAGAACCGGATGGACACGGATAGGGTTGAACCGCCAAGAACGCCAAGAAAATGCGAGAATGAAACCGCAGATTGACGCAGATAAGAATTAGCCACAAAGATGCACAAGAGGCACAGGGGGAAAAGAGAGGTTCACGCGGTGGAGAGGAGGAGAACCACGGATGAACACGGATAGACACGGATTGGGAAAGGGGAGGAGAAGATAAACCGCAGATGGGCGCAGAGGTAGAGAAGCTCACACAGAGGCACGGAGACACGGAGGTGCAGAAGAGATTAGCCACAAAGAGGCATAAGATTCACAAGAAGAGACAAAGGTTGGAGAGGGTAGGGTGAGGGCTGAAAGTAAACCGCAGATGGACGCAGATAAGAAAGATTAGCCGACACAAAGGGAAGGGAAAATTAACCGTAGATGGGCGCAGATTGACGCAGATTTTACCAGAGATACCGGCAGATGCCGGTCAGCGTGGCATTTGTGGATAATCCTTTCCCCAATCCGTGTCCATCATGTTTGCCAGTGCGGCCCGCACCTTTTAGAAACCAACGTAAATTTATTTAGGAAATAACGGCCTTTTCAGGCTGAATATTCATTCTGTGTAAATAATAGGCTCGATAGAAATGGAGGCAAAATGCAAGGATTAGTATTGGTGTTATGCGCGATGTTGATTGGCGGATTTGTAAGCGAGTCGGCAGCTTCGGATGCTGCTGCCGCCCCGGAAAACCAGCCGGCGGTGACGACTGACCCGGCGCAAAAGGTCCGCACGGCCGCTTTTGTCATAGCCGCCGCCGATTCCCCGGATCATCTGAAGGCGCAGGCTGATTTCATCTGCCCCGGCACGGACGACCATACCGTTGTCAATGCCGCGATTGCCGCCCTGCCGGAGCCGGGCGGGCGGGTACACCTCTCCGCCGGCAACTACAGCATCGGCGGAGTGGAAGGCACCCGCGGCGGGATTAACATCCTGCGCAGCAATGTATTGCTGACCGGTGAAGGCAGCGGTACGCGCCTGATGTTGCAGGGCGGATTGACGGATGTCAATGTAATCTGGATTAATGGCGACATTTGCGATGTCACCGTCCGGGACCTTTACATCAACGGCAATGGCAAGCAGCAGGAGCGCACCTGGCCGGATGGCTGGAAAGGCTGCAATGGTATCAAGGCGATTGACCAGAGTGCCGTAGCCCCGACTCCGCGCAATATCCGGGTAGAAAACTGTCACATTGAGAATTGCCGGTTAATGGCTGTAATGTTGACGGGCGATATGGTGGAGGTGGTCAATTGTTATTTCACCGGCGATTTTGGTTCGCATGTGATAGAAATATTGGGACGTTCGGGCCGGATTGAGGGTTGCACGATGTGGGTGCGCAAGGGCGATGTGGTGGGCTACGGGTGGGCTACGGATGCCTGTGACTATTATCATATCGTCAATAATAAAATTTTTGTTGAGGAGGGCGGCACAATTTCTAGTCATATATTTAATAACTGGCCGCCATGTTTGTACGGTGGTGGCGATAAAACCAATCGTTATTATGGCATTATATCCGGCAACATATTTATGAATGAAGGCAAGACAGGGTCAGTGTTGTTGCGGGGATATGTGGATGTTATCAACAACAACATTTTCCGCGGGGTGCCGGTTGTGATTGGCGCCCAGCATAGTGACGGAAACCGTATCGGCGGCGGAATGTGGCTTAATTTCGAGCATAATATGCTGGTTAATAGTCCGTTGACGATAGACAGTCTTGATGACAATGAAGAATATTTTACTTTTATCAACGGTAATAGTTTCGTGAATTCGCCGGTAAATTATAAGAAAGGCAAAGTGATTTGGGGTAAAAACCCAGGGTATGTGACGGAAAACTCCGGAGTGACTGCCATTGCCGACGACCAAACGCAAATTGTGGTTGCGCATGGCTTAGCTGCTGCGGCCCATACGGTGCATGTGACACCTGCGGCGAACTTAGGTCAGGCTACGAAATTCTGGGTGGATGAAATCGGCGAGCGGGAGTTTATCATTAAGTTGGATGCCGCGCCCGGCGTTGATACGCCTTTTCATTGGCGGGCGGTGATTGCGGACAAGCTTTGATGTTGAATGTGAGTCATCATGGGAGTGCGCACGTATCCCATATGAAACCGCTAAAGGCGTAAAGTGAAGGAAAGATAAACCGCCAAGTCGCCAAGGACGCCAAGGAGGCGGAAGAGATTAGCCACAAAGACACAAAGGGAAGGAAATGGGTATGCCAAGTGGAAAAGGGAAGATGAACCGCCAAGCCAAGCGTGGGCTTTTAAAATTAATCGCCTGTCTGTTGGGGATGGTTTGCCTGGCGAGGGCACTGGGCGCGGAACCGGTGGAATATGAAGTTAACCTTGTGCGCAACGCGGCATTCAAGCCCGGCCTGGACAAGCAGGGGCCGGCGTCCTGGTTGTATTACTGCGCGTCCACCGGTATATTTGATGCCGGCCGGGGCTATGTTGAGTTTTTTGACGGCGGCATTACCATCGCCGGCGCGGCTTCGTTATTCCAGTTCTTCATGTGGGATGACGCTACCCCGCAATATCAATTTTCATGCCGTTTAAAGTCCACGGGCGCACGGGGTTGTGTTTTCATGGAATTGCGCGATCGCGTCACCGGCAGCCGTAAGCGGCACGAATTGAGTAGTCGGAAACTGGATGAATGGGAAGAATTATCCATAACGGTAGGCAACGGCAGCCATTACGGTTTTGGCGTTGGGATTAATGTGTCCAAAGATGCAAAATTATCCATCAGTCACCTGCGCGTAACACCGATTCTGGCGCAGACCGATCCTAAAGCAACCCTGCTGATTGCCGATAACGGTGGAAGTGTGCCGGCGTGCGGAATAATTGCGTCCGATAATCCGGATTGGCCGGAAATCATGGCGGCGCATGAGTTGCGCCTGAATGCCTGGCGGACGACGGGAGTGGCGCTGCCCATTTTGGCCGGTGCGCCGGCGGAAAGCAC
>JBMNRV010000077.1:0-4650 GCA_050944835.1 Kiritimatiellia bacterium
GTTGACACCCAGATATGCGAATTAATTCGCCTATCCGGGTGTCAGCCGATCCATGTCCGCGTAGCGGACAGCACGGCCTGCCATTCGAGTCATCTTATATCTCCGATAAAATCTGCGTTAATCGGCGGCAATCTGCGGTTTCATTCTCTGTCTCAATTCCTGTATATCCGTGTCCATCAGTGTTAATCCGTGTCCATCCGTGGTTCTCCCCCCCGTCTGCGACAAATTTGCCAACTGCCGTTTTAAGGTTTGCTGCATAAACGGCATTTGGAAATTACCCGCGGGGGCGCCTTCTGACAGAGCGCCTACCAGCAGGACGCCTGTTGTTAGGGCGCCGCGAAGCGCCGTCAGGACGCCTACCACTGGGACGCCTGCTGTCTGACCGTCTGCTGCCTCCTCCTTTCGGGTGGCGACGGTTGGCGGAACGTCGTGGTGCGGATCCCCCTGCAACTGCACTTTCCGGACGCGCCGGCATTTTCAGCCAGGCTTCGGGGGGTTGTTCGTATGACAAGCTGACGCCGAGAAATTTTTCAATTTCCATCATATTAAAGGCGCCGGTTTCACATGCAAAGGCGATCGCCGTGCCGGCTGCTCCTGCGCGGCCGGTGCGGCCGATACGATGAACGTAATCTTCGGCTTCCTCAGGCAGATCATAATTGATGACATGTGTGATGTTTTCCACATGGATGCCACGGCCGGCCACATCCGTAGCCACCAACACTTTGATATCTCCGGAACGAAACTTTTCCAGAATTGACAGCCGCTGTTTTTGTGGCACATCGCCGGAAAGCTGGTCGCATCCGACCCCATAAGCTCGCAATTGCCGTGTTAATTCATCCACCGTATCGCGCCGGTTGCGGAAAACCAATACACGTTGCACATCCGGCTCGCTCAGCAAGTGCAACAACAGCGCCAACTTGTCGCGCGCCGGCACAGAATAAACCAGTTGTTTAATGGTGTCCACCGTAGCCTTTTCCGGTTCAACCTCAACTTTAACTGGATCGTTCATCCAGCGCTCGGCAAGGCGCATGACTTCGGGGCTGAGCGTAGCGCTGAACAGCATTGTCTGCCGCCGGTTTTTATGGGGTAGGCTGTAAACAATTTTACGTACATCGGGAATAAACCCCATATCCAGCATACGGTCGGCTTCGTCAATCACCAGGACTTCCACCTGTCGCAAATCCAGTGCACGAGCATCGCGGAAATCCAGCAGCCGCCCCGGCGTAGCCGCGATGATATCACAAGGCGAGCGGAGTTGTTGCTGCTGCTTGCCGTAATCCATGCCGCCGTAAACAGCCATTGAAACACAACCGCAATATTTGCCAAGCGCCTCGGCATCATTGTGAATCTGAATCACCAATTCGCGTGTTGGGGCCAGGACTAACATGCGTGGAGCGCCGGGTTTGCGGGCGCCGGATAATGGGCGCTCAAGAAATCGCGCGAATGCGGCAATTAAAAATGCCGCAGTCTTGCCCGTGCCGGTCTGTGCCTTGCCGGCTACATCTTTGCCCTTTAACGCAGCCGGTAAGCACAGGGCTTGGACCGGCGTGCAATACTTGAAATCCAAGTCCGATATTGCATGCATGATCTCCGTCGGCAAACATAAATCATGGAAACGGGTTTTCCCTTCCATCGGCGCCACTTGAAATTGATCCTGACTCCAAGCGGCAGAATCCTTGCGGCGGGACTTGTTTGCAGCGGGACGCTGACGCCGATTCCGGCGCGAATCGGCGCGTCGGTTAGGCGCGGGCGACTGAGTTTTTGTCTCCGGCGCCGGCATAACGCTACGCCCGATTTTAATCAATTTTCCGCCTAATTTTTTCAGCAATTTTTTAATGTTACGGCTCCTCTCCTCTCATGTACATAAGAATGAGAATTTAACATGTGTCTTCCGAAAAGCAACAGGAATTCTGTTTCCTAAAACTGCGGCAGTTGGCACAGATGCGCGGCGCGACAGAAGGGAGAACCACGGATGAACACTGATGGACACGGATATACAGGAATTGAGACAGAGAATGAAACCGCAGATTGACGCCGATTAACGCAGATTTTATCGGAGATATAAGATGACTCGAATGGCAGGCCGTGCTGTCCGCTACGCGGACATGGATCGGCTGACACCCGGATAGGCGAATTAATTTGCCTGTCAGGGTGTCAACCGATCCGCCAGACCGGCATCTGCCGGTCAGCGCGGCGCTTGAGGATAATCCTTTCCCTATCCGTGTCCATCCGTGTGAATCCGTGGTTCCTCTTCTCCGCGTATCCCTCTCCCAATCTGCGTCAATCTGCGTAAATCTGCGGTTCCAACATTTTATCTCGTTTCCTGAATTTCAAATGCCGTTTTTAGGTGTTTGTGCTTCTAGTGTCACTACGCAAAGACTTTGCAAAAGTTGCAACCGATTCAAATTTATTGTACCTTTCGCTTTGAAATATTCTGCTGTTTTTTTCTATGGGGGGCGCTGGTGAATCAAGGTAATTCATCTATTGCGTTGGATACAAACGGATTCGCCATCCAGTCAAGTGGTTGGCGGCGTGTTTGGCGGTTTACCTCGCATGGCACGGCTACGCAGTCTGTGCAATTCGGCGATTGGAATCCGCCTGTGTCCGGCCAGCCTGAGCCGTCCGAATGTTATTATCAAGGACTGTTACGTCAGGATTTGCACCGTGCTGAGACGTTCTACCCGGAATTACTTATGTGCGGCAAACCAGCCCGGCGTCGGCAACCAGCACAGTGCGGCGAGGGTGCATGCGATGTTTTGACCATAAACTGGACGGAGCCGCGCCAAGGCGTTCATCTGCAACGCGTATGGCGGGTTTACCCCACCGGCGCGGTGGCGACAACCGCCGCTATCCGTGCGGATAACGCGCCGATGGTGGAGTTTGGCCGTGCAGATTATATTAATGTGATTGACACTCTACCGCTGGATTTGAGCGGATGGGAAGTATGTGCCGTCAGTTTTTTCGGCCGCACCGATTACACCAACGACCTTGTCAAGCGCCGGCGGTATAGAATCAAGCGTGGCGATAAACCGTTGGTTTTACGGGCGAATCTGCTGTTTGTCGAACCTCCGGGCGGTGGACGAGGTGTCTTTGTGATGCACGAGGCGCCGCCGGAGGATGAAGTGCGGCCTGAATGCGAGGGCACATTCCGGGTTGGACCTTCCGGCATTCAGGCGCTGGGGTGGGGCATTGCGCCGCATGAGATTTTGCCGAACCGGTATCGCAAATCATACACGGTAATTACCGGAGGATATACTGGTGATGAAACGGCGCGGAACCGCGCTATATGGAATTTTCTCAAGGCGCGTTATCCCTCTTTGATTGGACGCCCGCGCGTGATTGCCAATCCATGGGGTGATGGACAATGCTACAACAATTTGAGTGAAACATTCATCCTGCGGGAGCTGGAAGCCTGTGCGGCAATGGGCGTGGGGGGCTATCAGATAGACGATGGCTGGCAGGTCGGAGGGATACTGGCGGATTTATCCATCAATAATTACGCCATAACCAATGAATTCTGGTGTATTCATCCCGAAAAATTTCCCCGCGGATTTCACACCTTAGCCGCCAGAGCCGATGAATTAGGGGTGAAATTGTCGTTATGGTTTGCTCCGGACGCCAACCGTCATTACCACAATTGGCGCGATCAACGCGACCTGTTGTTGCAATTTCACCATGAATACGGTATTGAGTTGTTTAAAATAGACGCAGTGAAACTGCGCACCAAAGCGGCGGAGGAAAATCTAACCGCCTTGCTTACGGGGGTCATGGCCGGCTCCAATAACAAAATCCGATTCAATATGGACGTGACTAACGGCCGGCGCATGGGGTATTTCGCTTCATTGCGTTTTGGTGATATATTTGTCGAAAACCGTTACGTCCGGGCCGGTATTCCGCAAAATGTCAAAACCTATGTGCCGTGGCGCGTATTGCGCAACCTGTGGCATTTGGCGCATTACTTACCGGCGACACGCCTGCAATTCGAATTCCCCAACCGCTACAAATCATTTTTTAAAACGGAAAAAGATGTTCTGACGGCCTTTGAAATGCGGGAATGCCGGGACGATTACTTGGCGGCTATCCCTATGATGGCGGCGCCATTATGTTGGGCGGAACCATCCAACTTGCCAGCCCGGGCGCGCAAAGCAATCGGGCGAACACTCGCTTTGCACCGGCGTCTGTTCAAGGAATTGCCGGATGCCGACATCTTGCCGATTGGCGCCGAACCGAATGGAAAGTCATGGACCGGGTTCCAAGCGATTTCCAGCGCCGAACCGCAAACAAGTTTTCTGCTGATATTCCGTGAAGATACGCCGGAATCAACCGGTGAATTGCACTTGCCATATTTGCAGGGTTGCAAACTGGATTGCGTCAGCCATAAAACGCCGATGCCGGAAATCAGTTCGGACGGCCATGTGCGCATATCCATCCCGAACCCCAACGACTTCCGGCTGTATCGCTGTAAACGGTAAGAGAGGTGGACTTTCCAGAATTAATCAAAGACCAGCCCGAGCGGGTTTAATTCGGGGTCTGGTGGAAGCCCTGAAAGGGCGATATATCCCTAGCCCAGGGCAGCGCCCTCGTTGTTCTACACATCTTTTGTTTTTTTTAATGAGCCCTTTTTCTTGGTTTTTTTCGCTTTCTCAGCGT
>JBMNRV010000078.1:0-4650 GCA_050944835.1 Kiritimatiellia bacterium
ATCTGTGAATGCATCTTACAAATGTCTTTCGCGAGAGCCGGATGCGGGAAATCTGCATGTCCGGTTCGACGAGGGGGAGGGCGGCTACCCACATGGATGCCCCCTCTCTACTCTACTGGTTCTTTCCCTCCGGTTCTCCTCTCTCCATCTGCGCCAATCTGCGTAAATCTGCGGTTCCAACGTTTTATCTCGTTTCCTGAATTTCAAATGCCGTTTTAGCAACTTCGGGGTTGAACTGGAGGCATATGTTTGTTAAGTAAAGCCTATGCCCAAACCATACATAGAACGCATACCCGAAAAGGTCCGGCTGGTGATTTTGACAGTAATTTATGCTGTCGTCGGCGGCTTGATCACTGTGGCGTTCATGGTGGGTATCAATCGTCTCTATCTTGCTATCTGGCCAAAACTGGCCGCTTGTCACCCGTTGACATTTTTAGGTGGAAGCTTCTTGGCCCTATCCGTCAGTTCGTTGCTAGTCGGAATACTCATGTCCAAAGTTTCGCCCGGCGCCGCCGGCAGCGGCATCCCGCAGCTCAAATCCGCCTACTGGATTAATTTCGGGCACATCCCTTTCCGCGCCATTCTGGTGAAATTCATCGGCGGAATTATCTCATTGGGCGGCGGCAGCAGTCTGGGCCGCGAAGGGCCGACAGTGTTTATCACCGGCGGATTGGCAGCTAACATTGCTTCCTGGTTGGGAATTGGCCGACAGCAGCGTCGGCAGGCGGCAGCTACAGGCGCTGCGGCGGGACTCGCCGCAGCATTCAATACCCCGCTGGCCGCCATCAGCTTTGTCCTTGAGGAAATTCTGAGCGACCTTGGCAACCGGGTAATCGGCGGAGTGACTATGGCGGCAGTGGTCGGCGCTTTCATTGTCCATGCGCTGATTGGACGCCAGCCTTCTTTTTACATGCCTTCGGTGGATGCGGTCTCATGGAATGTTTATACCGTCGTTCCTCTGGTTGCCTTGCTGGCAGGCTTGCTCGGTGTAGCCTTTCAGCGTCTGACACTACATCTGCGTCAACGCATGCGCGACCAGCGCCGCATACCGCTCTGGTTGCGCCCATTGTGTGGCGCGTTGGCAGTTTGGGTTATAGGATGCAGTGTTTTCTTTATGACCGGCCGACTGGGAGTTTTCGGCCTTGGTTATGAGGATTTGTCGGATGCATTGCAGCACGGCATTGGATGGAAGCTGGCGTTGCTACTGGCAGTCGCCAAACTTGCGGCAACAATCATCAGTTATGGGTCCGGCGGGTGTGGCGGCATTTTTTCGCCTACGCTGTTCATTGGCGCAATGGGTGGGTTTTTCGTTGCCGGCTTGACGAATATCTGGCTGCCATTGGCGCCGGCTGATCATTTCGTGTTGGCTGCCGTCGGCATGAGCGCTTGTTTTGGGGCGGTAGTCCGCGCCCCTGTTACCTCCATCCTGATGATCTTTGAAATGACGCATCAGTTTGGCATGGTGCCAGCGCTGATGCTCGGCACCTTGATCAGCCAGATTGTCGGCCGGCTGGCCGGGCGCCAGAATTTTTATGAAGCCATCCTGACGCAGGATGGCCATGAACTCCGCAAAATCATTCCTCCGCGCAACCTTGCAGACTGGCGTGCCATGCCGTTGTCAGTTTTTGCCAGTCGGCAACCTACCGCCATCACTGATCTATCACCAGAGCAGCTGCGCGCTGTCTTAAAATCGCATCCTTACCGCCGTTTCCCGGTGATTATTGATGGAAAGGTTGAAGGAATCGCCACTAGAGAAAACCTGAAAAAATGTTTGGAGTACGGTGGCGCTCCGGAATTATCGCCGCCGCTGATTTTTAATGCGCGCCAAACGCTTCAGGAGGTGGAACCCGCTTTTGGCCAATCCAATACCGGCTTGTTCCTGGTAGCGGAAAAGGAAGGTGGCCCTGTCAGCGGCGTCTTCACGCTGTACGATATTTTGCGGATACAAACGGCAATGCTGGAGTAAGCGGGTGAATCGGAATCAATCAGCATCTTTAATTTTGGCTACTTGCTGACGCAACGCCTCGTATTCGCGCTTGAATTCGGCGATCTTGCGACACATTTCCGCCTGCTCAGGATCATTCCTCAAATCGTCCAAACACTTTTTTTCCTGTTTCCATAGCGTCCGGCGGGCATCGTGTAGCGTCAATAATTTTATTTTTAACGCGGCAACGGCGCGATCATCCATACCAGCCGCGGCCGCGGCGATCTTGCGGCGCAATTGTGAAGACTCACGATAATTATCGGCCAGGTCTAAATAAATTTTTTTCAAGTCGGCATCGGCATGCATCGCCATCTGCCCACACTTGACAGCCAGCATGCCGTGATTAACAGCAATGGTCTCACTGGCGGCAATCAACGCGGAGTCCAAGCGGCGGCCGGCGCCGGGCTTGCCATTCTGCGGGTCGGAATTCCGGAGGCGGTCTTGCAGGATTTTGACATTAGTTTGGGCCTTGACCATGGTTTCAATGTCGTTGACATGGCAAGCTCGCCAGACTTGCCAATGCTGTTCGGCCAGAGCGGCGTATCCTTCCGCCATAGCCGCGTGATAGGGCTGCCGGTCATCAATGCGGCGTTCAGCATTGTAGGCATGGATGTGAGCCTGCCGTGCGCAATTCATGGCCGCGCGTTCATTACTGGATATTTTTGCTGCCTGTTCGGGACGCCCTGTATCCACTACATCTAATGCTTTGAGTTCCGGACGGGGCAATTCGAGGGCTTTCAAGGCTTTTTCTTTTTCTTGCACTTGTTTGAATAACGGCTTGCCCTCGGTCTCAGCCTGCTTGAGCAATTCAGGGTTGTCAAAATGGTGCGCCTGCCAAACGCGCCATTTCTGTTCCGCGGCAGCCTTGTAAAGTTCCATCAACTCGGCATATGGCGCGGACGAATTATCGGTGTGCCGGAATCCCAGCCATTCGCAGATTACCGCTTTGCGGGAATAATCGGTCGCCGCGCCTTCCGCCTTGCCGGCTTTTTCCGGACTCAACACAGTTTTGCGTGTTGGAGTGTCCGTCACGGTGGATGTCTGCTGGCCGGCCGTAAGGTCAGCCGCCAGACACAGAGTCAACACGCTGCCATAGAATGCCGTTCGTAGTCTAAGACCGGCCCGTGCAAAATTTTTAATGGTCGGCATATTCGGAAACGTATGCGCAAACATATGAATACTATATATTCGGCCGTTGCCGTTTATAGTAGGAACCCTGCGAAGTGATGTTAATGCAACGAGCGCATCAAGTCAAGCGCGTCACCGGCGGCCCTAAAACTGCGGCAATTGGCAAGGTGCGGGGCCGCACTGGCAGAAGAACCACGGATTAACACGGATGGACACTGATGGAGGAGGGACGAGATAAACCGCCAAGAACACGTCAAGGTGGCGGAATATTAGCCACAAAGATGCACAAGAAGCACAAAGAGGTCTCACGCGGAGGTGCGGCTCGCACCTGCGGTTACATTCTTCGTCTGTTTATTTCCTGGCGTTCTTGGCGCCTTGGCGGTTCAATCCTATCCGCATCCATCCAGTGGTTCCTCTGAATTTCAAATGCCGTTTAGCCGGCGGCCCGGCGCAAACGATCGTTGATAGCCCGGCCCAGTCCTGCTTCCGGCGCCAAGACCGCATAAATGCATGGCCGGCCGGACGCGTCCAAACGGCGCATGGCGGTAAACAGGTTGGCGGCCGCTGTTGTCAAGTTGCCGTCTGACGCCAATACTTCCACTTGGGCGAATGCGGCAGTGTCTGGTATCGGTAAAGGTGTTAACAGAGCCGCATGTCCGGCGTCCGGCGGCAGGGTAGGTGGGCGCCACAGGCGCAATGGTGTTGCCGGGGCATAGTGGCGTGGCAGCCCGCCGGGACTGAGGCGCTGCTTTTCGGCGTCGCTTGCCGGCAGATGTACGCTACCGATTGTTTCAGTGATGGCTTCCAAAGGAATACCGCCGGGACGCAGCAATGTCGGCTTTGGGCCCAGAAGTGAAAGCACGGTGGATTCCAATCCGACCGCGCAAGGGCCGCCGTCCAGATAAAACTTAACGGCGTCGCCCAGTTCCGCACGCGCCGCCGCGACGGTAGTCGGGCTGATGCCACCGAAGCGGTTGGCGCTGGGCGCTGCGAGCGGAGCGCCGGTTTGTTTGATAAGTTCCAATGCCAGCGGATGCCGTGGCATGCGTATGGCCACGCTGGGCATTCCGGCAGTGGCTAAATCAGGAACGGAGCCGCGCTTCGGCAACACCAGGGTCAAAGGGCCAGGCCAGAATTTTTTGGCCAGAGCCCAAGCGGCCGGCGGTATCTCAGCGGCCAAATCGTTTATCTGTTCCAAGTCGGCGATATGCACAATCAGCGGGTCAAAGCGTGGCCGGTTTTTAATTTCGAACACACTGGCCAGCGCGGAGAGATTATTATAAACCGCGCCAAGCCCATAAACCGTCTCGGTTGGGAGAACCGCCACCCCGCCATTGCGCAGGCAGGCGGCAACTGCTGGAATTTCGGGATAAGCGCAAGCATCTAACGGTTGTGCGGACTTAAGAATGTCGTTCATTGCGATGTTTTGTTGATTGCCGTGCTCAGCGCATCAATTAGATTGCGTTCGGCTTCATCGGCTAATGGCCGGGCCTGATTCAGCAGCTCCAGCGCTTGGGCGGATGCGCCTTGCTCGTGCA
>JBMNRV010000079.1:0-4632 GCA_050944835.1 Kiritimatiellia bacterium
GTCGCGAAAAACCCCGTAATCGCAATAATTCGGCGCAAACAAATCCAACACCAAAATAACCGTGAAAAAACCTTTGACAAACAACGGGAGGTGGCCTAAATTGAATCAAGAATGTTTAACTGTGGAGATTCTTGGAAACTTTATTTAATTGATAAGAAATCGCTTTTCAGGCGGTATGGACCCTGTCTGCTGAAATTGGTCTGAAGGAGCGCATTCATGGTGCGAAAGCCAGCAAACTCAACCTGCGGCTTCAAATTCAGGTTTGAACGCCAGTCGCCAGAATCCCATAGAATTTTAAAAGCTGGAATAATCCTCGACGTCATGACATAATGAGCGAAAATCCATTCTATGGGATGACACTGAATTTTGAAAAGTATATGGCAAACGCAAAATTAAAGTGTGTATTTTTTGATCGCGACGGCATCGTCAATGTTTCCCCCGGCGCTGGTTATGTTACCCGCTTGGAAGATTTCCATTTAGTTCCGCAAATAGTTGAATGCTTGAATATAGTTTCAGCGCGTGGTTATCAGGCTGCCGTTGTAACTAACCAGCGTGGCATAGCGCGTGGAATATTTTCTACTGCGGTATTGGATGATATACATTCCAGATTGCACGATGAGCTGCGTCAGCGTGGCGCTCCGGCCTTGCTCGACATTGCCTATTGTCCACATCAACCCGGCGAGTGCAATTGCCGTAAACCTTTACCGGGAATGTTGCTTAACCTTGCCGCAAGGCATAACATTGACCTTGCTGCGTCTTGGATGGTCGGTGACATGGAAACGGATGTGGAAGCCGGACGGCGTGCGGGGTGCCGGACGATTCTGGTCAATCCCGCAGACGCCGCCACTGCGGCGGATTATCGAGTGGCCTCGATGGAGCTATTGCCGGAGCTGCTGAAAAAGGTATTATGATTTGGTTGTGGTTGGCCGTTTTTGCGTCCTGAAATAAATTGCCGCGTTAAGTGTCAGTTAGGTGTGGCTATGGTAAATTGTTCCGGAAGTAAAAGGGGAGGGGTCATGCGTGGGAAAGTAATAAACGCTATACTCTTGGCGGTGGTGGTGGCGGTAGGTAGTGGCTGTGACTTTACCGTTCCGCTGGTGACGGCGCCTGATGTCCCCATCACTCAAATGCCAACGGGCTTATGGCAAAGTGTCCAAAAAGGCGGACCGGCTGATAAATTATTGGTGTTGCCAATGGGATCGCATGAGATGCTGGTATCTTATCCGGCTGGCAAGGAAGACGCCCTTTTTGCCCGCGCCTGCCTTTGGCGCGGAAAGGAATTGACCCTGTTGCAATTGCAGTGGCTGGGGTCGGCTCAGGGTATGCCGGCGCAAGATGAGCGGGTCTTCCAATTCGCATCTTACGAAGTAAAGGGCGATAGCCTTTATGTGCGTTTGCTAAACGCTGAAATTCTGCCACGGAATATTCGGAGCGCCGACGAATTGATAAAGGCGATAGAAAAACATCGAGAGCACAAAAATTTGTTCCGCCCGGTCTTGGAGTTCCGGCGGATTAAGTAATGCCAGTGTTCATGATAGGACTGATGTGCCGCTGCCGAGTTCGGTGGCAGCTTTTGATGTGTGGAGAATTATGACAAATGGAGGAATCAATTATGTTGGAAGCAGCGCAGATCAACAAAATGGCGGAAAAATTAATGCCGCGCTTGCAAGCTTGGCGGCGTGATTTTCACAAACACCCGGAGTTGTCCCGACAGGAAAAACGCACATCCGCTAAAATTGCTGAAATTTTGCGCGGTTTGGGCCTGCGTGTGCAAACCGGTGTCGGCGGGTTCGGCGTGGTAGGCTTGTTGCCTGGACCGCGTGGCGGCCGCACAGTGGCAGTTCGCGCCGATATGGATGCTTTGCCTGTGACGGAAACCAATGCCGTTCCTTATAAGTCATCCACTGTGGGTGTAATGCATGCCTGCGGTCATGATGCTCATATAACTATGGCGCTGGGCGCGGCAACCATCCTGAGTAAGCAAAAATTGCCGGGAACGGTGAAATTTATATTTCAGCCGGCGGAGGAGTCAGTTGACGGCGCTGCGGCAATGATCAAGGATGGAGTCATGGATAACCCTAAGGTGGATG
The DNA here is from genome assembly GCA_050944835.1 of Kiritimatiellia bacterium. Taxonomy (GTDB): domain Bacteria; phylum Verrucomicrobiota; class Kiritimatiellia; order JAAZAB01; family JAAZAB01; genus JAXGPF01. Next base: position 2,091 of record JBMNRV010000079.1, read on the forward strand.
CGATATTTGCACTGCACGTCAAGCCAGACTTGGAATTCGGGGCAGTGGCATTACGCGACGGGTTGAGCATGGCGGCTAACACCGTTTTTAACATTCAGGTCAGCGGTCATGGTGGACATGGCGCGCGTCCGGACTTGGCCGTGGACCCGTTGCCGGCGGCGCACCAGATTTATGCCGCTCTGCAAACTGTCCGGCGCGGCCTGTCGCCACTGTCGCCGTGTGTTTTGTCGGTTTGTGCTTTCAACGGCGGCAGCGCGTTCAACATCATTCCCGAGACGGTAGATATGCTTGGTACCTTGCGCACTACGGATGAGGCTGTTTATAAGCAGGTTATCAGTGACATTCGCGGACTTGTCCGGAATATCGCCGCGGCATATCGTGTTCGCGCTACGGTGTCTTTTCCTTTCAGGACTGCTGCAGTAAACAATGCCCCGGCGCAAGCGGCATTGTTGCGTCAAGCGGCTGCCGATTTGCGTATCCCCGTGCGCACGATTGACATGCTTATGGTCAGTGAAGATTTTGCCTTTTTCCAGCAGGAGGCGCCCGGCGTCCTGGCCTGGCTGGGGACAAAGCGCGGGAAAAAAGTGCATCGTCTGCACGCGCCGGATTTCGATTTTGACGAAGCAATCTTACCGCGCGGCGCGGCTCTGCTGGCATTGTGCGCGCAAAATCAGTTACAGGCAAGCCGGTGAATTAGACCTAAAAACGGCATTTGAAATTCAGGAAACGAGATAAAGTGTTGGAACCGCAGATTTACGCAGATTGGCGCAGATTGGGAGGGGGATACTCGGAGAAGAGGAACCACGGATGAACACGGATGGACGCGGATAGGATTGAACCGCCAAGGCGCCAAGAAAGAAACCGCAGATCCCGGATAATCCCGCCGCCGCGCCCTCCCTTCCGTGTATTCCGTGGTTCCAACAAAAACCACAGACCACACAGAACACACGGAAAGCCCAACAAACTTTCTCTTTTTCTGTAGCTCTTTCTTTTTGTGGCTAATTTCCTTCCATCCTTGCCAGTGCGGCTCGCACCGCCAGTGCGGCTCGCACCGCCAGTGCGGCTCGCACCGCCGTGTTCTCCGCGCCTCCGTGTGAGACTAATCCGTGTTCCTCGCCGCCTATATCACGTCCTTACAAGGGTTCCCCTTAACCATCTGCGTCAACCGGTTCTCCTCCTCCATGAGACCATCAGTGTTCATCAGTGTTCATCCGTGGTTCCTTCTGCGCCCAAAAAATACCCGACCGGTATTACCCGGCCGGGTATCTTGTTAACCGTCAATCACGCGAAACTTGGTATTCTCACCAATTTTCGCCCAGCAGCTCAAAATGCGCCTGCGGATGAGCACAGGCCGGGCAAGTGTCTAGCGCTTCCTTGCCGCGGTGGAGATAACCGCAATTGCGGCAACGCCAGACCACTTCCTTATTGCGCTTGAAAACTTGGCCATTGCCAATATTGGCTGCCAGATCAAGATAGCGCTTTTCATGTTGGCGCTCGGCCACGGCAATCGCTTCAAAAATCTTGGCGATCTCTTCAAAGCCTTCCTTACGTGCAGTCTTGGCGAAAGAGGGATACATTTCCGTCCATTCATAATTTTCACCGCCGGCGGAGGCTTTCAGGTTTTCTACTGTGGTGCCAATGACACCCGCCGGGAAAGCGCCCTGAATTTCCACATCGCCGCCTTCCAAGAGCTTGAATAGGCGCTTGGCATGCTCCTTTTCCTGATTGGCTGTTTCCGCAAAAATGTCGGCAATTTGCACAAATCCATCCTTGCGCGCTTGGCCGGCAAAGAAATCATAGCGATTACGCGCCTGTGATTCGCCGGCAAATGCAGTTAAAATGTTTTTTTCGGTTTGGCTGCCTTTAAGTTTCATGATGACTCCTTTTGATATTAAATAACACTGACATTAATCTGTACTGAATTATCTGCACGCCTGCTACTCTTCGGGCGCAAACTCATCCACTCCAACGCCGCATTCCGGGCAGACCCAAGTGTCCGGCAAGTTTTCAAAAGCCGTACCGGCGGCTACGCCGTTGTCCGGATCGCCCTTGGCGGGGTCGTAAATGTATCCACAAACATTACATCTATACTTTTTCATACAGAGCCTCCTATGCGTATTCCCTCTCGCTGCAACGGACTTTTATACTTTATGTGCTTGTCCGTAATTATTACTAAAACTGCCAGCCGTGTCAATCATTGCTTGTTTTTGTGGACTTTCCCTAAAAAATTCGGTCATTAATCAAAAACCAGTCCGAGCGGGTTAAATTCGGGGGCTGGCGGAGCCCTTAAAGGGGCGTGACATACGAACAAAACTATGTCACGCCCTTTTAGTTGCTGACCAGGTGAACAATCTTCATCGTGCCGTTTTAATCATCGCATGGGGTGGGTGATGTCTGGGTATGGCGTTTTTTGGGTTTGCCGGTGAACAAGGTGTAGATGAGCGGCAGAATGGTCAAGGTGAAAAGACCCGCCACAAGGACGCCGGCGACGGACGCGATGCCGATGCCGGAGCGGTTTTCGGAGCCGATGCCGGTGCCGATG
>JBMNRV010000080.1:0-4572 GCA_050944835.1 Kiritimatiellia bacterium
CGCCGGGCGCATTGAAAATGACCGCTTCCGGCACTGACAGCGATTACTCCACCGGCACAGCCGCGATGGGGATGCGAGTAGGGGGCATTGGTCAGCGCATATATTATTATAATCTGACAGTAGATGGTCCGCCACCTAACGGTAGTCTCTTCAGTATTTGGTAGAGTCCGCATCGGCAGTTACACGCACAGATGCTGTGCATTATTAAGGAGAGAAGAAATATGTTGCGCGTATTGAAGTTGGCAAGTCTGATGATGGTTCTGGCATTGGCGATAGCCGCCATGCCGTTTAAGCCCGTCTCGCTTTTGCATGAGGATTTCAGCGGTTATCCGCCGACGACAACTAACACCATGCCAGACGGGTTTGTAACTGTGTACGGGGCAATAGTGGGAAACAACAAGCAGGAGTTTAACTACGATTTATGGCCGACACATAATATCGTCCGGTGGAAAATTGAACGTGTTGGCCCTAGTTCTGAAAACCGCCGGTTGGTTTATGTCGGTGATGGTGGCGTTGACCCGTCGCAATGGAGCAATTATACGGCCTACACCAGTTTTGAAATAACTAATGCATACCCCGATGGCTATAAAGTGCATCTGATGGCGCGTCTGCAGGGCAATTCCACCAGCCAGCAGGGTTACACCGCCATATATAACGGATACGGAGGCGGAGCATTAGAACAGCTACCGCGCCGTCTGGTGATACGGAAAGATGATTTTTTCAGTTATGTAACTAATGTGTCGGATCCCAAGGTGATTGCGTACTCCACCAACACATTCAGTATTAAAAGCAATGTTGTTTACACGTTGAAATTTGAAGTGCAAGGCGAAAAATTGAATGCCTATTTTTACGAAGGCACTAATCTGGCGGCGCCGGGCGCATTGAAAATGACCGCTTCCGGCACTGACAGCGATTACTCCACCGGCACAGCCGCGATGGGGATGCGAGTAGGGGGCATTGGTCAGCGCATATATTATTATAATCTGACAGTAGATGGGCCGCCACCTAACGGTAGTCTCTTCAGTATTTACTAAAGTATAGCGGGAGATAATCAACCTGAGCGCCGCCTTTCACCCTGCCGGCGTCTTGGCGGTTCAATCCTCCCTGTTCCCTCCGCAGTCCGGAGCGCAGGCTCGACAATCCGCAGCCTGAATGTTACATTTTGCGGTGAGCCAAGACAGCGAATGGCATTGTATATATAGGCGCATCGGTTAAATCATGTCCCGGACATCCAGATTCATTATCGCCGGTTGGTTAGTTGCCGTGTTTGCGGCATTGGGTTTGACTGCCGCCAATTTGATTCTTGGTGATCTTAACCAAGACGAAGGCTGGTATTTGTATGCCGCCCGGATGGTGGCCGGTGGCGCGGTCACATACCGCGATTTCGCTTATACCCAAGGCCCTTTATTGCCGCTGGTTTACGCTCCGTTTGACCGGTTTGTCGCCGCCTGGGGGCTGGCTGGCGGCCGCCTGATAACGGCCACATTAGGTTGGCTGGGGGCGCTATTGGCTGCCGACCTGGCGGCGCGGTTGGCAGGTCCGCGCCGGCGTGAAGCGGCGCTCCTGGCTTTTGCGCTGATAGCAGTCAATGTCTATCAAAGTTATTTTACCACCGTGGTTAAGACCTACTCATTGACCGCATGCTGTCTGACCGGCGGTTTTCTGGCATTGGCGGTTGGTCTGGAGCGGCGGCGCCGCATATTGTTATGGTTGGCGGGCGCCTTGATGGCGTTGGCGGCTGGGACGCGCAGTTCGGCGGCGATGGCGCCATTGGCGACGTTGATAGTTTTATGGGTTGGCCGCCGCCGCGCCGGGCCGGCGGCGGCTTGGCTGCACTTTGCCGCCGGTGGCGCAATAACCGGCGCGGCGCTCATGCTGCCATTCTTCCTGATGGCGCCGGAGAATTTCTGGTTTAACGTGGTCAGTTACCATACCTTGCGCGATTCCGGCGCCCTGCTGCAAGCGCTGGTTTACAAAGCCGGTTTTATCTCACGTATGGTGCAAGCCTATTTTGTCGTGTCAGCATTGGCAGTGGCGGCGGTCTTGCGTCCGGGACGTGAGGCGGACAAAGCCGAGCCGTTGAGCGGGGATGCGCATATCCGGTTGACGATGGCCGCGCTCTGGGCGTCAGTGGCGGGAGTTACCCTGTTGCATTTGTCGGCGCCGTTTCCCTATGACGATTATCAGGTTTTTGCCTATCCCTTGTTTGGCGTCGCGGTGGCGGTCTTCGCGCTGCGCCGTCTGGGAACCGGACCAACCGGCGCAGTGCGGTTGGCGTTGCTCGGCGTATTGCTTTCCATTGCAGCGGCTGGCTCTTCGCCATTGAATCAGGAGTGGTTTATTCAGGGACGTGACCGCATCTGGTGGCAGATAAAGGATACCCCGCCGCTTTTCAAGTTGCGTGCTGCCGCGCGCCAGATTCAAGAATTGAGCAGGCCGGATGATTATCTGTTGACGCAGGACCCGTATCTGGCGGTTGAGGCTAATCGGCGTCTGCCGCCGGGAATGGAGCTGGGGCAGTTCTGTTACTTCCCCGATTTGGATGACGTGCAGGCGCAGCGCCGGCGCGTCTTGAACCGCACCGGATTAGCGGATGTTCTGAAAAATTGTCCAGCTCCGGTGGCGGCTTTGAGCGGTTATGCTTTGGCTTTGGAATCGCCACAAATCCAACCGGTACCGGAGGAGGACCGGGCATACTTTCGCAAGATCATAGACGAGCGTTACACCCCCCTGCTGGAAATCCCGCATTTCGGTCAGGCGGCCACTACGCTGGAAATTCTGGTCCGGACGCCACCGCACCCGGTATCCGGCGCTATTTTAAAAAATGGCATTTGACATTCAAGAAACGATAGAAAATGTTGAAGACCAGAGGAACCACGGATGAACACGGATGGACACGGATGAAGGAGTGGAAGGGGAGCCCTGAAGGGGCGCGATATACCCCCGCCATTGCGGGCAAGCATTCTAGGGCAACGCCCTGGGATTAACAGAAAAAATAAAACCAGCCCTGAAAGGGCGTGACATATAAACATAACTATGTCACATCCCGTTGGGGCTAATGTCTACAACTTACGTGAACAACTGCTAAACTGCCGTTTTTTAAACCTAAAGGAACACAAACCATGAAAGTTGCTTTATTGGGCCTGGCGCAATCCGGGCTCAAGACTTTTTTTTCATTGCTGACCGGACGTGAAGTTCCGCCCGGCCTGAAAGAAGGCGAAAGCCTGGAGGGCAACGCGCCGATCCGCGACCCGCGGGTAGATAAGTTAACTGCAATGTATAAGCCGGAACGGACAAAATACGCTGAAAACCGCATTGTGCTCTGTCCGCCAATTATCACCGGCCGGCGTGATTGGCTGGATTCCGCCAAACGTTGTGACCTGATTTGTCTGCTGGTGCGCGCTTTTACCGATCCGGCGGTTTACCATCAGGATGGCAGTGTGGATGCTGAACGTGACCGCGGTACGCTGGAAACGGAGCTCTGGGCAGCCGATTTGGAATTGGTTGAGAAACGCCTCGACCGGATTGCGCGTGAAAAAAAGGCGGGACAGGATGCGCGTCAGATTTTGGAGGAGCGCACACTGGAAAAGATCAAAGCGCATTTGGAATCCGCGATGAAAATCAGTATGCCGCCCGGCCTGGAAGAGCACGAGCTGGAAACAATCCGCAGTCTGGAATTGCTTTCATGCAAGCCGGTGCTATGGGTGTATAATGTGGATGAAGACCAGCTCAGTGACTCCGATGCCGATTTTAAGGTCTCCTGCCGGATTGAACGCGAGATTATGGATTTGGATCCGGCGGAGCGCGAGGCTTATCTGCAAGCGTTGGGGGTTTCCCAGTCCGGCTTGGACCGGTTGAATCAGGCGGCTTATGCCGCTTTAGGGTTGATGTCGTTTTATACCGTGGGGGAGGATGAAGTCCGGGCCTGGACCATACGTGTCGGCACAGCGGCGCCCGCAGCCGGTGGTAAAGTGCATACCGACATTGAACGTGGCTTCATCCGTGTGGAAATTATGCGGTATGACGACTTGATTGCCGCTGGTGGCGAAGAGGCTTTACACGCACAGGGCAAGATTCAGCTCAAAGGGCGCGATTATATTATCGCCGACGGCGATATCTGCCATTTCCGGTTTAACGTTTGACGGGCAACTACAGCCCGACACTGACGCGGCTGCGTGGAAACTCGGTGAACCAGAGTTGCAGCCAGACTTCGTAGTCGTCGTCTTCCCATTCGCAGCCGACTTCGACAGCCACGCAATCCATCGTGCGGCGGATTGAGATGCCCCAGGCTTCCATCTCGTTTTCATCGAATTCGTAACGGGTGAAGGCCTTATAGCCCCAGTTGATGAAGGGATTGATGCGCAACTCCAGATTCAGTAAATTGCTGTTTTCAGCGCGGTAGCGATGCTCCAACTCGCAAGCCCAGAAAGAATGCTCTTCCCACAGCAGCCGGGTGTTCAAGGTCTTCAATTCAGAATTATATTGGTCATAGCGTCCGTCAATCCGCACATCCATCCAGTCATAAGGTTTGGAGCGGAGATCAAAGAAAAAGTTATCGAAATCTTCTTCTCC
>JBMNRV010000081.1:0-4436 GCA_050944835.1 Kiritimatiellia bacterium
GTTGATATTACTCTTCAAATTCTGTCGGAGTTTCGCCTTCCTCCAATTGGAATCCGTCCACCCAGATAATATCATCCTTATCGCCTCCGGTCACCGGCTGGACCAGGAAACTCACCAAAGCATGGTAAGGCGGCAGATTATTCATCGGCGCCGGCATGGAATAACGTTGCCATTCTTGCGTAATGTCAAACACCTTTTGGTTCCATTGGCCTTTCCCTTTGGTGGCTGTGCCGACCCATAGTTTGGCATTGGCATCCGCTGCGCGGGCGTAAAAGGAAAAGACATGCGGCGCCTCCGGATCGCGTGGTCGGGCAAACGCGCCAAAGGCGCCGGCGCGCCAGAATTGCAATTCGCCGGTTGTGGGATACCGATTCATCCGCAAGGATACCTTGCCGAATTTCGGATTCACATCGTCCAGAAACCAGCGCGAGCCTTTTTCGCCGACTTCCTCGCTTTCCATCACCTTGTAGGGCACACAGAAGTCGGGCAACCCGGCGATTTTTTGCTCTTCCAACGATGGGTTCAGCGCCAGGTTCTTGCGCACGCGCGCCTGCTTGATTAAGTCGTCGTTGGAAACCAGCTTGCGCGCCTGCTCCTGAAAAGGCGTATCGGCAATTTTTATTGCCAATGGTTGCCCCGGCGTTTCGTCAAGCTCCAAAGTATAGGCTCGGACGGCAAACGGCTGCAGTTTGTCAACAAAGCTGTTGTTGGCAACATCAAACCCGGTTTTATCGCCTGACATTCGGCGCACGGCGCGCAGTCCAGCAATTTCAATATTGGCGTCCACCGGACAATTTTTGGCATTTACCGCCAGCGCGATCAGCCGGCCATCCGGATGGCGGAACGCACGGAAGGGCACGGGCGGACATTGCCAACGGGCGACATCAAATTTGCCCGCGGCGTAAGTCACATCCTGTGTCACCGGATCGTTCAATACGGCGGGCGCGAACTCGCTTATCTGAGCGCCCAATTCCCGCAACGCATTCCAGGTTTCCTTGCCGTAGGTGGAATTGTAATGGAAATACAACAAACCCCGGGCGCCGTAAATGATGGCGGCATAGGATTGGCAAAGCTGTTCCTGCCCGGAGAGGGGCCGCGGCACGCGCACGGGATCAAGCGCTGTGCCCATAGGCACCATCCACACTGGCTGGCGCAGCTCGGCGGCGCGCTCGTCCAGCTGAGCGGTTTGCGCGGCCATGGCGCCGCACACATCGGCGTGCTGGCCGCCCCATTCGGTATAGGTGTAAACATCATAGCCAAGCAAATCGAAATACTTTACTGCTTCCGGCACGGGCGGAATGTAGCGGGCATAAAGGCCGAACATTACATGGCGCGGGTCCGCTTCGCGCACGGTTTGATAATACAATTTCTGAGCAAACAGGTTGGCCTGCCAATCGCCCAGATTAGGTTCGTCAAATCCATACCAGAACAGCAAATTCGGCTCAGAGCGGATGGCCTCGCCAACACTCCGGATTTTAGCGTCAAAATTCTTTTGGTAATTATCGCTTATAAACGCTTGCCGATCCGATAAAGACGCATCTGCCGGCATACCATTAAACACGGAGTGGATATCGCCCCAGAATCCGAAATAAAGGCCGTGGCGATCGGCGATTTGAATCATGTTTTTCAGCAATTCACCCGGCGCCTCGCCCAAAAAGCTGGCCCTGGTGCCCCCAATTAAGGTGTTCATGCCGACTGAGGCAACCTGGCGCGCGATTTTCTCTGTCGCCATGTCGCTGGTAAGAATACTATTCGCATACATGCCAAATGGGAAAAAGGGCTTGCCATTGAGCAATACAACCCGCCGGAAATGATCGGCTTTCGTTTCGACGCCGGCAGCCGGCGGAACGGCGGTTATGGTCAATTCCCGCGAGCTGAGAATTTTCCCATCATCACGTTTCAAAACCAAGTTTAATTTATTCGCTCCCGGCTGTAGCGCGGATACGGGGGAAGACAGAATGGTTTCCGCCCCGAGCTTATCTGTGGCGGCGATAGGATTGCCGTCCGCATCACGCAACGAGAGCGAGAGTCCGGCTAAGGCGGCCTCAGCCAAACTCAAAACCGCCTTAACCCGGAATTCCGTTTCATTTGAGTAAAAACTCAATTCCGGATAGGCTTGCTTAATCAAATTGCCTTCGAATGCCAAAATCTGCTCGTCTAACATCATGCCGGTTTGGTTGTCCGCCAGCCGCAAGGCCAACTTTTTGGCTGCAAAATCCGCCACCGGCACGGTTAAGGTGAATGTTTTTTCGCAGCGTGGCGGCAAATCCTGGATCATCTCGGATATTTTCACCTCGCCATCAACGCGATGTTCGATTACCTCCAGACGCGCCTGGCCGGCCACCGGCGAGCGCCCTTCGATATCAACATCAACATTAAACTTAAACTGCTCGCCCGAAACATCCAAATTGCCGGTTTTCAAAGCGGCGATTTGAGGGAGAAAGGGCGGCTTGGCCGTAAGGTCGGTTAAGCCGACCAAAACTCCGAATCGTTCAGGCTCGTGTGCGCCCTTTTCCACCGGCGCCCAGAAGCTATGCGCCATACTTTCGGAATTCTTCGCGCCCGCGGCATCCAGCTCCACCTCCACCTTGTTGCGCAGAATGTTCAGCCGGACATCCCCAGATTTATCGCCATTGACAACTTCCAGCGGAATCGCAATTTCCGCCGTCCAGCCCTTGTCCGTCCTTGCCGTGGCCGACACCCAAGGATAACTCCAGGCGAAATCTCGACCGCTGCCGATAATCCGGCGTTCAGCCTGGACGCCTGCGAAATTCAAGACGTAATGAAAATACCGATTTAAGCCATCCCGGGTAAAAAAGATTTCTACCGAATCATCCTTGAACACCCCGGGGTCATCCCGGGTTTTGCCCAGCTGGTTGAGAAATCTCATGTGCGGATTATCACATTCCAGCGCGATATAAAGCCATTGGGCATCGCGCACAATCCGAACACGGGTGTCGGCAACTGTCTGGTCGCTCCGCATTACGGTAAACGAGCCCAGTGCGGCAGCGTCGTTCCAGACCGCATCATCTAAGTTTCCGTCCATGACCGGCGGAGCGGAAATAACCGGCGCCTCAGTCCGCGGCGGGGCAGAGATGCCGACCGCCGCCAAAAACAATACCGTCAACGCCAACACGAATTTATGCTTAATCATAATGCCTGCCACACGAGAATTCAACCGGCTACACATTTTTACATGCCTTTGTATTTTTGTTCCTGTTTCCGTATCATACCAAAAGACTATTCTTTCAAGTTAGTCGCAATCTTCGCGTCTCCGCACGACCCTCTCCCTTCACACCCAATTCACTGTCGGCGAAGGATCTTTACATACTGTTGTGGCATCAGTAGCTCCCAGCAGCCGGACGCGAATGCCGGCGGCGCATTGAGGATTGGATAGCAGGGCGACCACCAACTTATGCCGGCCGCGGCGTAAATCGAGTGGGATGACTTTTTTATCGCCATCCGGACCGGAAGCCGGGCATTTCCCCGCAGGATCAGTGAAACGGACGTTCCCATCCACCCAGACCTTGATGGGCGCGTCATAACACAGTCCCAGGCGCAAGCGCGCGGCATTCCGGCAGACCAGGCGGCAGGCATAAAAGATCAAACGTGGCTGCCCGTTACGGCGTCTCTTAAATGCCGGTGTTACGCATAAGGTATTTTGGAACGCCATAACTTTGAACTTGCTGATTTGTGCGTCTGTCGGCGGCGGCAACGATTCCAGATCGCCTTTGAATTGCCGCGCCCGGCTGACGCGAAACTTGGTGATATATCCCGGAAAAGTACGCGGCACCGGTTTCCCCGCCGCCAGTATCGCCAAAGCTTTCTCGGCAATCCGGCGGCTGGCGACGGCGACCCAGGCGGCGGCGGTCGCCAGCGCCCGGTTCGATTCGCGCAGCACGCGCTACCTCCTGCCGGCGGTCTGGTGTTTCCCGCTGCTGGTCGCCGGCCTGGCGTCCGCGCTCGATGCCGGCCGCCGGTTCTGGCCGGCGCGCCTGGCGCGGGGCGTCCTGGCCCTGGCGGCGGCGGCGCTGGTCGGGTACAATTTATACGCCAGCCTGCGCCTGATGCGCGCCTGGCAGGCGCCGGATTTCGCCGTCCGGCATGTTTCCACCCCCGACCTCCGCCCGGCCATCGCCTTCCTGCAAGACCAGGGCATCCGGCATTGTTTCGCCCCGCACTGGACGGCCTACCGGATTAATTTCATCACCGATGAAAATATTCTTTGCAGCCAGCCGGTCAACGAACGTTTCCCGCAATGGCCCCTGCCCTACAAGTCCGATGTCGCCGGCGCCAGCCGCATCGCCTACGTGCTGACCGACCGTACCCGCTTCCTCAAACCGCGGCAGTTCGAGAAACACCTGCAAATCATGGGCGTCGCGAGCCGGCGCGCCGTCCTGGGCGACTACCAGGTTTATTACGAGTTTTCCGCGCCG
>JBMNRV010000082.1:0-4118 GCA_050944835.1 Kiritimatiellia bacterium
GGTATATCCAATCGGCTGTCCACTCTTCTGACTCCGCACGTCTTACGCTAAAGCCCCTTCGCTCCACGGGCATTACCCCGCTTCACCACTACTATGAGCTTCTCCGACTCCCGCTCGCAGCAACCTGTAAGGTTATTGATTCCCTCAAAGGCTTGTCGGCTCTCCCGACACCGCGGCGGGCCTCCCAAGTTCCTGACTGTTCTTTCCGCACGCGCCGTCTCCTATCACCCCGGAGAGCTTTGCCGGTGCTCACAACCGTTACTTCCCAGCAAATGCTGGCTTCACCCCATCCGAAGGGCTGGCCGCTCTCATGTTTTCGTGTAACGAGGCTGAATCAAGTTCGCTTGCGCTACGGCTCATGCGTTTGCCTTCCCAGGCTTCGACGACGGAATTGCTCCCGCTCGCCGCTGGGGCAGCTACATGTGCAACGATTAATTCACATGACAGATTCCTTTCATTCTGTTAGAAACAGCCAAGCTTTGCTTGGCGCACCGGATGGACACGGATAGGATTGAACCGCCAAGTCGCCAAGAACTAAACGAAGAAAGAAACCGCAGATTACGAACCAGATGGCAAAAAAAACATCAGCAGGTCAATTTTATCCAGCGTATAACGGATACATTGTCCTCGTAGCACCAGAACGTGACTAAAACCGTGCCATCCGCCAACCGCGCCAGGTGCGGCGCGCCGAATTTCAAGACGCTGAAATTATGCGACATGTTTGCCGTGGTGACGGTTTTTCCGCCGTCATAATTTCCCCATAACGGCATAGCCGATTCGTTTTCCCACCGGCCATCGCGCAGCGCCGATATATTTGCCCACAGGCCGGGCCGATCCATCCGGCGATAGACGCTCAGGATGCGGCCATCGTCCAAAACCAGCGGTGTCAGTGTCTGACCCTGCAAGCCGGTGGAAGCAGGCACAGACCAGCTTTTGCCGCCATCTGCACTCAAGGCATAATGATTCGGACGGTCGGCTTTGGCCTGGTCGTCATACACCCAGGCCGTCGCCAACAATCGGCCATCCAACAGCTCCACAATTTTGGATTCCCAAAAATACACCTGTCCGGACGGATCAGACATCACCGTCCAATATTCCGGCCAAGTTCGCCCCTGATCATGCGAAACCAGCGCGATCATCTTCAGTCCATTGGGGCAATTGCCATCCCAATCCGGCCAGGTATGTGTGGGAATCAGCCATCGGCCATCGCGCAGCGCTGTGATTGGCGAACACATTTCAAACGATGGGCCAACCAGCGGCGGGTTGATGATTTGTGGGGCAGTCCAGGTTTTTCCGGCATCCGCCGATCGTAAAAGGCACAACTCGGTTGGCACAAATCCCAAAGTCGCGGGATTGGTCAAACCGGCATCGGGATGATTGCTCCGGTCATGCCGTACCATATACGCCGCCAGGCCGCCATTCGGCAATGGCGTCAAGCGCGAACATTCCGACGTCACCCGGCCGCTGGTTTCGGCAGACAAGCAGCCTTCCGCCTGCCAGGTCGCGCCCTGGTCCAGCGACCGGAAAAGGTGTGTGCGCAAATTTGCAGCTTCAAACGCCTCTCCCAGCGCCGCCGCGGCCAACAGTTGTCCACCCGGCAATACGGCGATAGAGGGGAAATAGGCATGCACACTGCGCACATGCGGTTGGGGATTGCGGTAGATCAATCCGGTTGCCAGTTTCTTGATCAGATCGGGCTGCATCAGTTGTCTCCAATTAATCGCTGTGCATTAGCCCAAAAAACTTTTGCCCGGTCGCGCTGCGCCGGCAAAACAGCGCGCACGCGCGTGATGAACGCACGCGGCTCGTAAGCGTCAAAATCCGTGCCGAAGAGTAGCCGGTCAATCCCCATAGTTTTGACAGCGCGTTCCAGCGCGCCCAGACACAATCCGCCATGCATGCCGGCGATATCCAGCCAGAGATTGGGACAGTCAGCCATGGCATTCAAAGCGGGCTGGTCGGGAATATGCGCCACTACCAATCGGCAGTCCGGTAGTTGCCGGGCTAATTCCAGGACATCGGAATGATAATGCAGATGCAATATTTGGCCATATTCCGCGCATTTTTCCGCCAACCTTAAAAAGGCCGCATCGGAATATGGACGCTGCATATTGCACCGCGGCACCAGCTCGCCCACCCATCTCAGGCCATGCCGGTGAAATTTTTCCAGCCACGCCACCGAGACCCCGGCAAAATCCGGATGGATTACAGCGCCCGGATAAAGCGTCCCAGAATGGCGGGCCGCGAGGCGCAAGGCCGCGCGATTGGCCTGGTCAAGATCCGCGGCCGACTTGGCGAACACGCCTTGCCAGGTATTGAAAATCGCACGGTTAACACCGGCGCGTTTTAAATAAGCCACGGCAGCGCCAGCCGTGCGGAAAAACGACTGGTGGCCAGGCCAGCCGGGGCTAGGCAGATGAACATGGACGTCAAATATCATGACCCTCAATCTGTGATGAAGCCCGGATACCACTGCACGGCGCAAAGGATGACGCCGCCCTCCAATATCCATCGCAGCACCCTAACCAATACGCCCACAGCCAGTTGGTCACAGCATCGCCGCTGAAAAAGCGCGTTTGATAACGCAAATCCGGCGGCCAGCGCTCTGGATCGTTCATATAGGTAAAATCTGGTATATCCTGCGCTAACAGTATCTTTTTAGCAATGGCAAGCGCAGCTTGCGGATCAGCCAGATAGGCAGCAGCCTGAACACCAGCTCGCGCAATCATACTGCCCCAGCCGGACGATGCGCCGGTAATCATGGGCCCAGTGGCATTGCATTGCGCGGCCGGCCGCCGTGCCACGCCGGTATCCATATCCACCAGCATCTCGATGTAATACGTTCCATCCTCACCGATGGATAGAATTCCTTCCGCCCACATCATCCGCACCGACTCGCGCCAGCAACCGGCCCAGCTATTCTGTGGATCATGGCGCAACAGGTAATCCAACTCCATGATGTCCATAGTGACCGCATCGGCCAGGTGATTAATCAACCAGGCATGCTGCTCCTGCTCATAATCCGAGGGTTTGGCGGCGCCGCTGCGCTTGCGCAGCAACCGCGATTCACCGGGCTGACGGTTGACGCCTTCGGCCAGCAAACGCCAATATTCATTCTGGAATTTGGCATCGCCGGAATGTTTGTACGCCAGGAGCAGCAGACTGGGAAACCGCGCCAGCGGCCAGAGCATGTCCGGCACATGGTAATAAAGGTAACGGTATTTGCGCTTCACCCAGAAATCTATCATGCGGGAAATCATGCGCGCGATTTCAGCGCGCTCCGCCGCAGCAGCGTATGGCGCAAATGCGTCCAGCGCCATCACCGCATAAAGCGCTTGGTCGGTGCTGGTCTGATTGGAGAACCGGCCGCCGTATATCTTCGGGAAAAAGCCTTCCTCCAGTTCTTTCCCCATTTCGTAAATATGACGCAAAGCTTGAAAACAGCGGCGCGCACGCATCAAGGCCGCAGCATCGCCGGTGACTTTATACCGGCAGACCAACGCCTGTAAGTAAGCGCCGGTGGTCATGCCGCAATTTTCGTAATTCCAGAAATCCGCCGGCGTGACTCCGGGAACATGTTTTTGCTTTTCAACCACCGCATCGAAACAAGAATCCGTCAAAGGTCGGACCGTCTCCTTGTCAAGCAAAGAATATACCACTCCCTGCGGATCAATGAAATGCCACTCCACCCATTCTTCGACCGCCCGGGCGCGGTCAGCCAGAATGGCATTGACTTCATCGCTTTTTACAGGTTTACCCGTCATGGTCACACCTTAAAACCTTTAGGAATCGGCAAATGGTCAAGCGGCGCCCATTGTTTCGAGCAATGCCTTGTACTTCCCTACTTCCCTCTCAAGGGCTTTCAGACGTTGCTGGAAAGTGGCGTTGCTTTCCAGATTCAAAATCTGCCCATAAGCGGTAATGGCTGCCACGTAATTATCCCAAGCTTGACTGATATCCGCTTTTATCCGTGCCAGTTCGCCCGGTGCGGGACGTGCCGTATCCGCCGCGGTCGGCGCCAACAATGCATGCAACTTCAAGGCCAGCCGCATTGCAGCGAGGTTGGCCTGGATCAACCGGGTTTCATGCCGCGCCACGGGCACATCCGCTGCGTCCGC
>JBMNRV010000083.1:0-3996 GCA_050944835.1 Kiritimatiellia bacterium
CCGGCGGAATTACTGACGATTGTACAGGCATCAATATCGGCGTCATGTAGCATGCACACGCCCCCGCCACCGCCATTGGGCGCCTCGTTGCCATATACCAGGCAATTCAGCATTAAACTATTGGTGTGGAGCATATACACACCGCCGCCGGCGTAATTCTGATTAGCTTTTGCCTTGTTGCAACAGATAATGGAATTGCGCAGGACGGAATTCCCGGAAACCTGGATGCCACCGGCGGTAGTCCCGGCCACATTGCCGCTTATCACACAATCTGTAACCAGAGAGTTGTTGTTAAACAAAGCACCGCCATACGTGCCGGATGTATTCCCGGCAAATACGCAATTGCTGGCCAGCGACCCTTCCATAAGGTAAATGCCGCCGCCATAGTTCGTACAAACATTATTTTCAATCCAACAGTTTAAAACCTGTCCGGCGGATCGTGCCATCACCCCGCCGCCATATCCAGCCCGATTGCCCCGGGCTATGCAATTGGATAAAATCCCACCATAAACTAACGCACCGCCACCATATCGTCCGGCATAATTCCCTTCCAGAATACAATTGGTCATCATGGCGCTTGC
Organism: Kiritimatiellia bacterium; assembly: GCA_050944835.1. Lineage (GTDB taxonomy): Bacteria > Verrucomicrobiota > Kiritimatiellia > JAAZAB01 > JAAZAB01 > JAXGPF01. Next base: position 582 of record JBMNRV010000083.1, read on the forward strand.
TTCGAGATACACTCCGCCACCATCCGCGCTGCTACCAAGATTATAATACGCGTTGGTAATGGTGAATCCGCCAATGCGTCCATTCAACGCATATATGCCACGAATTTCATACGCGGGATAATTGGCGTTGATGACAGTATTAGACGGCCCGGCCACGCCCGCCAAATGAATATCTTTTGCGCCGGGAATGGTAATAGCGTCCGTCAAAAAATATTCCCCGGCGCCGACTAATATCGTGTCAAGCGAAGCCGCCTTGGCAACGGCATTACTGATAGTCAGGAATGCGTCGTCCCAGCCATTCTTGCCAGTATGGGCCGAATCATTGCCATTGGTAGCTACATACCAAGTGGTCTGCGCCGGCACATTACTCACAACCATACATGTCAATATGACAAACATCCCGCTTATAATGTGAATACGTGCAAACATAGTCTCCTCCTGTGATAATTACTCCGTTAAACCTTATTGCTGATTAAACCTTAAACGCACCTGCCCCACCATACACCAGCCCCAGTTGTAATTTTGGGCTAGCGCTTCTTCCGCCGGGCCGGCTTCGCCGTCACCGGCATCATCCTTATAGTCGCCCATAGTGTTAACAATGGCCATCACATTTTCACCTTGTGCCAGAATCCCAGCGGGAATTTTATAGGTGTGCCAACCCCATTTATTCTTCGGGTATGACACCGGCCCGGCGAATATTTTTTGGCCATTGATGATTATTTCGATTTCGGCAATTTCCGCCTTCTCGTTGTCAAGTCCCTGTAGCTCCAGTTGCGCATCACCGGCAGGCAAAGCATCGAGTTTAAAGTACGCCCGCACGCGTGATTCGGGCGAACTCTTGCGGCGCAGCACCGCCGCCGATTGTCCTTGATATTTCTCTAAATACTTCGCCCCCTGCCAGGCCTTAGCCGGCAATTCAACGCCATTCTCGACTTCCTTCTGTAAATAAACCCGGGTTTTCAGCGTATTAACTGGATCGGCCAAAAAGGCGTCTATCTTTTTGTCATTATACCATGTATATGGTCCGCGGTCGAAATCCAGCACCCCGGTAGTCTGATACAACCACTCGGAAAACGGCACCCGCCAGCCGGCGTAAGGCTCCCGGCATTTACTTGCAAGCCTGACCAACTCCGCCATCTTCGTGGCATAATCCTCAAACAACTCGTCGGGAATGGTTGGATAAGCGGCATTGAATTCATTGATATAGGCGTATAACACCTTGTATTTATCCGTGTGGATTTTCAGTAAACCCAATTCATTGTCAGCGGCGGCTTTTTCCGCCCGTGACAGCAAATCCAGCGCCTTGGCCGCGTATTTCAATGGTACGCGCCGGAACCGATGCACACTGACTTCCCGATACAGCCGCCATTTCTCCGGATCCGCCACACACTCCCGGACAAAGGCATGATGCATGTCGAAATATTCGCGCATGCATGGCGCTGCCGCGTCATAGATATGCGGCATGATTTCATCAAGCATGGTTTCCACGTCGGCATCCGGATCCCAGACCAGCCGGCCGGAAGTGTAAATAGTGGTTTCCGGGAAATCGCCGCGCCACCCGCAATGGTAAAATCCACGGATACCCTTTTGCCCCGCCAGCTTAATTTTGTCGGCGTTTTCATACGTATTCACCGGATACAGAAAAATCGTCAGATTAGTCCCGGTTAATGCGTTCCAGTCATCCAGCAATTGCATGCCGCGTTGATTTTGTGCGCAGTCAGTCGCCTCCCACACCGGCCAGGAAGAGCCCCAGAAGGCATATTGGACGGCTACATTCGGATGCAATTTTTCGCGCAACGGCAAATCCTCCCGGCCTTTGCCATAGGCCAGGATGACAAGTTTGCGGTCGGGATGTTTTTTGCTGGTAATCGCCGCCACGGCGTTGGCATAGGCAATCAGGCGATCGGTTAATATTTCCTTATCCGCATCCAGCGCCGTGCACATGTCGCATTCGCACCACCCCGGCCCGTCGCCCTGGGCAATGCTGAAATATTTGGTATGCGGATACATGTCCATCAACCGGCTGACACGTTCGGCCACATGCCTTTGCAAGGCCGGATTACCGAGACATAAATTCAGGTATCCCAGCGTCTCCTGCAACCGTGGATCGCCCAGCCGCTTCCCTTTAACCATGGCGTAATAATCCGGATGCGATTCGGCATACATGTGCAAGGGCGCCAGGAATTTCGGCGGATGCACCCAGCCGCCGCTTCCGGGCGGATTTGCCTTATCGCTTGGTGCCACACAGGTTTCCGGATACAGAAATCCGTATTTCCATGGCGACCAGGTTTGATACTGCCCGCCCACGCCATCCGCCCACTCGAAGGCCGGTTGTCTGGCAATATCCATGACGGGTATTTCCAATTCATGATTGGTTCTGACGGCAAACACCTTTGGCGCGTAAAATTTCACACCGCACAGCTCCGAGAGATACATCGCACCAGCCAGCACTCCGGCGTCATTCCCGCCGATCAAATCCAACTTGCCATCCGCGCAAGTTATTCTAAAACCGTTGGCTTCCGGCTCGCCTGGCGGCGGGGCGTTGCCGAACATTTTACTCCACCAACTTTCAGGTTGACGCGGGGCGGGCGTATCCGGAATCATCTTTTTGAGATTGACGATGCGGACAAAACCTTTTTCGCCGGCATGGCCGGCGCCGACATACACCGGCAACCCGACACCCGACACGAGGTAAACATTCACCTGTAATTCATGCGCCGCCAGACGCTCCACCCAATTGGGATTTTCCGGCAGACAGATGCCGCGCGCTTCCGCATTTCCAAGCCGGACGGTCCCGGCCGCCGCCGGCGGCGGGAACACCGCCGTCACCCGCAAATTACTTATGGATAATTTTGCGCCGGCCGGCACCCGAATGGCCATGCAGAATCCATAATGGTTGGTCGGCGTGACCGACAATTCCAAATCTTCCCAGGCGCCCAGTTTGCTGTTGGCAAGCGTATAATCAATGCACCCTTTGATTTGGTCCCGCGGGCGTAATTGAACCCGGCCTTTGCCGCCCTCCGACTTCATGCTACAGGAGAATTTATATGCCGGCGCAACATCGTCAAACATATCAAACTGCATTAATGTGGCCGGCCCGGCAACCGTCATCCCACCATCGAAAAACTCCACCTGGCCACGACCTTCGTCAAACATATTCGTCACCACCGGCCAATACATCCAATCCTTCGGCCCCTGCCGGTCCAGCCCTGGTTGGAATGCCGCATTGCGCACCAAGTTGATTTCATATTCCGCCGGAACGGCGGCAGCGGCGCATGCGAAGCAAATCATCCCCAGCAGACAGGCGATTAATTTTAAAAGCCCCCGCTTGGCTTGGCGGTTCATCTTTTCTTTTCTACTTGGCATACCCATTTCCTTCCCTTTGTGGTTAATCCCCTTCCCAGTCGCCTTAGTG
>JBMNRV010000084.1:0-3897 GCA_050944835.1 Kiritimatiellia bacterium
CGTGAGAAAAATGTGTTGGTGACGGAGAATTTAGAAATGGGCCATTGAAAATCCGGCGATGGCTGATTGCAAAACACAATTCCGGAAAAATTAGCGTGACGGGCAAAGCCCGTCACGGATTCAGGATTATATTATGTTTGCCCGGCGATATTTGCATAATACTTGTATTTGGCTGTTAACTAGTTTGGTTTTTACAGTGATTTCAGAGGGCTGGGCGGCGGAATTGGCGCCGTTGAACATCCCGGCAATTGAAATCCCGCCTGAACTGGATGGCGTTCTGGATGATGCGGTATGGCGGACCGCGGTGAAAGTTGATAAATTATACATTTACAACAGCGGCGAAGCCGTAAATGATACAATAATTTACCTTGCCCATGACGATGCATGGCTTTATTTTGGAATTTGCGCCAGTAATCCCTCTCTGGGAAAAGCGCTGCAAACCGCCTTCGAACATGATGGTCCGGTAAACCGCGACGACTCCATCGAAATCTTCATTCGTCCGGCGATGAATGAAGATAATTATTACCAGTTTGCGCTTAATTCGGCCAATATTCGGCGCGATCAGCGCTGTCGCCCTGGTTGGCGTGACGAGGATTGGAATCCATTATGGCGCTCGGCAACGAAAAAAAAGAATGACGGATGGACCGCGGAAATCGCCATTCCATTATTTATTTTTGAACGGGATGATTTAAGCGGCATGGCCTTGAACATATGCCGCAACAAGGTGGTGGTGGAGTTGGATGCTTATGGCGCAATCATGGGCCAAACCGTGTGCTGGCATACCATTCACCCGGAAAACAAGGGCGGCTTTCATAATCTTCATAATTTTCAACGTACAAGCGGCCTGGGCGGATTCACGCCGGTGGTGCCGGATAATGTACCCACACGGATTTTGTCCGCGGAAGCGTTGGGGTGGCGGCATGATGCAGGGAATAATTATTATGAAGTAAAATTGACTCTGGAAACAGCTCCGGTTCCCGGCGCCATTAAAGCCCTAATCATCGAAGAAACCGGCAATGGCGCCAATGTCAAAACTAGCCGCCTGATTGATGAAGAAGGGACGCGCGAATTGCTGTTCAAAGTGGTCGCTGATGATTTCAGCAATCGTCAGGTCAAGGTCAGGCTGGTCAGCGCCACCAACGAATCCATGATAGCGGAACAGTCAGTCGCAAACTTGTCAAACTTGAACATCATCCGCAAAGCGTTTGTCGTTCGCAGTTATTACACGGATGAATCAGACGCTAATGTGCGGCTAGAATCCAGCCTGCCGGATGAGCTGCTGCGGCAACTTTCAGCAATAGCCGTGTTCAACAATGCTAATATTCTTCAGGTCAAGGAGTTGCAATCATCAATGACTTTGGATATCCCCATGCAATCCATGGAGCTGGGCGAAAATATTATTTCGTTGCGGATTATGTATGGTCAAAAGGAAATCGCGTCGAAAAACATGGTCATCACCCGCTTGGTTCCCCGTCCGGGCAGGGAAGTGAAGGCTGACTTTTTGAAAGGCGTAATATTAAAGGATGGCAGCCCGTTTTTTCCCTTAGGTATTTATGTCAGCGGCGTCAATCCGCTCAAAGCGCGGGATAGCGGGGAGGACATTTTTAAATTGCTGGGCGATGCGGGATTCAACACCGTTATCCGGATGTTGGACTTCCCCGATGAGGAATTATTCGCCCGAATGGCCGACAAATACGGCTTGGAGGTGATTACTTGGTCATACCCCGATGTGTTCCGCTCGCTGAAATATTCTGTTCCGGCAAAATCCGACAGTCTTTCGCTGAAGGAACGCATGGAAATCCTGCGCGCCGGGTACAATAAAGCGGAGTCCGATGTTGTCAGGGAGACGAAAATATTCAGCTCGGCGCCCAATATGCTGGCTTATTACAATGTTGACGAGCCCAACCTCGGCAACCGGGACGAGAGAATTGCCGTGGCTGAATGGTATTGGAATACGGTTCATGCAATTGACCCGTATCGGCCGGTCTTCCTGCTTTATTCTAAATATATTCCAGGTGGGAGTAATTGGACGCGCTGGGGCGATATCCTGGGATATGATGTGTATCCCCGCCCGTTTACCGGCGGGATGTACAGTGAACCGGGATTTGCCACTGTCTCGCATGCCTGGCAGTTGCGTGAACGTTGCAGGCAGGATCGCAAAATCATGTGGTTTGTACCGTTGTCCAACATTCTGGATCCCTGGCGATCTCCCGTGGGGATGAATAAGTCGCACATGCTTTGTCAAGCCTATGCTTCCGTGATTTATGGTGCGCGCGGCCTGCTGTATTTTTCCTTGCGCAGTGTCTTGGGGCCGGATGCCTGGAAAGCATTACGGACGATTAATGCGCATTTCAAGGCGATGACTCCGGCGCTGGTTAACGGCGATGTGCCGCAAAATATCAGCTATGCGCCAGATGATTACCGACCTGCGGAACGGAAATTTCCGATGGTTAATGCAGCCGTATGCCAATATCCCGATGGTGATTATTTGCTTCTGGCTGTTAATATCAAACCGCATGCCGTGAAGGCGCAGTTTGTGACTGCCGGTCTCCAACACGCTGTCCGGTTGTTCGACGATGATTGCCGTGGCGAATGGACGTGCGCCGGAGAAATGATTACGGATAAGATTGAACCCTATGGTGTGCGCGCTTATCGCATGCAACTTGATGGGCATCCATCATTGGTGAAAGTGGCGGTTAACATGGAAGCGGCGCCGGAAGAGGTTGCTCCAAGCGTCGATGTCCAAGGAATTATTCGTCGGGTAATGTCCGGTAAAAATTATATCGCAAATCCCTGCTTCGATCGACAATTCCTGCCGGGCATCCCGGATTTTTTCCTCCCATCTTATTACAGCCAGACGTATGATCCGGAGGTTGGCAAAAAAGGTTCAACATGGTACTTGGACGATGAGATGTTATGGCAAGGACATGCATCATTGAAGATGACCACGCGGGCGGCGGACGAATTCGGCCCATCTATTTACAGTACGTTGGGAGTCGCCCATATTCCCAATACCGCCCGTGGCAAAGGTAAAGTGACCTTCTCTTTTTATGCGAGGGGCCAGGCAGCCGACACTGGCATCAGAGTGATTTTATTCAGTGAAAGCGGCGGATTGCATCCGGACGGATCGGAACGGCTGACCGGAACATTTTCATTGACTCCGGCCTGGCAACGATATCATGTTACGGGCCCTGCGCCCGGCCCACGGGCGAGTTCATTGATATTACTGCCGGCGGAAGGCTCAACTGTCTGGATTAATGGCTTGCAACTCGAATCCGGAGATAAGCCGACGGAATTCAGTGGTGATTCAATCCTTGCCGATAAAATAGTGCCCAGCGATTCGGACAATCTTGTCGTTAATCCTGGCGCCGAATATGGAACAGCCGGTTGGGAAGGGCTGGAGGATATCCGCCGCAATGAACTGGGGATACGGCCTGGCATGGGGCATACGGGGGAAAACGCCTTTTACTGGCGCGGGCAATCCTTCGGCATTAACTCGGATTGGTTCGCTGTGGATCCGGCAAAAAAATATGAGTTAAGCGGATGGTTCAATGCCGAATCCGGAGTGTTTACCGGCATCTGGTTCAGTGTTGGGATACAATATGTGGACGGCAAGGGAAACCGTTATAATGTAATGGCTTGCGACAACACAGGCGCGCTGATGAAGCCCAAAAGCGCCGACACGGAAATCCCCTGCGCGGAAATTCCGGCGGCATGGACAGAATTAAAGGGTACAATCGGACCGCTGCCGCGGGCCGCGCGTGCGCATGTGATAATTTCCGGCCCAGGCATCAAGCGCGACACTGTTACGCAAGGCTTGCTGATGGATGATTTTTCTTTTAAAGTGTCGAATTAACATGTAAACTGCGTAATTAAAACCATCGTTGGACTTGGGCG
>JBMNRV010000085.1:0-3414 GCA_050944835.1 Kiritimatiellia bacterium
CACTTGCTAAGCGCGTCGGAATCCATGCGCGGCAGTATGAAAGCATTAATGTCAGGCTCACGGTTGAGCGCTTCCATCAACTCTTTGGCGGCTATCCCACTGTGATATATGCCGACCTTGATTCCGGGCTTGTCCGGCACATACACCGGCACTTGTGGATTCTCAGCGCCTAGTATCTCCGAGAGCCCGGCAAATTCCTCGTCAGCCGGCACAATACCCGTAAAGCCCGCCAACCGCTCAGGCGCGCCAACTGCCAGCGCCAACGGTTGGTTATGGTGTTTGATTTCCACCGGCACACCGGCGGCCAATGAAGCCGCATCGCCCGTATGCAGGACTACTCCGGTAATGATGTTTCTTACTTCAAACTTGTCGCCGGTCAAGCCGACTTCGGCGGCATCTATCCGCAAAACGGCTTTCCCGGGGTTGAATAAGGTAAGACACAAGGCATTATCTTTGACGACCGTTTCCAACAGACGCAGTCCCCGATTACCGCTGGAGAAGTGTTCCTGCGGGCCTACCCGGCCGACCATCGTTTCTTGTAGATTCAGACTCGGCGTCTTGGCGGTAGGATCGCTCTCCAGCCGCACCGGCGGTTGCACGAGACGGGTCGCCATGCCTTTGAAAAACGCTTGGGAGTCCTTATTAAAACTTAACGCCGCTAAAGTCGCGTTGCCGCGCCGGATTAAAAGCGGGCGGCCACTGATTTCGTCTTTGATCTCCACCACGCCATCGGACGGAGTGACACTCAGCAAGCGGTCAGCCCAGAATTTTTTCATAGTTGGGCATCCCTCGCCCGTCGGCTGGATGAATCCGCCAACCTCGGTTTTTTCTATCCGGGCGCCGCACAGTTCCTCGGTCAAATCGGAGCGCTGGGTTAAATCCGGGCGGCTTTGATAAAGCGGCGAAGCGATGAGTAACAGTTGTCCGCCGTCATTTACGTAGGTTTTCAGGCTTTGCGCCATGGCCGCCGAGAGGCCGGCGCCCATGTCTTCAGGAATGATGATCAGTTTATATTGCTTCAAATTGGCAGGATTGAGCGTCCAAGCCGACTCCAGCAATATGCCGTCAACATCCATACATTCCGTCAGGCTTTCCATTAATTCCGTTACCCGCGGTGTATAAGCCGTGCCGGGTGCGAATGGATGTTGCATTATGAAAGGAACCGAAGCCGTCGCCACGGCGACGCGGGCCGGGCTGACGCCGCCCTGCCAGGCCGCAGACAGCCCCAGCCAGCGTGCCACCATCGTTTTACCTAAAAATAATTCCACTTCGCGGGTGGAAGCGCCACGCGCCAGGTAAAAATCGTAATTGGCGGTTTTCTTTTCATAGATTTTACGGTAGCGTTCGCGCACTTCTTCCACATAATTGGCGCAACGCATTTCAAAATACGCCAATGGGTATCCATGGAAGGCATAGGAATAGCTTTTGGAACGATTCATCCCAGCGTAGCTAATACCAATATCCAGGTAAACTCCACGGATATTTTGATAAGGCTTGCTGTATTCTCCCGTCATCGGCACCCAAGTGTTTTCGCAGACTGCCTCAAGCCGTACCGGGTCATACCCCCAACGCCAGCTTGAGGAGGCGTCCGATTCCGGCACATACAGGCAGAACATGGTTTTTAAATTATGTTTGACGGCAGTTTTGGCTGTAGCCTCAATAAAGCTCGTTACTACATGAATCCGGTAAAGGAAATACCGGCGCCAGTTGATGTCGGCGGCGTCTTCCTCCGGCGGCCACACTTCACCCTGAAACGGCTCGCCGAATTCTCTATCGCAAAATTCTGAGAACTCGGCGCGGTCATCTTCGTGGTTGTCCACCACCTCAGCGCAGTCAACTTCATGCGGCAGGAAACCCGCCAGACTTTTATGATGGCCGTAAAGCGTAGCGATTTCTTCGATCATCTCGCAATAAAGTTTAATCATTCTGGGGTCGTTCAACCCTTGGATATCGGTCCCAGGATACGGCTTACTGCCCGGCGGTGTGAAGGCCAGCCACAATCGGATAGCCGCTTGGTCGCAAGCAGCAAGCAACTCTTCCGTGTAATCCCGGTCTCCCATGTAATTGTTGGCCCTTAAGAGCGGATGTTTAGTGGGATAGTAAACCGTGTCGCCACGTCCGGGTTGCACGAAAAACAGAAGATCCGTAAGCCTTTGATCCCGCATGGTCTGCATGATTGTTTCCACGGGGAAATCGTCCTTCCCGTGTATTGCCTTCCAGAGCCCGTGCGGACTGCCGGCCGCCATCCAAACAGCTATGGCCGGGCGATTTTCCAGCGCCGGTGTGCCGGCGCCGACCGGTTCGGCGCCGACCTGCACCACATTTCCGAGCCCAAACAGCACAATTAGAATGAATTGCATAAATACCTGACGGGTTGTTAACATCATTGTGATACTCCTTTTTTTAGTTGATAGCAGAAGGGACAGCAGGGACGAAAGGGACGACAGGGCAGTGCTTGCCCGCAATGGCGGGGCATGTCACCTTTAGGCTGAAGTCATCCTTGTGCCTTCTGTGCATCTTTGTGGCTAATCTCTTCCTAATCTGCGCCCATCTGCGTTAATCTGCGGTTCCATTCTCTCATTTTCTTGGCGGTTAATCTTTCCTTTCCTATTTGACTAAGAACATCGCACCCCGGAAGTGATGTTCGTAACACCCAATATCTACTCGCATGGTAAACCGGTCGAGGCGCGGGCGGCCATCCAAATCCACAGCGGCGGCCATCCAGTCCTGATTTAACCCGGCATTGACACAGGGCGATGCTGCCGATAAATGGTAATTACCCGCAGCAGCATCCACAAACCCTGGATCAGCGGCAATATTGCCGGCGCCAGCTATATCTGTGATATCCTCAGTGCAGCAATTGTAAAAAGTCCCTGTGCCGATCGGACCCCAGTCCTGGTTCGCCCCCGCTTTTGAGGTGTTGCCGTAAATAATGGTGCTTCTTACCACCCCATTCGACTCCATGTAGATGCCGCCGCCGGCGCCGGATGCAGTTTTATTGCCGACAACGGTGTTGTTCTCACAAACTACACTATCCGAGTAAATTTTGATCCCACCGCCGGCACTGCGGGAACCTGTGCTTGTAATGACATTACTGACCACAAGACAGCCAACCATCCGGCATGGACCTCGAAGATAGGCGCCGGCGCCACCGTAATGGTCGTTTACCGTATTGTCACGGATAGTGCAGTTCATGATCTCAGCGACATTAGTCCCATTATGATAATACTGAATGCCGCCACCATATTGCACTGCAGAATTGTTTGCCAGCAGACAATCCAGCAAAACCATTTTGCCGCTTTCACTATTCACCCCGCCACCGAAGCGTGCTGCTTGATTGCTGCTGATGTTGCAGTTAACTATTTTAAAGTGTTTAATGTTTCCAAGCAGATTACAACCAGCGCCGCTGCTTGC
>JBMNRV010000086.1:0-3302 GCA_050944835.1 Kiritimatiellia bacterium
AACTGGAAACGGTTGTATTACAGAAGAAGATCGTGCCTTTAGCCCCGTAGATCAACGACACGTAATTTTGACAGAGCATCTGCGGGTTGCTGTTCCCAACCGGGCCTTTCCCAATTGAGTGCTGACCGGCCAGAGGAACCATAAACATGATCTTGTGATCTTTTTCGCATCGCAACCGTATTTTGTTGGCATAGTAGGCATTACCGATTCCAGGCTCGGCCAGCAGGCCGGCGCCGGTCCAGGGGCGAATGTAGATATCATCGGACAATACATCCACCCAGCTGGTCCATTCGTCACCCGACGGAATATTCTTGGTATAAACCGCCAGTTTCGGATGGTAGGGGTCCATTTTGTCGAGGTCTTGCCAGGACCACTCCATGATTTTCAAGTTGATTTCCGGCCCTTCAATATTTGGCTCATGGCCGGTGAAATACATTAATAAATTCTGATGATTGGTTAAAACGCCGACATGCTCTCGAAAAATCGGCAGCGCTTTATCATAATTTTCACGGGCGGATTGAATAGACTGATCGGGCGCATATTGCCCATCCTTTTTTAGGATATCGCTTTTGCGTATTCCCTCAAAGGCGATTTGAAAATTATATTTTTGGGCAAGTTCCATACCCTCCGCCCCCAGGAAGTCGCAGAAAGACGACGGCATCAACATATTGAACCCAACGTCGGACATCATTTTATAATGCCGATCTTCCACTGACCACCTAATAACATTTATGCCGATAGGGAAGAACGGTTCACCATCCTTAAGCAGCGTCTTGCGGATGAAATCGCACTTGACTTCGTAGCCGGGCCGCGGATCTAGCTTGATGACATCATAATCCGCCCCGTAAATTTCCTTGCCGCTTTCCAAGACGCTCAGCCGCACCGGATTATGCCCGGTTTCCAAATCCTTCAGTGGCAGGGCGGCGATCAGTTCGGCAGCGGGCTTTTCTTTCTCAAACAGAGTCTTACCGGCCACAGAAACGCGCAGTGTCATTTTTTCCAACATCTGTTCCGATATACCGAAGGTGACTTTCAATTCGGCGTCTTGTTCCGTAGTATAATAGCTGCGCCCTACGAAGGCGTCCCGCACGATGGATAAGGCTTTACTGTCCGCTATGTCGGCGGAGGCCAACAGGCTGCCTGTTTGGTCGCGCAATGCCACGACAATCGTGCGTTCGCTGAAGTTCACCAACGGCGCTTTGACAACAACCTTCTCCGGCTGTTTCAGCGCGATAGTTTGGCATTTATGCTCTGTCACCTTGTCGGCCTGAGTCTCGATCACCCAGATTTCCGCCTCACCGCCGATGGATGTCGCCGGCGAGAGCGTCAATGTTATCGGATAATAGTAACCTGTGGCATCCTGCTCAAACACGCCCAATTCAACCCTGTCAATCATCGGAGCAAATGGTATTTCGACGCTGTTATCGTCCAACCCCTCCAGCTTGACGTATTGCGAAGCATCCTTGACGGAATGCTTAGCAACCAGCGCATAATGTTCCTTCCGTTCCCCCTGCTTAGCGCCTAGCGTATCAATCTCAGGGATAACCCGATTGCGCAGCAGATTGATTCGGGCTTCTGAAAGCTTGCCGCCTTGCAAGGCATAAAGCGGAATCGCTATCTCCAGCCTCCAACCTTCCGGCAGCCGTTGAGTGACGCTGCGCCATGGACAACCCCAGTTCACCTGCGGATTCCCTCCATGTAACCCGAAAGTTTTTTCGCTCTTGACGCCGGCAAAACTCAGCATGAAGTGACGCACCTTTTTGCCGTCTGTCCCTGGGTCTATAAAAATCTCCACAGATTCATCCTGATGGACTGGCCCATCATGCTCGAACACCGTCTGCTCAATATGTTGCATCTCCCGGTTGTCACAGCGCGCCGCGATATAAAGCCAGGCATTGTCATGGCAAAAATAAAACACTGTCTCAGTTGACGTATGACCGTCTGCCGTGCCCAGACCATGCAGATTTTCCACCTTTACTGCGTTTTGCCAGCAGGCGTCATCAATCTGGCCATCCAGAATGGGCGGCGTTTTACACTCAGGTATTTTAATTGCGGGCAAATCTCCGGCCTGCGCCAATGTTGCCGTGCAAAACAATGCCATAACAAGCGACCATGCCGTCAAACAATTTCTTTTACGCATTTTTTCTCCTTGATGATAACCTGCTCTTTCGCCCAATCTGAAACACACTTGTATCAGCATCTTGGGGGATAAATACCCATAAATATCCCCCAACGGAAAGTCCACATGATAAAACCTATTGTATGATACCAGGATTGGCGTTATAGTAAACAGCGGATTTGATCAATTGCATGACGGATTTGACCATGCACGGCTATTGTAACGACATCCACATCATCAATGCCGACCGCATCCCAAACTGCCTGATTGAATTGCATTCGTTAAATTACTCTGATCGTACGTCGCTGGAATTGTTGAGTTCCGGCGCTATGCGCTACATCATGGATCGGCAACAGTTCATCCTGCGGGCGCCGGTTGTTTTTGGAATATGCCCGGCAAGACTTATACCTATAAAACCTTCCGCAACATGCCGCGCAATCAAGACTGGGTGGATTTTGCCGGCCCGCGCGCCCGGCCGCCCCGGAATTGCGGACCCGCGGCATCTCTATCAAGCAATTGGCATACGAGCGTGGATTTTCGGATCCGGCCAGTTTGTCGCGCCTGATCAAAAATAAGCTGGGCATCACCCCGAGCGTTCTGATCGGACGACATAAATGACGTATGCCCCTTCTCAGCGCGTCCATCCGTGTTAATCAGTTTCTCTTTTATATATTCAGGAAACAGCATCCAGCTTCCGCATGAATTCCCGCAAATGCGCACGCATGTTTGCAAACGAACAATGCGAATCACGCGACTTGTATTTCATGGTGAGATGCTCCCGCGCGAACTGACCGGCCTTATCATTAAACGTCCCGCGGGCAGTGACCACTTGCCCCCAACTGCCGAAACTCCAGTGAACGCCATCTTTGCGTACGGAAAGATTATTGTGCCATTCCTCCGGGAACAATGCCAGCCAGCGCGGATGATCGTTCAGCCAGGTAGCAGTGTAAAGCGTGTCATACCCATATTCCTTTTCGCTGTTATCCATTAATCCCAAAAAACATTCCGGCAAATGGCGCGGATCAGCGTAAATCGAGCGGGGCGCAAGCGCGTTGGCAATATGAAAACAGCACCAATTTGGCTGCAATTGAGGTTTGGGCGGATCGTATTTCAGGCTGCCCGCATTCCAGTCCGACGGTATGTGGCCGGGCGTACCGACGCTTTGCAGATAAAACTTTTCCGC
>JBMNRV010000087.1:0-3292 GCA_050944835.1 Kiritimatiellia bacterium
CGTAATCTGCGGTTCCCTCCTCTCCCTGGTCATCCGTGTCTATCCGTGTTCATCCGTGGTTCCTTCCCTTTTTCTGTTTCTTGGCGTTCTTGGCGGTTCATTTCAGGATAAAAAACTAAAAGGAGGATTAAAGTGAAATTACGTTCAATCATCGGGCTATTGATGCTGGCGGCAGCCACTTGGGCCAGCGGTCAAACCACTATTTATGTGGCAACCACCGGTAGTGACTTGACTGGCGACGGCACGGCCGGCAATCCTTTTCTAACGATCAGCAACGCCGTGGCGCAGGCGGAGGCGGCGGATGTCGTGCTGGTGGCCACGGGGCGGTACGAACTAAGTTCGGCTATTCTAATCAGCAAGGCAGTGACCGTGCGCAGTTGGAATGCCGGGGCGGGTGGTGTGGAAGATCGTGAAAACACCATCTTAGACGGCAATATGGTGTGCGCGCCACTGCGCTTTGCCCACGCCTCAGCTTGGGCCTCCGGTTTTACCATAACGCGAGGAAACGGCTTCCGTGGATATAATAATAATTTTGGCGGCGGTGTGCTCATGGCGGGCGGCATACTTTCTAATTGCATTGTTAAGGGAAATATGGCGTCGCATTGGGGTGGCGGGATTTATATGGAGCCTAACGCCAATGCCTTAGTGGTGGATTGTATCGTGCGGGATAACTATACCACAAACACCACCTCATGGGGGCGCGGCGGCGGCATTTTCATGCGTGATGACGCAGGCGCTATCATCAAATCATCTGTTATCAGCAATCAATCCTTCGCATCCGGCGGTGGTATCCATGCTTCGGCGTCAACCGTGATCTCAAATTGTTTTGTTGCAAGCAACCAGCTTTCGAGCACCGGCGGCGCCTTGGGCGGTGGCATCCATGTCGCCGGCACCAATGTGTTGCTGGTGGACTGCACTATCAGTAATAACACCTCCGCGTTGGTAGGCGGCGGTGTGAGCGTTGCTAAAGGCGGCTTCGCCGATGTGCTTGGGACCACTATTGTTGACAACCAAGCGCGTGTGCGCGGCGGCGGATTTCAGGCCGATGGCGCATTCGTCAGTAATTGCGTTATTCGCGCCAACCGCCTTTACGAACCTAGCCGCGGTGGCGCTGGTGTCGCGTGTGGTTACATTAATCAAGCTGGCGCCGGTACGCTGACGGTGGTGGATACACGGATTATTGACAATGGGCTTGACTCTAATACCCAATATGGTGGCGGCGTCTGGATTTACACCCATGGCACGGCGGCCTTTTATAATTGTGAAATTACCAGCAACAGTATGCTGGCCACTTCCGAAAATTCGCGTTTTGGCGCTGGCATGTACATTGGCACTGGTAGCGCGCATGTAGTGGTGCAAAACTGCCTGATCGCAGGGAATAAGATAGAAGGGGAGCCGGATAGCAAGACGGGCAGCGGTGGCGGGGTTTATCTTGGTAGCGTTGATTGCGCGAACAGCGGACCATCGCCATTAGCATTGACGATACAATCCTGCACAATCACTGATAACTCCGCCACACGGGATTATGGCGGCATGTATCTTGCCTATAACGCAACTGAGGTAACAGTATTGAATACTATCGTTGCATCGAACTGCGCGGATCGTTATCACCCGGACTTGCATGGTGAGGGCGATTATCGCTCATCGTTCAGCCATTCCTGCGCGCCGGAATTAACCAATGTGGCGCAAGGGAATATCACTAACGCTCCACTTTTTGCGGGGTATGATGCTGGCAACTATCGCATGGCACAAGGCTCGCCTTGCGTCAATGCCGGAACCAATCTGCCCTGGATGGCTGACGCCGTGGATTTGGATGGCCGTTGTCGGTTGGACCGCTTTTCTCGTCAGGTGGATATGGGCTGCTATGAATATCTGCCGCAGGGGATGATTCTCAATTTGCGGTGAGGAGGGGAGAACTACGGAAAAGAAATTAGCCACAAAGAGGCACAAGAGGCACAAGAAGGGGATATTAAAATTCTTCTGATCGGACTGATCGGACCGATCCGTCGGACACTCCAGTTGACTTGAGGGGAATTGCGCTAAGGAAAGAAAATTAGCCACAAAGAGGCACAAGGGGCACAGGAGGGAACAGAGAGGTTCACGCGGAGACGCGGAGGTAGGGAGACGGAAAAGAAAGATAGGACTTAATGATGAAAGCTGGTTTTTTTGAAGTAGATATTTGCCCGTCAGTCATGATGTCATCCACAAGCTTTGACGAGGGATCATTCGGCAATATCTCCTCGCCGCCAAAACTCACCGCGAGCGTCTGGCAGTCGGACAACCTGAAAATCGCTATAGTCGGCGCCGACATCTGTGTCATCCAAAGGCCGGTCTGGGAGAAGGCGCGCGATATATTGCATGAAAGATTCGGGTTTGACGGCTTGGTCTGCAACGCTTCGCATGCCCATTCTGCCGGGCCGGGCATCCGGGATTGGGTGCTGCCTATTTCTGAAGTGGAGAAAATAGAAGACATCAAGCCAGATCTGCGGCGTAGGATATACAGCCTGCGCCATCCCGGCGACAAGCGGGAACCAGTGCCGCCGGAGCTCAATCAGTTGTATCTCGACCTGTTGCCATATCGCATTGTAGATGCCGTAGCCTCAGCGGAGAAGCGTTTGGAGGAAGTCCGGCTGATCAACGGCAAGGATATAGTCCGCGATGTCGGTCATAATCGCCGACAGAAAATGAAGCAGGGCTACACTTTCAGTCACGCTGGCAAGGGCAATCCCGATATAGTAGGGGATGCCGGGCCAATTGACGATGAAATCATTGTTTTGGGCGCAGTGAACCAATGCAATCAAATCATCGGCGTTCTGGCCAATTACGGCTGCCATGCCACAGTCGCTGGGTCAAAAGAAGGCCTTTCTGGAGACTGGCCATATTACCTGCGCGAGACAATCCGTAAAATGATCAACCCATCTGCCGTAACGGTTGTACTGAATGGTTGTTGCGGCGATGTCACTCAAGTGGACAATATCAGCCTTGAGCCGCATCGGTTCAGCGAGCAATGGTGCAAAATACTTGGGCAACGGGTGGCGTTTCCCGCAGTTGACATTCTGTCGCGTGAGCCCGCGCATGAGTTTAGTGTCTTGAAACACGCTTCGTTTGATTTGCAGCTTAACTGGCGGGAAATCAGCGAGGAAAAATACCGGAAGGCGCTGGATTTGGTCAATCGTGAAGAGCGCGGCGTGCCCGGATGCTGGTTTCCGATGGGAGTGGTTTTGCATTATTGGAAAGCCAAATTATATCCACACGCAAAGTGTAATCTGAATGTTGTTCAAATCGGCAATTT
>JBMNRV010000088.1:0-3248 GCA_050944835.1 Kiritimatiellia bacterium
TCTGTGAGGGGCATTGAAGCTCTCTCACATGGTTTAAATATTGTGACACTCGCCAATCGAAAGAGGCGAGAAACAGGGAATACAAAGCAAACCTAAATGAAGAGGCCATATTATGTCTACTCGACACGCAGATAGGCGCAGATTGGGAGAGGAGAACCGGAGTAAAAGAACCACGGATTAACACTGATAGACACGGATTAGGGAAAGGATTATCCTCAAGCGCCGCGCTGACCGGCATCTGCCGGTCCGGCGGATTGGTTGACACCCTGATACGCGAATCCATTCGTGTATCCTGGGTGTCCGCCAATCCATGTCCGCATAGCGGACAGCGCGGCATACCAGTCGGGTCAGCCAGTATCTCTGGTAAAATCTGCGGTTATCTGCGCCCATCTGCGGTTTCATTCTCTCATTTTCTTGGCGCCTTGGCGGTTTATCTCGCTCCTCCTCCATTAGTGTCCATCAGTGTTAATCCGTGTTCATCCGTGGTTCTCCCCTTCTTCATCTTGCCAACAGCATCATTCGCCCAGGTAAATCAGCAATTTGTCATGTACCAGCAGCGCCAAGTCCCCCACGCCGTCTCCGTTGAAATCGCCGGAAGCAACCTCACGCGGCTCGGTTCCGCCGTGCCGGCTCGCGAAGCCTGGGTCTTCAAAGACTGTGAAGGCCAAGCGCCCTGTTAGTCCATGTGGCGTGCGCTCAATAATTTCGAGTGAACGGTTGCGTGTATCGGTTATGGCGATCAGCGGACGTGGCGGCTGGCCGAGTTGGATCAGGTGCGCGTTGGCCAGGTTTGGCTCTTCGGCTGGCGAAGCATATTCCGCGTCATGCTCGATTTGGAAGGCGGCTGGCGTGTCGTGGCACACATAAATTTCCCGATCTGTTATCATTAAAAGTCCGGAGTCACACTCGCCTGTGCCGCCGGCGCGTAGAGGATGCAGGCCAATCGGCTGGATCGGTGTTGCGCCGATATGTATTCGCCGCGGCTGGTCCGTTCCGGTGGCGAACCATAGCAAATCGTTGGCATGCCTATCAAAAAACAGGGCGCCGGTGGCGTCAGGTGTTTTCCGAAAAAATGTCGCGGCGTACAATTCAGCGTTGCCGTCGTCGGAGCCGAATTGGAGGCGCGGCTGCCAGGTATCGTCTTCCCAAGTGAATTTCCGGGCGATCTTATTCAGCGCCAGCAGCATGCTCCCATTCTGGGCATCATGCATACCCGGACGCAACGCCGTGCCGGAGAAGTTGAAAGATGCTGATTTTACTTCCACCAGCTCGCCTGCGGTCGAAAGAACATAAAATGCCGGTGGCGAGTAGGGGATAAAAAGCATAATTCCCAACGCCCGGTTTCCCAGCGGCCAGACGCGAATGGCGTCCGGGTCGTTCGGTAGATTAATGGGATGTGTATATGGTGTCTGTTCAGTCCGTTCCGGCGATTCCGCCAACGGCTGAAACGTCATGCCAGCCGTGCGGGTGGTCGTATCCCGACAAATCCAGACTGCTTCCGGGCGGTCGGGCAAGGCGGCGGCAATCAGCGGCTCAGGGGATGGCGGCGGCAGGATGCGCGGGAAGGCGTCTAGCCGGTTGCAGGCGTGTAGCGCAGCGATTTTTTCGACTGCGCTGAACACAAACAAGTCACCGCTGTCTGTCAGGCTGATTGCGCTGGCGCCGGCCGGCGTGTTGCAGCAAAGCGGCTCGGCGGACAGCCCGGAGGCATTGCCGATGTAAATGTGAATTTGGCCGGCTTCCGGCGCCGCGACGCAGCAGTCGCTGTGTCCGTCCCTGTTGAAATCGCCGACTGCCCAAGCTGTGGTCAGGCGGGGGTTGACGCCCCGCAACGGAATGCGCACCGGCAGAATTTCGTCTTGTTCGAGGAAACTTGCCGACGGTGTCGGTTGAATTTTATAAAGGCGCAAGCCGCGCCCACTGGGAATGATGCCGGCGATCCGCGCTGGATCATTCGCCATGCCCTGCATGGTCTTCAATCGGCGCGCGGGTGCGATAGGCAGGATACATTCGGGCCCGAATTGCCGCCCGCCTAAGCCGGGGCGGAGCCGAAACAGGGTGGGAGTGTCTGCCATAAAGATCATCAAGTCAATCAGACCGTCGCCGGTAAAGTCCGCGGTTTCGACATTCCAGGCTTCCGGTGGGGTGATGGGGATTTCCGTGCGCCGTGTGAAGCGTCCGTTACCTTCGTTCCATAACAACTCCAGCTTGTCTTTGCGGCAGATAGCGATATCCACCTTTCCATCGCCGTCTAAATCAGCAGTTTGCAATCCCATCAGTTGTTCCGGCGCTTGCAGGAATATTTTTTGTGCCGGCAGCAGCGCCCCGTCTTGGAAAGGGTAAATATGGAGACCCTGTTCCCGGCCAAGTGTCAGAATAGCGGGACGTCCGGGGCCGTAAATCTCGTCTGTGCGGCAGGCGATGATCTGTTGATCTGCAACAATGCCTAAGTTGGTGAATGTCTCCGTCGGCAGCGGGGCGCGTCCGGCGCCTGGCGGGGCGGCCGGACATGCGCGGATGAGCACTTCCAGACGTGACGCCTGATTATTGGCAAAGATGATGTCATCCATGCCATCGCCATTGAGGTCATGGGTATGCAGGAGCGATGTGCCGTTTTCAAACCGGTAAACTTCCATGCCGCGGAAGCCCAGTCCCGCATCTGCGTCCGCCACCGGCTCGCCGGCGGAGATGGCAGTGGCGATCGCGGCTATGGCTGCAATCGCCACTCTTCGACAAGCTTTGCTGAATGGTTTCATAATAAGTCCACAAGGTGAATATTTAATCAGAAGGAGATTTGAACCGCCAAGACGCCAAGAACGCAAAAAAGAAACAGACGAAGAATGGAACCGCAGATCCCGGATAATTGGCCACAAAGATGCAGGCACAAAGGGATAGGACTTAACCGCCAAGACGCCGAGGATGCCAAGGTGGTAGAAAAGGATTTGCCACGAACCCATGCTGCGCTGACCGGCATCTGCCGGTCTGGCGGATCGGCTGACACCCTGATACGCGAATTCATTCGTGTATCCGGGTGTCCACCGATCCATGTCCGCATAGCGGACAGCGCGGCATTTGTGGCTAATCCTTTCCCTATCCGTGTCCATCCGTGTGCATCCGTGTGCATCCGGTGCGCCAAGCAAAGCTTGGCTGTTTCTAACAGAATGAAAGGAATCTGTCATGTGAATTAATCGTTGCACATGTAGCAGACCCAGCGGCGAGCGGGAGCAATTCCGTCGTCGAAGCCTGGG
>JBMNRV010000089.1:0-3213 GCA_050944835.1 Kiritimatiellia bacterium
TGCCCTGAAAGATTCCGTGCTGGTTTCCAATTGCTTGATCACAGGCAACAGCAGCTCCGGGAATGGCGGCGGAGCGCGCTGGATAACCATGACTGATTGTGATGTTGTCGGCAATGTGGCGGCTGACGGTGGCGGAATAGATTTAACGATAGCCCGCAACTGCAAAATCTTCGGCAATTACGCCACCAACCGCGGCGGCGGCGTAAGATTGTCACAGGTGTTGAATTCGATTATTTGCAGTAATAATGCCGGCATAGAAGGCGGCGGTGGGTATGGCGGAACATTGTCAAATTGCTGGGTGCAGTATAATGCGTCAGTGTCAGGCGGAGGAATGCGCGCTGGATTGTTGTATAACTGCCTGTTTGTCGGTAATTCCGCTGGCAGCCGCGGCGCGGTTTACGGGGATTCAGCCGGCATTTGTTTCAATTGCACCGTAATCGGCAATTTCGCGACAAATTATAACGGCGCTGGTCGACATAATTTCATAAATTGCATAATTTATTCCAATAATGCACCCGCTAATCCAAATTGGGAGCCCGGGTCAACCTTTACCAATTCCTGCACATGGCCGGAACAGAGCGGTTGGGCGGCGGGTAATACAACGAATTATCCGATGTTTCTCAATCCTGGCGCGGGGTATGGCGCCAATCATGAGGGCGGTGATTATCATTTGCAACCCGGATCCCCCTGTCTTAATGCCGGCACCAACGAGCCGTGGATGGCCGGGGCCTTGGATTTGAACGGCCGTTCCCGGATTGACCGGTTTGCCCGCCGCGTGGACATGGGCTGTTACGAATATGTGCCCGTGGGCTCGCTTTACCAGTTAAGATAAAGGCGTCCGCTTCCGGATGTTGCCGCGCAAGCGGTCTTGCTCAGGTGAATATGCCCGATCAGAAATTATTCATGCTGGGGTCAGCCTCCGGCGTGCCGACGGCGCGGCGCAATACCACGGCCGCCTGTTTGCAGGCCGGCGCGCGCCTGTACCTGCTGGATGCCGGCGACGGCTGCGCCGGGCGCATGGCCGGCCTGGGGCTGGACGTTAACCGCGTGGCCGCCGTCTTCCTCTCCCATATGCATATTGACCATGTCGGCGGCCTGCCGCTGCTGTTGCAAACCATGCAGTTGGCCGGGCGCAAAGCGCCGCTGGATATATGTTTGCCGGCCGAAGGCCGGCCCGGACTCGAGCACTGGTTGAACACGGTGTACCTGATGCCCGAATTGCTGCCGTTTCCGCTGCGGTGGCTGGGCATCCGGGTACGCGCGCCGTTTTACGACGACGGCTGCCTGCGGCTGCGCGCCCGCCGCAATGCGCATCTGCAAGTGCGGCATGCGCAGTTGCGCGCATCTTATCCGGTCCGGGGCCAGTCATATTCATTCCAATTGGAATGCGGCCGGCGGCGCATTGTCTATTCCGGCGATATCCGGGAATTGGACGAAGTGCTGCCGCTGCTGTCCGGCGGCGTGGCGGATTGGTTGCTGCTGGAATGCGCGCATTATCCCCTGGACAGCGCTTGGGCGGCCTTCAACGGATTGGCGAAGACGATCGTCATCCATCACATCCATCCGCGCCTGGACCGGCAGGGTGGCGCAATCAAGCGGGCAATCAAAAAACATTTCACGGGCAAGGTCGTCATTGCCCGGGATGGCCTCGTCATATGATCCCGCACGATCTGCACCTGCATACTCAATATTCCGATGGCCGGAACACGGTGGGCGACATGATCCATGCCGCCGTCGCGGTTGGCTTGCCGTGGATCGGCTTTGCCGATCATTACGATCCGGCGCGCGACCGGCTGGCGGAACAAAAGGCGGAGATTGGCCGGTCGCCATATCTCCGATGCATCCATGTGCTGCGCGGCGCCGAGGTGAAAATCCGGCTGGACGGGACGCCGGCCATGGCGGATGAAGTGTTATCATCATTGTCAAATCGCGATAAATATTGGGCTACAGTAAAAAGAAAATATTTGAAAATAATCTATTTCTGGAAAGATGAAGGAACAAAATGGACTCCTTTGTAAACAAAAGAGCCTGCCGTTCGACAGAAACAAGGAACTGCTGGATGAACAACAGGGAATGGTTCAAGAGTGCGAAATTCGGCATGATGGTTCACTGGGGGCTGTACTCATTGCCCGCTGGGGAGTGGAAAGGGCGAAGAATGCCTTTTATCGGTGAGTGGGCACAGTCCTATTTCAGAATCCCTAACAAGGAATACGGTGCTCTCTCATCCGTCTTCAACCCTATCCTGTTCGACGCCGAATCCTGGGTCAAGCTCGCCGTCGATGCCGGAATGCAGTATTTGGTCGTCACCAGCAAACATCACGACGGTTTTGCCATGTACCGTAGCCGAGTCGATTCCTATAACATCTGTGATAGCACACCCTTTGGACGTGACGTTATCGCCGAGATTGCCGAGGCCTGTCGGCGGCACGGTTTGAAGCTGGGGCTTTACTACTCGCAGGATCTGGACTGGCATGAACCCAACGGGGGTGGATATACCAAAGGGCAGACCAACTGCGGAGTCATGAGTTGGACCAACGACTGGGACTTTCCCGAGAATGGGAAGAAAGACTACACGCAGTGCTTCCACGACAAGATCAAGCCGCAGGTGGAGGAGCTTCTGCACAACTACGGAGAGCTGTGCCTCATCTGGTTCGACACGCCATTGACGATTTCGCCGGAACAGAGCACGGAGCTCTTTCGGATGGTCAAACAGCTGCAGCCTGATTGCCTGGTCAACACTCGGATTGGAAATGGTTTGGGCGACTATCAGTCGATGGGCGACAATGCGATTCCGAACGATTTCATGGGAGAAGCCTTGGTTGAGACCCCGGCGACGCTGAACGATACCTGGGGCTACAAGAGTTTTGACCAGAACTGGAAGCCCGTCGAGGAGGTGCTTCGTCTGAAGCGGCACCTTAACGAGCGGGGCGTCAACTATTTGCTCAATGTAGGCCCCGACTACCTGGGGCGCATCCCGGCACCCAGCGAGGAGATCCTCAGGGGTGTCGGAGGCGAGTTGCGGAGGCGGGAGTTCGTCGAACCATCGCATACAGCCGACTCCGCTTCGCTGCATGGCTGAGACGTAATCCAGACCGACCCCGGCTTACGCCGGGCCATGACGGAGAGGGTCAACCGGGCCATCGCGCGCGCGCGGACGCAGGGATTCACCGCTTTTGACGTCCACGAGGCGTTTCCGGTGGACTTCATGCGCAT
>JBMNRV010000090.1:0-3192 GCA_050944835.1 Kiritimatiellia bacterium
GGTCTATCTGTGAATGCATCTTACAAATGTCTTTCGCGAGAGCCGGATGCGGGAAATCTGCATGTCCGGTTCGACGAGGGGGAGGGCGGCTACCCACATGGATGCCCCCTCTCTACTCTACTGGTTCCTCTGGTTTTCAACATTTTATCTCGTTTCCTGAATTTCAAATGCTGTTTAGGAGGCAAACATGCGGCAGCTTGTATTTCCCTCCGCGATTTGCTACGCTTTGACAATGAGGAGTAAACGCAGATTCAAACCGGTGCGCGCTTGTCACGCCTGTATGCTTAATTTAGGAATATTCTGCTGGGTCTATGCCGACCCGCGGCGGCAGTGGCGCTGGCGGCAGTGCCCAGGATTTGATAATCCTGAAATGTATAAGGCCTTAATGGAATGGCAGCAGGAGCCGCACGTTAAAACCCGCAAGCAATTACGTCAGGATACTGGACGTCAACCGGGTCAGCCGCCGATTTGGCGTTGGCATGCACGACGTTCAACCAGACGCATACAGCGCATGTAATATATGCAAAATGACGGCAATAGAAAAGCAAACGCCGAGCGGGCTTTATTGGTGCAGGTGGTTATAGGGCGGCAATCACGCGCTGAAGCGGAAGATTCGCTTATGGAACTAGCGCGATTGGCGGACACTGCCGGTTCAACTGTGGTAGGTTCCATTACCCAGCATCGGGAGCGGCCAGACCCGGCGTTAATGATCGGCGAAGGCAAGTTGGCGGATGTGCAATTGGCCGCCAGGGCGGCTGGCGCCAATCTTGTGATTTTCGATAACGAGTTGTCGGCCGTGCAAGCTGCGAATGTATATCGGGCAGTGGGGATTCAAGTGATTGATCGCACTGAACTCATTCTCAGAATTTTCTCCCGCCGCGCCCAAACCGCTGAAGCTAAAATTCAAGTGGAATTAGCACAGTTGCAATACTTGGTCGGTCGGATTCTGGTGTTGGAAGCTCAGCAACGGTTTCATGGCGGTATCGGTATGCGCGGTCCGGGCGAAAGCCCGATGCAGCTGCGGCGCGCGCCGATGCTGGCGCGTATTACTGTTCTCAAGCGAAAACTTAAAGACATTAAACGGCGGCGGCAAATTTCGCGGCGCCGCCGCATGCCGGAAGTGTGCTTGGTGGGCTATACCAATGCGGGTAAATCCACACTCTTGAATGCCTGCAGCGCGGCGGATGCTTATGTGGACGACCGGCTATTCGCCACGCTGGACACCAAAAGCCGCGCTGTGTTTCTGCCCGATCGCCGTCAGGCGCTGTTGACCGATACCGTGGGGTTTATCAGACATCTGCCGCATGGATTGGTAGCTTCTTTCCGCTCCACACTGGAGGAGATCGCAGAGGCCGATCTTCTATTGCTGGTTTTGGATGCCGGGCATCGCTACATCCGGGAGCATTTATTGGTGGTAGAAAAGACACTGTCCGAAATTCAGGCGGAGCATGCCCCCAGGTTGTTGGTGTTTAATAAGATTGACACTCCGGAAGGGCGGGCGGCGCTGCCGGAACTGCTGCGGGAGTTTCCGGATGCACTGGCGCTTTCAGCTCTGCAAAAGGAAGGTGTGGATGCGCTGAAGGAGCGCATGGCGCAATTACTGCCGACATCTCCGGCGGGTTCGGAATGAAACTAAATTGGCCACAAAAAAAGCAGGCAGAAAGGAATTGAGCCCGCCAGCGGACGAGCTGGCTTTGTGATCAGTCCGATCGGTCTGATCGGTCTGACTCTCCCCGGCTATACCGGAAAGATTTACAGCAAAAGGGAAATAAAAAATGTCGGCCAGGTTAATTCTCGCTTCCGCATCCGCTGCCCGCGCAGACTTGCTGCGCGCTGCGGGCGTTAAATTCAGGGTTGTGCCGTCTGTGCTCGCCGAGCCGCCGCCTGATCCCGGCGAATCTTTGCAACATTATCTGAAAAGGGTGGCGCAAGTGAAGGCGGGTGCGGTGTCGGTGAAGCATCCGCGGACGACAATTTTGGCAGCGGATACGGCGCTTTGGTTGCCGGGCAAGCGGAATCGGCAAATGTGTCTGCAACTGATCGGCAAACCGCGCGGGCGGACGCAGGCCGCGTGCGCCGCTGCGG
This sequence comes from Kiritimatiellia bacterium, assembly GCA_050944835.1. Lineage (GTDB taxonomy): Bacteria > Verrucomicrobiota > Kiritimatiellia > JAAZAB01 > JAAZAB01 > JAXGPF01. The sequence continues at coordinate 2,086 of JBMNRV010000090.1, forward strand.
CGACGAAGATGTTACAGGATATTGCGGGGCGCGAGCATGTGATCGGCACGGGGGTCTGTGTGCTGGGTCCGGCGGATGCGGCCGGGCGCCGTGAAATGCGTTGTGGGTATAGCGTGGCGCGGGTGCGTCTGCGGGACTTGACGATTGAGGAAATCCGGCGTTACGTGGCGCGGGTCAAGCCGTGGCATTGTGCTGGCGCTTATGCTTTGCAGGGCGGCGGCGCTGCGATCATAGCGGAAGTGCGTGGCGATCCAACCACCATCATCGGTTTGCCGGTGGATTTGACACTTCGCATGCTCGCCAAGGTTACGGAAAGAAATTAGCCACAAAGACACAAAAATCACAAGGGGTGCCCGATCGGTCCGATCCGTCTACTTCCCTGCCGTTCCTGCCGTCCCTGCTGTCCCTTCCGATCATTGGTTCTTTCCCGCTTTGCCGGTTTGCTGATCTTTTGTCGGTGGGGTGTGGCGACGGTAATCCTGCATGATGTCTTTAATATAGCGGCGGGTGATCGGGTAAGTGATGTTGTTCCAGAACACATTGGGGTCATTGCGGTCGTTTTTAGCCCAGCGCAGGGCGTTGGAACGGCCGGCATTGTATTCCGCCAGCGCGTATGGCAATGGGTTGACTTTAGTGCGCCAGTAACGGCAGGCGCGGCTCAGATACCAAGCCCCAGCCCGGATGTTTGTTTCCGGATTAAACAGTTCGTAATGGTTGAAATTTGTATAGCCGAGGCAGGCAGCCCAGTCGGCTGCGGCGGCCGGAGTGACTTGCATCAGGCCGATTTCACCGGCCTTACCGACGCTGCGATGATTGAAACCGCTTTCCCGGCGGATTACCGCATGCAGCAGTTCCTCTGGCAGGTCATGTTCACGGGCGACATCGCATATAATGTTATCAAAAGCATGGTTGTGCCAATACCGATATGCCGCATATAACATTAAGCCTGCAATGCAGCATATAACTGCGACCGTAAGCCACCAGCGCAGCTGTTCCGAATTAGGAATTTTTTCGACTAATTTGCCCTCTTGAGCCGTTGATATGGCGTGGGTTTCCCCCCATCGCCACGATTTTTTTTAAAAAAAATATTTCAACACGTTTTTTTGT
>JBMNRV010000091.1:0-3047 GCA_050944835.1 Kiritimatiellia bacterium
CGATATAGGGCATGCGGCGGCCTTTCCATTCGCCCGCGGGCAGGCAATACAGTCCCCAGTGCACCATCAGGCCGAACTTCGCGGCCTTGAACCATTCCCTGTTGTTCATGCGCACACCTCCATAATTCGGCAATATTTCCGCCCAATCATAACATCCACTCCGCAGTTAAACATTCTTAATTCAATCTAGGCCACCTCCCGTTGTTTGTCAAGGGTTTTTTCACGGTTATTTTGGTGTTGGATTTGTTTGCGCCGAATTATTGCGATTATGGGGTTTTTCGCGACATTGCGTAAATACTCGCGGAGAACATTGGTGAGGGCGGTTCGACTGATGAAATCGGAAGGCATGGCGCCACTGGGCGTACGCAGCCAGCATCGGGCGTGTTCGCGCACGGCGTCACCGAAAGTGGCGGCCATGAGTTGAAGCGTGCCGAGAACGATCAAGTGTAGCGCCATGAACTTCTGGATGGCGGCAAGTGTGTTGGCGGTGCGGTCGGGATGGGACGACACGGGGGTGGGATGCGATCCCCGGCGGGGGCGTCTGGAAACGGGAGTGAGATACTTGGACCAGAAGTGATATGCCAGGCCGCCGAGCAAATTTTTAAGTGAGGCGAAGAGCGATTCGATACGTACGCGGGCCGTGTAGAGATTTAGGGCAATGAGCGGCTCGATCGTCAGATCGGAACTCATCAGTATGATCCGGCCGCGTGAGGATTCGATCAAGATGAAGCGGACCAGTCCCTTGACCGGCTTCCATACCAAGTCCAAAACGAGATAGCGGACGGTTTCTTGCTTGCCGTAGATGATAGTCTTTGCGGACAGAAAATCCTGCGGACGTGTATCGAATAGTTTCATCAGCTTGAGCTTGCGTCCATACATCCGCCGTCGCCCCTTGCAGCGAGGGCGCGGTGGCGGAGGTTGCTGGAACGCAACGACATTTTTCTTGGCGCGTGTGAGGATATGCAAGGCGCCTTTTGATGCGGCCGCTACGGCAAAGACCGGTCCAACGGCAAAGAAGGCGTCCAACACAAGGAAGATAGGCATCCCCCATCGCAAACCGATTTCGGCGGCGATGTTCACCAGGCGCGTTGCGCGCGAGTCTTGGGAATCGTCAGGATGGATTTCAGCCCATAATGGCAGGGCAAAGCGTTTGCCGTGCGCCTGAGCGAGCAGGCTCAGGCAGCCCCAGTGGTGGCCCCGGAAGAACGACGGCTTGCTGGAAGTTTCGGAGTCTTGATGCAGCGTCGTCACGCCTGGCATGCGTCGCCCGTCCTTGGGTTGTTTGGTATGGTCGCCCAGCAACACGACGCGGCCGGCCACTTGCTCGACGGCCGATTGGCCGATGATCCAGGCTTCCCATTGACGATAGAGGCTTTCGGCAGTCCATGCCGTGGAATGAAAAAAATGCAGCAATGCCGGATAATATACCGGCGCCAGGCTCAGCGCCCGGACGATGGAAGTGACGCCATAAACTTCCTGGCGCGTTACCACGCCGGCAAACGCCACTACGAACCATGCGAAGGTCGCCTCCCGCGTGAATGCCGGACGAAGCGCCCGGAGCAATCCTTCCAGATAACCCATCATAAAAAAACTCCAATTTGTTGTTGACAATGCCCCTGGTGTAATCTATGCTACATGGCATAGTCTATTAATGCAAGGAGGTTTTATGTCAAAATCAGTGGGTTCAATGCTGCGGACGGTACGAAAACTTCAAGAGGAATTGGGGCGACTTGGTCCCGTGATGCGTGGCTCGGTGGTGGTGATCGGAACGCGCAACAAGCAACCCTACTTCTCGCTCAACAAGGACAAGCGCACCCGCCTGATCTACCTCGGTCAAAAGCGCGTTGCGCGCGCCAAAGAATTTTCCAAAAACTACAAACGGTTGCTTGCAATCGTGGAGGAAATGACTATCCTGAACATGGAATTAATTAAACGAGACGCCGATCTCTGACTACGGACAGGGAGACGTGAGAACTTTTGACTATCGAGATTAATATAAGCTGTTCCGCCGGCCGCGCCTTGATCACGGATTGCGATATCAGCGGCGGCTGGCAGGGGATTCATCCGGGCTCCGGGCCGCTGGTGAAAATCGTGAATAACCTGATTCATGATAATTTGGAATGTGGCATTTATATGTGCATGGGCAATTTTGGGTGCATCATCGAAAACAATCATATTTACGGCAACTTGATTGGAATAGGCGGGTTGAGTTGCCGGGTGCTTCAGGGCAACCCTACCTATGAAGCCCTCGGCATAGCGCACCTGGCGCGGGATGGCGATCATTATCATATCATCAGCCAGAATATTATTTTCGATAATATGCGCGAGGGGATTGCCACGGAAGGCGGACGGATCGGCCCCAAGGATTATGTGATAACGGATAATATCGTCATGAATAACAACAAGCAAGGTGTTTGGTACACGTCGCGGCACCGAATGCCGGCGGGGATTGCGCTGTATAACGCCCAGAATTGCGTGGTGGCCAATAATCGCTGTTATGACGACCAGGACGAATTCGGGTGCGGCGAGTTGACGGAGGATGCGCCAGCCGGGAGCCGGGAGATAAAAATCAAGCATTATAAAGCTCGGCCTGTAAATACCGAATTTACCGCTGATCCGCCGGTTTATCGGCAGTTTCGGTTAGTGCTTGAACATGAGGGGAATCGCGAGGAAGTGAATGTCACCAACCGCGTCAGCCTGGTCCAACTGCAGTTGGATCAACCTTTAAAGCATGATTATCCGAAAGGGACAGTACCACGCATTCTGAAGAGCCAGCAATGGGGGATTGTGGCGACCGGCCCGGAAAGCCAACAGAATGTGATTATGGGCAATCAATGCTCCGAAAACATGGTTGGCGGCTTGTTGCATCATAATCCGGGCGGATCGGTGGTGGGGAATGTAGGCGATGTGGCGGCGGTTGACACCAACAAAACTTTTATGCAAAACGTGTACCCGGCGCGGAAAATAGCTCCGCTGGCGAATGGCGGATTTGAAGAAGATGGGGGCTGGGAATTGTCCGGGCCGGCGGAGTATGATGCGGCGCCTCA
>JBMNRV010000092.1:0-2935 GCA_050944835.1 Kiritimatiellia bacterium
TCAGCCAAGTGCCGGTAAAAAGCGTGTCATATCCGTATTCCGTTGCGCTGCGCTCCATTAATTCCATAAAACATTCCGGCAAATGGCGCGGATCAGCGTAGATTGAGCGGGGCGCAAGCGCGTTGGCAATGTGGAAACAGCACCAACTGGACCTATTGGGCTGCAATTTAGGTTGGGGCGAATCGTATTTCAGGCTGCCCACATTCCAGTCCGGCGGTATGTGGCCGGGCATACCGACGCTTTGCAGGTAAAATTTTTCTGCGCGCTCCATGGCTAAGTCGCGGATAGAGTCAAACATTCGCTCTTCAAATTCCTCCGGCGGCAGATTGCCGAGCTCGTTGGCACGGGCGATGATCGGCCGGCAATCCGGATTGTCCCATTTGGTCTGGTAATCCTGATACTCCAGAGTGTGGTAAAACAGCGGTGTGCGCATGCTCACCAATTCGCCAAGCGTGCTTTCAGGCATTTTATCCTTCAGACGGCGCGCGAAATAAAACGATAAACGCGCCATTTTTTCCACAAATTCCCGGTGTTCATCCAGGGTTTTCAAAGTTGGGTCGGTCATATTTATTTCTGTTCCAGCGCTGCCAGAGCCTCGGCGGCAATCCGTTCCGCCGCGGTTTGAATCAGCCGTTCACCGAATTCACGCGTCACCTTAGATATTTCCTCGTAATACGGGCGGGCTTCCGGCCCGTATTTTTTATCCGAATATTCCTCAGCTGGACCGGGCGGGATGGTCAGGAGTTTTTCAGGATCAACCAGTTCCGGGTTACTTACCATCAACATGGCCGACTCCCACATGCCGCCATGACTGATGCGTGCGATACCCAGTCGCGCATATTCAGCCTTGACCAAATCCAAGTTGTGCGACAAGCTGCCCGTTGCGATGATCTTCATTCCTTTCAGCGCCGGATTTTCAGCGGCGATTTTTTTTGCCAGCGTGCCGGCTGGCCCATGCGATCCCATGGCGACACAGACCTTGAATCCGATATCCTCGGCAAAAGTTTCAAAAAGCTCCGCGTATAGTTTTTCGCACAATTCGGCGCTGGTAAACACACCCGGATAAGATATTTTCGCTAGCGCGCGCAATTCATCGCGATTCATCATGGGATTGCCGCCGGGAGCGATCGGCAGCAATGGGTAAACGATGCCGCCGGATATTTCCACCGCACGGAGACAAATTTCATAACCTTTCAGGTAATCCATGCCGAGCGCGCCATGCGGGCCGTGATATTCAACCGGCCCGAATGAGCAATAAACGATTGGCCTGCGTTTTACTTCCGCGGCGAATTCATCTGGAAACATCTCTTCATACTTGTGCAGATTACGCATATCGGTACCCTTTCATTAAATAAGCCTTAGATTGGATTGAACTACAAGACGACAAGGACTACAAGAAAGAAAGAAAAAGGGAAGGAACCACGGATGAACACGGATAGACACGGATGACCAGGGAGAGGGGGGAACCGCAGATTACGCAGATTGACGCAGATCCCGGATAATTGGCCACAAAGATGCTGAAGAACCACAGGTTGAACCGCCAAGAACGCCAAGAAACAGAAAAAGGAAAGGAACCACGGATGAACACGGATAGACACGGATGACCAGGGAGAGGGGGGAACCGCAGATTACGCAGATTAGCGCAGATTCCGGATAATTGGCCACAAAGATTCACAAGATTTTTCATAACACGCCCTATAGCGGACAGCGCGGCATGCCACTCCAGCCCAACAAACTTTCTCCTTTTCTGTTGCTTTTTCTTTTTGTGCATTGTGTGCATCTTTGTGTGGTTCTTTCCGCCTATGTCACGCCCCTTAAGGGCTGGTTTTGAGGGGGTGTTCTGTACCCAGGGCGTTGCCCTGGAATGCTTGCCCGCAATGGCGGGTGTATGTCGCGCCCCTTCGGGGCTCCCCTCTGCGCCCATCTGCGTTCATCTGCGGTTTATTTCTCCTATCACCTTGTGCCTTTTGTGCCTCTTTGTGGCTAATTCTTCTGCACCTCCGTGTCTCCGTGTCTCCGTGTGAGCTTCTCCGCCTCTGCGCCCATCTGCGTCATCTGCGGTTTCATTTCCTCATTTTCTTGGCGTCTTGGCGGTTCAACCCAATCCGTGTTCTCTGTCACCGCAAGTTGAAAATTATTCCCTGCGGCATGTGTTCATAGCAGCCCATATCCACCAGTCCGGAAAACCTGTCAATCCGGACGTGTCCATCCAAATCCACGGCGTCAGCCATCCAAGGCAGATTGGTTCCGGTATTGATGCAGGGCGAGCCTTGTGCCAGGCGGTAGTCACCGCCCGCCAGGCTCAAACCGTAACCCACGCCCGGAGCGACAAACATGGGATAATCAGGAAGATTGCCCTGCACCCCACTAGGCAGCGCCGGACTGCACGAGAAGTGAAATGCGTTGGTGCTGTCATTCCCGGTCAGATACAAGTCAGCATCGCCAGAGGCGGCGGAGTTGGAATAAACAATGCAATCAAGAATGCGATTACTGGCCGCCGCCATCAAGGCCAGCCCGCCGCCACCGCCGCCCATAGTTTGATTGCCGACAATTGTGCAGGACTCCAATGTGTTGGTCCCGTCAACGTCAATGTAAATTCCACCACCACGGTATGTTGAGACGCTCCCTGTTGTTGCATTGCCCATGATGAGACAGTTGCGGATGCGTGTTTGAGTCTGCGGGGCAATATAAACTCCCCCGCCGGAACGCATGGCGCTATTGGATACAATTTCGCAAAACTCCATCACTCCATTACTCTTGAAATAAATTCCGCCGCCGTAATAGTTGGTCGCCAGATTGCCGATGATCCGTGAGTGTGTCACCGTCATGGATCCGACATTGCCCGATAAATAACCGTGGAATATTCCCCCGGCATAGCTCAAAGATTCATTGCATGTAAATGTACAATTGCTGATCAACACGCTGCTGCCCGTAT
>JBMNRV010000093.1:0-2678 GCA_050944835.1 Kiritimatiellia bacterium
GGTGTGATATAGACGCCGTTTATAAGGTTTACAGGCAGGAGGGCAATTATCATGGATGGGAAAAATGTTCGTATCACTCCGGCGAACCTGAAGGGCAAGGTGATTGACGCGCATTCGCATTCCGGCGTAGCCATACCCCCTTACGGGCGCGCGGAGTATCCGTATGCCCAAACCATAGAAGGGTTGTATTACCAGCAGTTGCACGGCGGGGTGGATGTCAATATCACATTCCCGTTTTCCTCCGACCTGTATTTCGATTTGCCGGCGTTGATTGCCGGTAAATACAAAAAATCGCGTTCTGCGGTGTCAAAAGCGCCTTTTCAGATGGAAAATCTTTTGCTGCTGCGAGAGGTCTTTGACTATTGCCCGGAATTGAGCTGCCGCTTCCTGCCGTTTATCAGCATGGATCCGTTGCGGGAACCCCAGTCTCAGGCGCGCTATATCAAAAAGCTGCTTAACAAGTACCCGGTTTATGGCATCAAAATCAATCCGGCAACCAGCCAGGCGCCGGTGATCGCTTTGCTTAAGAAGGAAAGCCGCTGCCTGCTGGACTTGGCCCGGGAGCAAAATTGGCCGATCCTGCTGCACACTACGTCACAGCCAGAGGATCAATTCTCCTACGTCGGCAACGCTTTTAAGGTCATTGACGCCAATCCCGATATTCGGTTTTGTCTGGCGCATTGCATTATCTTTTCAAAGCCGTTTCTGGATCGCACGCTGGCGACGCCCAATGTCTGGGTGGATACCGCCGCTTTTAAAATCCAGGTGGATGTTTGCCGTGTTTTGGTGGAGAGAAAAGACATCAACCGGCGCGATTTGATTGATGCGGATTTCAATGATCATAACGATGTGATGGCGAAAATCTGTGCCGATTACGGTGAAAAAATCATCTGGGGCACGGATTCGCCTGCCTATGCCTACATCTGCCGGCGCAGGCTCAATCGCACTGCTTGGCAGGAATTCAATTATAAGGGCACGTATGACGATGAAATCCGGTTGCTGCGTCGGCGGCCGCCTGCCGTCCGGCGCAAAATCGCCAACCGTAATACCATTCGGTTTCTATTCGGAACTGCAAGCTGATTAAGCAAAATGTAAGGTATATTATGACAAATGAAATAAGGTTGGGTTTGGTAGGGTACGGCGCCGATCCGGAAAAAAATCACGGCCGCGGCCGACGTCTGCTGCAGTTGGCCACACAAAATTTCGAGGGAGTGACGGCGGCCGCTATCTGCGAGATTGCCCGGCATTCTTTGGAGGTTGCGCGTAAGGAATTTCCCAAAGCCGGTCACTACGCCGATTTTGATCAAATGCTCACGGAAGTCCCCATGGACGCGCTTTTAATTGAAACACCCGCGCATCTGCACGCGGAATTCGCCTCTAAGGCTCTGGCACGCAATATCCATGTCCTCAGCGATATTCCCACCGTGAATTCGGTAGAAGAAGGCAACCTCCTTTGGGCGGCGCATCTCAAAAGCAAGGCGTTTTATATGACCGGCGCCAATCCCAACATGTCCGGCTGGATCGAGGCGGCGTTGGACTTGAAAAGGCGCGGCCTGTTCGGTGAGCCTTATTATATCGAGGCGGCCTACCTGCACGATTGCCGCTCGTTGTGGGAAATTACTCCCTGGCGCAAACCTAAAGCCGGTCCGGAAGAGCGTTTACCCATACAGTATTGCACCCATTCATTGGGGCCGGCGCTGAAATTGATTGACGAAGACCTTGAGTGGGTCTCCTGTTTCGATACCGGCAGCCATGTCACCGGCGAACCGGGTGTGCATGACGCCATGACTGCCATTTTCCGCACCAAGTCCAATATTGTGGTGCATTTGCTGACTTCGTTCTGCCATAATTCGCCGATTGGCTATCAGCATAACTACCGGTTTTTCACCGATAAGGGCGCTTTTGAACGCACTCTGGCCTATCCGACGTTCAAAAGCGCCGAGCGTGCCGCCCAGCAGCGGACTTTGTTTTATTCCAAAGAGCTTTATGGGTATAAAAACTGGATTGAATTGCCGATTGACGGTACACGTCCGGAATATGCCGATAAAAAGGATTCCGGGCATGGTGGGATGGACTATGCGATGATGGATGTGTTTTTTAAGGCCGTCCGCACGGGTGGGCCGTCGCCGATCAGCCTCCGGGAGGGCCTGCGGATGACCCTGCCCGGGGTGTATGCCGCCGCATCGTCGCGCAAAGGCGGGGAATTGACACGGATTGTCTATCCTTGGAGCTAGAAGATCGCTAGTATCTTATGGAAAACCGCTAAGAGAAGGAAAGATTAACCGCCAGCCAAGGCAGGGGAAAGAAATTAGCCACAAAGATACACAAGGGGCACAAGGTGACAGGAGAAGTGAACCGCAGATGAACGCAGATTGACGCAGAGGGAGGAGAGGAGAACCACTGATGAACACGGATGGATACGGATAGGATTGAACCGCCAAGACGCCAAGAAAATGAGAGAATATAACCGCAGATGGACGCAGATAAGAGAGATTAGCACAAAGATGCACAAAACGCAAAAAAAGGGGAATGGCGGAAAGGGAAGATAAACCACTAAGGCGACTGGGAAGGGGATTAACCACAAAGGGAAGGAAATGGGTATGCCAAGTAGAAAAGAAAAGATGAACCGCCAAGCCAAGCGGGGGCTTTTAAAATTAATCGCCTGTCTGCTGGGGATG
>JBMNRV010000094.1:0-2528 GCA_050944835.1 Kiritimatiellia bacterium
ATGGTGGTGGACGGCAATTCAAATTTGAAATTGCGGAAGGTGCGCTCCATAACCGTCATTAATCCGCGTGCGCCGGTGCGTTCTTTGTCGGCGCGCTGCGCAATGGCGGCGATGGCTTCGCGGGTGATGCTGAAATCAATGCCGTATCCGGCAAAATCCCGCCGGTATTGCGTCAGGATGCTGTCTTCGGCTGTGAGCATAATTTCTTCCAGGTCGGCAGCGTTTAAGTTTTCGCAGACCACGCGCACCGGCAAACGCCCGATGAATTCCGGCTCGAAACCGGCGCGGATGAAATCGGCGGTGTCTGCCTTTTTCAACCAATCGCTATCAGTGCGTGTGACGCGGTCAGTGGCGGCAAACCCGATTGTGCCGGATTGCAGTCTTTTTTTCACCAGTTCGCCCAGCGCGTCGAAGGCGCCGCTGACGATGAACAGAATATGCCGGGTATTGATGGTGCGCTTCGGCGGCTTGCCATCGCGTTGCAATTGCATGATGGCTTCCATTTGACCCAAGAGGTCAGTCTGGCTTTGCAGGCTGACATCGGTATCTTCCATCAGCTTCAGTAGATTGGTCTGCACGCCGCGCCCGGAAACGTCGCGTGTGCCGGTAGCGCCGACGGAGGCGATTTTGTCAATTTCATCTATGTAAATAATACCGTACTGCGCCAGCTCCGCATTGCCATCTGCGGCCTTGACCAAATCGCGCACCAAATCTTCGACATCGTGCCCCACATAGCCGGTCTCGGAAAATTTTGTGGCGTCGGACTTGACGAATGGCACGCCGATCAGCCGGGAAATACAGCGAACGAGATAAGTTTTGCCGACTCCGGTAGGCCCCAACAGGATGACATTTTGCTTGGAGTATTCCCGTTCGCGCAGGGTTGGGTTTTCAATGCATTGCCGTGCATGGTTGTAGTGGTCGCAGATAGCCACAGAGAGCACTTTCTTGGCTTCCGCCTGCCGAATCACAAAGCGGTCCAGATAATCCCGCAGCTCACGAGGTTTGTGATTGAATTCCCGGATACAGCGCAGCTGATCAGCGGATGCGGAGGTTGTATCCTCCGCCGCGCCGGTTTCAGGCCGCGTAAACATGTTGCTGAAATTGAAGTTTTGGATAGCCTCTTGGAAGTGGCGCTGCAAGTCCGCCGCCGGATCACGTGGTTCTTCGCGAGGTTCTGTCGGCTCTTTTTTTTCGGTATTGGTCATCGGTGTATAGGTTGTTATGTAAGGTGGAAAATCAGGAAAGATAAGAATGCCCGATTAACGAAATGTTGGCAAGGTTTTTCGTGACGTGTTTTTTGCTGTGCGCCGGATTGTCTTTGAAGTGGATGTTCCAGATGCTTGATTTGCCGTCCGGCTTGGCGTAGTATGCTTACAGCCGTGTTTTCCGGCGGCATGTGCGCCGTCGGACGCTGTGCGGAGGAAAATATAATTTATGAAAATTTTGGAACGGGCCCGCGCGGTCCTGCAAATTGAAATCAAGGAATTGCAACGAGTCAGTGATAACTTGGATGAGGGGTTCAGCCGTGCGGTGGAGCTGATATTGCAGCGGCTGGCGGCCGGCGGCAAAATCGTAGTGGCCGGCGTCGGCAAGAGTTTTTTGGTGGGGCAGAAGATTGCAGCGACACTGGCCAGCACGGGCTCGCCCAGTTTGGCGATTCATCCGGCGCAAGCCATGCATGGCGATATCGGCATCCTCAATCAGCGCGATGTGTTGTTAGGACTGAGCTTTTCCGGCGAGTCCGGAGAGCTGTTGGACATGCTGCCGGTGGTGCATCGGCAGGGCGCTGGGATTGTGGCTATGACGGGCATGCCGGAAAGCACGTTGGCGCGCTTGAGCGATGTGGTCATAACGATGCGCGTGTCGCGTGAAGCTTGTCCGTTCAATATGGCGCCGACGGCCAGCACAACTGCAATGCTGGCCGTCGGCGACGCCTTGGCAATCATCTTGCTTGAGGAGCGTGGTTTTAAGCGGGAGGATTTCGCCAAATTGCATCCCGGCGGCGCTATCGGCCGGTCGTTGTTATTGCGTGTGGCGGATATTATGCGCACAGGCGACCGCTTGGCGGCCGTTCCCGTTCAAGCCATGCTTAAAGACGCCATTCTGGCTATGACCCGCGCACGGTCGGGCGCAGTGGGGGTTTTGGACGATGCGGGGTTTGCGGTGGGTATTTTTACCGACGGCGATCTGCGGCGTCTGATCGGCGAGGCCGCGGATTTGCCTGCACGCCGCATATGCGAGGTGATGACCGCGCATCCTCTGACTGTGCGCGGGGACGATTTGGCAGTGACGGCGCTGAAATTATACGAGGAACACAATATAGATGATTTACTGGTAGTGGATGCGGAAGGGCGTTTGATCGGGCTGGTGGATATCCAGGATTTACCGAAGTTCAAAATTTTTTAAGGAGTGTGTGGCGTCGGGGCGCCGGCCGCCTGCCTAAAAAAAGCGAAGAATTTATTTGCTTTTTTTAAGAAAACGCAATATATCTATGCTAAGTAAAGGCGCTGGGCAGCCCTTGCTTATTT